>JBKBPL010000012.1:0-102084 GCA_046293075.1 Hyphomicrobiaceae bacterium | reverse complement strand
CCTGAGCGATGATCCACAGGCTCGGCCCCGCCGCATCCCGGCGGCCTGAGCACGTGGCCCGAGCCGGACATCGAGTTCGGACCAAGACCAACCTGCTACACCACGGCCTGGGGCACGATCTAGCATTGCCAATGATCCGGCTGATGCGCTCCGAAAGATCTTAGGCTCGTTCGACGCCTTGCACCCGCTTCCCCCGTTAAACTTGGGGAGGACCGTGTTTAAGGGCGAAGACCATGATCTGCCTCCGAGGCTGAGGCGCAAGTTGATTGATTTGTTGGGTCGTCAGTACGATTTCTTGCGAGATCGTTTTCCTGACGAAGTCTCGCAATGGCTGCTTAAACACGAGAAGTTGGCCTCGCAGGCTGTCTGCTAGTCTTACTGTTGGCTTACGGATTCCTGGTCTCCGAAAGGAGCCCTGTTCCCCCTCAGCCTTGATCCAACTCGCGCTCGCGCCCGCCGTGCCTCCGCCGCGGCAAAACGTCAAGCCGCGTGGCCACGCCACTGCGGTCTGAGCGACACGCCCCACTGTCAATCACCACGCTGCGTGGTCGCATCGCTATCGCGCTTGCCAAGCTCCTGCCGCGATGTCCATGCTGCCACCGCAAGCGAGATGCCGCCCATGCCGCCCGTTTATGACACAGTAAGACTAGCCACTGGCTCCCTTTTCGGGCACCTCGCATAAGCACAACGCCGCCGCTTCACTGGCCTACTTTGTCACCGTCACGCACACCGCGCCGATGCCCTTATCCGCAGCAATGGGGAGGGCCTCGAGTTGCTCGACGGTCATCGCGTGGCCTTGGGCAATCGGCGCGCCGCCGCGGCTTGGATCTCGACGGCGATGGAAGCCGTGGGGTCGTGAAGGTCAATGCGCCGGCGGCGCGGCGGTGCTTCGGCGGGTCAGGTGGTTCTTGAAGAATGCCAGCACGTTGATCTACTCACGTGGTCCGATCGCGAGAAGAGCTGGGGCGTCGAGCCCAGTACGCTGCGCCCGGCATCCTCGCGCGAGTTGTGAGTCCGACCGATTGTTCCGCCGACGAGTTCTCGTAACTCGTTGATCACACCGAGATAAATTGATGAGCTGGCGGACAGGGAGGGATTCGAACCCCCGGTGGGCGTGAACCCACGGCGGTTTTCAAGACCGCTGCCTTAAACCACTCGGCCACCTGTCCGTGCGGGCCGCACTCTAGTCGAAGAGCCCGGCTCATGGAATCGCCGATCGCTGCCAATCTCCGCCCGACGGCGATGAGCGGGCCTGCATCGGCTTTGGGCCTCAGTTGTGATCGTCCGGAAGTATGGGGACGGGATATACCTCGACCCCTTCCTCCTTGAGCTCGGCCACCTCTTCGGGCGTTGCCTCGCCGTGGATGCCCCGTGCCGGCGCTTCCTCGTTGTGAATGCGCCGCGCTTCCTCGGCAAAACGCGGGCCGACGTAATCAGACTTCGCCAGCATCTCATCGCGCAACTGGCGCATCTGGGCGAGCAGCTTCCTCTGCTCGCCGTTGAGCATATGCTGGGGCTCGCGCGCGGCGGCCGGCGCGGGCGCCTCCGCCGGCGCGGCGCGCTTGCGGCCCCTCGTGCGGGCGATGCGTGGCGCCATGATCGCCTTCTTGACCTCCGACGTGCCGCAGACCGGGCACGTCACCTCCTTGCGCCGAACCTGGGCGTCATAGCTCTTGCTGGAGCTGAACCAGGCCTCGAAGGTGTGCCCCTCGGCGCAGTTGAGTTGATAGCGGATCATCATCACCTCTCGAGCCGGGTTCCGCCGCGCGCCCATGCGGCGCGTGCCCACGGCCACGTACTGAACTTCCCGTGCAGGCTGCCAGCTGCACGCGCGCCGACCGGCCCGCTCGTCATAGAAGAACACCAATTTCCGTCAAGAGTGGACCAACCTAGCATCAATTCCTCAGAGTGTGGTTTACGATCACATAAGCGCGGCGCACACCGCGCGGCGGTGCAGACACGAGGCCCCCCAAAGGCGCAAATTGCGCGCTTCCCCTTGCCGCTCGGGCCTCAAATCGCTAAGTGACGGCAGCGCTTCGCAAGACGGCCTCGCAATTCCGCACAGCCGCGACGGGCGCGCCGACCCTCCAGGGGAACTGTCATGGGCTACAAGGTCGCCATCATCGGTGCCACCGGCAATGTAGGCCGGGAAATGCTGAACGTACTCGCCGAGCGGGAATTCCCGGTCGACGAGGTGTATGCCCTGGCCTCGCGCCGCTCGGTCGGCGTCGAGGTCCTGTTCGGCGAGAAGACCCTCAAATGCCAGGACCTCGAGAGGTTCGACTTTTCCAAGGTCGACTTCGCCCTGATGTCTGCGGGCAGCGCGGTTTCCAAGGAGTGGAGCCCACGCATCGGGGCCAAGGGCTGTATCGTCATCGATAATTCGTCGGCTTGGCGCTACGACGCCGACGTGCCGCTGGTCGTTCCCGAGGTGAACGCCGACGTGCTCGTCGACTACATGGCCCGCAAGAGCCGCAAGAACATCATTGCAAACCCGAACTGTTCGACGGCCCAGATGGTGGTGGCCCTCAAGCCGCTCCACGACGCGGCGCAGATCAAGCGCGTGGTCGTCTCGACGTACCAGTCGGTGTCCGGCGCCGGCAAGGAGGCCATGGACGAGCTCTGGGCCCAAACCAAGGGGAAGTACGTTCCTGGCCAGGAAGTCGAGCCGAAGAAGTTCCCTAAGCAGATCGCCTTCAACTGCATTCCTCAGATCGACGTCTTCATGGAGGACGGCTACACGAAAGAGGAATGGAAGATGCTGGCGGAGACCAAGAAGATCCTCGATCCCAAGATCAAGGTGACCGCGACCTGCGTGCGCGTGCCGGTCTTCGTCGGCCACTCCGAGGCTGTGAACATCGAATTCGAGCGGCCAATCTCGGTCGCCGAGGCGCGGTCGATCCTGCGCGAGGCGCCGGGCATCATGGTCGTCGACAAGCGCGAGCCCGGCGGCTACGTCACCCCGGTCGAAGCCGCGGGCGAGTTCGCGACCTACGTGTCGCGCATCCGCGAGGACGCGACCGTCGAGCACGGCCTTGCCATGTGGATCGTCTCGGACAACCTGCTCAAAGGTGCCGCACTCAACACCGTGCAGATCGCCGAGACGCTGGTGAACCGGAAACTCATCGCCAAGGCGGCCTGAGCGGGCGCTACGGGCGCCCGTCCGGCTTGCCGCTGGGCGTCTGCAGCGACGCGACGATCGCCCTCAGATCCTCGACCAGGCTCATCCGCTGGTCCGCTCGGAGCGTCGCGAGGAGGCGCGCATCCACAGCCTCGACCTTGGGCCGCGCCGCCGCGAGAACGCGCAACCCTTCGTCGGTGAGCTTGACCGCATAGGCGCGGGCATCCTCGCGCGTCCGCCGGCGCTGGATGAGCCCCTTCTTCAGCATCCGGCGCACGATATCGGCAAGCGTTGAGCGATCGATCCCCGTCAGGAGCACGAGATCCGTCTGGCTCAGGCCCTCGTTCTGGGCCACGGTCAGCAAAATTGCGAACTGGCGCGGCGTGATGTCGAGAGAGGCCATCTCGCTCGCGAAGATGTCGCTCGCGCACTGGCCGGCCCGGTGCAGGAGATGTATCGGCGACCGCACGAGGGCCGCCGGCTCTGCCCGCTGAGGCGTGTGTTGCGCTTTATGTTTCATCTGTCGAAACGCCGTCATTCCCAGGGGCCCCAATCGGTCGCGCTGCAGTGCTGGAAGCCATCGGGGGACCTGCTGACACCGGACGCAGAAATGTGTGGCGGAACAGGCACTCGCATCCAGCCCGCTTCGTTCGAGAGCGAGATCAGCGCCGATGGCCGAATCCATCGCGCAGGATTGAAACAGATCTGCCGGATCAGATCAAATACGGACTGCTGTCATACAGCCAACTAATGCACGGGGGTGTCGTCCGCCTTTTCGAGCCCGTGCCGCTGGATGAGCCCGACCTGCAGCATGGCGAAGACGATCGTGATCGGCAGAATGCCGAAGACCTTGAAACTCGCCCATGTCGCCTCGCTGAAGTTCCGCCAGATGATCTCGTTGAGCGCGGCCATAACAACGAAAAAGCCGATCCAGCGGTAGGTGAGCTTGCGCCAACCTGCCTCCGTAAGTCGGAGGGCCTGACCGAGCAGGAGCTCAAGCACATTGCGTCCGACGAGCAGCCCGCCGCCGAGGGCGAGTGCGAACAGCAGATTGACCATGGTCGGCTTCATCTTGATGAAGCGCGGGTCGTTGAGCCAGAGCGTCAGAGCCCCAAAGGCGACGACCAGCACCGTCGTCAGCACCAGTGTCGCGGAGATGTGTCCGAGCCAGATCCGCGACACGATCATCGAGACGACGCTCGCGGCCATGAGGACCGCGGTCGCGATGTAGATTTCCGATGCCATGTAGGTGGCAAAGAACAGCAGCAGCGGCGCCAGATCGAGGATCAGCTTGCCGAGTTGCTTGCTTGCGGCAGGAGGAGCCGCGGTGGCATTGCCCTCGCGGGGAACCGGGGCATTCATCATTGAACTCCTGAACCGTACCGGCCGCACGCGTGCAGCATACCCGCGTGGTGCCGCGGCAGGCTATTGCCGGCCCGGCTTGTTCTCCACCGGCACGCGGTGGCGCTGCAGCAGGCGCACCTGCCACCACAGGAACAGCGCGGTCATCGGCATGACGACGAAAAGCTTGAAGAGGATCCACACGTCGAGGCCGGTGAAGAGCCGGTTGAGAGCCCAGAACTCGGTATGCTGGAAGCCGAGCCGAACAGCCTCATTGCACGCCGCCGTCACGAGGAAGAACCAGGCCAGGTTCGCCGTCAGCTTGTTCCAGCCTTCGGGCGTGTAATGGAACGTCGTGCCGAAGACGAAGCGGAAAAAGTTGCGGTCCGTCTTGAGACCCCACCATAGAAGCGCCGCGACAAACGTGTTGAAAAGCGTGACCTTGATCTGCACCCACTTGGGATCGCCGGTGACGAGCGTCAGCACGCCGAATGTGACGCTCACCCCGCCAGCAATGAAGGGCATGATCGGCGGGCGACCAAGAATGGCCAGCGTCGAGATGAGCGCGATGATGGTCGTCCCAATCAGCGCCCAGGTGCCAGCGGCGATGCCCCAAATCCCGTTGACGAGGAACATGGCGACCAGCGGTCCCATCTCCCCGAGGATGTTGACGGTCTGGACGCCGTTGAAAGGATAGTGCTTCGTCAACCAATTCATGAAACGCGCCCTGATACCTGCTTCCTCGTCAAGATGGTCCCGTCGCCCCGGCAGTCCATTCATTATGGCCGGGACTGATTAACCGACCGCAATAGCCCGCGCAAACTCCTTGGCATCGAACGGTTGGAGATCGTCCGCCGCCTCACCGACGCCAATCGCGTGGACCGGCAGGCCGAAGCGCGCTGCGATGGCGACAAGGATGCCTCCCCGCGCCGTGCCATCGAGCTTCGTCATGACGAGCCCCGTAACCCCCGCCCTGTCCTTGAAGACCTCGACCTGAGACAAGGCATTCTGCCCGGTCGTCGCGTCGAGCACCAGGAGCACCGTGTGCGGTGCCGAAGGATCGATCTTGCGCAGTACACGCACGACCTTCTCCAGCTCGTCCATCAGGGCCTGCTTGTTCTGCAGCCGCCCTGCCGTGTCGATCAGGAGGACATCGCTGGCGGCCTCACGGGCGGCCTTGAGGGCATCAAAGGCAAGGCCAGCGGCATCGGCACCGACCTTGTGCGCGACGACCGGCGATCCGGTGCGCTCGCCCCAGATCTTGAGCTGGTCGATGGCGGCGGCGCGGAAGGTGTCGCCGGCAGCCAGCATCACCGACCGGCCCGCGCGCCTGAACTGCTGCGCGAGCTTGCCGATCGTCGTCGTCTTGCCCGCACCGTTGACGCCCACTACGAGGATGACGTGCGGTCTGCGCGAGGGGTCGAGGACAAGCGGCTTGGCGACCGGCGCGAGCACCCGCTCGACCTCAGCGGCGAGGACGCCGCGCACATCCTCCTGTGAAATACCCTTGGCGTAGCGGCCCTGGGACAGCGCTGTGGTGATCCGGGTCGCCGTCTCGACGCCGAGGTCGGCCTGGATGAGCAGATCCTCGAGATCGTCAAGCGTATCGACATCGAGGCGGCTCTTGGTGAAGAGGCTGGTGATGCCTTCGGAGAGTTTCGATGAGGTCTTGGTAAGGCCAGCCCTGAGGCGTGAGAACCAGCCGGCTTTCTGCGCCGGCGCGGCCTCCGGCTTGGCCGCCTCCGCGGGGCTTCCGGCGCGCGCTTCGTCCATCACCACCGCGGCAGCGGCACCGGCATCGTGCGCGGGGTGTTTGGCCTCGGGAGCGGTCTGCGGCTCAGCCTGGGTCCCTGGCTCAGGCGTCGGCGTCGGCTCGGCCTCCGGCAGTGGCGCACCGCCGAACAGGCGCCCGAACAGGCCACGCTTTTTCTCTTCTGGTGCGCTCACGATCCACCTTCCGCCCGCAGCCGCTGACCGTCATGGCCGCCGGCGCGTATCCGGACGATATGGCCAACGGGGTACGTATCGGCAAGGCGCACCTCGGTAAAATCCTCGGCACGACCAAGCCCGGGCTTTTCGACAAGTACTGATAGTTCGCGACCGATCTGTGTTCGCAGATGGCGTTCTGTGGCGCTTTGTCCCGCGGCCCGCAGTCGCTCGGCGCGCGCTTTGACCGTTGCCCGATCGAGCTGGGGCATGCGTGCTGCCGGCGTGCCCGCGCGCGGTGAGAACGGGAAGACGTGAAGACCGGCAAGGCCGCACCGATCGACCAAGTCCAGCGTATTGGCAAACATGGCTTCCGTCTCGGTTGGAAAGCCGGCGATGAGATCGGCGGTGAACGCGATATCGGGCCTCAGGCGCCGCACCTCATCGCAAAAGCGGATGGCATCAGCACGCAGATGGCGCCGCTTCATCCGCTTGAGGATCATGTCGTCGCCGGACTGGAGCGAAAGATGGAGGTGCGGCATCAGGCGCGGCTCGCCGGCAATCGCGTCGATCAGCTCGGAATCGGCCTCGATGCTGTCGATCGACGAAATGCGCAGGCGCTTGAGTTCCGGCACGAGGCGGAGAATGCGGCGCACGAGACTGCCGAGCCGCGGTGCGGCGGGTAGGTCCGATCCCCACGATGTGAGATCGACCCCCGTCAATACCACCTCTGCGTGGCCGGAGGCGACGAGCGCCTTGATCTGCGATACGACCGCACCTGCGGGCACCGAGCGCGAGGGCCCGCGCCCGTAGGGAATGATGCAGAACGTGCAGCGATGATCGCACCCGTTCTGGATCTGTACGAAGGCGCGCGCGCGGCTGCCGAACCCCGCAGCGAGGTGTCCCGCGGTCTCGCGCACCGACATGATGTCGTCGACGGCGACGCGCGGGCTGTCGCCGAGCGCAAGCGCGGTCCAGGTCTGAGCCGCAACCTTCTCGCCGTTGCCGATGACGTGGTCGACCTCGGGCATGGCCGCGAAGTGCTCGGGCGCGATCTGCGCGGCGCAGCCGGTCACGACGACCCGTGCCTCAGGATTGGCGCGGCGTGCCTTGCGGATGGCCTGACGTGCCTGCCGGACGGCCTCGGCGGTAACGGCGCACGTATTCACGATGATCGTCGCGCCAAGGCGGGCCGCGGCCGCATGGCCGCGCATGACCTCGGATTCATAGGCATTGAGACGGCAACCCAGCGTGATGATCTCGACGCCGTCGGCGCGCAACGCAGACGCTGCACTTTGCGCCGGCATGGCCTCCCCGATCGGCGGGGCAATGGTGGCGGAGTCGTCCATGAGCGCCTATCCGGCCGCCGCAGGTGCGATCTCGTCGAGCGTGCCCTCGTGCTCGAGTTCGGCCGGGCCTGTCATGATGATGTGGTTGTCGGCCCGCCACTCGATGACCAGAGGGCCGCCGGGGAGCATCACGGTCACCTTGCGCTCGGTGAGACCGATGCGCGCCGCCGAGACCGCCGCTGCGCAGGCCGCCGAGCCGCACGCGCGCGTCAAGCCGGCGCCCCGCTCCCAGGTGCGCAACGTGATGGCCTCACGGCTGTCGATGCGGGCAATCGAGATGTTGGCCCGCTCGGGAAAGAGCGGATGGTACTCGAGCATCGGCCCGATACGGCCGAGGTCGATCGCAGCAGGATCATCGACCCAGAAGATGGCGTGCGGATTGCCGACATTGACGACCGCAGGCGAATGGATGATCGGCTTGTCGGCCGGGCCGACCTGCAGCTCGATGCGGCGCGTGTCGTAAAAGGGCTCGGAAAGCGGGATGTCCTGCCAGCCGAAGCGCGGCTCGCCCATGTCGACGGAGATCGAGGCAGGGCTCTCGTAGCGCACATCGAGGATGCCGCCCGCCGTCTGATAGGTGAACGCCGTCCGGCCGGTGTCGCGTGCAGCGATCAGCCCGACGCAGCGCATGCCATTGCCGCAGGCCTCGGCCAGCGAGCCGTCGGTGTTGTAGATCAGGATCTGCGCATCAAGGCCCGGACGTGGCGGATCGTGCAGCACCATCATCTGGTCGAAGTGGGTCTCTGGCCGGGATGCAATGGCAGCGGCTTCCTCGGCGGTGAAGCGCTTGGAGGTGCCGCGCAGATCAACGACCACGATCTCGTTGCCGAGACCGTGCATCTTTGCGTAGCGGATTGCCGAGGATGCTGCCATGCGCCCATATATGGGAAAATGTGGTTGCAGCACAATTGCCTTGCCGGCGCACCGGGGCCGCAGGCGCTCATCCTCACCCCCGTTCAGTTCTTGGCTCGCCAGCCGATGCCCGCCACCCGATCCCATCCGCCCGCCGACATGCCACCCTCGCCGTGGGTGGCGAGATTCCTGCCTGGCGTCGCGCCGGGCCAACGCGTGCTGGATATAGCCTGCGGCGCCGGGCGCCATGTGCGTCTGGCACTTCGGCGGGGGCTGACCGTCACGGCGATCGACCGCGACACCTCGCGGCTCGGCGATCTTGCCGCACGCCCGGATGTCGAGGTCATCACCGCGGATCTCGAGGGCGGTGCGCCGTTCCCGCTGGCGGGGCGCGCCTTCGCCGGTGTGATCGTCACGAACTACCTTTGGCGGCCGATCCTGCCCGCGATCGGCGCTGCCGTCGCGCCCGATGGGATGCTCATCTACGAGACGTTCGCGTGCGGCCACGAGCGTCTCGGCGGCCGGCCGTCGAACCCGGATTTTCTTCTGCGCCCGAACGAGCTGGCCGAAGTCGCCATCGCCGCCGGCCTCATCGTGATCGCCTTCGAGCAGGTCCGCGAAGACCGCCCGCGATCGCGAATCGTCCAGCGCATCGCGGCGGTTGGCCCTTCCCACCCCTGGGTCGCCGCGCCGCCACGCCACTTCGCGCCCTGAGCAATGTGCTCGCCTTGCCGGCCGCGTCGTCTATGATCGCGACACCGAATTAAACGCAGGACAGCTCCGCATGATAAGCCTCGATGGCCCCCTCGTCCTTGCAGGTGCCGGCAACATGGGCGGCGCGATGCTCGCCGGCTGGCTCAAGCGCGGGCTCTCTCCGATGCAGATCATCGTGCAGGACCCTGGCCCGCCACCGGCCACCGCCGAGCTGCTGACCAAGCACGGCATTCGCACCGTCCATGCTGTCGATAGTCTCCCGGCGCCGCCGTCGGTGCTGCTCATGGCCGTAAAGCCGCAGGTGATGGATGAGGTGTTCCCGCCGCTCGCCCGGCTGGTCGGGCCCGGGACGGTCGTGCTGTCCATTGCCGCCGGGCGTACGATCGCGAGCTTCGAGAAGCATCTCCCGGCGGGCGCGGCCGTCGTCCGCTCGATCCCCAATACGCCCGCGGCGGTTGGCCGCGGCATCACCGTCGCCGCGGCCAATGCGCACGTCACGGACCGCCACAGGCGAACCGTGACCGAGCTCCTCTCCGCCGTCGGCGAGGTCGCCTGGGTGGATGACGAAGCCCTGATCGACCCGGTGACAGCCGTTTCCGGGTCGGGTCCGGCCTATGTCTTCTATCTTGTCGAGGCGCTTGCGGCGGCGGGTGTCGCCGCCGGGCTCAAGGCGGACCTCGCCATGCAGCTCGCACGGGCGACCGTCTCGGGCGCGGGTGAGCTGCTCCACCAGTCCCCCCTCGATGCCGCGACACTCCGCCAGAATGTCACCTCGCCCAACGGCACGACCTACGCCGCCCTGCAGGTGCTGATGGCGAAGGACGGTCTCGAGGCGCTCATGACCGCCGCAGTGGCCGCGGCGACCAGGCGCTCACGCGAGCTGGCCCAATAGCCCCCGCCGGCCTTGTGTCCCGCCGCCAAGTGCCTATGTCTCTTACAGAAGTCTCTCTCTCTCGAGCGAGGTGCCTGATGATCGACACGACCACGCCGAAGGGCCGCATCGTCGCCGCAGCCCTTGCCCTCGCCGCCGAGCGGCCATGGCGCGAGATTTCGCTCGCGGACATCGCCGAGAAGGCCGACATCTCCCTCGTGGACCTCAAAACTTCGTTCGACAGCAAGGCCGAGATGCTCGTTGCATTCAGCGGCCTCGTCGATGATGAGATGCTGCGCCGGGCGCCGCGCCGTACGCCCGACCAGAGCACGCGCGACGCGCTCTTCGAGGTGATCATGAGCCGCTTTGATGTCCTCGGCCCCTATCGCGCCGCGCTCAAATCCATCGCCGGCAGCGGCTTTGCCGATATTGGGCAGCTCCGCGCCATCATGAATGCACAGCACTGGATGCTCGCCGCCGCCGGCGTCAACACGGACGGACCCGCCGGGGTCGCCCGCGCGATCGGCCTCGCGACGGTCTACGCCAGCGTCTTCCGCACATGGCTCGACGACGAGGACCCGGGCCTAGCGCGCACGATGGCCGCCCTCGACCGGCGCCTGCGGCGCGGCGAGAGCGCGCTCACCCGCATCGACGAAGTCTGCGACGGCGCCCACCGTCTCGCGTCAGCGATCCTGCCCGGCATTTTCGGGCGCAGACGGCCGCAGCCGCAGCCCGAAGCGCCGGTTGCCACGCCGACACCACCCGCCGGCACATAAGATGGTTTAGCAGGCGAAGCAGCCCGGCGAGGACGCTCCCGCTTGTCAGAGCGATGCCCTAGACGACGCGCTCCACGGCGATGCCGCGGCAATCCATCTCGAACTCGAGCTCGACGACCGGCGGGCGCGCGAAGTGCCACGTGAGGCCGCATCGCGCAGCACCGCGGCGCACGATTTCGGTCGCGAGGAAAGGATGCGGATCGTGAACCGTGTAGAGCTGGGCGGCTGTCGACTGCGCCCAGGTGAAGCCGAGCACGCCCATGCGCCGCTCCATCTCGCCGAGGACGAAGCGCGCCTTCTCGGCCAAGCCGGCCGGCGAAACGTCGCCGCGGCGCGTGATGTGATCACGGTAGTTAGCCTTGCCTTCGGGCGCCTCGCCGCTGCCCGCGACGTGGAAAGACGGCGCTGCACCGGCATCGGGAACCGTGAAGACGAACGCGTGGAACGAAGGGCCGGCCGGTTTCTCGATCTCCGGGCAGACATTCGATCGTGCGACGGGGTTCGTGCGCGTGGCCGGATCGAAGATGCCCCACTCGGCGAGCGTGCCAACATAGATCTCGTTGAAGGCGCGGAAGCCGTCCTCGGAGAAAGGCTCGGGCGAGCGCAGCTCGCAGGCGGCGAACGATGAGAGGGGGCGGCCGGCGCCGCGGATGATCTCGCCGATGCGGGCGAAGCCGTCCTTGAGCGGTATCGGGTTCTTGAACATGACCCGCTCGAGGCGATAGCCCGGCTCGGCAGCAACGCCGCCCGAATACTGGAAGACGGCCGGGATGTAGCGGTAGTTGCCGGGGCCGAAGGGAGCGGTGCCCATGGTGACATCTCCTTGTCCGTGCTCAGTGCGCACTCTCGTGTCCCGGTCGCGAAGTTCGCCACTATCTGCAGCAGGTTCTCGAACGAACGTCGCGATCGGAAGGACGCGAGCAAGCCCGTGACTCTCGTGCGGTGCAGATTCCGAGGTCCGCCTCCGACACCTGCCGCAAAGCGGTGGCGAACTTCGCAATTACCACACTAGCCGGAAATGCCCGCGGGCGCGCAAGCGCAAAGCAAAACGGCCCGAACTTGCGCCCGGGCCGTTTGCTCTATGGGTGCGCCTTGCTCAGTTGCGCTTCGAGAGGCCGGCCGCTGCGGCGACCTCGGCAGCGAAGTCGGTCGTCTTGCGCTCGATCCCCTCGCCGAGCGCGTATCGAACGAAACCTTCGACCTTGATAGGACCGCCGACTGTCTTCTCCTCCCCCTTGAGGTACTGCGCGACGGTGATCTTGCCGTCGCCGCCAGGGCCCATGAAGATCTGCTCCGTCAGCACGACCTGACCGAAAAACTCCTTGCGCAGCCGGCCCTCGACCATCTTCTCGACGATCTCCTTGGGCTTGCCGCTGGCCATGGCCTGCTCGAGGTAGACCCCGCGCTCGCGCTCGATGAGGGCCTTGTCGAGCTGCTCGATCGTGGCCGCCTGCGGGCTTGCGGCTGCGACATGCAGTGCAATCTGCCGGCCGATCTCAGCAAGCTTGCTCTTGTCCCCACTTGAGCTCAGTGCAACGAGGACGCCGATGCGGCCGACATTGTCCGCCACGCGGTTGTGAATATAGCTGGCGACCGCGCCATCGGGCGCCGAGAGCGACGCCGTGCGGCGTACGCTCATGTTCTCGCCGATCGTGGCGATCATCTCCTTGACGTGGTCGTCGACGGAGTGGCCCTTGCCGGGATATGGCATGGCCAGCAGCTTTGCGAGATCGCCACCGGCCTTGACGGCGAGCGCCGCGATCTGGCGCACCATGGTCTGGAACGTCTCGTTGCGGGCGACGAAATCCGTTTCGGAGTTCACCTCGACCAGGGCGCCGGTCGTCCCCTCAAGGGCGATGCCGATGAGACCGTCCGCGGCCACGCGGTCCGCCTTCTTGGCCGCCTTGGAAAGGCCCTTCTTGCGCAGCCAGTCGATCGCCTGCTCGATGTCGCCGCCGGTCTCGGTCAGCGCCGTCTTGCAGTCCATCATCCCTGCGCCGGTCTTGTCGCGCAGTTCCTTGACCATGCTGGCGGTCACGTTTGCCATTGGCTGTCCTGCCTTGGTTCGGGCAGCGCGGACCAATGCCCGCTGCTGCGGAATGGAATGCGCACGCCGCTCGAACAGCGGCGTGCCTCGTGTTGCCACTATAGTCGGCCCATCACGCGGCGGCGATGGGCTCGTCGTCAGGCCGCCGCCTCGTCAACGAACTTCTTGGCCTGCGCGACCCAGTTGTCACGGGTGACCCGTCCATTGAGCTTCAGCGCGGCGTCAAGTGCAGCGACGCCGCTCTCGTCGAGGTCCGAGATCTGCCAGAAATGATAAACTCCGAGGTCGTTGAGACTCTGCTCCAACTTCGGGCTGATCCCGCTGATGCGCTTGAGGTCGTCCGCCTCGCCGCGCGGGGCGTCAATACCGACGAAGGCCGGCACGTCCGGCAGTTCCTCTTCCGGCGGCGCCTCAGCCGCCCCGACATCGATCCCTGCCGCAGCCTGGCTCCGGCTGAGACCATCGATCGCGGCGCGCGCGATGAGGTCGCAGTAGAGCGTGATCGCGCGGCCGGCATCGTCGTTCCCTGGAATCGGGAAGTCGATGCCATCGGGATCGCAATTGGTATCGACCACCGCAACGATCGGGATCTTGAGCTTCTGCGCTTCCTTGATCGCGATATCCTCCTTGTTCGTGTCGATCACGAACAGCAGGTCCGGAAGGCCGCCCATGTCGCGGATGCCGCCGAGGCCCTGGTTGAGCTTGTCGCGCTCGCGCGTGAGGTTGAGCAGCTCCTTCTTGGTGCGGCCGTGGGTATCGCCCGAGAGCATATCGTCGAGCTGGCGCAGGCGCCGGATCGACTGCGAGATCGTCTTCCAGTTGGTCAACGTGCCGCCGAGCCAGCGGTGGTTAATGTAATACTGCGCCGAGCGCTTGGCCGCATCGGCGACGGCCTCGCTGGCCTGCCGCTTGGTGCCGACGAAGAGCACGCGGCCGCCCTTGGCGACGACGTCGCTCACCGCGACCAGCGCCTGGTGGAGCAGGGGCACGGTCTGGGCGAGGTCGATGATGTGGATGTTATTGCGGACGCCGAAAATGTAGGGCGCCATTTTCGGGTTCCAGCGGTGGCTCTGGTGGCCGAAGTGCACGCCAGCTTCGAGAAGCTGACGCATATTGAATGCAGGCAGGGCCATGCGTCGTGGTTTCCTGTTTTCCGGTTGATCCGCCGCCCACCCAAGAAGGCCCTGCTTGTGCCGCGACGGACAAGCAAAAAGCCCACCGGAGCGTCGGCCCGGGCTTTCGGTCGGGCGCGGCGCAGTAGGTGTGCGTGTGAGATGGGGGCTGTTTAGCGGCTGCAACGGCTCTTGGCAAGGCCCGGCACCGCCCGCCGGGCAGTCCAGCGCTGACCGAAAAGCGGGCATTTTTCCCGCGTGACTCCGAACCGGTCTTTAGCATAGAGAAGCGCAAACGCCGCCCGAGGCCTGACCGTGTCCCAGAATATCCGGAATTTGACGACCGATCCCACCATCAAGGCAACCACACTGACCGACCTCGCGTATACGCGGCTCGAGGAGATGATTGCCACACTTCTGCTGGCGCCGGGCGAGTTCCTATCCGAGCAGGCGCTCGCTGAAACCGTCGGCCTCGGCCGCACGCCGATCCGCGAGGCGCTGCAGCGGCTCGCCCGCGAAGGTCTGGTCACCATCCTGCCCCGCCGCGGCGTGCAGGTGACGCCAATCGATGCCAACGAGCAGCTCCTCGTCATCGAGGTGCGCCGGGAACTCGAGCGGCTGATCAGCCGCAGCGCGGCGGCGCGTGCAACCGGCGAGCAACGCGCCGCTTTCAGCGCCATCGCCGACGGGCTCGACCGTGCCGGCCGCGCGAACGATGCCCTGGAGTTTCTGCGGCTCGACCGGGAGCTGAACCTTCTGATGCTGGACGCCGCACACAACACCTTCGCCGTCCGCACCATGCAGCTCCTGGCCGGCCTGTCGCGGCGCTTCTGGTATCAGCACCACCGGGACGCCGCCGACCTGCCGCTGTGCGCGCGCCTCCATGCGGCACAGGCCCGCGCCATCGCCGCCGGCAATCCGGAGGCTGCGGCGGCGGCCTCAGATGCACTCATGGACTATGTCGCAGCCTTCACCAAGGCCGCGCACAAGCGGGCGGCGTAGGGCGCTGGTCCTGCAGCAAGCGGCAAGGCCTCCTGCCGGCACATCGCGGCGAGAGGATCAAGCTGCGGCCGTGCGCATCCGCTCAATCAGCTCGACGCGCGTGACCTCGTCATAGATCGCGACGATCTCCAGCAGGATGGCATCCACCTCCTCGTCCGACATGGCGTTGATGGTGGCGAAGACCGCGGACCGCGTCGGCGCGGCGTGCGTACCCTGCAGCCGCCGCACGACACGCATGATCCAGGCCCTGAGCTCAGGGTCACGCAGCTCACCGACAAGTTCGGCCACGGCCAGGATCTGCCGCTCGGCAATGGCGAGCAGGCGCTGGCGCGGCGTTGCGCACCGCGTGGCGAGTTCGAGCACAGCCTCATGAAGCTGCTCCCAGCAGGCCACGATTGCCCTTGGTCCGCTCATCCCCATAGTCGAGCAATCCCTTCTTCGGACGGTGCGCCGACCCCGCCATCGCCATAATCCTACCGATGGGGCACGTCCGGAATATCGTCGGAATCGTAAACAGACTTGCGCAAACGGACGTCGGAATATTGCCGAATGGCTGAAAGTGATGTGCGCCCGCGGCAGGATGCGCCCACGGGTCTGAAGACGGCCGGTTTGCGCCGACGTCGGGGATCTATGCGCCGGAGCGCTCCTTGCTGATCATGCCGCGCGCGTTCATGACGCCGGTGATCTCGTCGAGGATTGCGGGATCGTCGATGGTTGCCGGCATCTTCCACGCCTCCCCATCAGCGATCGCCCGCATGGTGCCGCGCAGGATCTTGCCCGAGCGCGTCTTCGGCAGACGCTGCACCGTCATCACCTGCTTGAATGCGGCCACCGGGCCGATCTCGTCACGCACGAGCTTGATGACCTCGGCTTCGATCTCCTTCGTGTCGCGATTCACGCCGGCATTGAGCACGATGAACCCCATGGGGACCTGTCCCTTGAGCGGATCGGCAACGCCGATCACGGCACACTCGCCGACATCCTTGTGCTTGGCGACGACCTCCTCCATCTGCCCGGTGGAAAGGCGGTGACCGGCAACGTTGATCACATCGTCGGTCCGCGCCATGACGAACACGTAGCCGTCCTGGTCCACGTAGCCGGCGTCCGACGTCGTGTAGTAGCCCTTGAACTCCGAGAGGTAGCTCGCGCGGAAGCGGGCATCGTTGTTCCAGAGCGTCGGCAGACAGCTCGGCGGCAGCGGCAAGCGGATCGCCAGCGTGCCGGTCTCGCCGCGCCGCACCTCATTGCCCTCCGCGTCGAGCACCTGCAGGTCATAGCCGGGCATGGGCACGGTCGGCGATCCATACTTGACCGGGAGCGTGCCGAGCCCGACGGGATTTCCCGCGATGGGCCAGCCGGTCTCGGTCTGCCACCAATGATCAAGCACCGGCACTTTCAGATGCTGCTCGGCCCATTTGATGGTCTCGGGATCGGCGCGCTCGCCGGCGAGGAACAGCGTTCGGAAGTCGCTCAGGTCGTATTTCTTGATGAACTCACCGTTCGGGTCGTCCCGCTTGATGGCACGGAAGGCCGTCGGTGCGGTGAACATCGCCGCGACCTTGTGCTCGGAGATGACACGCCAGAAGGCGCCGGCGTCAGGCGTCCCCACGGGCTTGCCTTCATAGAGAATGGTGGTCGCACCATGAAGCAGCGGCGCATAGACGATATAGCTGTGGCCGACGACCCAGCCGACATCGGAGGCGGCCCAGAAGACCTCGCCCGGGTCGACGCCATAGTGGTTCTTCATCGTCCATTTGAGCGCGACCATGTGGCCGCCGTTGTCGCGCACCACACCCTTCGGCGCCCCGGTCGTCCCCGACGTGTAGAGGATGTAGAGCGGATCGGTCGCGGCAACGGTCTCGCACGCGGCCTTGCGTCCGCGCTGCTTTGCAGCGGCGACGAGCGTCGCCCAGTCGTGGTCGCGGCCGGCGACCAGGGCTGCCTGCTCCATGGGGCGCTGCAGGACGACACAATTCTTGGGTTTGTGCTTGGCGATCTCGATGGCCTTGTCGAGAAGCGGCTTGTAGGGAATGATGCGTGCCGTCTCGATGCCACAGCTCGCGGTCAGCACGGCCACCGGCTGGCAGTCGTCGAAGCGCGTCGCAAGCTCGTTGGCCGCGAAGCCGCCGAAGACGACGGAATGGATGGCGCCGAAGCGGGCGCAGGCGAGCATGGCAATCGCCGCCTCGGGCACCATCGGCATATAGATGATGACGCGATCGCCCTTCTCGACGCCGAGATCCTGGAGCACGGCGGCGAGCGTCGCGACTTCATCGGTCAGCTCTGCATAGGTGTAGGCCCGCACCGTCTTGGTGACTGGGCTATCGTAGATCAGCGCTTTCTGCGCGCCGCGCCCGGCCGCGACGTGACGGTCGAGGCAGTTGTAGGCCGTGTTGCATTCCGCGCCGACGAACCAGCGGCCGTACTCGCCGAGGTGCGGGTCGAACACCTTCTCGGCCGGCTTGACCCAGTCGATCTCGGCCGCGGCTCTGCCCCAGAAGTTTTCCGGACAGCGTTTCCAGTTGGCGTAGACCTCGGCGTAGCGGCTCACGGTGCTGCCCTCCCCGCATCCTTGTTCAGCATGATCTGCCTTTTCAGCACCCTTCCAACTTCCGCCGCAATAGGAAAGGCGTAGGGGTCCTGTCGCATAGGGAATGGCCGCTATGAGCGTGCGGCAACCATGCCACGGAACTTCTCGAGCGCCCCCGCCACGAGCTCGGCGGCAAGCAGGCGCGCAGGATCCACCGGCCCCGGCAGCCTGATCTGCCCAGGGGGTATCGGCGCAAATCCGAGGCGCCCATAGTACGCCATGTCACCAACCAGCACGACGAGCATCTCGCCGGCAGCACGCGCCGCGTCGAGCGCCTCGGTGACAAGCCGGCGCGCGTAGCCCCGCCCTGCCAGCTCGGGCTCGACGGCGAGCGGCCCGAGCAGGAGCGCGCCCGGCTGACCGCCGATGGTGATCGGGGTCACGCGGACGGCCGCAACGAGCCGATCGCCAATGAGCGCGACCCGGCAGTAGGGCGAGAGGATCGGGGCCCCCTCGCGCACGCGATAGGCCGTGCGGGCGAAGCGGCCGGGGCTGAACGCGCGCGACTGAAGCGCGGCGATAGCCGGGAGGTCAGCGGGCACGGCACGCCGCGTCACGACGGCAGGCACATCACTGGTCATAGCTCGAAGGGCCCCGATGAATCCTGGCGTTACGCTGCGAAATGACGAAACGCGCCACGGCCGGCTGCCGGCCGTGGCGCGCGGCATTGGACCTAGCTCCGGCGATCGTCGCCGTCAATTGGAGAGATGCCCCTTGAGCCGGCTGGGCTGGGCCCCTCCGTCCATCGGGCGCATGATCCGTCCAAGCGTTGTGCTTGCACGGCGCACATCCGAGCTGTTATGCAGCCCCGCTCTCAGGCCACGAGGATCCTGACCACGTGTACAACTGCTCGAAGTGTCCGGGGTTCTGCTGCTCCTACCCGGTGATCGCCATCAACAAGCGGGATGTCGAGCGGCTGGCGCGCCATCACGAGGTCAGCTTCGACACGGCGGTGAAGCGCTTCACCAAGCGCGCGCATGGCCACAAGTATCTGCTCAGGCGCAAAGCGGATCCGCACTTTGGCAAGATCTGCCGCTTCTTCGACACCGAGGCGCGCCACTGCACGATCTACAAGGCACGCCCCTCGACCTGCCGGTCCTACCCGGGTCCGGGGCGCTGCGGCTACTACGACTTCCTGAGCTTCGAGCGCCGCGCCCAGAATGACCCCGAGCGCGTCGCCACGACCGACCACAGCGAGAACTGAGCGCCGCTTCCCCCTCTCCCCATTGTCTTGAACGGGGAGAGGGGACTGCGTCTGCGATCTCGGAAACTTAGTAGGATTTTGGAAGCCCCAACTGGCGCTCGGCAACGTGCGAGAGGATCAGCTCGCGCGAGACCGGCGCGATGCGCGCGATGAGAATCTCGCGCAGGTAGCGCTCAACGTGGAACTCCTTCGCGTAGCCCATGCCGCCGTGGGTCATGATCGCAGTCTCGCAAGCCTCGAAGCCGGCTTCACCCGCAAGATACTTCGCGGCGTTCGACTCGATGCCGCAGGGCTGCCCGCGGTCATAGAGTGCGGCTGCCTTGAAGACCATGAGGTTCGCCGCCTCGAGGTTCATCCAGCAGCGCGCGAGGGGGTGCTGAATGGCCTGGTTCTGGCCAATGGGCCGGCCGAATACGACGCGATCCTTGGCATACTGCGTCGCACGCTCGATGGCCGCGCGGCCAAGACCCACCGCCTCCGCGGCGATCAGGATGCGCTCCGGATTCATGCCGTGCAGGATGTACTGGAAGCCCTTGCCTTCCTCGCCGATGCGGTCCTCGATCGGGATATGGAAGCCGTCGAAGAAGACCTGATTGGAGTCGACGGCTTTGCGGCCCATCTTCTCGATCTCGCGCACCTCGACGGTCTTGCGGTCGATGGTCGTATAAAAGAGAGAGAGGCCCTCGGTGGGCTTCTTCACCTCCTCGAGCGGCGTCGTGCGCGCGAGCAGCAGCATCTTGTCGGCGACCTGGGCGGTCGAGATCCAGATCTTGGCGCCGTGAACCTTGTAGCCCGAATTGCCGTCGCGGACAGCGCGGGTTTTGAGGCGCGTCGTGTCGAGGCCAACGTTCGGCTCGGTGACGGCGAAGCAGCTCTTCTCCTTGCCGGCGATGAGCGGAGGCAACATGCGCCGCTTCTGCTCCTCGCTGCCGAAGACGACGACCGGGTTCAGGCCGAAGATGTTCATATGGATCGCCGAGGCGCCCTGCATGCCGGCACCCGACTCTGCAATGGCCTGCATCATGATGGCGGCTTCCGTAATGCCGAGGCCGGCCCCGCCGTAGGCTTCCGGCATGGCAATGCCAAGCCAGCCGTCGGCCGCCAGGGCCTGGTGCAGCTCGTAGGGAAAGCCGCCGTGGCGGTCTTTCTCGAGCCAGTAGGCATCACCAAGCCGCGCGCAGATCTTGAGGATTGCGTCGCGGATGCCCTGCTGCTCCTCGGTCAGGGAGAAGTCCATGTTTCTGTTTCCTGCTTCCTGAGCTAGCGCGGCGTTCTGACGACGCCGGCTTCGATGAAAGCAGCAATCTCGCCCGGCGCGTAGCCCGCAGCTTTCAACACAGCCTCGCTGTCTGCGCCGGCGGCCTTCGAGGGCCCGGCAATCTCGGGAGGCGTGCGACTGAAGCGCGGGCCCGGCGCCGGCTGCACGACGCCGTCGCGTTCGACGAACGTCCCGCGCGCAACATTGTGCGGGTGAGCCGCGACCTCTTTCATGGCAAGGACGGGCGCGAAGCAGGCATCGCTGTCCGCGAACACCGCGCACCACTCATCGCGCGTTCGCGTCTTGAAGACCTCGGCAAAGCGCCTGGCGAGCGTCGGCCAGCCCGCCCGGTCATATTGCTTCGGCAAGTCCTCGCCGCTGATCCCGAGGCGCTCAAGGAGATCGGCATAGAAGCGCTGTTCGATCGAGCCGATCGAGACCCATTTGCCGTCCTTGGTCTCGTAGACGCCGTACCAGGGCGCGCCGGTATCAAGGATATTGACCCCGCGCTCGTCACGCCACATCCCGCCGGCGAGGAAACCATAGATGCCGGCCATGAGCAGAGAGGCGCCGTCGACCATGGCAGCATCGACGACCTGCCCCTTGCCGGACGTGCGCGCCTCGAGGATGCCGCAGGTGACGCCGAAGGCGAGCAGCATCCCGCCACCGCCGAAGTCGCCGATCAGATTGAGCGGCGGGATCGGTGGGCCACCCTTCTGGCCTATGGCATGGAGGGCGCCCGAAAGGGCGATGTAGTTGATGTCATGGCCTGCGCGGGGTGCCATCGGGCCATCCTGTCCGAAGCCGGTCATGCGGCCGAACACGAGCCGCGGGTTGACCTCCCAGAGCGCCTGCGGGCCAAGGCCCAGCCGCTCCATCACCCCCGGCCGGAAGCCCTCGATAAGCGCATCCGCGTCCTTGACCAGCCGGCGCACGATATCGCGCCCGGCTGCGCTCTTCACGTCCACCGCGATCGATTGGCGCCCGCGGTTGAGCACCTCGAAGCGGGGCTCCCGCCCCGGGAGACCGAGATCGGCGCCGTCCGAGCGGTCGACCCTGATGACCTCCGCTCCCATATCGGACAGCATCATGCCGCAGAACGGGGCGGGCCCGATGCCGGCCATTTCGATGATGCGGACACCCTTCAGCGGCCCCATTCGACGTCTCGCACCTTTGCTTGCCTCGCCTGCGTCGTTCCGGCGCGCAGCCGTCGCCAAGAACTTTCGCAGCCGTCTTAACCCTTCGATCACTTTAGCCCAAGCCCGTAATCCTTCAGCAAGACTCCTCTGCTTGGATCAGCGTTCAGTATGGGTGAGCCGCGGGGAGTATGCGTCCGGTGCCCGACCGCAAAGAAAAGAACGGCGAGGCCAGGCCATCGCCCGATGCCGAAGTCGTGACCGATTTCGGATCCCAGAGCGGCCAACCCGACGGCGGTCCGGAGCTCGCCATTCGCGACGGCTCGATCGTGCTGCGCCGGCTCGCACGCCTGCTGCAACGCCCCGGCGTCGCCGAACGCATCGCGGCGCACGCGCTTCGCGGCCAAATTCGGCGCCGGCGCCGGGAATCAGACCTCGGCCGCGAGACGGACGCCCACCCGGGACTCGAGCGCCTCAAAGACCTCGAGTGGGAGCTCCGCGACAACGAGGCGCGCTATCGCGATCTCCTCGACCGCCAGAGCCACGTCATCAGCCGCACGGACATGAATGGCCGGCTCACTTTCGTGAACCGATCCTTCTGCCGGACATTCGGCGTCGATGCGGAGGATGTCATCGGCACGAACTTCGTGCCCGTTGCCGTCGATGGCCATAGCTGGCCGCCTGCCGCGAACGCACCGGCAGCTTCGACCCTCCCCTTCGAGCTCAGACTGCTGACCGCGTTCGGCCCGAGGTGGTTTGCCTTCGAGCAGCAAACGGCGCCGACGCTCGATGGCCTCGGCACCGAGATCCAGCGCGTCGGCCGCGACATCACCGACCAGCGCCGCATCGAGCAGGAGCTGGCGACGGCGCGTGATGCCGCCGAATCCGCGAACCGGGCAAAGTCGCGATTCCTTGCGGCCATGAGCCACGAGATCCGCACGCCGATGAATGGCATCCTCGGCATGTCGGCACTGCTCGCGGAGACGCCGCTCGACGCCGAGCAGCGCACGTATGCCCGCGCCATTGAAGAATCCGCGCGCACACTGCTGTCGCTGATCGACGAGATTCTCGACTTCTCCCGCATCGAGGCGGGCAAGCTCGAGATCGCGGCCGAGCCCTTCGAGCTCGACCGGTGCGTCGAGGCCGCCGTTGAGCTCCTTCAGCCCAAGGCCAGCGAGAAGAAGCTCGACCTCGCCTGGTGGATCGAGCCTTCGCTGCCGAAGCTCGTGATCGGCGACGCCATGCGCTTGCGGCAGATCCTGCTGAACCTGATCGGCAATGCGATCAAGTTCACGGACCGGGGCGGTATCGCCGTCCGCGTCGACGGCACGCTCCAGCCCTCCGGCTCGGCCGTGCGGCTGTCGATCCGGGTCACGGACACCGGCATTGGCATGGCCGAAAGCGCGCTACCCACACTCTTCAGCGAGTTCGAGCAGACCGACGAGGCCGTGCGCCGCCAGCGCGGGGGGACGGGGCTCGGGCTCGCCATCTCGCGCCGGCTTGCGCGCGGCATGGGCGGCGACATCGCGGTCACGAGCGCGCTCGGCATCGGCTCGACGTTCACGCTGACGGTCCCCGTCGGGGTGGTGCCGAGGAACCGGCCGGTCCTCGACGTCCCGCCGCAGACGGGCGAGCGGCAGCTCATCCTCGTCGCGCTCGACGGGCCGGTCGAGCGGCGCATCGTGGTGGAGATCCTGCGCTCGCTCGGCTTCGACGCCATCGAGAGCAACGTTGCCGATGCCCATCGTCTCGTTCGCGGCCCGCGCGCGCCGAGCCGGCCGTTCAGCACCCTGCTGGTCGGCGGCGAGTGCGGGGTCGAGGCGGCGCGGCTTCTGCTCGAGACGCTGCGCAGCGGCGACAAGAGCGCCGTGCGTGGCGTGGTTCTGATCGAGCCCGCGAGCCGTCCGTCACTGCCCGCCTTCAAGGCGAGCGGCTTCGACGCCTACCTCGTGCGGCCCGTCCGGCCGTCATCGATCGTCACGCAGGTGATCTCCCGGGGAGCCGCGCAGCGGCCCGTCTCGGCCGGGACGGCACACGATGCGCCGCTCCCGGGCAGCGCCGTGCCCGGCCACAACGGCCTCCGCGTCCTGCTCGCCGAGGACAATGACATCAACGCGCTGCTCGCTACGCGCATGATCGAACGCTCGGGGTGCTGCGTCGTGCGTGTGGCCAACGGACGCGAGGCAGTCGATGTGCTCCGCACGACACTGGAGGGCACCACGCCGCGCTTCGACCTCATCCTGATGGATGTCCTCATGCCGGAGGTCAACGGCCTCGAGGCGACGCGGCTCATCAAGGGCATGTTCGAGGAAGCCGGCCGACGCAGGCCGCCGATCGTGGCCCTCACCGCCAATGCCTTCAGCGAGGACCGCCAGCGCTGCCTGGACGGCGGGATGGACGATTATCTCGCCAAGCCCTTCGAGCCGGACGACCTCGAGCTCGTCCTGACAAACTGGTGTGGCGGCGCGCCGCAGAGAGAGCCTGACGGTGCCCTAGATGCCGTTGCCGACGCCCCGGTCGCAGGTTCCGCGGCCTGATCGCCGCCTGCCGACCACATTATCGGCGAAATCCTCAATACGAGTGGGCTCGCGCGGTGCCAAATCGCGGTGCAACCCGACAATTGGATTGCGGCACCGATTTGGCGCGTGCTCGTGAAGCGGTTATCCTGACAGCCCGGCATGGCCGCTCGATCGCGTGCACGCGCCCCGGAGGCTGGAGAATTGATGGTCCACATGCGAGCCGCAAGGACGTCCCTGGCCGGTGCCGCACTCGTCGCCGCGACCGTCAGCTTGGCGCCCGCCCCGGCCGGCGCCCATCCTCATGTCTGGATCACGACCGAGACGACCGTGCTCTATGAAAACGGCACGATCGTCGGGCTCAGGCATAAATGGTCGTTCGACGACTTCTACACCGCCATGGCCCTCCAGGGGCTCGATGCCAACAATGACGGCGTCTACGACCGCAGCGAGCTTGCGGAGCTGGCCAAGGTCAACATGGACGGTCTGAAGGAGTTCGACTACTTCACCGTGGCCCGGCTTGCGACCGAGAAGCTCAAGTTCGAGGCGCCGAAGGACTACTGGCTCGAGCACTCAGAGGCGCCGGAGGGCGCGGTGGAGGTCACCGTCAAGACCGGCGATGCCGCCTTCGAGGGCACGGGCGCCGAGGCGGCCAAGCCGCCTGAGGCGCCGGCCGGACCGCAGGGCTTTTTCGCGCGCCTTCGGAGCTGGCTGTTCGGCACCACCGCGGACCAGCCCAAGACGGCCGCGCCGGCCCCCGTCCAGCGGCCAAAAGTGCTGAGCCTCCACTTCACGCTGCCGCTGGCCCAGCCGGTACTGGCCGAGGCGCCCGGCTTCTCCTTTACGATCGCCGACCCGAGCTTCTTCATTGCCTTCGAGCCGGCGGCCAAGAATCCCGTCGTTCTCGGCGCCGGCGCACCGCCGGACTGTCGCGCCACGATTGGGGAGGCCGGTGCTGCAGTGCGCCCCCCGACGGCCGAGGACGTCGCCAAAGCGCTCGCCGAACCCAATCCCGCTGCCGACGCGAACCGCCTGGGGGATGCCTTCTCCCAGCAGTTCGGCAGCCAATCCGTCGGCTTCGGCTTTGCCAGGCCCGCCACGATCTCCTGCGGACCACCCTCATGATCACAACGGCCCTCCGGCATCTTGCCGCGACCTGGCGCAGCTTGGCCTGCGCCGTCCTGATCGTATCCTTTCTCGCGCCCGGCACGGCTGCGCTGGCACAGGCCCAGACGCCGCCCACAGCCGCGCCGAGGGGCTTCCTGCCCCCGGCCAAGACCGCCGAGCCGCCAGCGGGAGTGGCCGCCCGCGCCTATGCCTGGCTCATGGCCAAGCAGTCGGAGGTCAACCGCCGGCTCGCGGCCGCCGTGCGCGAGATCAGGACCGGCGATCCCTGGTTTGCCACGCTGGTGCTGGCCGGCCTCAGCTTTGCGTACGGCGTGCTCCACGCTGCTGGGCCGGGGCACGGCAAGGCGGTCATCTCATCCTATGTCCTTGCAAACGAGCAGACCGTGCGGCGGGGCATCGCGCTCTCATTTCTCGCGGCCACCTTCCAAGGCATCTCGGCGCTCGTGATCGTCGGCGTTCTCGTGCTGGCGCTCAGCGCCACCGGCATGACGATGAAAACCACCGAGGCGTGGCTCGAGACCCTGAGTTGGGGCTTGGTCGCTGTTGTCGGCGCGTGGCTGCTCTACACGCAGCTCAGGACCATGCGGGCCAAGCCCGCAGCCCCGGTAAGCCAGGCGCACGCCCGCCATCATGACCATGGACAGCACCATGGGCACGACCACACGCACGCCCATCATCATGATCATCATCACGCGCACGCCGCGGATGGGAGCTGCTGCAGCCATGCCCACATGCCCGACCCTCGCCAGCTGCAGGGTCCGTGGTCGTGGCGGCAGGCGTTCGCCATCGCCTTCGCCGTCGGCATCCGGCCCTGCACCGGCGCCATTCTTGTGCTCGTCTTCGCGATCAGCCAGGGCCTCATGTGGGCCGGAGTCTTCGCGACATTCGCCATGGCCATCGGCACGGCCATTACCGTCTCGGTGCTTGCGGCCCTGGCCGTCGGCTCGCGCGAACTCGCCATGCGGCTTGGCGGCGGCGTGGAAAGCCCGTGGGGGGCGCGCGTGCGGGCGGCCGCCGGCATCGGCGGCGCGAGCCTCGTCCTGGGGCTCGGCCTCTTCCTGATGATCGGCTCACTGCAAGGCACGAGCGTGTTCTGAGGCTGGAACCTGTCGGTGTCCGTGCTAAGAAGCTCCCACCACCATCATCATCACTCAGCGTAAGGAAGCCCGCTGCCATGGCCATTGTCAGACACGAATCCGCCGGCATTCTCTCCAAGGCCGTCGAGGCGAACGGGTTCGTCTTCACAGCCGGCATCACGGCGAACGATCGCGATAAGGATATTGGCGGTCAGACGAAGGAAGTCCTGGCGGAGATCGACCGCATCCTCGCGCTCGCCGGCACCGACAAGTCGAAGGTCGTCTCGGCCACGATCTGGGTGACCGATATCCGCAACCGCGACGCCATGAACGTCCATTGGAACGAATGGACGGGCGGCAAGAACCTCCCCGGCCGCGCCTGCATCGAGGCGCGCCTCGCCGATCCGAAGCTGCTCGTCGAGATCGCCGTCATCGCCACGAAGTAGCCGATGATCGTCCGCCGCGAGCTGGAGCCTCTCCTCGCCAACGTGGTCGAGGCCGGGGACATGATCCTCACGGCCGGCTGCATCGCCGACGACGAGAGCCTCGACGTCGGCGGGCAGACCCGGCAGGCACTCGGCGATCTCGACCGCTGGCTCGCCATGTGCGGCAGCGACAAGTCCCACATCGTTCAGGTCGTGGTCTGGCTTTCCGATATCCGCTTCCGCGATGCCATGAATGAGGTCTGGCGCGCGTGGGTCGACCCCAGGCACCTGCCGGCGCGCGCCTGCATCGAGGCCCGCATGGCGACGCCCGGCTGCCTCGTCGAGATCATGGCCATCGCCGTCAAGCCCATCACGATCGGAAAAAAAGAAGGCTGATGCATGAGCACCGCCCGCCCCGAACCCGGCCGGCGCAATCAGTATGCGCTGTTCATGCCGGTGCAGACCCGCTGGATGGACAATGACGTCTACGGGCACATCAACAACGTCGTGTACTACTCGTACTTCGACACGGTCGTGAACCGCTATCTGATCGATCCAGGCGGCCTCGATTTCCACAATTCCGCGGTCGTCGGCATCATGGCTGAGACCATGTGTCGCTTCCACCGCTCGTTCGCCTATCCAGAGGCGATCGACGCCGGCCTCCGCGTCGGCCGGCTTGGGAATTCCTCGGTGCGCTACGAGGTCGGTCTCTTCGGCGAAGGCGAGGATTTGGCCCGTGTCGAAGGCCATCTCGTGCATGTTTTCGTCGAGCGGACGACCAACAAACCAGTGCCGATCCCGGCCGGCATTCGCGCCGCGCTCGAGCGGCTCGTCGTCGCCTGATCGGATGGCGAACCCAACCGAATGCGACGCACTGTAGCATCCGGGCCATAGCACGGCCGCAGCCAAATCAGGCATGTTCTCGGCGGACGGATGGCGTGAATCTGCCCGCCCACACCCGATGGCGGGCCGCACGGAATGGGCTGAGAGCCATGATGAAGCGCGTGTGCCTGATGGCTGCGGGAGCGGCTGTGCTGATCGGCCTTGGACTTGCGCCGGCACCCGTGTTGGCCCAGCAAACCGGGCTTGCCGGTATGCATCAATGGGCGCCCGCCGGCCGCAACAAGACCTGTCTGGCCACGCACTTCCACAATGGGTCCGGCACCGGCAAGACGAAGAAGGACGCCGAGCGCGCGGCCATCCAGAGCTGGGAGGCGTTCACCTCCTGGGAGTACGGCCCGAGCTGGGGCCGGTTCGCCCTGTCCGAGAGCAAGACCATTAACTGCGATCGGACAACCGGATCGGAGTACAGTTGCCAAGTGTCCAGTCGGCCGTGCATTAGCAGGATCGCAAAGGGCCGCAAGCGCTGAGGTGTGGGCGCGGCCCTGACGTCGTCCGACGACGGGGATCCCCTTGATCCAGTTTCGTCCCATCCTTCTGGCCCTCGGCCTGGTGGTCTGTTTGCTGGCTGTGGCGATGCTGTTGCCGATGGCCGTCGACTACGCGGATGGTCACTCGAGCGGGCTCGTATTCGCCGGTTCGGCCCTGGTCACGCTTTTCATCGGCGTGCTCATGATGCTGTTCGCTTATGACGCCCGCCCCGTCCGAGCTGGGTTGCGTGAGGCGTTTCTGCTGACCACGCTCTGCTGGACGTTGGTGCCGGCCTTTGCCGCGATACCCTTTCTCGGCCTCGGCCTGCCGGTTGCCGATGCGTTCTTCGAGGGGGTGTCGGCGCTGACGACGACCGGCGGGACCGTGATCACTAATCTGGATGCGCAGCCCCGCGGCATTCTGCTCTGGCGCGCGTTGCTCCAGGGGATCGGCGGCCTCGGCATCATTGTCGTCGCTATCCTTATTCTGCCGTACCTTCGAATCGGCGGCATGCAGCTCTTCCAGACAGAAAGCTCGGATCGTTCGGAGAAGGTGCTCCCCCGCGCCTACGAACTGGTCTCGTCCATATCCGGCATCTTCATCATCTTTCTCGTCGCCTGCATGATCGTTTACATGGTGCTCGGCATGACGCCGTTCGACGCGATCTGCCATGCCCTATCAACGGTCGCCACGGGTGGCTTCTCCACACATGACAAGAGCTTCGGTCACTTTCAGCCGGCCGCTCTGCACTGGGCAGCAATCTTCTTCATGATCTGCGGAGCGCTGCCGTTCGTCCTCTACATCAAGGCCATGCGCGGCGACACCCGGGCCCTTTGGCATGATGCGCAAGTTCGTGGCTTTCTTCTTCTGCTGATCACAACTTCGGCTGTGCTCGCGACCTGGCTCGTGCTCACCCGGGACATGCCCTTTGCCGATGCCGGCAGGCTTGCCGCGTTCAATGTCGTGTCGATCGTGACGACAACCGGCTTCTCGAACGACGACTATGCCGCGTGGGGACCTTTTGCGGTGGGCATCTTCTTTATTCTGATGTTCGTCGGAGGCTGCTCGGGCTCGACATCCGGCGGCATCAAGATCTATCGACTGCAGGTCGCCTCGCTGCTGACCCGCAGCCACCTTCTGCACCTCATCAGCCCACATCGCATCGTGACGCTGCTCTACAATGGCAGGCGCCTTCCCGAGGACGTCCCCTTCTCGGTCGTCGCGTTCCTTGCCCTCTACATGGCGACGATCGGACTGTTCACCGTCGTCCTTGCGGCCATGGGCCTCGATCTCGTCACGGCGCTGTCGAGTGCGACGACGGCCGTTTCGAATGTCGGTCCCGGTCTCGGCCCGATTGTCGGGCCATCGGGAACCTTTGCCGACCTTCCGGCCGGCGCAAAATGGGTGCTCTCGTTCGCGATGCTGCTCGGCCGCCTCGAGCTTTTCACCGTGCTCGTGCTCTTCCGACCAGAGTTCTGGCGGGGATGAGGCTGCGCGCGCATGAAGGCACCAACGGCCATCCGATGGTCGATCAGACGGCCGTGTGACCGGCGGATCCGGGTCAGCGGCAGCCTACTTCCACTCGATCTTGACGATCTCGTAGGACTTCGAGCCCTTGGGCGTTGTCACCTCGGCGGTGTCGCCCTTGCTCTTGCCGATGAGCGCGCGCGCGATCGGTGACGTGATCGAGATCTTGCCCTCGCGCACGTCGGCCTCCATCTCGCCGACGATCTTGTACTTGACCTTCTCGTCGGTGTCCTCGTCGATGAGGGTCACGGTGGCCCCGAACTTGATCTTGTCACCGGACATCTTGGTCGTGTCGATGACCTCGGCGCGCGAGAGTTTGTCCTCGAGCTCGGCGACCTTGGACTCGTTCAGTCCCTGGGCCTCCTTGGCGGCATGGTACTCCGCGTTCTCGCTCAGATCCCCGTGTGCGCGCGCCTCGGCGATCGCCTGGATGATCCGTGGACGTTCCACGGCTTTGAGGCGGTGCAGCTCCGTCTCGAGCTTCTTGAAGCCCTCGATCGTCATCGGAACCTTTTCCATCGCCATATCCAAGTCTCCCAACCGGCTCGGCTGACGTGCCGATACCGCCGAATCAGTCGCAACAGTCCACGGGAATACGCCAACTTCCCCCGTCCGGGGCCCCTTGGCAAGGGCCTCAGGCGGTCTGGCTTATATAGGCCTGAAGTGGCGCCACTTTAAGGTGACCGCGCCTCAATGCCTTAATGGCCTCGGTCACCGCGATCGCTCCAGCAAGAGTCGTACAATAGGGAATGCGGTTGAGCAAGGCCGTGCGCCGAATGTCCTTGGAGTCCGCGAGCGCCTTGGCCCCTTCGGTTGTATTGAAAACGAGGTGCACGTCGCCATTCTTCATGGCGTCGACAATGTGCGGGCGCCCTTCCAGAACCTTGTTCACGTGTTCGCAGGGGATGCCGTGCTGCTCGAGGTGCCGCTTGGTCCCCCGCGTGGCGAGGATGCGGAAACCCATGTCCACGAAGTCCCGCATGGCGCCAAGAATGCCGTCCTTGTCGGCTTCCCGCAGTGAGACGAAGACGGTGCCGCTGTCGGGGAGCGACTGCCCCGCGCCGAGCTGGCTCTTGGCGAAGGCGAGCCCGAAATCCGCGTCGATGCCCATGACCTCGCCGGTCGAGCGCATCTCGGGTCCGAGAATGGGGTCGACGCCCGGGAAGCGAGCGAACGGGAACACCGCCTCCTTGACCGCGATGTGTTTGAGTTTCTGGGGCTTCAGACCGAAGCTCTTGAGCGGCGCGCCGCCCATGATCCGGGCGGCGATGCCGGCGACCGGCAGCCCGATCGCCTTGGCGACGAACGGCACCGTACGGCTCGCCCTGGGGTTCACTTCGATGACGTAGATCCGCTTGTCCTTGATCGCGTACTGGACGTTCATCAGTCCGACGACGTTGAGCGCCAGCGCTAGGTCGCGCGTCTGCTTCTCGAGTCGCACGACAATCGAGCCGTCGAGCGAATGGACGGGAAGCGAGCACGCGGAATCGCCGGAATGGACGCCCGCCTCCTCGATGTGCTCCATGATGCCGGCGACGAAAGTGTCTCTGCCGTCGCTGAGGCAGTCCACATCGACCTCGATCGCGCCCGAGAGATAGCGATCGATCAGCAGCGGCCGGCTCTCGGAGACGACCAGCTCCGAGGGCCGGTCGAGCGTGGCCGAGAGGCGCTGAATGTAGCGATCGACCTCGCCGCCATCGGCGACGATCTCCATCGCGCGCCCGCCGAGCACATATGACGGCCGGATCACAATCGGATACCCGATGCGGTCCGCGACCGCGCGCGCCTCGGCCGGCGAGCGGGCGATGCCGCTTTCCGGCTGCTTCAGCCCGAGCTTCTCGATCAGGGCCTTGAAGCGGTCGCGGTCCTCGGCAAGGTCGATGGCATCAGGTGACGTGCCGAGGATCGGCACGCCGGCATCCTCGAGGGCCTGCGCGAGCTTGAGCGGCGTCTGGCCGCCGAACTGCACGATCACGCCGGCGAGCGTGCCGTTCGACTGCTCGACGCGGATGATCTCCAGGACGTCTTCGGCGGTGAGCGGCTCGAAGTAGAGGCGGTCCGAGGTGTCGTAGTCGGTCGAGACGGTCTCCGGGTTGCAATTGACCATGATGGTCTCGTACCCGGCATCGGTGAGCGCGAAGCAGGCATGGCAGCAGCAGTAGTCGAACTCGATGCCCTGGCCGATACGGTTCGGCCCGCCGCCGAGGATGATGACCTTCTTCGCCGCCGTCGGCTGGGCCTCGCAGACGGGCGCATCGACGAGCCCGCGCTCGTAGGTCGAGTACATGTACGGCGTCGGCGAGGCGAACTCGGCAGCGCAGGTGTCGATGCGCTTGAAGACGGGGCGCAGGCCAAGCCGGAGGCGCAGCGCGCGCACGTCCGCTTCCGTCCGGCCGGAAAGCTTCGCCAGCCGCGCATCGGAGAAGCCCATGGCCTTCAGATCGCGCAGCGCCTCGGCGTTCTCCGGAAGGCCGTGGGCGATGACGCGCGCCTCCTGATCAACGATCTCCTGCATGCGCGCGAGGAACCAGGGATCGATGCGACAGGAGGCATGGATCTGCTCGTGATCGACGCCCATACGCATGGCCTGCGCCACCTTCAGCAGGCGATCGGGCGTCGGATGCGCGAGCGCGGCGCGGACGACATTCTTGTCGTCGCCCGTGCCGAGGCCCTCGAAGGTCACGTCGTCGAGGCCTGTGAGGCCCGTCTCAAGACCGCGCAGCGCCTTCTGCAGGCTCTCGGCAAACGTGCGCCCGATGGCCATGACCTCGCCGACCGACTTCATCGAGGTGGTCAGTGTGGGATCGGCGCCGGGGAACTTCTCGAAGGCAAAACGCGGGATCTTCGTGACAACATAATCGATGGTCGGCTCGAACGAGGCGGGCGTGGCGCCACCGGTAATGTCGTTCTCGAGCTCATCGAGCGTGTAGCCGACCGCAAGGCGCGCCGCCACTTTGGCAATGGGGAAGCCCGTCGCCTTGGAAGCCAGGGCCGAGGAGCGCGACACGCGCGGGTTCATCTCGATCACGACAAGGCGGCCGTCTGCCGGATTGACGGCGAACTGGACGTTCGAGCCGCCGGTCTCCACCCCGATCTCGCGCAGCACCGCGATCGCGGCATTGCGCATGATCTGGTATTCTTTATCCGTCAGTGTCAGCGCCGGTGCGACGGTGATCGAATCGCCCGTGTGCACGCCCATGGGATCGATATTCTCGATCGAGCAGACGATGATGCAGTTGTCCGCCTTATCGCGGACCACCTCCATCTCGAACTCCTTCCAGCCGAGCACACTCTCCTCGATCAGGATCTGGGTCGTCGGCGAGGCATCGAGCCCCCGCTCCGCAATCTCCAGGAACTCCTCACGGTTGTAGGCGATGCCGCCGCCCGTGCCGCCGAGCGTGAACGAGGGGCGGATAATCGCCGGCAACCCAACCTTGTCGAGCGCGACCAGAGCCTCCTCGCGCGAATGCGCCATCATCGAGCGCGGCGTTTCAAGGCCGATGCGCGCCATCGCCTCGCGGAAGAGCTGGCGATCTTCGGCCTTGTCGATGGCCTCAGCGCGCGCACCGATCATCTCGACGCCGAACTTCTCGAGCACACCCTGCCTGGCGAGCGCCAGCGCCGTATTGAGCGCCGTCTGCCCGCCCATGGTCGGCAGCAGGGCGTCGGGGCGCTCGTTCTCGATAATCCGGGCGACGATCTCGGGCGTGATCGGCTCGATGTAGGTCGCATCCGCCAGCTCCGGGTCCGTCATGATCGTGGCCGGATTGGAGTTGACGAGGATGATGCGGTATCCCTCGGCCCGCAGCGCCTTGCACGCCTGGGTCCCGGAATAATCGAACTCGCACGCCTGGCCGATGACGATCGGGCCGGCACCGATGATGAGAATCGATTTGATGTCTGTGCGCTTGGGCATGGGGCCGCTTTCTATTGCAGCCGGCCACGCTTGGCTATAGGGCGCGGCAATGAGGCGGGGAGAGTGTGCGCGCCTCCTGAGCACGCCGGCCGGCTACCCGCTATGACCGCTTCCGCCTTGACGGGCCTGCCCGGACCACGCTCCATGGGCCTTGCAATATCAGGCGCGGCGGCCACCCCCGCCAGGCGGGACAGGCAGGCAGCCGGGCACGGCGAGGAAACAACCAGGAGACGAATATGCAGATCAAGTTCCACCACATTAACCTGTCGACCAGCGACGTCCCCGGTCTCGATGTGTTCTACCGCGAGGTGCTCGATATGAAGCCCGAGCCGGCGCTGAACGCGAAGCGCATCACCGAGCAGGGCTATGCGGGGAACGTCGCCTTCCTCACGGACGGCCGCGAGGGTTCGGCGGAGTTCCATTTGGCGGAGAAGGATCTGCAGATCGGCTTCAAGACCGGCCAGGCGGTCAATCCGCTCGAGCGCGGTCACCTCGCCTTCCGCACCGACGACATTGCAGCCTTCAAGAAGCGCCTGGAAGAAAAGGGCATTCCCTATTCCGATTTCGGCGCCTGGGCGATGAAGGGCTGGGAGCAGATCTTTTTCTACGACCCAGCGGGCAATATCATCGAGGTCCACCAGGTCCACGAATGAGGGCCAAGACCCGCTTCCTCTTCGTCTACGGCACGCTGCTCAGTCGCGCGCGTGGCGCGCTCGGGGCCGACATGCGCGCCCGGCTCAAGAGGGAGAGCACGAGCCTCGGCGAGGCGACGGTTGCCGGTCGCCTCTTCGACCTCGGAGCGTATCCGGTCATGTTCGAGCCGGCCGCGCCCGCGGACATCGTCCACGGCGAAGTGCTGCGTCTCCATGATCCCGAGAGCGTCTTCGTCTGGCTCGATCCCTACGAGGGGATCACCCCCGGCCATCGCCACGCGGGCGAGTACATGCGCGTGCGCCGAAACGTCCGGCTCGCGAGCGGCGAAGAGATCATCGCCTGGGTGTACCTCTATGCGGCGGACACGACGCATGCCCGGCCCATCCCGAGCGGCCGCTGGGATGGGTGAGCGATGCCGCTATCGCGCGGCATCCAGCATGGTCGAAGGGAGCCACAGCGCGATCCCCGGGAAGGCCACCAGCAGCACAACCATCAGGGACATCAGCAGGAAGAGCGGCAGCGTATAGGCCGCGATCAGGAACAGGTTGCGGCCGGTCAATGACTGCAGAACATAGAGATTGAACCCGACCGGCGGGGTGATCTGCGCCATCTCGACGACGAGCACGATGTAGATGCCGAACCAGATGAGGTCGATGCCCATGCGCTCGACCAGCGGGATGATCACCGAGGTCGTCAGCACGACCATGGAGATGCCGTCGAGAAAGCAGCCGAGCACGATGAAGAAGAATGTCAGCGCCATCAGGAGCTGCCACTGCGAGAGATGGAATGACGCAATCCACTCGGCGAGCGCGCGCGGGATGCCGGTGAAGCCCATGGCCGTCGTGAGGAACGCCGCGCCGGCCAGGATGAAGCAGATCATGCAGCTCGTCCTGGTCGCCGACAGCAGCGCCTCGGAGAACGTCTTCCAGGTCAGCGTTCCGCTTGTCCAGGCGAGGACGAGCGCACCAAGGACGCCGACCACCGCGGCCTCGGTCGCAGACGCGAGCCCGCCGTAGATGGCGCCGATCACGGCTGCAATCAGCAGGATCACCGGCAGCAGCCGGCGGGTCGCCGGCAGACGGTTGGCGAACGTCGTCGGCGGGTCGGCCGGCGGCATCTTGTGCCGGTTGATCGTGGCCCAAACGGCCACATAGCCCATGAACAGGAAGGCGAGCAGCGCACCGGGGATCACGCCGGCAATGAAGAGGCGCGCGATCGACTGGTCCGTGGCCGAGGCATAGACGATCATGATGATCGACGGCGGGATGAGCAGGCCGAGCGTCCCGGAGCCGGCGAGCGTGCCGATGGCCAACCGCTCGTCGTAGCCGCGCTTCTTGAGTTCGGGCATCGAGATGCGGCCAATCGTGGCGGCAGTCGCTGCGGATGAGCCCGACACGGCGGCAAAAATCGCACAGCCCAAGATGTTGACGTGCAGCAGGCGCCCCGGCAGGCGCGACATCCACGGCGCCAGGCCCTCGAACATGTCTTCCGAGAGTCGAGTCCGGTAGAGGATGTCGCCCATCCACAGGAACATCGGCAGAGCGGTCAGATCCCATGAGTTGAGGGACTGCCAGATCGACGTCGCCATGACGGCGCCGGCGGGCGTCGACACATTCGCCACGGTTGCGACGAGCCCGATGATCGCCAGCGTGATTGCAACCCAGATGCCCCCGGCAAGAACGAGGAACAGCAGAAAAACGAGAAAGAGCGAGAAGGTCAGCAGATCCATTGCGCCTCAGCCCTCCTTACCGAGGGCGACGGCATCCTCGCTCGCGACGAAGGAGGGCTTCCCGGTCCTGAAAGTGATGACCAGCTCGTCAATGAGCGCAATCGTAAAAACAAGCAGGCCGAGCGCCATGGCCGCCTGTGGCCACACGAGCTGGACAGGCACAAGACCGAAGCTCACCTCCTTGTAGATCCAGGAGTCGTAGGCGAGAAGCGCCATGCGTCCGGTCATGAAAGCCGAGAAGGCCGTCGAGACCCCGATCGCAAACAGCTCGAAGAACCAGCGCGGGCGCGGCGGCAGCGCGCCGAGAAGCATCGTGATCCGGATGTGCGAGGCAGACTTGAGCGCAAGCCCAAGCGCCAGCAGGCTCGCCGCCGCCAGCAGGTATCCGGCGATCTCGGCCAGCCCCTCGACAATGAAGCCATAGGGCGCCATCCCGAGCAGCCGCAGCGTGGAATCGACGACGCGGCCGACGAGCTGCGCCGTCACCATAAGCGCGATGATCACGAAGCAGGCCGCAGACAGCCATCCAGCCGCCAAGTACACCCGGTCAAGAAGCCGTCGCATCCGCTCTCCCTCTCCACGCCACCCTCTCGTCCACGTGGCTCGCACAATAAGCACGTCCTGAAGGTGCCGGAAAGGTGTGCAACACGGGCGTGAGACGGATTTTCGAGCGCACGCTGCTGCCCCTTTACCCAATGTGCGCGCGCGCACTGGCGAGGACCCGGACGAACTCGGCGTCGAGTGCGGCATTGATGCCACGGCAACCGAGCGCGATCTGCTCGGCGAAGTCGAGGTAGTCATGCCTGCGCTGGCGCGACCAGGACGCAGGCGGATTGGTCTCGGTGTCGGCAACGTTGCTGATCTTGTCCGAAAGCTTGATGAGCTTGGCCCCAGGGGTGAGCAGGGGGGCGTGCGCGATCTCGAGCCGCTTTCGCTCCATCCAGGTGAGCGAGCGGTCGTCCGTCACTTCGAGCACGAGCCCGGTGACCGGCTTGCCGAACTGCCGCTCGATTTCCCCCGCCGTCGTCTCGGTGTCCTCGATGGTATCGTGCAGAATGGCTGCCACCAGCACGTCGATGTCGTGGACGCCGCCGACGCGGACGATGCGCTCCGACACCTCGATCGGGTGGTTGATGTAGGGCGTCTCGCGCACCCCCTTGCGCCGCTGATCGCGATGGCGCTCGGCCGAGAAGAGGGCGGCCGCCAGCAGTTGTGCCGCCGCCGAAGCAGCATCACGCGTCATCTCGCACTCCCGGCCTGCGCCCTCATGTCGGCGCGAGCTTGCCAAGATCGGGCATGGGGCGCGCCGTCTCCTTGTTCATCGCCAGAACCTGCTCGAGTGCGTGCGCGACTTCAAGGACCAGGGCATCCGAGCCATTGGGGCCTGCAATCTGAATGCCGAAGGGCATACCCAGATGATCGACGCCGCACGGAATGACCGCGACCGCCGGCAGCGCCGTGGTGAGCGCATAGGCCAGCGCGAGCCAGCGCATGTACGTCGGCATCTTCTCGCCATTGATCGTATCGACATAGAGCTGCGCGTGCGGGAAGGGTGACACGGCCGCCGCGGGGCAGATCAGGACGTCGCAATCCTCGAAGAATTCCAGGTAGCGCTTGTAGATCTTGGTCTGCTCGACATTGGCCCAGGCGACATCGCCAAGCGAATACTTGAGGCCACGCTCGGTGTTGTCGATGACATTCGGGCCGAGCAGGTCGCGGTGCTTCTCGAGGCGCTCGCGGTGCGCGCCAACGAACACGAGGCCGCGCAGAATCTCGAAGGTCTCATGCACGTTGGTGAAGTCGGGATGACGGTTGCTCGTCTCGGCGAAGACCGAGCGGAACGTGCGCGTGCGCTGCTCGAAGAGCGCGGCAATATCCGCATCGACCGGGCAGCAGCCGAGATCGGAAGAGAACGCCGCGCGGATCGAGCCCAGATCGATGTTGCCGAGCGTGTCGGGAATTTCCTGGACGTCGCTGCTGGCGAAGGGATCGATCTTGTCGCTGTCGATCTGCGCCTTGAGCAGGAGATGGAGGTCCTCGATCGTGCGGCCCATGGGGCCCGAAACGGGAAATGGGATCAGCGAGACCGGGCGCTCGGAGGGCACGAGGCCGGGCGACGGCCTGAAGCCGGCGACGCCGCAGAAGGCTGCCGGCGTCCTGAGGCTGCCGCCATAGTCGGAGCCGGTCGCGAGCGGCACCTGGCTCACGGCCAGCGCCGCCGCCGAGCCGCCCGACGAACCCGCTGAGGTCTTCTCGGGATCGAAGGGGTTGCCCGTCGCGCCATAGACGCGGTTCTTGGTGTTCGCGCCAGCGCCGAATTCGGGCGTGTTCGTCTTGCCGACGATGATGCCGCCCTCCGCGCGGATGCGCGCGACCATGGCGCAATCCTTCTCGGGGACATGGTCCTTGTAGATGAGGCTGCCGTAGGTGGTCTTGAGACCCGCCGTGTCCTGCAGGTCCTTCACGCCGATCGGCAGCCCGTGCAGCAGGCCCAAGTCCTCCCCGCGCATGACCGCCTGCTCGGCATCACGGGCGGCCTTGCGCGCAGCCTTCTCATCGAGCGCCACCATGGCATTGATCGTGCCGTCCGTCGCTCTGATGCGCATAAGGCAGCTGTCGAGCAGCTCGAGCGGGGAGACCTTCTTGCGGCCGATGAGGCGGCGCAGCTCCACTGCGGAAAGATCACAAAGCTCTGTCATGGCCGATAGCCCGTCTTTTCGTCACCGAGGTCCCAGTAGATGCCCGTCACGTGGCGCAGGCCCTCGCGCATCAGCGGCACCAGAATGTGCTCGTCGGGCGCGTGCTGCGAACAACCGGCATAGCTCAGCGGCAGCCACGCGCACGGCATGCCGACGATGTACTGCAGGATGTACGTCATGTTGGAACCGCCGCCGTTCGGCAGGATGCCGCAGGGCTGGTTCGAGTTGCGCTCGACCGCGCCTTTGACCCACTGCGCCCAGGGGTGGCGGTGGTCGGTGCGGCTCGCATAGAAGCGCCCGTTGTTGCTCGCCGGCGGCGGCTCGATCTTGACCTGCGCAAAGCCCCGCGCATCGAGGTGGCGGCGCAGATTGCACTCTATGGCGTGTTCGTCGGTGCCGACGACGTAGCGCAGCGCGCACACCGCGCGCGCCTTGGGCGGCACGGCATTGACGGGCTTGGCGGGGTTGCCGGTCTCGAAGGCCAGCACCTCGAAAGAATTGAAGGCCGAGACCTTCTCGATGCGGCTGAGACCTGGCTCACCCCAGTCGTCGTCGATCGTCGGCGCGCGCGGGCCGCCGTCGCGATCGATGCCCGTCAGCACATCGCGCACGTGCGTCGGGATCTGCGGCCGCCAGCCTTGAACCTGAATACGGCCGTGCGCATCGGTAATGCTCGCGATCGCGTGGGCAAGAATGATGCCCGGATTGGCGAGCAATCCGCCCCAGTTGCCTGAATGATGCCCGCCCTCGCGCAGATCCACGCTCAGCGTGAAGTTGCAGCAGCCGCGATTGCCGAGCGTGATGTTGGGCCGTCCGATCTCCGTGCGCGGGCCATCCGAGGCGAGGAAGCCGTCGGCGGCAAAGTCCGCCTTGTTGGCCTCCACGATCTCCTTGAGGCCCTTCGAGCCGTTCTCCTCGCCGGTCTCGATGAGGAACTTGTGGTTGAAGCCGAGCTTGCCGCCGCGCGCCTTAATGACCTCGCGCAGCGCCGCGACATGGACGAGCGTCTGGCCCTTGTTGTCGGCCACCCCGCGGCCATAGACGCGCTCATCCTCGAAGGAGAGCTTCCAGGGATCGCGGCCCTGCGCCCACCGCCCTTCCATTCCGAGCACGACGTCGCCGTGGCCATAGGCGATGAAGGTCGGCAGGCGCGGATCTTCGATGCGGGTCGCAAGCAGCACCGGACCGCAGCCAGCGAGGGGATTGGGATAGATCTTGGTCGTGTAGCCAAGTGCTTCCAGTTCGGGGCTGACCACGGTCTCCAGGTACGCCGCGAGCACGCCGAGCCGCTCCGGATTCTGGCTCTCGGTCGGCACTGCGACCCAGCGCGCCAGATCCGCAAAATAGCCATTGGGCCGGTCGTCGAAGTAGGCGAGGGCACGGGCTACGGCCGTTTCACGCGTCATGGCAGGTCCTTGGGCTGGCCCCCGCGCTGCCGCGGGCGCACGGGGTTTGATTTGCGCGGGACGTTAGAGCAAGAAGGAGCCATTCCCAAGGGCGCGGCGCGCATGGCTGGGGAGAGCCGCCGGCCGCGCTGACCTCGAGGAGCAAGTTCATGTGCTCGCGCTATAATTTGACGTCGCCGCTCGAGGCTGTACGGGCGTACTTCAGGGTGGCGAACGGCGAGCCCTTCCCGCCACGCTACAACATCGCCCCGACCCAGCCGGTGCTCATCGTCCGCCTCGACCACGCCCGCGCACGCGAGCTGGCGCTTGTCCGCTGGGGGCTGATCCCGTCCTGGGCGAAGGACCCGGCCCGCCTGCCGCTCCTGATCAATGCCCGGGCCGAAAGTGCTGCCGAAAAGGCCTCCTTCCGCGGTGCCATGCGCCACCGCCGCTGCCTCGTGCCGGCCAACGGCTTCTATGAGTGGACCGGCAAGCCCGGCGCCCGCCAGCCGCACCTAGTCCGCCCGCGGGACGGCGGCCTCATGGCCTTCGCCGGGCTCTGGGAGAGCTGGCTCGGCGCCGACGGCAGCGAGATCGACACCATGGCGATCCTGACCGTCCCTGCCAATGAGGCCATCGCGCTGCTCCACGACCGCATGCCCGCGATCCTATTGCCCGAGCACTTCGACGCCTGGCTCGACACCCGCGACTTCTCCGCCGAGATGGCTGCTGAAATGCTGCGCCCGGCGCCGGACGGTCTCCTCGAGCACGTCGCGGTCAATCCGCGCCTCAACAATGCCCGCAACGAGGGCCCGGACCTGATCGAGCCGCTCCGCGAAACGCTTCTATAGTGGCTCAGGTCTCGCCGCGCTCGAAGCGACGCGAGAAGTCGGTCTGGCCGCCGGAGGCGAGAATGCGCGCCTGCTCGATCCAGTTCTCGCGCTCGATCCGCCCTTTGAACTCGAGCCTCGCATTGACCGTTCCCACATCCTCGGCCGTCCAGTTGGCAATCTGCTCGTAGGTCGAGACGCCCATCGCATTGAGCTTGCGCTCGATCAGCAGGCCGATGCCCCGAATGCGCTTCAGGTCGTCGACCTTGGCAGCAGGTCCTGCGGCCATGCTGTCAGGGGCGCGGAACGCTTCCGAGCGCACCGAACGCATACCGGAGAGATCCGCCACGCGCTCTGCGGCGCGGCTTTCGGTGAGGGCAGGCTCGGCTGCGGGCGAGGGCGCAGGCTGTGGTAGAGGGGCCGCCGGCGGAGGGCCAAGCGCGTGCGATGTCGGCGGCACCGCCATGGGTGCGGGCGGGCCGCCGCGCTCGTCGAAGGCCCGCGAATAGGCCGTGGCACCGCCGCGCGCGAGGATCTGCGCCTGCTCGATCCAGTTCTCCCGGCTGATCCGACCGCTGAAGCCGAGCAGCCCCTCCACGCGCTGCACATCGGCAGCGCTCCAGCCCGCGATCTGCGAGTACCGCGTGATATCGTGCGCGCTCAGCATGTCCTCGATCTCGGCGCTGATGCCGCCAATGCGCTGCAGATTGTCCCGATCACTGACCTTGGCCGGCGCAGGCGGCGGCGCCAGCGCCTCCCGGCGCGGCTCCGCAAACGCCGCTCGCGCGGCAACGTCCGGACCGCGCTCAGGCGGTGACGGAACAACCTCGGCCGCCGCGGCTCTCAGCGTGCCACTCGCAAGTCCAGTGGCATAGGCGGTTGCCCCGCCGCGCGCCAGAATCTGCGCCTGCTCGATCCAGTTCTCTCGCTCGATACGACCACTTAATCCGAGTGCCGCGCTCACCGTGTGCACGTCGTCGCTGCGCCACGCCGCAATCTCGGCATACCGGGTCACACCGAGGTCGTTGAGCTTTGCCGCCAGCTCGGCGTCGATTGCGCGGATGCGCGTGAAGTCGTCGCCCGCAACCGGGGCGACCGGCTCAGGCGCCACTGGCGGCGTCGGCACGGCCATTCTCTCGGCCACGGCAGCGGCCACGGCCTCGGCCGCCGACACGGGCGGCGCCACCGCAGCCGGCGGCGGGACCTCCACCGCCTTTATGGGCGCCGGCCGCGCGGGTGGTGCCGGCTCGGGGGCCGCCGGCTCCGGGGGCGGCACGTCCTCCGGCGTATCGTGGTCAGCGCGGCGGAAGGCCGGTTGCGGTGTCGCGTCCGGCGCTGGACGCTCGACGGGCGCCGCCGCCTCCGCGGCCGGCACGGGGGCGACGGCCGTTCGGCTCACCTCACGCGGGACTGGTGCTTGCGCGGGAACTGGCGCCGCCGCCTGCACTGCGGGCTCCGCAGTGGCGACCGGCCTCGCGCCAGAAAGCTTGCGGGCGAGACAGCCGACGATGCAGCCCGCGAAATACGCGACCGTCAGTATGAGCAGCGTCTGCCACGTCAGCGCGATCATCCAAGTGCACTCCGAACCACCGTACCCGATCTGCTCATCGCTCAGCGATCCGTGCGCCGGGAGCATGTGCTCCAGCCGACAAACACACCGAGCAGGAAGGCGCAGGCCACGTAGAAGATCATGTGCTGCAGCAGGTAATCCATCGGCGGACCCTCGCGTGAAATCACTTCGCCTTGACGGTGAACTCGATGCGGCGGTTGCGGGCCATGTTCTCCCGCGTGTCATTCGGCGCCACGGGACGCGAGGCGCCGTAGCCGACGGCCTTCAGGCGCTCCGCCGGCACCCCCCTTTCGGCCAGATAGTCGGCGACGGCCTGGGCGCGCCGTTCCGATAGTGGCTGGTTGCGCTCGTCGGTGCCCTCGGCGTCGGTATGGCCTTCGATCTCGATGATGACGTCGGGGCAGGCCTCGGCCGCCTCGGCCAACAGGCGCAATGTCGGCAGGCTGCTGCGGTCGAGCTCGGCGCTCGCGCGGGCAAAGAGGATCACGCCTTCGCGCGAGACCGTGCGCAGGGCCCTCTGGCAGACCTCGGCCGCTGCATCCTTGCGCGCCTGCTCCTCTGCAGCCTTGAGCGCGGCCGCCTCGCGCGCCTGACGCGCGGCCTCTTCAGCCTGCCGCCGCGCCTCGGCCTCGGCACGTTGCTTCGCTTCGGCTTCGGCGCGCTCGCGGGCCACCGCCTCGGCAGCACGGCGCGCTTCCTCCGCCAGCCGCTGCCGCGTTTCCTCCTCGGCACGCTGTCGCGCCTCAGCTTCGGCGCGCGCCCGCGCCTCAGCCGCCTCGGCGGCGCGCCGTGCTTCCTCCTCGGCCTGCCGGCGGGCCTCCTCTTCGGCGCGCCGGCGCGCCTCGGCTTCGGCTGCCGCGCGCTTCTTGGCACTTTCCTCCGCCGTTCGCCGGGCCAGCTCCTCGGCGGCAATCACCGCATCGGATCGCACGTCGACCGCCTCGCGCGCCGCGTAGCCTTCCGGCACATCGCGCCCGAGCGCATCGCGAACGGCCGCCTGCGCGGCCACGTCCCGAGCCTCTCCTTCGAGGCGCAGCGTCTGGTCGATGATCTCGGCGCGGCCGAGCCTCAGCCGCGCCAACTGCGTCAGCCCGGCGATGGCGGCGCGCGCCCACTTCTGGGAGGGCGCATCAACGATCTCCATGCGGTCGACAATTCCGCGGCCGTCAAAGAGCCGCGCGGCCGCCGACATCAACTGATCGCGGACGTCCGCCCCCGGCACCTGCCCCTCGAGGATCACGTCGCCCTGCGCGCCAGCCTGTGCCGACCAGCGCAGATTGGGCTCCGGCGGGGCCTTGAGCACGAGCCGCGCCTCGGTATCGCAATCGCGGCCAGCCGCACTCTGCAGCTCTCCTGGAAGTGCCCGCGCGACAGCCTCGTTATCGGTCATGCCTTCGATGAGCAGCCGGCGGATGGTGAGATCGAGGCGGCCCCCGCCGAGCTTGGCGAGTGCCGTCAGACCAACATCGAGGCACTGCTGCCAGCCCGCCGGCGCGCCTGCGCCGAGCTCGAGCTGATCGATGACGCGCACGCCCGACAAGCGGGCCTGCACAAGGCTGATGAGTGCCGCCCGTGCGGCCTCGCTGGGCACGTAGCCCACCATCGTGATGGCACCGTCCTCCAGCGCCATCGCCGTCCGATACGAGGCGATCGGCTTGATCGTCGGCTCGCGGAACGTAATGCGATCGGCCACCCGGTACGGGGCAGACACGCCGTCCTTGAGCTTCGCGCGGACATCCTCGGCGGTCGCTTCGTGCTGCGCGACGCCGCTGATCGTCACGGCCTGGTCGCGCAGCTCTGCGGCGCCCTCCTCAAGCCGCAGAAGCTCCCTCAGGACGACCTGCGCCACGGTTAGCCAGCCATCGGGCTCGCCGCGTGCCGGCGCCATCCCGTCCATCGGCCGCACCTTCGCAGACTGCTGCTTGGCGGCCGCCAAGAGTGCCTCGCGCGCCTGGTCGCTCGGGACCGCGCCGCGCAGGTCGAGCTGACCATCGGCAAGCCGCGCCGTCCAGACATAGGGCGCCATGACCGCCGGCTCGACCCGGTCGGCCTTGAGGCTGATGCCGGGTGGCAAGCCGCCGGCCAGCGACGACTTCAGCGCCCGGTAGCTTGCCGCATCGAGCGCCTCGCCGGCGACCGTGAGCTCGGTCCCCTCAAGGCGAATGGTGCCCGTCTTCAGAAGCGTGAGCTGCTTGAGGGCGAAGCCGACGCCGCCGAGCCAGATGTCCAGCGCTGGCGCGCCGCGCGCCAGCGTCAGCCGATCGGCGATCTCGCTGCTTGGAAAGGTTGCGCGGGCAAGGCCGATGATCTCACGGCGCGTCTTCTCATTGGGCACCAGGCCGCCCAGACGCACACGGCCCTCACGCTTCGTGGCGGTCCATTCATACCGCTCGGCCCGGTCGATGAGTCCCGCCTCATTGCGGACGATCCGCACGCCATGCGTGCCCGCCACGGTCGCGGCCGCGAGGCCCGGATCCGTTTCCTCCGTCGCAAGACCGCTCAAGACGGCATCCCGCCCCTCGAACGTCGCGCTCGCCCAACCGAGACCGGCCTCGTTGAGCGCCTGCCGAGTCCGCTCGGCCAGATCCTTCTCGATGCGCGCGCGCTCGCTGACCAAGGCGACTCCGGCCAGCAGCAGGATCGGGATGATCCCGAGCAGCCAACGTAACGGATTGCACTTCATGCCGTCCCCACTCCGAGCAACAGCGCCGCCTGAGGCCCGTGTCGCGCCCTCAACGTCGATCGCCCCCCTTGCCGGCCGTTCGCCCGACAACGGCCCGCAGGCGCGCACCGCGTGCTCTCGCGCAGAGCACTCCTGCGCGGTCATTCGGCCTTCGCGCGAAGGCGGGACCTCATCGGAAGTCTCGTTTTGCCCGCCACTATAGACAAGGCACACGCACTTTCCAAGCCGGCAGGGGGACAACGTCCGACCCGCGCGAAGCACGAACATGACGGAATTTCAGTCATTTGGAGCACTAGGCGACGGCGGCCTCACGCTCACCGCAGCCGGCCCACTGTGGCCGCCATCGGGCCGGCGCGCGTTGACGGCACCGGGCCGGCACGCTATCGACATTACCGCCGAAATCGAGCCGCATCTTCGGGAGCAGCGGGCCTTCCATGGAAAAGTTCACCCAATTGACCGGCGTCGCGGCGCCGATGCCGGACATCAACATCGATACCGACCGGATCATCCCGAAGAACTACCTGAAAACGATCAAGCGGACCGGCCTCGGTAAGGCCGCGTTCGCGGAGGTGCGCTACGACGAGAACGGCAAGGAGAACCCGGATTTCGTCCTCAACAAGCCAGCCTACCGCAAGGCGCAGATCCTCGTCACGGGCGAGAACTTCGGCTGCGGCTCAAGCCGCGAGCACGCACCCTGGGCGCTGCTCGACTTCGGCATCCGCTGCATCATCGCGCCGTCGTTTGCCGACATCTTCTATAACAACTGCTTCAAGAACGGGATCCTGCCCATCAAGCTGCCGCAGGAGGACGTCGACAAGCTGATGGACGATGCCTCGCGCGGCGCGAACGCGGTCATCACCATCGACCTCGAAAAGCAGGAGATCCGCGGCCCCGATGGCGGCGTGGTCACGTTCGACATCGACCCCTTCCGCAAGCGCTGCTTGCTCAATGGCCTCGACGACATCGGCCTGACGCTCGAGCACGAGAAGCAGATCGACGACTACGAGCGCCGCCAGAACGCCGAAAAGCCCTGGCTGGCTGCCTGATGGCTATTCCCCTCTCCCCGCGTGCGGGAAGAGGGCAAGGGTGAGGGGCGGCGGCATCCGGAAACGTTCGCGTGTGTGGCCACCCCTCATCCCGACCTTCTCCCCGCAAGCGGGGAGAAGGAGAAGGGCGCGGTATCTCCACAGATCGTCCTTCCCGCGGCATCTCCGCCCGAGACAAGAACGTTTCCAACGGCTCAGCCAAGTTCTCAGGTCCGCCAACGCCCTCGAATGTTTCGCTTACTAAGCGGCAGACCACCCAATCTCGCTCGGAACGCTCGACTTCCTTTGCCGCGAATTCGCGTCCGGACGGTTCGGCATCGCGCAGCCCAACGCAAAGGCGCCATCCGGGATTGTCAAAAGACTCGATGACAGCGCCTTCCTGGTGCCCCCAGTTGCCCTTTCAATGAGCGTCGTACCAACGCGACAGTGGCGCCAGTAAGTCGTCCATCGCTTGTGCGCACCCTTACTGCCCCAGGCCCTTCAGCCCTTCGGCAAAGCCCTTGAGCGAGACGGGGATGCCGATGCCGGCCTCTTCCGTCTGGTAGATGATGAACACGGCCGACTGGCCCTTGGACAGGCGGTCGATCAGCGTCGCATCGGCGACCACCTGGGCGTAGCAGGCGAAGCTGTGGCAACGCAGGAAGGGCGCGCTGCCGACGTCCTTGCCGTCGATCCTGAGGCCGAGGCCCGGCGGCAGCAGCACGCCAAGCGGCGAGAACACGCGCAGCACCTGTTGGCCATTCGAGAAGCGCTGGAAGTAGACCGTGAGGCCGACATTGTTGCGGTCCTCGGCGGCAACGCTCTGGACGAGCGCGCAGGTCTCGTTCTTCGCGCCCGGCGGCGGCGGGCGGCAGACGATCTGCCAGTCGCCGTGCTGCGACTTGACGGTCCCCTCCTGGCCCGGTCCGAGCTGCGCGCGCACCGCAACCGCACCTGCAAGCAGGACCAGCATCGCAAGGGCAAGCCGGTGGCTCAGTTCACACCATGTCTTCACACGATCAGATCCTTGTGTTCACGGCGCTGCTCTGGGCGGCGAATCCGGCCGAAGTGCGACAAGCGCGCGTGCGGCTTGCCGCTGCGGCTCGGCCAGAGCGGCCTGGGCCTTTCGATCTCTCCCCAAGCCTGCAATACTTGCCGGGAGCCGGCCGGCGCTTTAGGGCCGGCAGCATAGATGTGCGCCGCCGGTCCGTACAGCCGCGCGCGGCCAAGGAACTGGGGAAGGACCGTCAGCCATGAAGACACGCGCGGCCGTTGCTTTCGAGAAGGGCAAGCCGCTCGAGATCATCGATGTCGATCTCGAGGGGCCCAAAGCCGGCGAGGTGCTGGTCGAGGTCAAGGCAACGGGCATCTGTCACACCGACGAGTTCACGCTTTCAGGTGCCGATCCGGAGGGGCTTTTCCCGGCCATTCTCGGGCATGAGGGCGCGGGCGTGGTGGTGGACGTCGGCCCCGGCGTCACCAGCGTCACCAAGGGCGATCACGTCATTCCGCTCTACACGCCCGAATGCCGCGCGTGCCCGTCCTGCCTCTCGCGCAAGACGAACCTCTGCACGGCCATCCGCGCGACGCAGGGCCAGGGCCTCATGCCCGACGGCACGAGCCGCTTCTCGCTCGACGGCAAGCCGATCCACCACTACATGGGCTGCTCGACCTTCTCGAACTTCACCGTGCTCCCCGAGATCGCCGTGGCGAAGGTGCGCAAGGACGCACCCTTCGACAAGATCTGCTACATCGGCTGCGGCGTGACGACGGGGGTCGGCGCGGTCATCAACACCGCGAAAGTGGAGCCGGGCGCGACGGCCATCGTCTTCGGGCTCGGCGGCATCGGCCTCAATGTCATCCAGGGCTTGAGGCTCGTCGGCGCCGACATGATCATCGGTGTGGACGTCAACAATGCCAAGAAGGCGTGGGGCGAGAAGTTCGGCATGACGCACTTCGTCAACCCCAAAGAGGTCGGCGGCGACCTTGTCGCCCACCTCGTCAACATGACGAAGCGCGGGGCCGACCAGATCGGCGGCGCCGACTACACCTTCGACTGCACGGGCAATGTCGAGGTCATGCGGGCGGCGCTCGAGAGCTGCCACCGCGGCTGGGGACAGTCGATCATCATCGGCGTTGCCGGCGCCGGCCAGGAGATCAAGACCCGCCCCTTCCAGCTCGTCACGGGGCGCGTGTGGAAGGGCACGGCCTTCGGTGGCGCGCGCGGGCGCACGGACGTGCCGCGCATCGTCGACTGGTACATGGACGGGAAGATCCAGATCGACCCGATGATCACGCACACGCTGCCGCTTGCCGACATCAACAAGGGCTTCGACCTCATGCACGCCGGCGAGAGCATCCGCAGCGTAGTGGTGTTTTGATCCTCTTCTCCCTCCCCCATTGTCTTCAATGTGGAGAGGATCGGGGTGAGGGGCGGCAACATGCGCCCACGTTTGCGCTGGCCGCGGCCCCTCACCCTGGCCCTTTCCCCGCAAGCGGGGAGAGGGAAGTCGTGGCCCCGCATCTCTCTCCCGCCTCGCAACCCCGGAAACGCGACCATGCCCAAGCACTCGGACCTTCTCTCGCTGTCCTCTGTCGAACTGCGCCGCCGCATTGGCTCAAAGGAGATCTCGCCGGTCGAACTGCTGGAGGCGTGCATCGAGCGCATCGCCGAAATCAACCCCGCCGTGAATGCCGTCACCGCGACCTGCTACGCGCGGGCCCGGCGCGAGGCCAAGGCGGCGGAGAAGGCCGTCCGCGATGGCGAGCCGCTTGGTGCGCTGCACGGCCTGCCGGTCGGCGTGAAGGACCTCGAGAACACCGGCGGGCTGCTCACGACCTATGGCTCGCCGCTCTACCGCGACAATGTTCCCGAGCATGACACGGTGATGGTCGCGCGGATCCGCGCGGCGGGCGGCGTCGTGGTCGCGAAAACGAACGTGCCGGAGTTCGGCGCCGGCGCGAACAGCCGCAACCCCGTGTGGGGGGCAACGGGCAACCCGTTCGATCCGAACATGAATGCCGGCGGCTCGTCCGGCGGTTCCGCGGTCGCGCTTGCGACCGACATGCTGCCGGTATGCACGGGGTCGGATACGGGCGGATCATTGCGCATCCCGGGCGCCGTCAACGGCGTCGTCGGCTTCCGGCCATCGCCCGGTCTCGTACCGCACACCATGCGCCCGATGGGCTGGTCGGCGATCTCGGTGCTCGGTCCCATGGGACGCACGGTGGCTGATACGTGCCAGCTCATGGCCGTGCAGGCGGGCCAGCACGCAATTGATCCTCTGAGCTACGAGGTCGATACCGCGGGGCTCGCCACGCCGAGGCCGATCGACCTCGGCCGGCTCAAGGTTGCCTGGACCGAGGACTTCGGCACAAGCCCCGTCGACAAACCGATCCGCAAGGTTTTCCGCGACCGCATCAAAGCCATGCGCCATCTCTTCCGGCGCTGCGACGCGATCGAGCCCGATCTCGGCAAGGTTGACGAGTGCTTCGATGTCGTCCGCGCGATCGCGTTCGTCGGTCGCTACCGCGAGGCCTACGAGAAGGATCCCTCGAGCCTCGGTCCGAACATCCGCGCCAACTACGAGATCGGCGCGAAAATGACGATGGCGGATGTCGCCTGGGCGCACCTCGAACAGACGCGCATCTACCGCAAATTCCAGACGCTCTTCGATGAGTACGACCTGGTCCTCGCGCCGACCGTGCCGGTCTCACCCTTCCCTTGGACCGAGCTCTATCTGAGCGACATGGGCGGCAAGCCGTTGCGCAACTACTACCACTGGCTGTCGCTGACCTATGTGGTCACGCTCGCCACCAACCCGGCGATCTCGATTCCCTGTGGCATCGATCACGCGGGCTTCCCGTTCGGGCTGCAGGTCGTCGGGCGCGCGCGGGCGGACGCCTTCGTGCTTTCGGCCGCGCACGCCATGGAGCAGGCCTTCAACGCCGATCCGACATTCAAGCGCCCACTTCCTGACCTCGACAAGCTGACGAAGCCGACACCCGCTTTGAAGTCGATCGTGACACATCCCCCGAAGCGCACCGACATGAAGTAGCCGGACCACGATGGCCCCTCTTGCTTTTGGCGCGAGCGGTCGTGCTGGCGTACTGCGCTGGCCCGCCCGGTGCGCGCCGCTGCTGATTGTGGCGGCGATCCTGGCGAGGCCGGGTTGGGCTCGCGCTGGCGCCTCGAATCCTGGCAGCCGCTGAACGCGCCGAAGCCCTAACGCCGGGCCGCCTGCCGGCCCAGCACCGCGCCGATGATCTCGAGACCGCCGTCGATCGCATCGCGCCACGTGAGGGGGCAGCGCGGAGGAACGCCGGATGCCGGCCGGCGCTCTTCGATGGGCAGCGACGATGGCACATGGATGAAGCCAATGCGGTGGTCGCGCTCGGTCCGCCGCGCCATGTCGAGTGCCGTATAGAGCGTGGCGTTGCAGAGATAGGTGCCCGCATCGCGCGAGACGAAGGCGGGCAACCCGCGCCGGCGCAGACGTTCGACGATCGAAACGACCGGGATCGTGCTCGCCAGGTATTCGTGACCGCCGGCCCTGAGCATCGGCGCACTTGGGAAGGCCCCCGTGGCATCGGGCAGGAATGCCAGCCGATTGCGCCCCCGCGCCTCGACCTCGAAGCCGCGCGCGCGCGACGACACGCCGAAATGGAGCGCCACGCTCGGTGCCATGCCCTGATAGAGGCTGTGGAGATGGTCGATGCCCGCAGCCCACTCGGTCGGCAGCGTGCGTGTCTCGAAGACGATGCCGGGGAAGGCGGCACGCGCGGCCTCGGCAAGCCGCGGCACCAGAACCGACGTGGCGTTCGCCGGCACGCTTGGGAAAGGCCCAAAGCCAGTCAGCAGCACGGTCGTTCGGCCATTCGCGACTGCCATCATGTCCCCTCGCCTCCGCCGGCGCGTTCGTCACGCAGCAGCGCCATGACGGTCTCGACGGCCATGGCCGGCGTCAGGCGGCCGAGCCGCACCTCCGCCTCGAGCTGACCGAGCCGTTCCACGATACGGGGGCGGCTGCGCACCTCGTCCATGAGCCGGTCGGCAAGCATGTCGTGCATCCAGGTCACGGCCTGCGTCTGGCGGCGCGCAACAAAAGCGCCGGTCGCCATCATGATCCGCTTGTGTTCCTCGATCTTCTGCCAGACGACGTCGAGCCCTCTGTTCTCGCGCGCCGACATGGTGAGCACGGGCGGGCTCCAGCTCGGCGAGAGAGGCGTGAGAAGGTTGAGCGCGCCCTGGTACTCAGCCGCCGCGCGGGTCGCACGCGCGATGTTATCGCCATCCGCCTTGTTGATGACGATCATGTCGGCGATCTCGATGATCCCCTTCTTGATGCCCTGGAGATCGTCGCCGCCGCCAGCGAGCAGCAGCACCAGGAAGAAATCGACCATCTCGGCAACCGCCGTCTCGGACTGGCCGACGCCGACCGTTTCGACGATCACGACGTCATAGCCGGCCGCCTCGACGAGCAGCATCGTCTCGCGCGTGCGCCGGGCGACGCCGCCGAGCGTCCCCGAGGTGGGCGAAGGCCGGATGAAGGCCTGCTGGCTCGCCGCGAGGCGATGCATCCGCGTCTTGTCGCCGAGGATCGAGCCGCCCGTGCGCCGCGACGTCGGGTCGACCGCCAGCACCGCGACGCGCCGCCCCGCCGCGATCAGGTTCATGCCGAGCTGATCGATCGCCGTCGATTTGCCGACGCCGGGAACGCCGGTGATGCCGATGCGGTGCGCGTTGCCTGTATCTGGCAGCAGCACCTGAAGGAGCGCTTGCGCGCGGGCGCGGTGCGCGGGCTTCGTGCTTTCGATGAGCGTGATGGCACGCGCGAGCGCGGCCCGGTCACGACCGCGGATGCGGCTTGCCAGTTCGTCGAGCGCGAGAGCATCGAAGCTTTGCCGGCCGAGTGCGGCCGGCGATCCTCCGACCGGCTCGCCGCTGACGCCGCCACCCGCCATTCAGAAACACCAAAGACGCCCGCCGAGCGCCGCCAGATCGACGAGCAGCGCCTCACCGCGGACGGCCACGAGATAGAGCGCGCCGAGAACCAGTCCGCCAAGCGTAAGGGCCAAGCCGAGGCGCACGGCGCGCGGCATCCGGTCTGGTACCCCGGATGGCATCTCAGACGCGGCGCGCGGGTCACTGATCGAGGTCATGCGCGGTCTCCTCAGGTCGCGGGCCGTTCCCTGAGCCGCGCGACCGGAAGCTCGCGGATCGGCCAGTGGATCAGTGCCGCAAACAGCGCGAGCGCGATGCAGATCCACCACATCGTATCGTAGGATTTCGTTGAGTCATAGAGGGTTCCGGCGAGCCACAGGCCGGCGAACGAGCCAAGCTGGTGGGACAGGAACACGAAGCCGAACAGCATCGACATCCACTGCGTGCCAAAGAAGATGCCGACGAGCGTCGACGTCAATGGCACGGTCGAGAGCCAGAAGAGGCCAAGCAGCGCCGAGATGGCAATGATCAGCCACGGCGTCAGGGGCAGAAAGAGCAGCCCGATGAACGCAAACGAGCGCATGAAGTAGATGAAGCTCAGCCCGATGCGGCGCTCGACGTAGCGGGCGGACTGGCCGGCAGCATACGTGCCGATGATGTTGGCGATGCCGACCGCCATCAGCGCCCACACGCCAACCCAGGAGGGCATCCCGAGATCGGAGACGAATGCCGGCAAATGCACGCCGTAGAAGGCAACATGGAAGCCGCAGACGAAGAAGCCCGAGGTGAGCAGCCAGAAGCTCGGGTGGCGGAAGGCTTCTGCGAAAGCTTCGCCCAGCGACTGCGACTTGGCGAGCCCAGCTTGTGGCAGGGGCTTGCCCGCCAGTGGCCACGCCAGAGGCGCCATCAGCAGCGACGTGCCGGCGAGCACCATGAGACTCATCTTCCAGCCGAGCGTCTCGATCAGAACGTGCGCATAGGGGAAGACGAGAAAGCCGCCGATCCCGCCAGCCATGCCAAGCGACGCAATCGCGGCCGTGCGCCGGTCCGCCGGTGCCGCGCGCCCGACAGCACCGACGAGTGCGGTCACGCCCGTGCCTGAAACGCCGATCCCGGTCAGCACGCCGGCGATGTAGATGTCCAGCGAAGTCTGAGCGGTTGCGAGGAGGTAGAACGACACTACGGTCGCCAGCGCGCACGCTACGATGACCCGCCCGGCGCCGTATTTGTCGGCCACCGCACCTGCCGCAATCGCGAGAATGCCCCACACAAGGTTCGCGATCGCCATGGCATTGGAAAAGGGCTCGCGGCCGACGCTGAGCTCTTCCGAGAGGGGCTTGAGATAAAGCCCCATGACCTGCCGCAGCCCCATGGCGAGGCCGACAATGATGCCGGCGGCAAGAATGACGAGCCACAGCGGGCGCGCAGGCCGCGCGGCAGCGATTGCTTGAGCAGTCATGTCTCGTTCCAACCAGATGCGCGCCAGCGCGCTCAGGCCGCTGCAGCGATGCTTCGGCCCTCTTATGCCTCGCGCGGGCCCCTCCTGTCGAGTTCCGGCGCGGCGTCCGCAACACAGCGTTGCCGGTCGCACATCCTCCCGGAATGCATGGGACGGCCCGACACTCGCGCCTAGCGACGGTCCGGCAGAAGCGTTCCGTTTACCGAGCTGGCAGTCGAGCTTTGGGCATCACTTCGCTTTGCGCGTAGGCTTCGTACCGGGGCCCGAGGCGAGGCTCGCCCCGATGCGGCTATTCGCGGGAATGGAGGCACAATGTCGAAAGCAGTCGTTCTTGCGGCCGCGACAGCGGCCATGGTCGGCGCCCTGTCCATGAGCACCGCCCCCCGCGCGGAAGCCCACAAACATCGGTACTGGGAAGGTGGCGGCGCGGTCTCCTACGGAAGGCCGCACGAAGGATATAACGGCTACCGACCCTATTACGGGCCCTTCTACGGACGCCCGGCGGGCATTTTCCGGCCCGCGGGGGTCGTCTATCGGCCGTCCCACGCCAGACGCAGCGAGGCCTATTGCCGCGGGTGGGGTTTTGTCTATAGCCGCTGGGGAAAACACGCGAAGTGGCGCTGCCTCGCCTGGTAAGGCGGCCGCTCAAAGGCCATCACCAGCGCCACATGCACCCGGCCCCTCCGCATCGGGGGGGCGTGGGTGCATAAAATTCCAAACAAACTCAGAGCAGCTGCTCAACCTGATGGTGAACTTTGTTCTGTAGAAACGTGTCAGGGGCGCGGAGCGAGCTCCGCCAGCCCGGCGGCCAAGTTCAGGAGAGCAGTCATGTCGAAAGTCCTTCTTCTGGCGGCCGCAAGCGCCGCCACGGTTGCGGCGCTATCGCTCGCAGCCGCTTCCAGCGCGGAGGCGCGCAAGCACCGGCGCGGCGGCGTCCAGATCGTCATCGGGGCCCCCTACGTCTACGGCGCCTACGGCCCGTACTACGGCCCCTACGCGTATTATCCGGCCCCGATGTATTACCGGCCCTACTATTATGAGCCCTACTGCCGCCGGTGGCGCTGGGTTTACACCAGCAGCGGCAAGGCCAAGCGGCGCTGCGTCGCCTGGTAACTGCACTCTCGATCCCACTCGCCCATCCACGCGACGCTCGACGCGCCCCCCGCCCTTTTCGGGTGCGGGGGCGTTCGCGCTTGTAGAGGGCCAGGAACAGCCTCAGCGGCAGACCAGCACAGGTATCGTCGAGTGTGTGAGAACCTTCTGAGTCTCGCTGCCGAGCAGGACCGCCGAAAGGCCGCGACGCCCGTGGGAGGCCATCACGATCAGATTGGCGTCCTTCTGCTTGGCCGTTTCAATGATCGCCTCCCAGGGATTGTCGTGCTCGACGTGCACAGTGTCGACCGCCACACCAAGCGCGGAGGCTTTGCTCTTGAGGGCCGCGAAGTGGTCGGCGACGCGTGCTGCGATCTCGGCGCGGATCTCCTCCGTCGGCAGCGCCACGACGACACCCTCGTAGACCATGGGCGCCGGTACGTTGGTCACTCGGACAATGGTCACCTTGGCGCCGACGGCTTTTGCCAGCGCGAGGCCTTGGTCGACTGCCTTGTCGGCGAGTTCGCTGCCGTCGGTTGGGATGAGGATGCGATCATACATCGGGCAGTCTCCTTCGGGACAAGGTTCGGGCCGCAGCGGATTTCAGTGCGACATCAGCGTCGGTACTGTCATGTGCCTCAGCATGTGCTGCGTGACACCACCGAACACCATCTCTCGCAGCCGCGAATAGCCATAGGCGCCCATGACAAGCAGGTCGGCGCCGGAATCGGCGAGGCGCGACAGAATATCATCGGCGACGCCGATCTCCTCCGCAACCGACTTCTGCACTGTCACCTTGACGTCGTGACGCGCCAGCGCCGCCGCGATCTCGGTCCCGAGCAGCTCGCCCGGCTCGGCATCGCCCGCGCGGGCGACGACGCAGAGCAGCGTGACGTCCTCGGCCTCTTTCAGCAGCGGGAGGGCATCGAACGCGGCCCGAGCGCCTTCTCGCTTGCCCGACCACGCAATTGTGATGCGCTTGCCGACTTCGCCGTAGGCGCCGGCGTAGGGCACGAGGAGCACCGGCCGCCCGCTTTCCATGACAAGGCGCTCGGGGAAGTCGAACAGGCCCGAGAGTTCCCAGTCGGGATCGGACTGGCTGGCGACGATGAGGTCGGACGCGCGGGCCTGATCCAGGACGGCGGCGACCAGATCGGATTTCACGAGCGTCAGCTCGCGCCATTCAGCGACGAACGCCCGGTTGGAGACCGCGGCAGCAAAGATCGTCTTGAGCTTTTCGCTCCGCTCGCGCTGGGCCGCGGCAATGGCTTCCACATCGACCGTCGTCACCATCGGCGCAGCAAAGGTGAACGAGGGCGTCGCGTCCAGTCCGACCAGATGCGCCTCGAACCGCTCGGCAAGTCTTCCGGCAACGCTCAGCAGCACCTCGGCACGATTGGGATTTGAGAGCTGAGTTGTAATCGTCTTCCAGACCATTGGCTGCCCCTTCTGCCCGAGTGCGGGCATTCCGCGCTCATTTGTTCAAAAATGATCGGACGCTCGCAAACCACCCGCCTTGACCGGCATCAAGGCTGTTCCATCCCGACCCGCGGTCCTTCAACAACGCAGCCGGCATGGCGGTTCCTTGCCACACTCGGCCAAGCGTCATCGCAACGCAACGCGCGCTTTCCGTGCCCGTGCAGGTCCGGACGGCCGGCTGCTCGGGGCCAGCGTTTCCGAACAAGGGTGGAGAAGCGGCGCGGCAGGTTTCAGGTGCGGAAGTGCTTCGACAGCTTTAAGCCCTGCGCCTGGTAGTGCGAGCCGAGGTCCCGCCCGTAGAGCACGGCCGGAACGGATGCCATGCGCTCATAGATGAGGCGGCCGATGATCTGCCCGTCCTCGAGAATGAACGGCACCTTGTGGCTGCGGACCTCGAGCACGACGCGCGCGCCGGCCCCACCGGCTGGTGCGTGGCCAAAGCCCGGGTCCATGAAACCCGCATAGTGCACGCGGAACTCGCCAACGAGCGGGTTGAACGGCATCATCTCCGCTGCGTGGGTCGGCGGCACGTGTACGGCCTCCTTGGAGGCGAGGATATAGAACTGGTCGGGATCGAGGATCAGGCGTCGGCGGTCGCCAACGACAATGGGCTCCCAGTAATCGGCCAGCGCACAGGATGCGGGCGCATCGACATCGACGAGGCCCGTGTGGCGCCGCGCGCGATAGCCGACCAGGCCGGCGGCGTCCCCAACGAGATCGACCGAGAGGGCGATGCCACCCTTAACATCAGCCGCCGCGCCGCCACGAACGAGCGTGACCTTCTTATGCAGCGCGGCGAGTGCATCGTCCGTCTCGACGGGATCGCCGACGCGAAAGCGGATCTGGCTCAGCATGGAGCCGCGCCGCACGACGATCGGAAAGGTCTGCGGGCAGATCTCGGCATAGAGCTGTCCGGCATAGCCCGCAGGGATCGTATCAAAAGACGAGACGCCATCGGCGATGACACGCGTGAAGACGTCGAGCCGGCCGGTCGAGCTTTTCGGATTGGCGGCCGCGGCGACATCTGCCGGCAGCGCCAGGCGCTCCTGCAAAGGCACGACATAGACGCAGCCCGTCTCGAGCACGGCCCCCGCGCCGAGCTTGATCTCATGGAGCGAGAGCTCCTTCAGGCGGTCCATCACGCTCGCGCGGCTCTCGGCCCCGCCGGGAAGAAAGCTCGCTCGTACACGGTAGGCGACATCGTCGAGTCGCAGGTCGAGGCTCGCCGGCTGGATCTGGGTCGCGGCAAAGGCGCGCTCGGCACTGATCGCCCCCGAGGCGACCAGCGCGCGGATGTCCTGGATCGGCAGAATGCCCGTCCGCTGGCCGGCCTTTGCGCGCGCTTTCGCCATGAGAGCTCCCTCACTCGTGCCGTTCGCGCATAGCCCATCCGCCCATTGACGCCAAGCCCGCGGATGCGATATTCCGCCTCTGAGACGTCGTGGTGATTTGGCCGGCCGGCTTGCAGCCACGTAAAACAACTCGCTAAAAGGGCCGTGCGGAACCGGTTTCATGGTCGCGCCCGGCACATGCGGGTGACCAGGAGGCCGGTTTTAGTTTTCTCGGGGGCGCGCGCCTCCCGCCGACAGGAGACCCGCAGATGGCAGACCCCGCCGCGCCGCCCATACCTGCCGAATGGCGCCCCGAGACCGTCCTCGTCCACGGCGGCACGATGCGCTCTCCCTTCGGTGAGACCTCCGAAGCGCTCTTCCTCACGCAGAGCTACATCTATGGGACGGCCGAGCAGGCCGAGGCCCGCTTCAAGGACGAGGAGCCGGGCTTCATCTACTCGCGCTTCTCAAACCCGACCGTCGCCATGCTGGAGGAGCGCATCCGCCTGCTCGAAGGTGCCGAAGCCGCACGCGCCACGGCGACCGGCATGGCAGCCGTGACCTCGGCGCTGCTCTCCTATCTGAGCGCCGGCGATCACGTCGTGGCGGCGAAGGCCCTGTTCGGCTCCTGCCGCTACGTGGTCGAGGACCTTTGTCCCCGCTTCGGCATTTCCTCCACGCTCGTCGACGGCACCGACCTCGCCGCGTGGAAGAAGGCGATCACGCCGAGGACGAAGGCGGTGTTCTTCGAGACACCGGCCAACCCGACGCTCGATCTCGTCGATATCCGCGCTGTCTCGGAGCTCGCCCACGCCGTCGGCGCGCTCGTTTTCGTCGATAACGTGTTCGCGACGCCGCTGCTCCAGAAGCCGCTCGCGCTCGGCGCCGACGTTGTCGTCTACTCCGCGACCAAGCACATCGACGGTCAGGGCCGCTGTCTCGGCGGGCTCATCCTCTGCTCGGCCCAGTTCCTGAAGGACCACCTCCAGGTCTTCCTGCGCCAGACCGGGCCGTCCATGAGCCCGTTCAATGCCTGGGTCATGCTGAAGAGCCTCGAGACGCTGCCCGTGCGCGTGCGCGCGCAGTGCGCCGCCGCAGCCGAAATCACCGCCGCGCTCGAAAACAAGCCCGGCATTGCGCGCGTCCTCTACTGCGGCAGCAAGAGCCATCCGCAAGCGGAGCTCGCCCGCCGGCAGATGTCCGGCGGCGGGCAGATCGTGACCTTCGAGGTCGAAGGTGGCAAAGCAGCCGCGTTCCGCCTTCTGAATGCGCTGAGGATCATCAAGATCTCGAACAATCTCGGCGATGCAAAGAGCCTCATCACGCATCCCGCAACGACGACGCACCAGCGCCTGAAGCCCGAAGCAAGGGCCGAGCTCGGGATCAGCGACGGCATGATCCGTCTCTCGGTCGGACTTGAGGCGCCCGCCGATCTCATCGCGGACCTCGATCGCGGTCTGGCAGCCATGCGCCAGGGCTGATGAGTGGACAATGCCGGCCCCGTCTGCTCGAATACATCCGGACAAGAGCTGTCATCGAACTCCAGGAAAGCTCAATGAATGCGATCGATACGCCGCTCTCGGCGCAATCCCGTGCGCTTGCCGCCCGCTATGGCACGGAGCCCAAGCCGAGCCAGCTCCCCTGGAACGATGTCATAGCGCGCCTGCTCACACACCGCTCGGTGCGTGGCTATCGTCCCGATCCGGTGCAGCCGGGAACATTGGAGACGCTGATTGCCGCCGCGCAGTCCGCCGCAACGAGCTCGAATCTGCAAACCTGGTCGGTTGTGGAAGTCACCGATCCGGGAAAGCGCGCGGCCCTGGCCGAGATCGCGAACGGGCAGCAGCATATCGTCGAGTGCCCGCTCTTTCTCGTCTGGCTGGCCGACGTGTCACGCAATGCGCGCCTCGCCGAGGCCGAGGGCAAGTCGCTCGAAGGTCTGCCCTACCTCGAGACCTTCCTCGTTGCCGCGATCGACGCGGCGCTCGCTGCTCAGAATGCGGTTGTCGCCGCCGAATCGCTCGGCCTCTCGACCGTCTACATCGGGGCCCTGCGCAACGATCCCGAGCGCATTGCCACGATGCTGGAGCTGCCGCCCGGGGCGGCCCCCGTCTTCGGCCTCTGCGTCGGCTATCCGAAGCCGGGTAGCGCCGGCGAGGTCAAGCCACGCCTGCCGCAGGAAGCCGTCCTTCATCGCGACCGCTACAGCAGCGCAGCCGAGATGGAGCTGCGCACGGCCTACGACGAGCGCCTCGAGGCCTTCTCGCGGCGCCATGAGATGTCCGCCTACACGTGGACGCAGCGCGTCATCGGCCGGCTCGCCACGGCCAAGGGCCTCCACGGCCGCGACCGCCTGAAGGACGTCCTCCGCAGGCTCGGCTTTCCGCTGCGCTGAGACGGGTTTCGGGCCAACGCGGGGGCTCGCCCCATGACCACCACATTCGGGCATGACGTCCCGGCGATCGAGCTGACGGTCGCCCGGCGCCAGCTCGTGCTGTTCGTGGTGGTGCTGAGCTCGGCGGCATATAACGCCGCGACCTTCACGGCGACCGCGATCCTCCCGCAGATGCAGGGCGCCATGGCCGCCACCCAGGACGAGATCTCCTGGACGGTCACCTTCAACATCCTGGCCACGGCCGTCGTCACACCGATGACCGGATGGCTCGTCGCCTCGTTCGGCCGCCGCAACGTCATGGTGTGGAGCCTCGCCGGCTTCACCGCCGCCTCGCTGCTCTGCGGCCTCGCGCGCGGCCTCGACGATCTCGTGCTCTGGCGCGTGCTCCAGGGTGCGGCGGGTGCGCCCCTGCTGCCGCTCGGCCAGACGCTGATTCTCGATGTGTTTCCCCGACGCCAGCACGCCTGGGCAATCGCCGTCTTCGGCATGGCGAACACGGCGGGCCCCATTATCGGCCCCACGCTCGCGGGCGTGCTTTCCGACTATTACGGCTGGCGATGGGGCTTCTACATGATCGTGCCCGTGGCGCTGCTCGCGACCATCGGCTCACGTCTCATCCTGCCTTTAGACGGCACGCGCCGGCCGACCACACTCGACTGGACGGGCTTCCTGTCGCTTTCGGTCGCAATCGCGGCCATGCAGATCATTCTCGCGCGCGGGCAGCGCCTCGACTGGTTCGAGTCAACCGAGATCATCGTCGCGACGTTCACCGGGCTCGTCGCCTTCTACGTCTTCCTGGCCCACAGCCTGACCGCACGGAACCCCTACCTCGACCTGCGCATCCTGCTCGACCGCAACTTCGCCCTCGGCCTGCTGCTTGTCGGCCTGTTCGGCATGGTCAACTTCACGCCGATGGTGCTGCTGCCGCCGCTGCTCCAGGCCCATCTCGGCTATACGGACCGCCTGATCGGCATCATGGTCGGCTGGCGCGGCGTCGGCGTCGCCGCGGGCTTTTTTCTGGTCATGATGATGGGGCGCCTCGACCCGCGCATCACCATGGCCATCGGCTTCGGCGTCCAGATCGTCTCGGGCGTGTGGCTGATGGCGATCACACTCGATGCGGACTTTGCGACGTTCGCCCTCAACGCCTTCCTGCAGGGCGTCGCCGTCGGCCTCATCTGGGCCCCCATTGCGACAACGGCCTTCTGGACACTGCCCGCCGCATCCCGCGCCGAGGCCACATCCGTCTTCCATCTCACGCGCAACATCGCGTCGAGCTTCTTCATCTCGATCTGCGTTGCCGAAGTCCTGCGGGCCACGGGCGCCAACTACAGCCGCCTCGTCGAGAACGTCACCCCCTACAGCAAGCAGCTCCTTCTCGGGCCGGTCATGGGCGGGTGGAACGTCGAGACGCTCTCGGGCCTTGCGTCGCTCTCGAGGGAGATCAACCGGCAGGCCGCGCTGATCGCCTACACCAACGTCTTCTACATCTACACGCTGATCTCCATTGCCGCGATCCCGCTGGCACTGCTGGTGAAGCGGGCCCAGGCGCGATGAGGCATGTTCGTGGTAGACGCGGGGGGCATCAGCACGTTTATGATCCGGCCCCGAGACACCGGCCCCTCTACGAGCCCGGACAACAAAAACGCATGACCCCGTTCAACAGCATCCTCGACCGTTTCGGACGCTGGCTCGCGCGGCGCCTCGAAAGTGAGACGCCGGGCGAGGCGCCCTTCATTCCCACGGACCGCCATGCTCTGCGGCGTACGCTGCGGGCAGGCGACGTCGTCCTGATCGCCGGCAGCAGCACGCTCTCGACGGCCATCAAGTACCTGACACAGTCGACTTGGTCACATGCCGTGCTCTACGTCGGCGATGTGCTCGAGCAGCAGACGGACGACGGCGAGCCGCACGTCCTGATCGAGGTGACGGCCGCGGAAGGCTGCGTCTCGGCGCCACTTTCGAAGTACGAGCGCTATCATACGCGCATTTGCCGCCCCGTCGGCCTGACCGACGCCGACCGCGAGGCGCTAATCACCTTCATGATCTCGCGGCTCGGTGCGAAGTACGACATGCGCAACATCTTCGACCTCGCCCGCTACCTCATGCCGACGCCACCGGTGCCAACGCGCTGGCGCCGCCGCATGATCGCGCTCGGCTCGGGTGAGCCGACGCGGACGATCTGCTCAACGCTCATTGCCGAAGCGTTCGGCCGCATTTCGTACCCGATCCTGCCGCGCATCGAGCGGCTGAGGGATGAGGAAGGTGGCATCACGCGCTTTCGCCGCCACGAGATCCTCCACATCCGCCACCACAGCCTCTATGCACCCGCCGACTTCGACCTATCACCGTATTTCGAGATCGTGAAACCGACCATCACGGAGGGCTTCAACTACAAGGGACTGCGGTGGGCGAGCGCGTCTCCGGAGACAGCAGAGATCGCCCGCAAGAGCCGAAGTGCTTAAGCTCAACGCTGCCAATCGAACACCCCCTGATCCTGTCGCATTGAACCAGAGGACCGCCGCCCGATGACCGCCACGCCACCGAATGCCGCCGAAAGCGATCCGAGGAAGCTTGGCTGGATGACAGGCTTTCCGCCACCCCCCGACAAGGCCGTCACGTTTGCCGATGGCAGCTTCCGCAAGTTTCCGCAGCTCCGCTGGGCCTGGAGCCACTTCCGCCAGCTGATGCCGACGGCGAACGTCTGGCGCGGGACGGGGCCGGCGTCGGTGCTGCCGCGCGACGAGCAGGACCTCGGCACGGTCAAGGCAACGACCATGGACGGCCGCGCGATCACGTTCGATCAGGCGCTCGCCGAGACCTATGCCGACGGCATCGCCGTCCTGCACCGCGGCCGCATCGTGTTCGAGCGCTACTTTGGTGTTCTCGAGCCGCACAAGCAGCACATCGCCATGTCGGTGACGAAGTCGTTCACCGGCACGCTCGCGGGCATCCTCGTTGCAGAAGGCAAGCTCGATCCTGCGGCGCCGGTGACGGACTATGTCCCCGAGCTTGCCACGAGCGGCTTCGCTGATGCCACCGTCGGGCAGGTCATGGATATGACGACGGGCCTCAAGTACAGCGAGGTCTACACCGATCCGAACTCCGACGTGTGGGCCATGCGGCGGGCCAATGGCACGGCACCTCCGCTGCCCGGCCAAGCGCACCTGTCACTGCCCGAGTACCTGATGACCATTGCCAAGCAGGGCGAGCACGGGCGCGCCTTCGCCTATAAGACCGTCAACACTGACGTCCTCGCCTGGATCCTCCGGCGCGTCACGGGGCAATCGCTCTCCGAACAGCTCTCGACCCGCGTCTGGCAGCCGATGGGCGCGGAGGAGGATGCCTACTACACCGTCGACCGCGTCGGCATCGAGAGCGGCGGCGGCGGCCTGAACACGACGCTTCGCGACCTCGCTCGGTTCGGGGAAGTCATGCGCAACCGCGGCCAGTTCAACGGCCGCCAGATCGTGCCGGCAAGCGTCGTCGATGACATCGCCAGGGGCGGCGACCGCGCGAAGTTCGACGCGGCCACGTTCCCCACGATACCAGGCTGGTCGTACCGCAACCAGTGGTGGGTGAGCCACGACGCGCACGGCGTGTACATGGCGCGTGGCATCCACGGCCAGTCGATCTACGTCGACCCCAAGGCAGAGGTCGTCATCGCCCGCTACGCTTCGCACCATGCCGCCGGAAATGTGAACAACGATCCGGTCACGCTGCCCGCGTTTGCAGCCGTAGCGCGGGCGCTTATGGCTTAGTCAAACCCGGCGCCCGGACAGGGCCCCGCGACTGGCCGCCGCGGCATCTACCCTGTGGCCCCCCGACCACAGCGCTGTTCTTTGCCCGCGCGGCGGGCATTGCGCTATTCGTACGCCAAGTGCTGGACTATGCTGGCGCCTATTGGGGCATAGGCATTCTCGGGGGGGGGGGCAGATTGCGTCGGTCGGCACTGGGTCGCGTCCTCGCCATTGGCTTGATCGCTCTCGCGGCGGCGGCCTGCGCGCGCGCCGAGCGCCAGCCCGTGCCGGCCTCGCTCGTATCGCAAGCTGAAGTGCCGGTCACTGGCGCCACCCGCTTCTGGGGCGACGAGGTGCCGAAGGACATATTCACCTTCGTGCAGACCCACATGCCGAGCGTGCAGCGCATGGCCGCCGGCGCGACCATGAAGAACGGGCGTCCGCACATCGAGTATCTCGCTCTATCGGGCGGCGCGGAGGATGGCGCGTTCGGCGCTGGCCTGCTCACCGGCTGGTCGAAGCGCGGCGACCGTCCACGCTTCGAGGTGGTGACGGGCGTGAGCGCCGGCGCGCTGATCGCGCCCTACGCTTACCTCGGCCCCCGCTACGACGCCCAGCTCGCCGAGCTTTGGAACAACTTCGACTCGAGCGCCGTCGCGACGCCGCAGGTGCTCGCCGGCATCTTCGGCGCTGACGCGCTGGCGGACTCCTCGCCCCTGCGCAGCCTGATCGCGAGGCACGTCGACCGGCGCATGCTCGCCGAGATCGCGCAGGAATACCGCAACGGCCGCCTGCTCCTGATCGGCACGACCAATCTCGACGCCCAGCGCCAGGTGATCTGGAACATGGGCGAGATCGCCGTCGCCGCGGAGAGCGATCCCGAGGCGGCGCAGCTCTTCCGTGACGTGCTGCTCGCTTCGGCCTCGGTTCCAGGCATCTTCTCGCCCGTGCACGTCAAGGTGCGCGTCGGCGACAAGGTCTTCGAGGAGATGCACGTCGATGGCGGTCCGACGCGGCAGGTATTCCTGGCGCCGGCGCAGTTCTCGCTCAAGACGTTCGACCGCCTCTATGCGAAGCCGCCGCACCGCACGATCTACGTCATCCGCAACGGCAAGATCGGCCCCGAGTACGAGGCCGTGCAGCCGAACGTGCTGGCGATCAGCGCGCGCTCGCTTTTCACGCTCACGAAGCACCAGGGCATGGGCGACCTCAACCAGATCTTCGCCATGGCCGAGCGCGATGGCGCGGCGTTCCGCCTTGCCTCGATCCCGCAGAGCTTCAACGTCAAGAGCACGAAGGCCTTCGATCCAGCCTACATGAGACCGCTGTTCGCCCTCGGCCAGCGGCTCGGCCAGAGCGGCAGTGCCTGGGCCAAGACGCCGCCGGAGGCGGTGCTGGTGGCGCAGAGGTAGGGGGTAGGTCACTGTGGTCAGTTGGACATCAAGTCTGCCTCACAGCGCCGACACCTCATTCGCCTCACCTTCCGCATTGGGCCAGGAGCGGACATCGGAATAAGGCTCATGAGCATACGTGCGTGCTCTCCGCCCCGCTCAACTAGGTATGAACTGCAATACAGCCTTCGTCAGCGGGCCAGTCCCGTTCGCGAGGGACTTCCGTTTTGCGCCACGCAGCAATTGCTGCAAATGCTGCCAATACTGCATCTAATGCATCGGCAGAACCCAGAACTTTTCCGCATTCTTCACCGAACCTGACCTTCTTGGCCAGTGCGGCGACAATTCGACGTCTCGCCTCCGCTCCCTGGTCACCGTTGTATCTCTGGTACTCTATACCCCATTGTTTGAGTTGGGCTGCGGGGAAGGCTTCAACGAGCATCCCCCTCTGATCGGTATTCCAAGGCCAGCAAGGCCGAGGTCCCGAACTCGCAATAAGTTTTAGGCAGGCAGTCGCAAATGGTGCGCCTCCTCTAGGTTTCCACCATGTTGAGGAGCGAACGTTTATTCCCTGCTGCCGCCAATACTCTTCTGTTCTTCGCCACTGCTGGGCCGGTGTTAGTTGGTTTAGTGCCTTAAGAAATACTGGGGCCTTCGGGAAAGGGCGACCACAATGAGGCAGCGCATCATTCATCGCAACGAGCCTCGTCCACCCCCCTGCCGGCATTGCGGCAGTCGGCACGGAAAATGGAGCATCGATGCCTGCCGCAATGAATTTACCTGCGCGCAACAACGTCGCAAGGCGTATGAACACATCGTCGGAGCCAGGTAAATCCTGTGCCGGCAGCAAGCAGGTGACGACCGGCCTATCCTCGTCCGAGAGCCGAGCGATCCAAACCGTCGGTGTGTTCACCTTACTTCGCCACTGGGCGGCGTTGCCGGAAAAGTCTACCCCAAGGAAATCCATGCTGCTCCTAAAATCCAGCCGATTGCATGGTGCCCGCATCCTCGCTCTTGTAAGCTCAGACGGCTGATCGGGCATCGAAGTTGGCACTGTCGGACGGCTTTGCACAAAGTTAGCGCGCTTCCGCATTTCCGCCAAGCAAAAGGCTGGCCTGCCAGCCATGCTGCACCTGCTCAGGGTCGCTCCGGGTCAAAACCTGAACTCTGCCGCATTCCCTGACGTGGCCAGACAGGCCGTCCGACCTCGATCACCCCCTCACACCCCCGCCATCCCATGCGCAATCACCTTGCGCATGACGCTCGGCAGCGCGACCTCGCCGAGGTCGCGGCGGTGCACCCAGCGGCAGCGCTCGGGCGCGGCCCACAGATCGACAACGGCCTCGTCCTGCACGAGCGCGCGATAGACCGTCAGCTCGAGGCGGAAGTGCGTGAAGACGTGCACGACACTCCCCACGACCGGCCACCAGTCGCCGCGCACAGGCGCGCGGCGCAACGCCTCCCTGGTCACTGGCCGCATCTCCGTCCACTCGGTCGAGGGCACCTCGAGCATGCTCGCGAGCAGACCGGTCGGCGGCCGCTGGCGCAATAGGATGCGCCCGCCCTCGCTGATCGCGAGGAACGCCGTGCCGAAGCGCTCGGGCCTGGGCTTCCTGACGGCGCGCGCGGGCAGGCTCGCCTCGATGGCCATGGCATGCGCGGCGCAGTGGCGTTCGATCGGGCAGACGAGGCATGAGGGGCGGCGCGGCGTGCAGATGCTCGCGCCGAGGTCCATCATGGCCTGCGCGTAGTCGCCCGCGCGCTTCTTCGGGGTGAGCGAGGCCGCAAGGCGTCTCAGCTCCGCCTTGGCGCCCGGCACCGGCTCGGCAACCGCAAAGAGCCGCGCAATGACGCGCTCGATGTTGCCGTCCACTGGCGTCGCGCGGCGGCCGAAGGCGATCGCAGCGATCGCCGCCGCCGTGTAGGGGCCGATGCCCGGCAGGTTTGCAAGGCCGGCCTCGGTATCCGGGAAGTGCCCGCCATGCTGCTCGACGATCGTGCGGGCACAGGCGTGCAGATTGCGCGCGCGGCTGTAGTAGCCGAGGCCCGCCCACGCGGCGAGCACCTCATCGAGGTCCGCCGCCGCCAGCGCCGCCACATCCGGCCAGCGGGCCAGGAACTTGAGGTAGTACGGGATGACCGTCCGCACGGTCGTCTGCTGGAGCATGATCTCGCTCAGCCAGACGCAGTAGGGATCGGCGGGCTCGCCGGGCGCCACCCGCCACGGCAGATCCCGACGTTCGCGCTCGTACCAGTCGATGAGCGCCGCGACCGTGCCGGGACCGGGCGCCGGCCAGATATGTTGCAGTCTTGCCGCAGCGGTCATGCGATCGCCCCGCGCCCGCGCCCCGAATCATTAACCCGATGTTAAGCACGACTCGCCCGAATGGGAACCGAGTGGGGGCGCTTTCAACGAGCCGAGTTCCGTCATGTCGCAGGTCACACAATCTCCCGCGTCCCGCGGTGGCGCGTTCGCCGCCAAGGCGGTCGGCAGCCTGGTCCCTAGCCTCACCCGCAAGGCCTTCGAGCGCTTCGGTTTTTCGACCGCGGCCCTGCTCACGGACTGGGCCGGCATCGTCGGCCGCGACCTTGCCCGATATACCGCTCCGGACCGCTTGAAGTGGCCACGCAGCAGCCGCGACGCGGACGGCGAAGCAGGACCCGAGCGGCAGGGTGCCACCCTCGTTCTCCGCGTGGACCTGGGCCGCGGCATCGACGTCCAATACCGTGCCCGCCAGATCATTGAGCGCATCAACGCCCATTTCGGCTACCGCGCTGTTGCCGAGATCCGCATCATCCAGGCCCCGGTCGAGGGGGCGCTGCCGCCCGCCCCTTCGGCGAACGCCCGGCCGGCCGGCAATACATTCGATCGCGCCGAGACCGCGCCGCTCGTGGCCGCCATTGCGGACGAGGGCCTGCGCGCCGCGCTCGAGCGCATGCAGGCGGGTCTGACGAGGCGCGGGCATCGGTAGTCGCTTCGCGAGCGAGGCTGCCGCCTCGCGCTCCGCCCGGGAGGACACCCCCGGCCCCCGTCTTTTCTTGAAATTTGGCGCTCGCGGTAAACGCTGCGTTGTCCCTTCTCCCCGTTCTTGACGGGGAGAAGGTTAGGATGAGGGGCAGCGGCGGACACAAATCTCGCACAAGTTCCCGCCCCTCACCCCGACCCTCTCCCCATTGAAGGCAATGGAGAGAGGGGGAAGTGGGCGCTTGCCGCGAACTCCAAGTTCATAAATGCGGGTGGGTCCGGAAGGGTGTCCCTCCCGCTTGGGGCGTGGGGCGAAAGCCCCACGCGCGAAGCGACCGCCTCAGTCCAACCCGGCGACCTTCGGCCTGTACTCGTCCCACGGCATGGCGCGCTCGTAGATCGCGGCGGCCCGCAGCAGCGCGGCGTCGGCGCCGCGGCAGGCGACGAGCTGGATTGCGATCGGCAGCCCGTCCGAATGCAGGCCGGCCGGCAGCGTTACGGCAGGATTGCCGGTGAGGTTGAAGGGGTGCGTGTAGGGGTACCAGGCCTTGCGGATGGTATCGACCACCTTGCCCTCGATCTCTATTGGATCGAAGAGCCGCTCCTCGATGGGCAGGGCTGTGCGCGAGAGTGTCGGCGTGAGGATGATGTCGTAGCGGTCGAACCAGCCCTGGACCTTGCGGTAGATGGCCGTGCGCTGCAGACTGGCGCGCGCAAGCATCTCCGCCGTGTGCTGGCCGCCGCCGGCCATCTGGCGCAAGAGCGTCGGGCTCATCTTGTCGCGCCATTTCGGGAGCTGGTCGGCAAAGCGCGCGTTCCAAAGCGCGGTCGAGACAACGAGCCACATGGGCTCGGTCGGCTCCATGTCGTCGCCCATGGGCTCGACGATCGCGCCGAGATCGCCGAGCGCGTCCGCGACCTGCTCGCAGCGCGCCAGGACCTCGCTGTCGACAACCGTGTTGCCGAGGTAAGGGCGCCACGCAATGCGCATCCCCTTGAGGTCGCCCTCGCCGCGCGCGGCTTCGACGAGACCTTCAGTCGAGGCGCCGAAGGAGTGGACGTCGCTCGGATCGGCACCGCCCATCGCTTCCAGCATCAGTGCCGTATCCATGACCGTGCGCGTCGTCGGCGTGATGTAGCTCATGTTGCCGAAAGTGTCGGGCGCCATGTCATGCGGCACAAGGCCAAGCGACTGCTTGAAGCCGACAACGCCACAGCAGGCCGCCGGAATGCGCGTCGATCCGCCGGCGTCGGTCGCAATGGCGAGCGGGCCGACACCGGCGGCCATCGCGGCTGCCGCGCCGCCTGAAGAACCGCCGCAGGTGCGGCGCGGGTCATAGGGATTGCACGTACGCCCGAAGAGCGGGGCCTCGGTGAAAGGCATGTGCCCGAATTCGGGCGTCGTGGTCTTGCCCATCAGGATCGCGCCCGCGGCTTTCAGTCGCGCGACCGAAACCGCATCGGCAGCAGGAATGTTGTCCGCATAGATGCGCGAGGCGAAGGTCGTGCGCACGCCCTTCGTGTTTACGAGATCCTTCACGTGCAACGGCACGCCATGAAGCGGACCGACCGTCTCGCCGCGCGCGAGTGCCTCGTCCGCGGCCTTTGCGTCGCGCAGCGCATCGTCAGCACAAATCGTAATGAAGCAGTTGAGTGCGGCCTGGGCCTTTTCGGCCCGCGCGAGCATCGCGTGCATGACCTCGAGCGCCGAAACCTTTCGCTCGCGGATCAAGGCGGCCGTTTCTGCTGCGCCGAGCCAGGCGAACTCGTTGGACATCAGATTATGTGCTCCTTGCATTGTCGGGCTCATGCGTGGGGCTGGAAGATGCCCCCATTGCTGGCGGTCGCCGCCGGCCGAAGGCTCCGTGCCCCAACTGTTTCACCATGCGAACTTTACGTCGGCTGAAGGCTCCTCGCATCGCCCATCCCGCCATGGGCAACCAGCATTTTTGGTTGACCTGGAGCGGCGATGTCTCCAAGCTTTTGTTCAACCTTGCACTCAGCAAGGACGACCAATTCATCAACCATCAAGGGAGGATTTGGCACGTGATCAAGCGGAAAACTGTGCTGGCTGGACTGGGCTCGCTCGGCGCCCTGGCGATCGGCGCTTCGTATCTCGCCCAGGCGAGCGAAGTCAAAATGCCGAAGGAGATCTCATGGACCGCCTATGAGAGCGGGTCGTCGGGATACTCGCAGTCGGTCGGCCTCGGGAACATGCTGAAAAAGAGGTACGACGTCGATCTCCGCATCATTCCCGGCAAGAACGACGTCTCCCGCCAAACGCCTCTGAAGATCGGGCAGTCGAAAATCTGTGCCTGCGGCATGGCTTCGTACTTCTCCCAGGAAGGCGTTCTGATGTTTGCGGAGAAGACCTGGGGGCCGCAGCGCATCTACAATCTCTTCAACAACATCGGCGCCAACGGACAGCAGGTTGCGGTCAGCGAGGCGTCGGGCGTCAAGAAGCCGTCCGATCTCAAGGGCAAGCGGGTCACCTTCGTGCGCGGCGCCCCCGCGCTCAATCAGAACATGGAGGCGTTCCTCGCTTTCGGCGGCCTGACCTGGAACGACGTGCAGAAGGTCGAGGTGCCGGGCTGGGGTCAGTCGGTCCAGGCGGTCATCAATGGCCAGGCCGATGCGGTCTGGGGCAGCACCGTCTCGAGCAATTATGCGCAGCTCATCAACTCGCCTCAAGGCCTCTTCCTCCCGCCATTGCCGCATTCGGACGAGGCTGGCTGGAAGCGGGCCATGGCGATCGCACCCTGGTGGGGCAAGGTCACCGTCAAGACGGTGGTCGCCGGCTACAAGCACCAGACACCTTATGAGGGAAACAACTTCCCCTACCCGATCTTCATCGCCACCAAGGACGCGCCGGACGACCTCGCGTATGGCCTGACCAAAGCGGTCATGGAGAACTACGAGGACATCAAGGATGCCGGCCCGAGCATGGATGGCTATCAGCTGGCCAACCAGAATCTGAAGTGGGTCCTGCCCTATCACCCGGCCGCAATTCGCTACTTCAAAGAGAAAGGCCTGTGGAAGGCCGAGCACGATGCGCACAATGCGGCCCTCCTGAAGCGCCAGGACGTCCTCGCCGAGGCGTGGAAAGAGATGCAGGGCAAATCCGTTCCCGACGACAAGTTCGCCGAGGAGTGGATGAAGGTGCGCGCTGCTGCACTGAAGAAAGCCAATATGCCCGTCGTCTTCAACTGAAGTCGGCCCACCATAGTGAGTGCAGGTTCGTGTCAACGGACCTGCACTATTCGTATGGCGGTACGTAAGGAAGGCGATCGCAGCGATGACCGCAATGGATATGCGAGAAGGGGAGCGCGCTGCGGTCGCAGCCGAGATCTCCGCCCACCGCACGCTCACACCGGTGACTCAATTCTTCGTCGTGCTCGGTGCTGTCGGGTCGGTGTTTCTTTCGGCCTACATCATCTTTGGCATCGGCCCGATCATGGGCTGGTACGTGCCGCTCGAGACCGACTACTTCTACGCCATGCTGGGGCTGTTGCTCCCGGTCGTCTTCCTCATTTATCCGATGCATGCAGGCGCCCGCGACCGCACGCCCTGGTATGATGTGGTCCTCGCACTGATCGCGTGCGGCATTCCCTTCTATTTCGCCTACAAGGGCGACGCGATGCTCAACGAGGGGTGGGAGTACAATGCGCCCACCCACGGCAGAGTGATGGCCTTTGTCATGTGGGCCATCATCCTCGAGGCACTGCGCCGCGCCGGCGGAACGGCGATCTTCGCCATCTGTCTCGTCATCTCGATCTACCCGATCTTCTCCAACTATGCGCCCGGCGTTCTGCGCGGCCAGGCGATTGCGCCGGAGATCGTGGCCGGCTTCCACATCTTCAGCACGGAAAGCATTCTCGGCATTCCGATGAATGCCTTCGCCAACCTCGTCATCGGCTTTCTCGTGTTCGGCATCGCGCTGCAGATGACCGGTGGCGGCGCCTTCTTCCTCAATCTCGCGTTTGCCCTCTTGGGCCGCCATCGTGGCGGACCGGCCAAGGTCGCGATCTTCTCATCCGGCCTCATGGGCTCGATGTCGGGCAGCGTCATCACCAACGTGCTGACGACCGGCGTCATGACGATTCCGGCCATGAAGCGCGTCGGCTTCCGACCTGCCTATGCAGGCGGTGTCGAAGCCTGCGCGTCGACGGGCGGCGTTCTCATGCCGCCGGTCATGGGCGCGACCGCCTTCGTGATGGCGACCTTCATCGAGATTCCCTATTCGCAGATCGTCATAGCCGCCATCTTTCCGTCGTTTCTCTACTACCTCGGCCTGTTCCTCCAGATCGATGCTTATTCTGGCCGATACGGTTTGCAGGGTTTGCCGAACGAGGAGTTGCCTAGGGTTGGCAAAGTCGTGCGCGAAGGATGGTTCTATGTCCTCGTCCTGCTGACGCTGCTCTTCATGCTGCTGTACCTGCAGCGCGAGGCGCAGGCGCCGTACTACGCAACGGCAGCTCTGCTGATCATCAATCAAATTCTTCCTTCGCACCGCTGGGACTGGAAGACGGTTTGGACATTTCTCATCGCCGTCGGACGCCTGTTCGCCGAGCTCGCCGCCATCCTCGCCGGCGTCGGCCTGATCATTGGTGCGCTCTCGATCAGCGGCAAGATCGGCAGTCTGACTTACACCCTCGTCCAGCTTGCCGGTGACAACGTCCTGCTGCTGCTGGTCATGGGCGCACTGACGAGCTTCATCCTCGGCATTGGCATGACCGTGACCGCGGCGTACCTCTTTCTCGCGGTGACCATTGCGCCGGCGCTCACCCAGCATGGGCTCGACAAGCTCGCCGTTCACCTCTTCCTGCTCTACTGGGGCATGGTGTCGTTCATCACGCCGCCCGTCGCGCTCGGCGCCTATGCCGCGTCGTCCATTGCAAAATCCGATCCGATGAGGACCGGGTGGGAAGCGATGCGCCTCGGCAGCATCATCTACTTCGTGCCCTTCTTCTTCGTGCTCAACCCAGCCCTCATCGGCCGCGGCTCGGGGCTGGAGATCATCCTGGTTCTCACAACTGCGGTGGCTGGCATCGTGTTGATATGTGCCGCGCTGCAGGGCTACCTGTACGGAATAGGCTCGCTCGACGGCAAAGGCTTATTTGCCTGGCCGGCGCGCTTTCTGCTCGGATTGTCCGGCATTCTGCTTGCGCTCCCCGGCAACAAGGAGATGGGCCTCACGCACATGCAGCTGATCGAGGTATCAGCCGTGCTGGGGGCTGTCGGCGCCGCGCTTGCGTGGCTCGGGCGGCGAAAGGCGGCGCGCGCAGCCGCGCAGGCGTAGGTGCGGCGCCCGGCCCCATCAACATCGCGGCCCGGCGCGCATATCCAGGAGGCGGCGGATCTGCCGCGTGTCCTCAGTGCGCCATCAGCACCGGGATCTCGGCATGGGCTAGCAGGTGGCTCGTCGCGCCGCCAAAGATCATGTGGCGCAGCCGGCTCTGCGTATAGGCACCCTTGATGATGAGATCGGCGCCGAGCTTCATCGACTCTTCCACCAGCGCCTCGCCAGGCTTCCTGCCTTCGAGACCGAGGGTCAGCTCGCGGGCATGTATGCCATGGCCAGCGAGCCAGTCGCAGCACTGCTCACCGGATGGCCCGGGCACGGTGATCCCTTCGATGGTGAGAACAATGACGGTCCTGGCAAGCTTCAGCAGCGGCAGCGCATCGGCATTCGTGCGCGCCTGCTCCGTCGAGCGGTTCCAGGAGATGACGATCGTGTCGCCGAACGACTTCGGCGGCTTCGGTGGCGCGATCAGCACCGGCCGTCCGCTCTCGAACAGAACACCCTCGAGCGTGGTCATCCGCGGACCGGTCGCCTCCGTGGTCGGCCGGCCGAGGACGGTGATGTCGTAGACGCGTGCGAGCGAGCCGAGCCCGGCATCGTCCACGGAGGCCCCCGCCTTCCAGCGCCGCCGCGGCGTCTGGCGGCCCGCAAAATAACGGTCGAACCCCTCCCGCGCCTTGGCCACGTAGCTGCCATCGTTCCAATCGGCCGGCGGGAACGTCACGGCGACGATGGGGTCCGGCGCAACGATCTCCACGTGGACGGGGCGCAGTGCAATGCCCTCGATCAGGCTTTCGAACTTGCTCGCGAGCTGATCGGCGGTCGCCAGCACGGAAGGCATGGCATCGCTCTGATCGCACGGCACGAGGATGGTTTTCATCAGCCCCTCCTTTTCTGGGCAGGACTCATGGCACACCTCGGCTGCCGTGAGGCCGCACCTCCAGCCCTCCGGGTACGCCCCCCGCCCTCTGCAACGGACGAATCGGTGCCCGTTCGCCGGGCTTATGCGGCGAGACTACCACGATAATCGGAAAAATGCGCCGGGAGAGATTGTGCGCGCCGACCGGCCAAGGCGGTGACCGCGGCCGCGTGGCCCGGGGGCCTGCGCTCCCGCACAAGCGAGCGCTGAAGCCCTCAGGCCGCGCGCAGGCGCCCGGCGAGACCATCGGCAATGAGGCGTCGTGTCTCGGGAATGCCGTAGAGGGCGATGAACGAGCCGAAACGCGGCCCCTGGGACTGCCCGAGCAGGACCTCGTAGATGGCGCGGAACCAGTCGCGCAGCGTATCCTTGTCGTAGCCGCTCGCCTTGCCGGCCTCGTAGACGATATTCTGCAGCGTCTCGGCGTCGGCGTCCTCGGGGGCCTCGGCGAGCGCGGCATCGAGCGCGGCAAGAGCCGCCGCCTCGGCCTCGGTCGGCGCGCGGAACTTCTTCTGAGGCTTCACGAAGTCCTCATAGTAGCGCACGGCATAGCCGACGAGCTTGTCGAGCAGCGGGTAGCGCTCCGGGCTCGCCCCCGGAACGTGCCGCTTGATGAAGCCCCAGAGCACGGCCGCATCGTGCGCGTTCGAGGCCGAGACGAGGTTGAGCAGCAGCGCAAAGGAGATCGGCAGTTCGGCTTCCGGTGGATGGCCTGCGTGGATGTGCCAGACCGGGTTGTCGAGCCGTTGCTTCGGCGCCTCGGACGGGTACTTCGCAAGACAGGCGAGATACTCGTCGACCGCTTTCGGAATGACATCGAAGTAGAGCCGCTTCGCCGTCTTCGGCTTCTGGTACATGAACAGCGACAGGCTCTCGGGGCTCGCATACGTCAGCCACTCCTCGATCGAAAGGCCGTTGCCCTTGGTCTTGGAGATCTTCTGGCCCTTGTCATCGAGGAAAAGCTCGTAGTTGAAGCCCTCGGGCGGCGTTCCGCCGAGCACTCGGCAGATCTTGGAGGAGAGCGTCACCGAGTCGATCAGGTCCTTGCCGGCCATCTCATAGTCGACGCCGAGCGCCACCCACCTGAGCGCCCAATCCGCCTTCCACTGGCACTTGACCGCCCCGCCCGTGACCTTCGTCTCGACCTTTTCGCCGGTCTCGGGATCGATATAGACGACCGTGCCGGCCTTCGGATTGCGCTCGACCATCGGCACCTGGAGCACGCGGCCCGAGCGCGGCGAGATCGGCAGGAAGGGCGAGTACGTCGCACGCCGTTCCGGCCCGAGCGTCGGCAGGATGATGTCCATCACCTGATCATAGACTTCCAGCATGCGCAGCAGCGTCGCGTCCATCAGGCCGGACTTGTAGGTGGCGGTTGCGGACATGAACTCGTACTCGAAGCCGAATTGGTCGAGGAAGGCCATGAGCCGCGCATTATTGTGATGGGCGAAGCTCTCGTGCGTGCCGAAGGGATCGGGCACGCTGGTCAATGGCTTATCGAGGTGCTTGGCCAGCATCTCGCCATTCGGCACATTGCCGGGCACCTTGCGCAGCCCGTCCATGTCATCCGAGAAGCAGACGAGCCGCGTCTTGCGGCGGCCCTCGGTCAGCACCTCGAATGCGTGGCGCACCATGCTCGTGCGCGCGACCTCGCCGAAGGTGCCGATGTGCGGCAGGCCCGAGGGGCCGTATCCCGTCTCGAACAGCACGGGGACGGTCGGCTCGCGCTTCAGCCGGTCGAGGCGGGCGATCAATCGGCGGGCTTCCTCGAAAGGCCAGGCGCGACAGGCGTGAGCGACCGCGATCTCGTCGGGGTCGATCGCCTTCGGGGTATTCGCAGTTGTCATGGCGGCGTGGGCGGCACCGCTTGCGCCGCCTTCTCCTCAAGTTCGGACAGGTGGCGAACCCTATGGACCTTGCGACGAGGCGTCAACGCTTCGCGTGGCGATGACCAAGGGCTGCCGGAGAGGCGGTTGGAGGTTCCGCGCCGGGCGCTGGCGGCCTAAGCTCGGGCCAAACCGGCGAAGCAAACCGCCGCCGCGCTCCAGGGAGGAAACCATGCGCGACTACCAGACAGCCTACAGAGAGATGTCGGTGGCGTCGGCCGAAAAGGACTTTCTCGAGGGCCGGCTCGGGGCGGGGCTCAATGCGGCGATCGAATGCTGCGACCGATGGGCATCGGACGGCCGCATCGCGCTTGAATGGATCGGCCGCGACGCGGCGCGCGAGACGGTCACGTTCGCGGCGCTGAAGGCGGATTCGGAGCGTTTTGCCAGCCTGCTCAAGAAGCGCGATATCGGCAGCGGCGATATCGTCGCCGGGCTCCTGCCGCGCATTCCCGAACTGCTGACGGTCGTGCTCGGCACCTGGCGCGCCGGCGCCGTCTACCAGCCCCTGTTCACGGCGTTCGGGCCGAAAGCGATCGAAACACGCATTGCCGGCGACAGTGGCAGCGGCGCCAAGCTGGTCATCACCGACGGGGCGAACCTCTCGAAACTTGCCGATGTCCAGGACTGCCCACCCATCATCGAAGTGGACCGCACGGGCATGAAGGAGGGTACGCTTCCGCACCTGCTGGCCGCCGAGCCGACAGGCTTCGCGCCGGTGATGCTCGAGGGCGATGAGCCATTCGTGCTGCTCTACACGTCGGGCACGACGGGCAAGCCTAAGGCGGTGCTCTATCCGCTTGCAATGCTGCTCCCCGTCGGCATCTACATGCGCGATGCCATCGATCTGAGGCCCGACGACCGCTATTGGAACATCGCCGATCCGGGCTGGGCCTACGGAATGCTCTATGCGCTCGTCGGGCCGCTGCTGCTCGGTCACACGACGACCTTCTATGAAGGCGGCTTCACGGTCGAGGCGACCATGCGGATCGTCCGCGACCTCCGCATCACGAATTTTGCCGGCGCGCCGACGGCCTACCGGATGCTGATGGCCGCAGGACCCGAGGCGGCCAAGGTCGCCGCCGGCACGCTCCGCGTTGCCTCGAGCGCTGGCGAGCCCCTCAATCCGGAAGTCGCCCGTTGGGCAAAAGCCGCGCTCGGCGTGCCCCTCAAGGACCACTACGGGCAGACCGAGACGGCCATGCTCGTCAACAACCACCATGCGCTCCAGCATCCCGAGAAAGAGGGCTCCGCCGGCTACGCCATGCCGGGCTTTCACCTCGAGGTGCTCGGCGATGACTTGAAGCCCGCGGCGCCGGGTACGCCGGGCATCCTCGCCGTGGACCTGGCACGCTCGCCACTCAATACCTTCACGGGCTACTGGCGCGCAGAGACGCCGGCCATCCAGGGCAAGTGGTATCTCACCGGCGACACCATGATGCGCGATGTCGACGGCCACTTCTTCTTCGTCGGCCGCAGCGACGACATCATCACCTCGGCCGGCTACCGCATCGGCCCCTTCGACGTCGAAAGCGCGCTGATCGAGCATCCGGCAGTGGCCGAAGTCGGCGTCATCGGCAAGCCGGATCCCGAGCGCACCGAGATCGTCAAGGCCTTCATCGTGCTGAAGGCCGGGTACAGCGGCTCGCCGGAGCTGACGGCGGAGCTTCAGGAGCACGTGCGCCGACGGCTCGCCACCCATGCCTTCCCACGCGAGATCGCGTACCTCGCCGAGCTGCCGAAGACGCCGAGTGGAAAGATCCAGCGGTTCGTGCTGAGGCAGATGGGATAGGGCGCTTCGGCGGTTGTAGCACCTAGCCCGAGCGCAACCCGCTGGGCGCCAGCGCGTTCATCAACCAAGGCATGGCAAGAGCCGGGCCCGGCCTTGCGTGCGTGCGGGCGTTCAGGGTATGGCTGCGGCCAACCATCGCCACGCGGCGCGGGGCCGTGCTTTTTCCCGATTCTCCGCCCGCAGGCCAGCCACCGACGCCGGCACGGCGCCGACCGTTCCATCATCATCCACGCGGGAGCAAAGCCATGGCCGTAAAAGTTGCAATCAACGGGTTCGGGCGGATCGGGCGCAACATCCTGCGCGCCATCGTCGAGAGCGGCCGCAAGGATATCCAGGTCGTCGCCATCAACGACCTCGGCCCGGTCGAGACCAACGCCCACCTCATGCGCTTCGACAGCGTGCACGGCCGCTTTCCTGGCGAGGTGAAAGTTTCCGGCGACACGATCGATGTCGGCACCGGCCCGATCAAGGTGACAGCCGTGCGCAATCCCGCCGAGCTGCCGCACAAGGATCTCGGGGTCGACATTGCACTCGAATGCACGGGCATCTTCACGTCCAAAGAGAAGGCCTCGGCGCACCTCACCGCAGGCGCCAAACGGGTCATCGTTTCGGCACCCGCCGACGGCGCCGATCTGACCGTCGTCTATGGCGTCAACCACGACAAGCTCACCAAGGATCACATCGTCATCTCAAATGCCTCGTGCACGACGAACTGCCTCGCACCCGTCGCCAAGGTGCTGAATGACGCCGTCGGCATCGAGAAGGGCTTCATGACGACGATCCACGCCTATACCGGCGACCAGCCGACGCTCGATACCATGCACAAGGATCTCTACCGCGCGCGCGCGGCCGCGCTGTCGATGATCCCGACGTCGACCGGTGCGGCGAAAGCAGTTGGCCTGGTGCTCCCCGAGCTCAACGGCAAGCTCGACGGCGTCTCGATCCGCGTGCCGACGCCCAACGTGTCGGTGGTCGATCTCAAGTTCGTGGCCAAGCGGGCGACGACGGTGAAAGAGATCAACGAGGCGGTGAAGGCTGCCGCCGCCGGTCCGCTCAAGGGCATTCTTGGCGTGACGAGCGAGCCCAACGTCTCGATCGACTTCAACCACGACCCGCATTCGTCGATCTTCGCGCTCGACCAGACCAAGGTCATGGACGGCAACCTCGTCCGCATCCTCTCCTGGTACGATAACGAGTGGGGCTTCTCGAACCGCATGGGCGACACCGCGGTTGCGATGGCCAAGCTGATCTAGAAATTCGCAGATTTCAATTCTCAGGCCGCAAGCGTGCGATCGCCCCCAGGACGGTCGCACGTTTGCTTTTCGGGCAGAGGCACCACCAAGCGCGCGTGCTGCGCTGCACAAGCCGAATGAGCGCCCGCAGCCGCGGAAGCGGTCTTGATCAGTTGATAAAATAATGAGACCTTTCTTCTCGCATCGCAGACCATCCTGAAGGACGGTCCCGACGCGAAAAATGTGATCGCGCGTTAGCGAGCTGGCTCATTCAGAATGCTGGCCGTGCGCAAGCAGGGAGGTAATGCCTATGTCGATCCGCACTTGGGCGGTGGGCGCTGCGTGCGCGCTCGCTTTCGGCGCCACGGCCTTTGCGCCGGCCGTGCTCGCGCAGGACAAGTCCGTCAAGATCCGCATCCAATCGGTCATCCCGACCTCGGCGGACGAGGTCACGATGCTCAAGGACTTCGCGGCCGACGTCGCCGCGCTGACCAACAACACGATCACGATGGAGGTTCTGCCGGCGGGCGCCGTGGTGGCCGTCAACGATACACTCGACGCCGTCGACAAGGGCCTCATCGAGGCGGGCTTCGCGTGGACGCACTACTGGTCGGGCAAGCATCCTGCAGCGACGCTGTTCGGCTCGCCGGCCGCAGGGTCCGGCGTCGGGCTCGACAATCTCGCGTGGCTCTCCTGGTTCCAGTTCGGCGGCGGCAAGGAGCTCTATGACGAGCTCTGGAAGGAGATGAAGGTCAACGTCAAGGGCTTCATGCTGCAGCCCGTCGGCCCCGAAGCGCTCGGCTGGTTCAAGAACCCGATCAAGGACATGGCGGACTTCCGCAAGCTCCGCTTCCGCACCCCCCCCGGCATCCCCGGCCAGATCTATCGCGAGATCGGCGTCGCGGCCGTCGCGCTCGCCGGCGGCGACATCCTGCCGGCGCTCGAGAAAGGCACGATCGACGGTGCCGAATGGTGCTGCCCCAAGCCCGACATGGTGTACGGCTTCCACAAGGTCATGAAGCACTACTATATGGAGGGCTTGCATCAGAACGTCGTGAATGCCGACATCTACATCAACCGCAAGCTCTACGACGGCCTGTCGGCCCACCAGAAGAAGGCGCTCGAGGTTGCGGCCAATGCAGCGCTCATGAAAGCGCACTCCTATCGCATCCTCGAGAACGGCAGGGCCCTCAAGGAGCTGACCGAGAAGCACGGCGTGCAACTGCATCCGAGCCCGCCCGACTACTTCACGGAGTATGCCAAGGCCGCCCAGAAGGTGTTCGAGGAGCACGCGGCCAAGAACGCCTTCTTCAAAAAGGTGTGGGACAGCCAGCGCGAGTTCGCCAAAGTGGCCATCCCGTTCTGGGCCGGCGCCCAGAAGGCCAACGCCAGCATTACAGGCGCCTACGCGGAAACCCTGAAAAAGCAGTAGCACGCATGAAGGCGGCTGCGGGCACGCGTGCCCGCAGCTCCGCGAGCGGCGCCAAGGGACACGCGCGGTCCGGCACCGGCCCGTGCTTGGTGCGGCACGCATGACCGAGGCGGTCGGGGGGCGGACGGATGTCCAACGGGCCAGAGCTGACTGACGAACTGATCGCGGGGCGACGATCGATCGGCGACATGCCGGCCGACATGGCGCCGTGGATGGCCCACACGATCAGGATCATCGACACGTTCAGCCTTTGGGTCGGACGGATCGTCTGCTGGGCGGTGGTCCCGCTGGCGCTGACCATGGTCTTCGAGATCGTCGCGCGGTACGCCTTCACGGCGCCAACCGTGTGGGCCTACGACATCTCCAGGATGCTGTACGGCGGCATGTTTGTGCTGGGTGCAGCCTATGCACTGTTCCGCGGGGTCCATATCCGCGCCGATTTCATCTACCGCAATTGGAGCGCGCGCACGCAGGGCACGGTCGACGCCTTCCTCTACGTCGTATTCTTCTTTCCGACGATGATCCTGCTCCTGTGGGTATCCACGGAATGGGCCTGGCTTTCGGTCAGCCGCTTCGAGCGCAGCGCCGAGACCGCCTGGATGCCGCTGCTCGGACCGATCAAGAGCACGCTCCCCATCGGTGTCGCATTCCTCATCGTTCAGGGCATCTCGGAGCTGCTGAAGAGCCTCTACGCAGCAACCAAGGGAAGGTGGCCCCAGCAATGAGCCAGGAGTTCATCGGGCTCGCCATGATCGGCATCATGCTGCTGGCGATCTTCATCGGTTTTCCGATCTCGTTCACGCTGCTGTTTCTCGGCACCGTCTTCGGCTATGCGGGCTTCGGCGAGCTGGTCTTCTACCTGCTCACGCTTCAGTTCAACGCTTCGATGATGGAGCAGACGCTCGCGGCGGTGCCGCTGTTCGTGTTCATGGGCATCATGATGGAGCAGGCGAACCTGATGGAGCGCCTGTTCTATTCCATACAGAAGATGCTGGCGAACCTGCGCGGCTCGCTGTTCATCGCGGTGATGTTCGTCGCGACCATCTTCGCCGCCGCAACCGGCATCGTCGGCGCCTCGGTCACGATCCTCGGCATCATGGCCGGCAGGCCGATGATCAAGTCCGGCTATGATGTTCAGCTTTCGTCCGGCCTCATCACCGCCGGTGGCACCCTCGGCATTCTGATCCCGCCGAGCATCATGCTCGTCGTGATGGGGCCGATCCTCGAAGTGCCGGTCACAACGCTCTTTGCCGCCGCCATTCTGCCCGGGATCCTGCTGGCGACGCTGTTCACCGTCTACGCGATGGTGCGCTGCTGGCTCAATCCGGCGCTCGGGCCGCCGCTCCCGCCGGAGCTGCACGCAAAGAGTGCCGGCGAGATATGGGGCGACTTCTTCGCCGGCCTCGTGCCGCCTGCTGCGCTCGTCGCCGCAGCATTGGGCTCCATCATATTCGGGTTTGCCACCCCGACGGAGGCCGCCGGCTGCGGCGCCGTCGGCGCGCTGCTGCTGACGATCGTCTACCGGCGCTTCACGTGGCGCAGCTTCTTTGATGCACTCGTCAAGACACTCGAGATCTCGGTGCTGATCCTGTTCCTCGTCGCCGCCTCGAACTTCTTCGGCGCGGTCTTCGCGCGGCTCGGCACGCCGACGATGCTGACGGAGGCGCTTCTCCAGCTCGAGCTCAACCGCTACGTCATTCTCGTTCTCATCATGGCGCTCATCTTCCTGCTCGGCTGGCCGCTCGAGTGGGTGCCCATCGTGCTCATCGTGGTGCCATTCCTGCTGCCGCTGGTCGAGCAGCTCGGCTTCAACAAGACGTGGTTCGGCATCCTCGTCGCGGTGAACCTGCAGACGGCCTGGCTCTCACCGCCGGTGGCGCTTTCCGCCTACTTCCTCAAGGGCGTCGTGCCGGAGTGGTCGCTCGGCGACATCTACAAGGGGATGCTGCAGTTCATGGGCCTTCAGCTGCTGGCCCTTGTCCTGATCATCCTTTTTCCAGCGATCGCCCTCTGGTTGCCTGGGGTGCTCTACGGACGTTGACCGAACGTCGGCTGCCCCCTGGCGCCCTAATGCCTTGACTTCCTGGGGCGAATGACGCCATCGATCCGTCCGAAACGGACACTATGCCTATACTCCTGTACTGGTTCGGAGGACCGTCCTGGGTCTGTGGGGCAACCATAGGCCGTGGCGGACGTTCCCGACGAGGAAAAAGATCATATGATGCTGCCGAAACCGCGCCCCGACCTGAAGCCCAATACCCTCGAGTTCGAGCGCCTGCCCCTCGTCAAGCCGACCGGCTTTCGCGAGTATGACGCACGCTGGCTGTTTCCCGATGACATCAACCTCATGGGCCTCAATGCCATCGGCCTCGGGCTGGCGGCACTCTTCCGCCGCCGCGGCGTGCCCCTGCGCATCGTGGTCGGACATGACTACCGCTCCTATTCCGCCTCGGTCAAACAGGCATTGATCACCGGCCTCCTCGCCGGCGGCACCGAGGTGCACGACATCGGGCTCGCGCTCTCACCCACGGCCTACTTCGCCCAGTTCGAACTGGATGTGCCGGGTGTTGCGATGGTCACCGCGAGCCACAACGACAACGGCTGGACGGGCATCAAGATGGGCCTTGCCCGGCCGCTGACCTTCGGCCCCGAGGACATGGGCGAGCTCAAGGAGATCGTGCTGTCTGGCAGCTTCGACACTCCCGGCGGCGGCCGCTACATCTTTGTCCCCGACATGGCCGAGCGCTACGTGAAGGCGCTCACGAGCAGGGCGAAGCTCAAGCGGCGGCTCAAGGTCGTCTGCGCCTGCGGCAACGGCACAGCCGGCGCGTTCGCACCGCAAGTTCTGGAAGCTATCGGCTGTGAGGTCGTCCCGCTCGACTGCACCCTCGATTACAGCTTCCCGCGGTATAATCCGAACCCCGAGGACCTCGAGATGCTGCACGCCATGAGCGCGGCGGTGCTCGAGCACAAGGCCGATGTCGGTCTCGGCTTCGACGGCGATGGCGATCGCTGCGGCGTCGTCGACAACGAGGGCCACGAGATCTTCGCCGACAAGGTCGGTGTCATGCTCGCGCGGGATCTATCGGCCCTGCACCCGAACGCACTCTTCGTTGCCGACGTCAAGTCGACCGGCCTCTTCCTGACCGATCCTGTGCTGCGGAAGAACCGTGCGCGCGCGCTCTACTGGAAGACCGGCCACTCCTACATGAAGCGCTACACGCACGAGCAGAAGGCGCTCGTCGGCTTCGAGAAGTCGGGGCACTTCTTCTTCCAGCCGCCGCTCGGGCGCGGCTACGACGACGGCCTCATCGCAGCGCTTGCCGTATGCGACATGCTCGATCGAAGCCCGGGGAAGACCATGGCCGATCTGCAGCGCGACCTGCCGCGGACCTGGCAATCGCCGACCATGTCACCGCATTGCGCCGACGAGAAGAAGTACGGCATCGTGGAAAAGATGGTTCAGGCATACCAGGAGGCGGCGGCCAGGGGCGAGAAGATCGCCGGCCAGTCCATCCGCGACCTCATCACGGTAAACGGCGTCCGTGTGGTCCTCGAGGACGGCACCTGGGGCCTCGTGCGCGCGTCATCGAACAAGCCGGAGCTGGTCGTGGTCGTGGAGAGCCCGACCTCGGAGGCCGCTCAACGCGCCATCTTCGCCGACATCGACGAGCGCCTCCGCAAGTTCCCCGAGGTCGGCGCGTACAATCAGAAAATCTGAGCCGCGGGGGCGCCGGCACGCCCTCCAAGCCACAAAATCGTGCAAAGAGCGTGCGACATCCCGCTGCAGAGCAGCATCGCGGCGGCCGCCCTTGGACCCGGGCCGGCAATCGTGTAGCAACAAGGGCCATGGACCACACCGCCACGCGCCCAACGTTGACGACGCTGCCGAACGTCCTGACGTACGGGCGCATCCTGGCCGTGCCGCTGATGGCGGCCTGCTTTATCCTCATCAAGGGCGACAGCGGCCGCTGGGCGGCCCTTGTCGTCTTCACGCTCGCCTGCCTGACCGACTGGCTCGACGGGTATCTCGCGCGCACGCTCGCGCAGCAATCGACGCTCGGCCGCATGCTCGACCCGATCGCGGACAAGCTGCTGGTTGGCATCGCGCTCCTTCTGCTCGTGAACGACTCGACCATTGACTACATCACGATCTGGGCGGCGATCATCATTCTCTGCCGCGAGATCCTGGTCTCGGGTCTGCGCGAGTTTCTGGCCGAGCTCCATGTGAAGGTGCACGTCACGCGCCTCGCCAAGTGGAAGACGACCGTGCAGATGCTGGCCCTCGGCGTCCTGCTGGCGGGACCGGCGGGCGACAAGATTGTCCCGGGCGTGACGCTGACCGGGACCATGCTGCTGTGGGTCGCAGCCCTGTTGACGCTGTGGACCGGCTACGACTATCTCAAGGCCGCCGTACGCCACGCGATGGACAACTAATATTCCCTCTCCCCGTCCTTACGGGGAGAGGGGGAAGAGAAGCAGATGACCATCACGCTGCGCTATTTTGCCTGGCTGCGCGAGCGGGTCGGCCGCTCCGAGGAGGTGCTGGAGGTGCCCCCCGGCATCGCGACCGTCGCCGACCTCATCAACTGGCTCAAAGGCCGGGGGCCCGAGTACGCTGCGGCCTTCGAGCGCGCCGATGTCATCCGCGCCGCCATCGATCATGCGCATGTCCGCCATGAGGCGCCCATTGCCGGCGCCCGCGAGATCGGCTTCTTTCCACCCGTCACGGGAGGCTGAAGTCAGTGAGCGTCGCCGTACAGGCTGAAGACTTCGATATCGCGCACGAGGTCGCCGCGCTGACAGCCGGCCACAGCGACATCGGCGCCGTCGTCACGTTCACCGGCGTCGTGCGCGGGACCAGCGAAGGCGCCGCGCTTTCATCCATGACGCTGGAGCACTACCCCGGCATGACCGAGGCCGAACTCGCGCGCGTCGAGGCCGAGGCGCACAATCGCTGGCCGCTGCAGGGCACGCGCATCGTCCACCGCATCGGCACGTTGCTCCCGGGCGATAACATCGTGCTGGTCGTCACCGCATCCGCTCACCGGCAGGCCGCGTTCGAAGCCGCCGCTTTCCTCATGGACTACCTCAAGACCCGCGCGCCCTTCTGGAAGAAGGAGACCGACGCCAACGGTGAGGGTCACTGGGTCGACGCGCGCGAGAGCGATGACGCTGCGAGGGAGCGCTGGCGGTAGCGCGAAAGCTCAATCGGCGCCGGCAAGGCGTGCCGGGAGGAGGCCGAGCATCGGGCCGATCCGCGCAATGAGACGTGCTGTCGTCGGCGCGGCATTGAGACCCGCCGTGATGCGTCCTCTCGTCTCCATCGTTCCGTGCGGCTCGAAAAGCGAAAGAAGCAACACGTAGCGGGGCGCCGAGGCTGGCAGCACCGCCAGGAACGACGAGATGACCGTCTTTTCACTGTAGCCGCCGCGTCCGGGCTGCTCGGCCGTGCCCGTCTTGCCACCGATCTCGTAACCCTCGATCTCCGCCCGGCGCCCAGTGCCCTGCGCGTCGGTCACGACCCGGCGCAAGGCCTCGCGAATTGCGGCACTGGCCGCCGGTGAGACGACGCGTGCCTCACCCGCCGGCACCGCGTCCTGCTGGATCAGGGTCGGGCGCACCTTGATCCCCCCATTGACCAGACCTGCGGCCGCTGCAGCGAACTGCAGCGGTGCGACCGCCAAGCCATGGCCGTAGGCAATGGTCACGCCCTCGAGCGGCCCCCAATTGGCCGGCAGCAGGGGTGGCGCCACGCGGCCGGCCTCCGTGCGGATCGTCTCTAGAAGGCCGACCCGGTCGAGGAAGGCGCGCTGGCGGGGCACACCGGCTTCCATCGCGATCAGACCCGCGCCGACGTTCGACGAGCGGACAAGGATCTCCGCAAGGGTCAGCGGCCGGCCCGGTGGATACTGTTCCGAGATCGTGTAACGGCCAAAGCGCAGCGGCTCGCGCGTGTCATAGATGCGCGTGAGCGAGGCGCCGAGGTCATCGAGCGCGAGACCGAGCGTCACGATCTTAGCAATCGAGCCGAGCTCGAAGACGCCGCCGGCAACGCGGTCGAAGCGATCCGCCTCGTCGGCGCCGGGAAATTTCTCCACGTCCTGGTTCGGCAGCGAGACCGCAGCGATGATTTCCCCGCTCGCCACATCCAGGATAATGCCGGATGCCCCCTGGGCCTTGTACTGTTTCATGGCATCAGCGAGCGTGTCGGCGACAGCATTCTGCACGCCGAGATCAATGGATAGCCGTACAGGCGCCCTTTGCGAGCGGCGCGGCGCGGTGGCCACGTCCGTCTCGCCGAGTTCGTCGATGTGCCGCTCGATGCCGGAGATGCCGCGATTGTCGACGTCGACCTGGCCAATGATGTGCGACGTGAGGAAGCGCGTCGGGTAGACGCGGCGTGGCTCGCGGCGGAAGCCGAGACCGGGCAGTCCGAGGTCATGGGCGCGCTGCGCCTCGATCGGCGTCAGGCCGCGCTTGATCCACATGAAACGGCGCGTGCCATCGGCAAGATGGCGCCGCAGCTCGGCGGCATCGAGCTCAGGGAAGAGCGCCACGAGCTTCTCGGCTGTCAGGTCGGCGTCGCGGACCATGGCCGGATCGGCGAACAGCGAGGCCGCATCGACATCGGTCGCGAGCAGGTTGCCGCGCCGGTCAACGATATCCGGGCGGATATAGGTCTGATGGAGCGGCTCGGCGCGCGTGAGCCGGGTTTCGGCTTCGCCGCTCGCAGCGAGCCGCACGGTCTGGCCGGCAATGGCGATGAAGACAGACGCGAGCGCGGCGTGCATGAGCCACGTGCGACCGCGCGGCAGCTCGACACGCGTGGCTGGACCCGGAGCGCGTGGCGCGCCGGGCCGCACCGTCAGCGCCGGCCCGACACGCAGCGGCTCAGGCCTCCGTTTCATGGGCGCCGCTCACCTCGAGGAGGCAGCGCCTCGTACTGGTGCGGGTCAATGGGGGCGAGACCGATCTTGCGAGCGAGCTCCTCGATACGCTCGGGGCGCGCGAGATAGGCGCGCTCTGCTCTGAGCACCGCAATGTCGAGGCGCGTCTGCTCGATTGCGCGGGCCTGGGCCGCGACGTGCTGTTCGAGCCGGCGCGTTTCGTACGTCACGGCATAGAGCACGAACGCCGAAGCGACTGCGAGCAGGACCGTGCCGACTGCGGCAAGACGGGACATGGCGGGCACCGCTCCTCAACTTTCAAGACGAACGAGCCTCTCGGTCCGGATCACGCCGAGACGCGCCTCATCCGCGGGAGGCACCGCTGGCGCCGCGGTCCGCTCGGCGGCCCTGAGGCGCGCCGAGCGCGCCCGCGGGTTGGCGGCGATTTCCCTGTCAGACGGGATTATCGGGCGTTGGTTAACAATTCGGAAACGCGGGGCCGTGCCGGCCGCCGCGGCGGGCGGAAGATGGCGGGAGCCCGCCGGCGTGCGCCCGCTCGCATCGGCGAGGTAGCGCTTGACGATCCGGTCCTCGAGCGAGTGGAAGGTGACCACGACAAGGCGCCCGCCGGGCGCGAGGCAGCGCTCGGCGGCGGTGAGCGCATCCATCAGCTGGCCGAGCTCGTCGTTCACGAAAATGCGCAGCGCCTGGAAAACGCGCGTCGCCGGATGCCGATCCTCACCGCGCGGGCGGCCGAGCGTACGCTGCACGAGGTCCGCGAGCTGGCGTGTGGTGGTGATGGCGCCGCTCTCGCGCGCACGGACGATGGCGCGAGCGACGGCACGGGCGCGGCGCTCCTCGCCAAGGTAGAAGAAGATATCGGCGAGCACGTCTTCGGACGCCTCACGAATCACGTCCGCAGCGCTGGCGCCCTGCTGCGACATGCGCATGTCGAGCGGACCATCGGCCTGGAAGGAGAAGCCGCGCGCGGCGACGTCGAGTTGCATCGACGAGACGCCGATGTCGAGAACGACGCCATCGACGGTGTGGAAGCCCGCTTCGAGGGCGACCCGGTCCAAGTCGCCGAAGCGGCCTTCGCAAAGGACCAGTCGGGGCGCATATTTCCGGACAAGTGCCTCCCCCGCGGCAAGCGCGTCGGGATCCTGGTCGATGGCGAGAACGCGGGTATCGGCCGCCTCGAGGATGGCCGAGGTATAGCCCCCGGCGCCGAACGTGCCGTCGATGAAGGTCTCGCCGTCCTTGGGCTTCAGCGCGGCAAGGACCTCATCCAGCAACACGGGAATGTGGCGGACCGCACCCTCAGTGGCACGTTCCCCTGGGCGCGCCCGGCGGCCCGCCATCATTCCCGCGCCCCCTGGTCGCCGCCCGGGTTGCCCCCGGTACGGCGCCCCGCGCCGAAAAGTTTGAGATGCTCGCGCACCTTCTGCTGGGCCTCGGCGCGTCGGCGCTCGAACTGGCCCGGCTCCCACATCTGAAATTTCTCACCCAGTCCGACAAAAGCGACCTGGGTCGTGATGCCGGCGTGGGCGCGAAGGCTCTCAGGAAGCACGATACGCCCGTCCTGATCGATCGAAAGGACCTGGGAGACACCGTAGAGTGCGACAGAGAGCTCGTCCCGCTCAATCGAATAGTCCGGCAGGCCCGCGAGAAGCCCGTCGATCGTGCGCGCAAGTCTTTCGCCGCCTGCATCGACCGCAGGACTATCGAGCGCGGGGTAGCAGTAGACGTGCCCGGCGCCGCCCTGCTGGTAGCCGTCGCGCTCAAGGATGGCGCGGAAAGGCGCGGGGACAGAAACGCGACCCTTGGCGTCGATCTTGTTGATGAATGTTGAGACAAAGCGGTCCATCTCCTCAGCCGGAGCCCCGTCGTTTTTGCTCAACGCGACAACCGCGACTGAAAAACCGCTTCACGCTTAGAACTCCCGCACACGGCCAAGCCCTGACCTCGGGTCGGGAACGCCAGCCCGTCCTACGCTCTGGCCGGCCCGGAGAGCGGGCGGTCGCACGGTTCGGGCCCTCTGTCGAACCGGCGCCACGCCCGGCGTCTCCTGCCCGGTGCGGACGGGCATTCATGGGATTACATGGGAATTAATGGTCGTCAATGGGAAACTATGTGCCAAGCATGGTTTGAACAGGAATTTGATCGCCGGATTGACCCTTGCCACCGACAAGGTTGCGATGCACCGATGGGAAACAGCGCTCAGAACCCGGCAGGGGATAGGCCGGGCGGCACCGGCGTACGTGCTGTTGCGGCGGCCCCAGCCATGTTATCGTCAGAGCACGGCGCGATTTTCTCGAGCGCCGCGCGAACGGAGGGCCTCGATGCCTCGGGATCTCATCATCGCCCCGTCGATCCTCTCGGCCGACTTCGCCCGCCTCGGCGAGGAAGTCGCCGCCGTCGATGCGGCCGGGGCCGACTGGATCCACCTCGACGTCATGGACGGGCATTTCGTCCCGAACATCACCTTTGGCCCGCCGGTGATCAGCGCCATCCGCAGCGCCTCGAGGAAGGTGTTCGACTGCCATCTGATGATCACGCCGGCCGATCCATACCTCGCCGCGTTCGCCGAGGCCGGGGCCGACATCATCACCGTGCACGCCGAGGCCGGCCCCCATCTCGACCGCTCGCTTCAGGCCATCAGGTCGCTCGGCAAGAAGGCCGGCGTCTCGCTCAATCCGTCGACGCCCGAGAGCGCTATCGAGTATGTCCTCGACCGCCTCGATCTCATCCTGCTGATGACGGTCAATCCCGGCTTCGGAGGCCAAGCCTTCATCCCGGCGATCGTCGAGAAGACGAAGCGGGTGAAAGCCCTCGTCGGCGACCGCCCGATCGACATCGAGATCGATGGCGGCGTCACGCCCCAGACCGCACCGCTCGTCGCCGCGGCTGGCGCCAACGTGCTCGTCGCGGGCTCCGCCGTATTCAAGGGCGGAAGCCGGGAGGCCTACGCGCAGAACATCGCGGCCATCCGGACCGCGGCGCAGGGCGCGCGCTGATGCACCCGCGAGAGCGCGTTCCCGCGGTTTCGGGTTAACAAGAGCTGACCAGGTGAAGCGCCATCGGCGCTTAAGGAAATCGCAAGGGCGGAGCGTTCTAATCCGGGACACTTGTTCACCGCCTGCCGGGGTCGGCAACGCGGGCCAGCTCAACGGTCCTAAGCTCATGCGTAACTCGGCTCGATTGCCGTCCGAAGATTGTGCCGCCCTGTCGCAATGGTCGCTGTTGCTGCGTTCCTGGCTGCGCGTGCTGGTCGTTGCGGGCTTCGCGGGTGCGGCCGCGTTCACTGCGCTCGCGCTGGCGCCAGCACGCTACACGGCGACAGCCGAGATACGTCTTCCGGCGCCCGTTTCCGAAGAGGCCGTGGCCGCCACTGTCGCGGCGCTTCAGTCAGCCGATCTGGCCCGCAGGCTCGTGGTAGACCTCGATCTCGCCCAGAGCCCGGCCTTCAACGGCGCCTTCGTTGCGCGTGACGTATTCGGATGGCTGGACCGACTGTCGGGCCGCAACGGGCCACGCTCTGCAGCAGCGCGCGGCGAGCCCGTGCTGGCGGCTCTCAGGCAAAGTCTCCAGGTCGCGCCGGGACGAGAGAGCGGGCTTGTCACGATCCGCGTGACGGCGCGGACGCCCGAGCTTGCGGCGCGCATTGCCGACCACCTCATTGATCTCCAGCTTGCGGCGGCCGCACCTACGGGCACGGTGGTGGAAGCGGATACGCGCGCTGCCCTCGACCGCGAGATCGAGCAACTGTCCGAAGACGTGAGGACCATCGAGAGCGAGGTTGCACGCCTGACGGGCCCTTCGGGCGAGGCGGCCCAAGCGGAGCGGCGCGCCGATCTCGCTGAAGCTCTGGCGCAGGCCGAGCGCGAGCGCGGCGATGCGGAGGCCCGAGCCCGCGCCGTCCGCGCGCTGCTGGAGAAAGGCAAGGTCGAAGCCATTGCCGAATTGCAGACCTCGCCGACCTTCCATCAGCTGATCGCAGAGCGTGTCCGCGTCGAGGTCCAGAAGAACGGCGCGGAGCGGACACTGCCGACCGACCATCCGCGCATCCGCGACCTTCAGGCCCGTCTGAGCGAGCTGCGCTGGCAGATGTTCCGCGAGGCCACGGCCATTGCCGAGGCGCTGGAGGTGGACGTGCAGACTGCGGCGGCGCGGGAAGCCGAGGCGCGCGCGCGCCTCGAGAGTGCCGAGGCGCGTGCGCGCGCCTCGGCTGACATTGCCCATGATACCGGCCGTCGCGCCGCGCTCGAGCAGGAGGTTGCAGCCAAGCGCAGCGCGCTCGAAGCCTTGAAGGCGCGCCGCGCCGCAACGACCGACGCGCCCCTAAGCCCGCCCGCGCACACGGCTCCCGAGCGCGTGTCGTCGGCGCAGACCGTCGCCATCCCGGCATTCCCGCGCAAAGGCCAGCTTGCCCTGCTCACCGCGGTTGCCGTCCTGATGGTCGGGTTCGTCGCCGTCATCGTGCGCACCCTGCTGGCAGGCACGCGGCGCTCGATTGCCGAGTCGGGCTTTGCCGACCTCGCGGCGACCGCACGCGATCGTGCCGACGTGCGACACGACGCCCTCGCTCATCCCCCCCGGCCAACCGCGCCGCGCCCGGGCTATGAGGCTCGCGCGCCGGGCGCTGCTGACCAAGGGGCAGCCGAGACGCCGCCCCGCACGCTCGAGCCCGGTCAGTTCGTCATCCTCTCGACAACAGCGGATGCCGCCCGCCATCTCGCTGGAAGGGCTGTGGGGCAGAAAGGCCATCGGACGCTGCTGGTCAACGACGGCATCGACGGCGCTGGCGAGGCACGCGAGATCGTCTCCTCGCTCGCGACAGCGGGACGGCGATGCGTCCTCGTCGACTGGGCGCGGGACGGCCGTGGCCTCGCCGCAGCCCTCGGTGCGGAATCACGTCCCGGCATCAACGATCTGCTCGATGGCCGGGCGGGCTTCGACGACGTGATCGTCCGGCTCCCCGACAGTGATGCCCACTTCATTGCCGCCGGCGCCCCGCCGGCCGACCCGGCTCGGCCGCTCGATGCCAACTGGATCAATCTCGTGCTCGATGCGCTGGATGAAGCCTACGACCACATCGTCATCGCAGCTCAACTCGACGAGGCGAGGCGCCTGTTCGAGACCATCGAAGGGCGCTTCGACGCCGGCATCGTGATGTCGGATCGCCGCGGCCAGGGGCCGACCATCAATGCCGGGCCCGGCGTCTTTCTTGGCTTCGAGGTCACCGAGATCTACATCGTGCAGATGGACTTCGCGCAGCGCCGCGGTGCGGCGCGCCGGCTCAAGCGCGCCCGCCGTCAGGTCGCGGCCTGACGACGCTGCTCAGTTCCCGAAGATCCCCGAGAAGAAGTCATTGTCGTAGCCACCGCGGCCACGACGACCCGATGGCGGCGGGCCCCAGCCCCAGCCACCCCAGCCGCCGCTGTAGCTGTCGCGCCGCGGGGGCGGTGGCGCCGAAGCGAGGCTCTTGACCTTGCGCTCAAGCTCCGCTGCCGGATCGGTCCGTGCGACCGCCGCCACGCTCTGGCCATCGAGCAGCACGGCCTGGATGCGCCGGTCGTGCCCGTAGACATCCGCAAAGCTCGTCACCTTCCCGTTCTCGTCGGCGAGCAGCGTGAAGTAGGTATTGTGAACAGGGATACGGCGGGTGAGATCGACGCGGTTGTTCTGCGGCGCGCGTGGCGTCAGCAGGCCCGAGATGTCGGACATGGTCCAATTGCGATCGTGCCCGAAAACAAGCTCGGCCAGCCGAACCGGATTGCGCACGCGGATACAGCCGAAGCTGTAGGCACGCACGGGCGTATCGAAGAGGTTCTTCGTCGGCGTGTCGTGCATGTAGACGTCGTGCTTGTTCGGGAACATGAACTTGAGCTGGCCGAGCGGATTGGCAGGGCCAGGGTCCTGGATGATCGACACCTTGCGGATGTCCGTGCGCTCCCAGTCGATCTCGTGCGCGCGCACGGTCCGGTTACCGTTCACAATGCGCATGTTGCGCCGCGCGAGGATAGAGTCGTCACCTGACTGCAGCGCCGGCAACAGGTCCTGCACCTTGATCGTCCCCGGCACGCCCCAGTCCGGATGGAAGACGACGAACCGCATCTCTTCGGAGAAGACAGGGGTTTGATTGGTCGGCTTGCCGACGATGATCCGCTCCTGATGAATGACGCTGCCGTTGCGGACCACGCGCGTCGTGTACTCGGGGAGATTGTTCCAGATGTGCGTGGCGCCGAGCTGCTCGGGCATCCAGCGCCAGCGCTCGAGATTGACGATGTACTGCTTGAGGGTCGGCTGTCGGCTCTGGGCCTGCTGCGTCTTGCGGCTCAGGCTCGCACGCGCGGCGTTGGTGAGCGCGGGATGCGTGGCGCGCTGCACGGTCTTGCCGTCGCGCGTGCGGTAGGTGGGGCCGAGGAACTGGCGCACGGCGGCGGCAACGTCCTCGTCATAAAGGTCGGCATCGTCCTCGATCCGCGCCGGTACCTGGAGCCGCTTGCGCACGAGTTCAACGTGCGGATGGCGCTCACCGAGACGCACGACAGGTCCGTCCGGAATAGTGACCTCGCGCGGATCTTCCTCCTGAGCCACGGTTTTCGCCGCCCGGGCCTTGAGATAGGCTTGCCGGAGCAGCTCGAACTGGCGGTGCTGCGGGTGCAGCTTCTGCAGCGCGAGGGACGGATCGCTCTCACCGGCGAACTGCTCGAGCAGCGCCTTGACGTCGAGCGGCCGTGGCGACTGGTCGAGCCATTTGCTGAGCTGCGAGGGATCGACGCGGCCACCACGCGCGTGCCAGGCGTAGGTGACGAGCGCATTGGTGAGCTTGAGCTCGGCAGCAGCCAGCACCTCGGGCGTGGCGCTGCCGGCGGGCAGACCTTTCACATCGAAGGCCGCCGGATCGAGGCCCCATTCATCGGCCCGGCCCATCTCGGCAGCCAGGGCCTCGGCGGCTGTGGTGAGGCCGCTATCCGTCGTCCAAACAGGCTGACCCTGGCGGGCAGCGTAAAAGGCGCGGATGGCGTCGTGCCACTCGCGCTCCTGACCCTGGCGCGCGGTCGGCCGGCTGCTGTCGATGGCGGCGAGAAGCGCGGCATTGAGTGGCGGCGGCGTGGGCCCGGCCGGCGCCGCGACGGGCGGGGTTGGTTGCGGCGCAGTATCCGGTGTGGCGATCGTCGGGGCCACCGGAGCCGTCTCTGCCGCGGGCGCCGCGGGGGCGGGCATATCTTGAGAGGCGGCCGCCGCAGCGGGCGCGCCCGTCGCCTGCGCCGCATCGCCTGCCGGCTTCGCGTCTGGGATCGACGACGTCGTGACCGGGGCACTCGCCGATGCCGCCGATGTATCGACTGGTGGCAGAGGCTCGCTCGCAGCGGTGGAAGACCCGGCTGGGGCGACGTTGGCATCACCTTCGGCGCGCACCTTTGAGCTCAGAGCGGCGGGATCACCGGCCACTGCCCCCGTGGCGTCCCCGGTCGCTCGTTCGGCCGGGGGGCCTGCATCCTGGGCAAGAGCCGGCGGCGCGGCGGCAAGTGCAAGGGCGGGGAGCAGGCAAATAGCAACACGCCGCATGGCAGAAGGCCTCTCAAGCGGTTCGGGGATTTCGGGCCGGCACGACCGACGGATCAATACCCATCAGCCCACACCATCGTGCTTGCGGCAGCATGACTGCTTCGCCACGGCATCGCAAGCCAAACCCATTCCTTCCAATCGATTGCGCCATATCTTTGGCAAATTTGCCGCGGTGGGCTGATTCGCTTCCGCACGTCTTCACTTAGATGTGACGTCGCCGGAAGATCGCCGTGCCTGCGCCATCTTGGGTCTGCCACCGCCCGCCGGCGCGTGGCACGAACATGCTGTTGCATATGGACCTTGATGCGTGGACCTTCATGCGCAGGCGGCGCCGGCCGTTGCCCCGGTCACGAGGCTCGGCTAGCTTCCGGTGTGGCCCCCTGCGGCCGCGTCCCTGAGCGCGATCGGCCCTCATGTCCAAGAACCCTTACGACGTCCACCTCGGCAAGACGCCTGCCAACTATCAGCCGCTGACCCCGCTGACCTTTCTCGAGCGGTCGGCCGCCGTGCATCCGGATCACGTCGCGGTCATTCACGGGCGCCAGCGCTTCACCTACGCCCAGCTCTACGAGCGCGCGCGCCGGCTCGCCTCCGCACTTGCCTGGCTCGGGATCGCCGAGGGCGACACCGTCTCGGTCATGCTGTCCAACACCCCGCCGATGCTGGAAGCGCACTTCGGCGTGCCGATGACGGGGGCCGTGCTGCACTCGATCAACACCCGCCTCGATGCGGCGATCGTCGCCTTCCAGCTCGATCATGCCGAATCGAAGGTCCTGATCTACGATCGCGAGTTCTCCGCGACGGTGAAGGAAGCCATCGAGAAGTGCCGGACGAAGCCGCGGCTCGTTGAATATGACGACCCCGAGTTTCCGCAGATCGGCGAGCGGCTGAGCCCCGTCGAGTACGAGGACTTCATCAAGCGCGGGTTCGCGAGCTACCGGTGGCGGATGCCGGCCGACGAGTGGAATGCGATCTCGCTCAACTACACATCCGGCACCACCGGCAACCCCAAGGGCGTCGTCTACCATCATCGCGGCGCCCACCTCATGTGCTACGCCAACATCGTCTCGGCGCAAATGAACCGGCACGCCGTCTATCTCTGGACGCTGCCGATGTTCCACTGCAATGGCTGGTGCTTCCCCTGGACGGTCACGGCTGCCGCAGGCACGCACGTCTGCCTCCGCTGGGTGCGGGCGGGCGCTATCTTCGAGGCCATGGCCGAACACAACGTGACGCATCTTTGCGGCGCGCCGATCGTGATGTCGACGCTGCTCAATGCGACCCCGAACGAGGTTCGTCCGCTGTCGCACCGCGTGCAGTTCATCACTGCTGCCGCGCCGCCGCCCGAGGCCGTTCTCTCGCGCATGGAGCAGGCGGGCTTCGACGTCACGCACGTCTACGGCCTCACGGAGACCTACGGCCCCGCCTCGGTGAACGAGTGGAAGAGCGAGTGGGACGTGCTTGATCCCTCAGCGCGGGCCGGCCGAAAGGCGCGCCAGGGGGTGCGCTATGCGGCGCTTGAGGGCCTCACCGTTATGAACCCTGAGACGATGGAGGTCGTGCCCGCGGACGGCGCGACGCTCGGCGAGGTCATGTTCCGCGGCAACATCGTCATGAAGGGCTACCTGAAGAACCCGCAAGCAACTGACGAGGCCTTTGCCGGTGGCTGGTTCCACTCGGGCGATCTCGGCGTGCTGCATCCGGACGGTTACATCCAGCTCAAGGACCGCTCCAAGGACATCATCATCTCAGGCGGCGAGAACATCTCCTCGATCGAGGTCGAGGACGTGCTCTACAAGCATCCCTCGATCGCCGCTTGTGCCGTCGTCGCCAAGCCTGACGAGCGATGGGGTGAGACGCCGTGCGCCTTCATCGAGCTGAAGCCCGGCGCAGAGCTGCTCGCCTCCGACGTGATCGCCTGGTGCCGCGAGCGGCTCGCGCACTACAAGTGCCCGCGCCATGTCGTCTTCACGGAAGTGCCGAAAACTTCTACCGGCAAGATCCAGAAGTTCCGGCTGCGCGAGATGGCGAAGGAACTCTGAACCCGGCGCCGCTGAACTGATCTGAAAATCGAGCACTGCACTGCGGCCCGGTGAAGGGCGCGGATCTGGAAGGAGCACCCATCATGCAGCTTGGAAAAGACATCGCCGCCGTCGTGACGGGTGGCGCCTCGGGCCTCGGCGCGGCGACCGCCCGCGCGCTCGCGGGCAAGGGCGTCAAGGTCGGCATCCTCGACCTCAACGAGACGGCCGGCACGGCGCTCGCCAAGGAGCTTGGCGGCACGTTCGCCAGATGCGACGTCACGAGCGAGGCGGATGTGGATGCGGCACTCGCCGACGTCCGCAAGGCGCACGGCCAGGAGCGCATTCTGGTCAACTGCGCCGGCATCGCCATCGGCCAGCGCGTTGCCCGCAAAGGCAAGGAGGGCGCGCCACCCGTGCCGCACGATCTCGCGAGCTTCTCGCGCGTGATCTCAGTCAACCTGATCGGCACGTTCCTGATGATGGCGAAGAGCTCGGCCGGCATGCTGACGCTCGATCCCATCGGTAGCGACGGCGAACGCGGCGTGATGATCAACACCTCGTCGGTTGCCGCCGAGGACGGCCAGATCGGCCAGGTGGCCTATGCGGCGTCAAAGGGCGGCGTGAAGTCCATGGTGCTGCCGGTGGCGCGCGATCTGGCACAGAGCGGCATCCGCGTGTGCGCGATCCTGCCGGGCCTCTTCCATACGCCCATGTTCGACGGCCTGCCGGAGGATGCGCGCAAAGCGCTTGCGGCCTCCGTGCCCTTCCCCTCGCGCCTCGGCAAGGCCGAGGAGTATGCAGCGCTCGCCACGCACATTTGCGAGAACGTGATGCTCAACGGCGAATGCATCCGCCTCGACGGCGCCATCCGTCTCGCGCCGAGGTGATGACGCCCAACCTCACTCGGCTCTACTGCTGGCGGCAGCCTTGAGGGCAGGCGCAACATCCTCCGGCTTGAGCCGGCCCTCGGTGATGCGCTGGCCTTCGAGGGCCAGCGCTGCGGCGAGCTCCTCGCGCGCTTTTTCGGCCTGGCGCTGGCGATTCCAGAGCGAAGCATAGAGCCCGCCTCGCGCCATCAGCTCAGCGTGCGTGCCCTGTTCGACGAGTTGCCCCTTATCGAGCACGAGGATGTTGTCGGCGTGTACGATCGTCGAGAGGCGGTGCGCGATGACGAGCGTCGTGCGGTCCTTCACGACCTTGTCGAGCGCGTCCTGGATCTCTTTCTCGGTGTGGCTGTCGAGCGCGCTCGTCGCCTCGTCGAGCATGAGGATCGGTGGCGCCTTGAGGATCGTGCGTGCGATGGCAACGCGCTGCTTCTCGCCGCCCGAGAGCTTCAAGCCGCGTTCGCCGACCATCGTATCGTAGCCCTCGGGGAGCGTCTTGATGAAGGTGTCGATCTGCGCGAGCCGCGCGGCGGCCTCGATCTCCGCCTGGCTGGCATCCGGGCGGCCATATTGTAGATTGTAGCGGATCGTGTCGTTGAAAAGCACAGTGTCCTGCGGCACGACGCCGATCGCTGCGCGCAGGCTCTTTTGCGTCACGTCGCGGATATCCTGACCGTCAATGGTCACGCGCCCGCTCGAGACATCGTAGAAGCGCAGCAGAATGCGGCTGATCGTCGACTTCCCGGCGCCCGAGGGCCCGACGATCGCGACCATTTTCCCCGCCGGCACCTCGAACGAAAGCCCCTCCAGGATCGGCCGTTCGGGCTCATAGTGAAAGCGCACGTTCTCGAAGCGCACGGCGCCGCCGCTGACCACGAGCTCGCGGGCCCCGGGTCGATCGGCGACCTCGGCCGGCTGCTCGAGGACGTCCATCATGATCTCGATGTCGGTGATGCCCTGCTTGATCTCGCGATAGACCATGCCCATGAAGTTCAGCGGAATGAAAAGCTGAAGCATGAGCGCATTGACCATGATGAACTGGCCGAGCGTGTTGGTGCCGGCGATCACGTCCCGCGCCGACATCACCATGCAGAGCGTGAGCGCCAGCGTGAATATAACGGCCTGTCCGGTATTCAGCCACGCGAGGGAGGTGTACGTGCGCACGCTCGCGCGCTCGTAGGCCGCGAGCGAGGCATCATAGCGTGCGGCCTCGCGCGCCTCGGCACCGAAATACTTGACCGTCTCGTAGTTGAGCAGGCTGTCGATGGCCTTGGTGTTGGCATCGCTGTCGCTCTCGTTCATGGCTCGTCGGATGCGCATGCGCCACTCGGTGGCAAAGATCGTGAACCAGAGGTAGAGACCGATCATCGCGGTGACCACCAGGACATAGCGCCAGTCGAATTCGAAGGCGAGGACGCCGAGCACAAGCGCGAACTCGACGATGGTGGGCACGAACGTCATCAGCGTCATGCGCGTGATGTTCTCGATGCCGGTGCGGCCACGCTCGAGCACGCGCGTCAGGCCGCCCGTCTTGCGCTCGAGATGGAAGCGCAGCGAGAGCTCATGCATGTGCTTGAAGGTCGTGAGCGCAAGCTGGCGCACGGCGTTCATCGCAACCTTGGCGAAAAGCCCTTCGCGCGCCTGCGAGAGAACGACGATCGCGATGCGCGTTGCGCCATAAAGAAGCGTTGCTGCGATCGGCGCGCCGATCAGCCAGCTCCAGGCGATGGCGCCGGGCTGCTGCGCGCCCGTCGCCGCCACGAGTGCGTCGGTCGCCCACTTGTAGGTGAACGGCATGGCGACCGTTACCAGCTTGGCGAGCAGCATCAGGATGAGCGAGAGGAGAACCGTGCGCTTGAGGTCCGGGCGGTCGCTTGGCCAGACATAGGGAAAGATGCCGCGGAGCGCCCTGAGCGAACCGCGCCGCGCCATCGTGGGGCGCGCGCCTTGGTTCGTCCGCTGCGCAGATTCCCCGCTCGCCTCGCGCTGCATGAACTCGCTCCTGGATCGCTGCCGGCCTAGCAGGGCGCACACGCTGCTCGGTGGGTGGCTGCGCAGCTCATAGCATCTTGCGCCTGAAATTGCGCCCGCAGAGGTCGCCTATCCACGTCGCGTTCGGCGGGAGGCTCACCGCCGCGGTGCCGGGCGCCGGCCGGGGTGCGGGCAAAACCAGAAGCGCGGCGTTGCGCTGGCGGCACGATGCGCCGTGCGGCGGTAGCCTGCGGCAGCCGGGCGCGCCCTCTTCTTCGCCCGTCGCCGTGCGGGCGGGCAGGGCCGGCAGCGCGCCACTGCCGCACGGGTGCGCGCACGGGTCCGGATCGCTGCCGTCCGGCTGGCCACCTTGCGTGATGGCGCGGCCCGGCGTGCAGCAACGGCAGGCACCGCGGCATCCGGGCCCTGTCGAGGTTCGAGCTCCCTGGCTGGCACGCGCGCTTCAGCTTCGCGGACCTGCTCCGTCGCGCGTCGCGCACGCTCCGCCTCTGCCCGCGCCTCGGCGAGTTTTTTCTCTTCGGCTTCTCGTGCCTGCTCCGCCTCCGCGCGCCGGCGCGCCTCGGCTGCGCGCGCGGCCGCCTCGGCGAGCTTTCGCGCTTCGGCCTCGCGCGCTTGCCGCTCTTCCGCCCATCTGCGTTCCTCCGCGGCGCGGGCCTCAGCCTCGGCGCGTTTGCGCGCTTCGGCTGCACGGGCTTGCTGCGCCTCGGCCCGTTTCTGGGCGGCTGCGGCGTCGCGCGCACGCTGCTCGGCAAGACGCACCCTCTCAGCCTCGGCGCGATCGGCAGCCTCGGCGAGCCTCTGGGCCTCCTCGCGCGCCCGCCGCTCAGCAGCACTGCGGGCCTGCTCGTCCTCGAGGTGCTTCTTGGCCTCCGCCGCCTGACGAGCCGTCTCGGCGCGTGCGCGCTCTTCGATGGCGCGGATCTCGGCTTCCGTCGTCGCGCGTTCGGCCATCGCCTTGGCCAGAGCCTCGGCCTGGCGGCGCACCTCCGCATCCCGTTCCTTCTGCTCGGCTTCGAGCTTTGCACGGGCCGCTTCTTCCGCATCGCGCGCCTCGCGCTCGCGCCGGGCCTGCTCGAGAAGCTTGGCCGCTTCCTCCTGCCGCCGGGCCTCTGACGCTTCCCGTTCCGCAATCGCGGCGCGGCGCGCCGCTTCAGCGCGCGCGCGCTCGGCCGCCGCAGCCGCTTCCGCCTTGCGGGCAGCCTCTTGCTGACGGCGTGCCGCCTCGGCCTGTTGCTCGGCGGCCAAACGGCGGGCTTCCTCGGCGGCAAGCTTCTCCTCGGCCTTCTTCAGGGCTTCCGTGCGTGTCGCCTCATCGGGCTGGCGCACGATCCGGGGCGCAGGTGCCGCGCCTTTCTCAGCCTCCGCGCTCGCCGGCGGCGCGGGCGATGGCGGAGAGGGCGTCGTGCCTGGCGCTGCGACTTGAGATGACGGCGGCGCGCCCCCGACCGGCCGGCTCAGGCGCAACAGAAGCTCCTGATGCGCACGGTTCGTCTCGTGCAGAAATTCGGCCAGTGTCTCGATCAGGCTCCTGCCGCCGGCGCGCCTCTCCTCGGCCGACGGCGGCACGGCTTGCGTTTGGGCGTTGGCGCAATCGTGCGCGACCAGCAAGAATACGAGCAGTCCCATGCCAAGACCGGCGATGCGCGCCACGCGCCGCGAGCGGCGGCGCAGGCTCCCGCGATGCCGCTTCCGAGATCGATTTCGGCGGGCATCCTCAGATCCTTGCATGACAATCCTGACACGACTTGGCAACGCACGCGGCCACCTTAGCCAAATCCTCCGGCGCGCGCCATTGCCGCTTGGCCAGGCGGGCGAACGGCTCAGCCTCGGCCGGGGTCTCAGGCGCCGGAGCGCTTGCGCTCGGGCGGCGGCGTGGCATCGCGCGGCGGCTCGGGCCCCCGATGCGGCTCTCGCCCAGCGAGCCGCGCGAGGCTCGCTGAGAGCGAAGGCGGCAACGTGGTCTCGCGCACGGTGTGCGGCAGCGGGCGCGCCGCCTGGGTCCGCGTTGGCGTGGCGCTCGGAATGGGCGGCGGCGGTGGTGGTGTCCGCTGCCCCTCGTCGGGCGGCGGGCCGGCAGAGCGCTGATGCGGCAGCAGCGGTGGTGGCTCGGGCGGGGCGCCGTTCTTGCCAGCGGGGGGTGGCATGGGCTGGCGGCTTTGTTGCGGGCCTGGTGGCGGCACCGCCGGCGGCGGCCCCGGCGGCATGGCCAGGGTGGGGCCGGGCGGCGGCGGGGGCGACAGTACGGAAGAAGGAACACCCGGAAGTGTCGGGCCGCCCTTGCTCGGCGGCGCTTCGGCCACCGCGGGCACGAACCCGTTCGGTGGTGGAGGTGGTGCTTGCGCGGGCGACGGGAAGCCAGGAAGCGTCGGACCGCCTCTGGCGGGCGATGCTTCAGCAGGCGGGGTCGCGGCGGCGCTCGGCGGCGGTCGCCCGCTCGCCGGAGCGTCCGCTGCCTCGAGCACGGCAGCGATCGTTCCAGGGGGCGGTGCGGCTTTGCCGGGGACAGGTCCGGGAGCAGGCGGCGCCG
>JBKBPL010000011.1:0-104133 GCA_046293075.1 Hyphomicrobiaceae bacterium | reverse complement strand
CCCGGGGGGGGGCGCCCGCCCCCCCCCGCGCCCCCCCCCCCCCCCCCCCCCCCCCCCCCCCCCCCCCCCCCCCCCCGCGACCGGGGTTGGCGGCGGCATCGACCTCGGGCCTGTCCCGGCGGCATGCGCGGGCGGCGGCGCACCGGAGGCCGGGGGAACGGCACGCGGGCCCGGCGGCGGCATCGTTGGCGGTGTGGCGCCGTTCGCCGCAGCGGCTGGCCGCCCGGTCCGCGAGGCGGGCCGCGTCGGGGGCGCCATGGGTGCGCCGGTACGCGGGCCGGGCTCCGGGATGGGGCCGGCTCCATTGGCGCGCGATCCCGCGGGTTGGCTCGTCGGCGCCGGCTGCGGCGCCTCCCTGCCGTTTGCCGCCTGGCGCTGCGCGCCGAGCTTCATCGCGCGCCGCCCCATCTTCTTCTCCGACTTGGCGACGAGGCGGACGAGCTGGAGTGCATCGCGCTCCGACAACGGCTGCCCGTAATAGAAGCCCTGCGCATATTCGCAGCCGAGCGCGCGCAGGAACGCGGCATCCTCGGCCGCCTCGACCCCCTCGGCGACGACCTTGCGGCCGAGCTCGTGGGCGAGCAGCACGCTCGCCCGCACGATGGCCGCGCCGGCATCGTTCTCCGTCCCAGCTTGGACAAGCGCCTTGTCGATCTTGATCGTGTCGAAGGGAAAGCGCTGGAGATAGGCAAGCGAGGAGTACCCGGTCCCAAAGTCGTCGAGGGCGAGGTCGGCGCCGGCGGCCTTGAGAAGCTCGAGGACATGCGTTGCGCGCTCGGGGTTCTCCATCACCAGGGATTCGGTGATCTCCAGGCGCAATGAGCCGCGCGGCACGACATGGCGTCCGAGGAGATGGCGGATCTCGGGTACGATGTCAGCCTTGAGGAGCTGACGGCTCGAAATGTTGACGCTGACGAACAACGGCTGCTCAGCGCGCGGCAGGGTGGCCTGCCATCGCGCAATCTCGCCGATCGCGCGCGAGAGGACGTAGGAGCCGAGCTTGACCACGAGGTCGGTTTCCTCGGCGACGGGAATGAACTCCGCGGGGCTCAGCTGTCCGTAGCGGGGATGCTCCCAGCGCACGAGCGCCTCGAAGCCCACGAGGCTCTCGTTCGAGAGCGCGACGATCGGCTGGTAGAGGACCGTGAGCCGGCCCTGGTCGATGGCCTTGCGCAGGTCACTTTCAATGGCGATGCGTTCATCCTTCTCGCCGCGCATCTGCGGCGTGAAGATCTCAATGCGGTCGGTGCCGGCCCGCTTGGCGCGATACATCGCCGTCTCGGCCTCGCGCAGAAGCTCGCGGGCATCGGTCTGGTTTTCGTCGGCCGTAGCAATGCCGATCGAGCCCGTGAGAATGATCTCCTGGTTCGCGATCTTGATCGGCGAGCGCAGCGAACGGCGCAGCCGCTCGGCCAGCATGGCGAGCTCGCGCGGATCGTGCTGCGCGGGAATGAGGATCGCGAACTGATCGCCGCCAATGCGGGCGAGCGTATCGCTCGTATTGAGCGTGCGCTGGAGGCGCCGTGCCACGGTGAGCAGCAGGCTGTCACCGACGACGAGGCCGAAGGCGCTGTTGACGCTCTTGAACTTGTCGAGGTCCAGGAGGAGGACCGTGGGCCTCAGCGCCGGATCGCTGCGCCCGCGGGCGATGGCCGTGGCGAGGCGGTCGAGGAACAGCTCGCGGTTCGGCTGGCCGGTGAGGCTGTCGTGAACGGCATCGTGCAGCAGCCGCTCGCGGGCCCGCCGCGAGTCCGTGACATCGCGGATGAGACCGACGCAGCGCAGCGAGCGGCGATCCGCCGTCGGCACCGCCGCGCCCTCGAGCTCAAACCACCGATAGGTGCTGTCGGCGTGACGGATGCGGAAGTCGAGGCTCACCGCACCGCCGGACTTATCCTTCACGCCTTGAAAGACGAGGAGCAGGCGCTCGCGGTCGGCCTGGTGCAGATAGCTCAGGAGGTCGTCGACCTTGCCCGTGAGATCGCCTGGCCTGAGCCCGAGCGTTGCCTCGATGAGCGGGTCCATCTTGATCTCGTCGCGACGCGCATTCCATTCCCACACGCCGACACTCGCCATCTCGATGGCAGTGGCGCGCAGCTGGCGGTCGGACGGACTGTTCGCGAAGGCAGGCTCGGTGACGCGGAAGGCGAACTGGGTCACGGTGAAGCCAATCAGCAGCGTGATCAGCACGAGCCCCGCGAGCAGGCCCGAGATGGCGATCTCGCCGGAGAGACGCCCGGTCAGCGTGGCGGCCGCCCCGAAAAGCCACACGAGCAGCAGGATCCAGGTTGGCGCGAGCGCGAGCGCACGATCGAGACCGCGCAGGCAGAAGTAGAGAATGACGAGACCGCCAATCACCCCGATCGCGCCGAGCGAGAGCCGCGCAATGGTGGCGGCAAGGCGCGGATCGAGCACGGCTGTCGCGACAATCACGAGCTGGCCGGCGATCCAGATCAGGAAGAGCATCCTGAGGAAGCTGTTCCACAGGTTCCCGCGCAGGAACGTGAACATGAAAATGACAAGGCTGGCGGCGACCGCGGCCTCCGCCACCGCGCGATACTGCGCGTTATCCTCGGGCCGCATGGGAAAGAGGCGCGGCCAGAACCCGAAATCGACACAGAGCAGCGCCAGCACGCACCAGGCAACGAGCGCGGCGCTCGGGAAGATGATCTTGTGGTTGGCCGCGAAGACCGCCGTGAGAAAGATCGCGAGCAGCCCCGTGAAGCCGAGCAGGATGCCGTTGAAGAGCTGGCGATCGCGGTGACGCTGCTCATAGGCGAGCGGCTTCCAAAGTTGTAGCGGCGCGACGCGCTCGGAGGCCAGCTCGACGACGAAGGTGACCGTTCGGCCAGGCTCGATGCTGATGCGGAAGATGTCCGCGCTGTCATTCTTGATCCGCTCCGGCACGAAGCCCTCGGATTGCGTGACCGCCTCGATGCGCCGGGCATCGAGGTCGGGCCAGATGACGCCGGAGCGCGTCGTCGAATAGCGGTTGGCGGTCAGCCAGCGCTCGATGGTCTTGCCGGTCGGGTTGCGCAGCGCGAAGACGATCCAGCTCGGGTTCGTACCGGGCGTCGTCGCGCGCACGTTCATGCGGAATGTGCCGCCGGTGGCGTCTGGCGCCGTTTCCGCCTGGAGGCTGTCGCCGCGGCCCTCATAGAGTTCGCCGTGACTGGTGATGTCGATGCGGTCGGCATCCTCATTGACCTCGATGGCCTCGAGCGCCAGCGCGCGCGGGGCGCCACCTGCGATTCCGGCGAGCGCGACGAGGAGCACGGCGAGCAGGGCGAGCGCATGGCGGACAGCGACCAACCGCCCGGGCCTGTGCCCGGCGGCATCGCCCCCCTTGCGCGCCCCCCCCACCATCATGCGTTCCAGTCCTCCTCGATCAACCCGAAGAGCACGTGATCCTGCCACTGGCCGTTGATGCGCAGATAGCGGCGCGCGAGCCCCTCGCGGACGAATCCGTTTGCCTCGAGCACGCGCTGCGAGGCCAAGTTGTGCGGAAGGCACGCGGCCTCCAGACGGTGGAGGCGCAGATCCTCGAAGGCGAACGGCAGCACGGCCGCGAGCGCACGGCGCATGTTGCCCTGACGCGCATAGGGCTCCCCGATCCAGTAGCCGAGTGAGGCGGCCTGCGTGATGCCGCGCCGGACATTGGAGAAGGTGATGGCGCCGATCAGTTGGCGGTCCGAGTCGCGGAAGATGAAGAAGGCGTAGCCGAGGCCGTCGCGGCGATTGCGCTGATAAAGCCGGACGCGCTCGCGATAGGCGGCGCGGCTCAGCTCGTCGGCCGTCCACTGCGGCTCGAACGGCACGAGATGCTCGCGGCTGATGCGGCGGACGTAGGCCCACTGCTCGTAATCGGCCATGGAGGGGGGGCGCAGCCAAAGGCCCTCACCACGGATGAACGCGCTTGCCTCCTCGACGAAGGACGGCCTCAGGAACGCCATGTCTGCCCGCCTCCCGTCTCCGCGGCGACTGTGATCGCCAGTGTCTGCGTGCGCCGTGGCCGCAACGTCCAATGCTGCCCCAGCCTCGTGAGCCCGATCAATGGCGCACCGCCCGCTGTTCGATGTTGTCCACGATGCTGCGCCCCGCCTTGCCGGCGCCGGCGAGAGCGAACGACATCCTCGATCCGGCGACGAGCCGCTCGGCAAGTGCACGCACCTGCTCGGCATCGACAGCGTCCACCTTCTCGATCAGCTCGGCGGTCGGCATCAGCCGCCCAAGGGCGAGCATCTGGCGGGCCATCTGCTCGGCGCGCGCGACCGGGCTCTCGAGGCTCATCAGCAGCCCGGCCTTGAGCTGCGCTTTCGCGCGGCGCACCTCGCTGTCCTCGGGACGCGTGGTGGCGGCCTTATCGAGTTCCGTCGCGATGACATCGATCAGCGTGCTCATCGTTTCAGGGCCTGTCGCCGCATGAATGTTGAACATCCCGGTATCGCCAAGTCCCCAGGCGCTGGAATAGATCGCGTAGCAGAGCCCGCGCTTCTCCCGCACTTCCTGGAAGAGCCGGGACGACATGCCCCCGCCGAAGAGCCCCGAGAAAACCTGCGCGGCGTAGAAATCCGGCTCCCGGTAGGAAGGACTCCGGTACCCCATGACGACGTGGGCCTGCTCGAAGCGGCGCGACGACAGCCGCACCCCGCCCGTGTATTTCGCCGGCCTGGGAACGACTCGCTTGCCCCCACGAAGCGCCCCGAATAGGGCTTCAGCATGGCGCACGAGCGCGGCGTGATCGACGTTGCCTGCGGCCGAAAGGACCATGCCGCCCGCATGATAGCGGGCCTGCCGGAAGCTGTGCATGTCGGCGGCGGTGAAGCGCGCCACGGTCCGGGCCGTCCCGAGGATCGGCCGGCCGATGGGCTGGCGCGGGAATGCGGCGTCCTGGAGCAGATCGAGGACAATCTCCTCGGGGCTGTCGCGGGTCGATGCGATCTCCTGGAGAATCACGTTCCGTTCCCGCTCGACCTCATCAGTCGGATAGGTCGGGCTGAGCATGATGTCGGCGAGGATCTCGAGGGCGATCGCGAGGTCGTCCTTCAGCAGGCGAGCATAGAAGGCGGTCGTGTCGAGGCTCGTCGCCGCGTTGAGCTCGCCGCCGACCTCCTCGATGCTTTCAGCGATCTCCCGGGCGCTGCGCCGGGCCGTGCCCTTGAACGCCATGTGCTCGATGAAGTGCGAGATGCCGTGCTCGTGCGCGCCCTCGTGGCGGGCGCCGGTTGCCACCCAGACGCCGAGCGCGACCGTCTCCACATGCGGCATGTGGTCGGAAATGACCGTCAGACCATTGGCGAGGCGGGTCTCGTTGAGATGCATGTCAGGCGCGTCCTGCGCGGGCGTTGGCACTGACGAAACGGGCGACGGCCGCGGCATCATTCGGGAGCACGGTAACGCGCTCGGGAAGTGTGCGCTGGCGCGCGACCGCCTCAGGCTCGGCTGGCGCGCGGCCGATGGCGCGGCGGATCGCATCCGGGAACTTCGCTGGATGCGCGGTCGCGAGCGTCACCATCGGCACATCGGGCCGGCGCCGCACGCGGCCCGCCGCCGATACCGCCACGGCGGTGTGCGGATCGGCAAGATAGCCGGTCGCGGCCTCGAGCGCGCGGATCGTGGCAAGTGTGGCGGCTTCATCCGTCCGCTCCGCGTCGAAGCTCTCCCTGAGCTGGCCGTGCTCGCCCTGCGTAAGGGCGAAGCCGCCGCGCTCGGCGAGATCGTGCATCAGCCCGTTGACGCGCGCGGCACTGCGTCCGGTCAGCTCGAACAAGAGGCGTTCGAAATTCGAGGAGATCTGGATGTCCATGCTCGGACTGAAGGTTGCCGCCACCTCGCGGCGCTCGTAGCGGCCGGTCTCCACCATCCGCGTGAGGATGTCATTGACGTTCGTCGCTATGACGAGCCGGTCGACCGGCAGCCCCATGCGCTTGGCCGCATAGCCCGCGAGGATGTCGCCGAAGTTGCCGGTCGGCACGGCGAAGCTGACCGCGCGCCCGGGCGCGCCGAGCGCGACCGCGGACGTGAAGTAGTAGACGATCTGGGCCATGAGCCGCGCCCAGTTGATCGAGTTGACGCCCGCCAGGCCGAGACGATCGCGCAGCGCGAGATCGTTGAAGAGCGCCTTCACGATGTTCTGGCAGTCGTCGAAGGTGCCCTGAATGGCGATCGTGTGGACGTTGGCCTCCGTCGGCGTCGTCATCTGGCGCCGCTGCACGTCGCTGACGCGGCCCTCGGGAAAGAGCATGAAGATGTCGATTGCATCGCGGCCGCGGAAGGCCTCGATGGCAGCGCCGCCGGTGTCGCCCGAGGTTGCGCCGACGATCGTCGCGGTGCGGCCGCGGCGGCGAAGCGCGCGATCCATCAGGCGCGAGAGCACCTGCATGGCGACATCCTTGAAGGCGAGCGTCGGGCCGTGAAAGAGCTCAAGGATCCAATCCGACGGCCCCACCTGGACCAGCGGCGCCACGACCCGGTGGCGGAAGCTGGCATAGGCATCGGCGACGATCGCCGCGAGATCGGCGTCGGGGATCTCGCCGCCGACATACGGCTTCATGATGCGGACGGCGGCCTCCTCATAGGGTTTCCCCGCCAGCGCGGCGATCTCGTCGTGCGCGAGCGCGGGCCACTGCTCGGGCAGGTAGAGGCCGCCGTCGCGGGCCAGCCCTGTCAGCAGAACGTCCTCGAAACCGAGCGCCGGCGCGGCGCCGCGTGTGCTGATGTACTTCACGAGCGATCCATCGGTAGGCGGCCGCCGGAGGCAGCCTTGCAGGAGCCTGCCGAAGATGGCACAGCCACCAGCCGGCAGGAAGGCTATATCACGAGCTCAACTCAATGATATCAGGTCAAATTTGTCTGTAACTTGCACGGTCGTGCCGTCATTCCCTGCGCGGCTCACGCCTTGGGCGTCCGCCCGGCCAGTACCTCGGCGAAGACCTCCCGGTCGACATTGCCGCCCGAGAGAACGACGCCGACCCGCTTGCCGGCCATCTTCTGCCGCTCCTGCATCAGTGCGGCAAAGGCGGCCGCGCCGGCGCCTTCGGCGAGGTTGTGTGTATCCGCATAGTAGGCGCGCATAGCCTCTGCGATCTCATCCTCGCCGACGGTGACGATACGTGCAGCACCCCGCGCCATCACATCCAGCGCCGCAGGATCGGGCACGCGACACGCCATACCGTCGGCGAAGGTCGCCGCCGTGTTGGTCCTGACTGGTTTGCCCGCAGCAATGGACAGCGCGACGCACGGCGCATTGGCGGCGACGACGCCGACGACCTCGGTCCTCGCACCGAGCAGATCCCGCGCCATGATCATGCCGCACACACCAGAGCCCATGCCGATGGGCACATAGACGGTGTCCAGGTCGGGAAGTGCCGTGAGCAGTTCGCGACCGGCTGTCGCCACGCCTCTGACGAGCGTGGGATGGAACGGCGGCACGATGTGCAGGTTGCGCGCCCCGGCGAGCCGGTAGGCCTCGTCCTTGGCCTCGTCGAAATCGACGCCGTGCTCGATCAGCTCAGCGCCGAATGCACGCATCGCGGCATTCTTCTCACGCGAATTGCCGTGCGGGACGAGAATCACGCTCCCGAAGCCCACGGCGGTTGCCGCCCGCGCAACGGACTGGCCGTGATTGCCGCGCGTTGCCGTGATGACGCCGTCGACCTTGGCGCCCGAGCGGCGGAGCGCGTCCATGTAGACGATCCCGCCGCGCACCTTGAAGGCCCCGATGGGCGAGTGATTCTCGTGCTTGACGAAGACGTCGCAGCCGGCGCGGCGCGAAAGCAGCGGCCAGTGGTGCTGCGGCGTTGGTGGCATGTGACGGCCAACCACGTCTGCGGCAGCCTCGAGCTCGGGAAGGGTGAACATGAATGCATCTCCGGCAGACGCCGCCTTCCTCAGCGTGGCCGCTGGTCAAGAGGTGCGTCACGTATCCGCTGGGTTCTTTAGCAGCGCACGCCCATGAGCGGAAGGATGCAGCTCTTCTCCGCTGGAATCGCACTTGCAGGGGCGCGCCTTGTCTGGTCTCTGCGTGCGGGCCCGGCCACCACCCGGCGGGGACGATGCGCCTCGGCAACGCACGGGAAAGGCGACGCACGTGGACACCCATCGCGAGCGACCCTTCGCAAGCTGGCCGCCGAGCCCGGCTGCCGGCTATCTCGCGGCCTTCGGGTTGTCGCTCGCCCTGGCGGTCGCCAACAGCCTCGCGCGCTTCGCCTACGCGCTCGTGCTGCCGGCCATGCGCAACGATCTCGCCTGGAGCTACACGGAGGCCGGCGCGCTCAACACGATCAATGCCGTCGGCTATCTGCTCGGCGCCCTCGTCGCGGTCGCGAGCATCCGCCGCCTCGGGCCGAAGGTGCCGTTCATCGTCGGCCTCTGGGCCACCGCGATCACCGTTGTCGCCACGGCTTTCGTCCGGGATTTCACCGCCATCGCCGCGGTGCGTACGCTCACGGGCATTGCCGCGGCCTACGTGTTCGTCACTGGCGGTGTGCTGGCGGCGAGCGTCTTTCGTCACGATGCGCGCCGCTCGGCTTCGGCCATCGCGATCTACTTTGCCGGCGGCGGCCTCGGCCTGCTCGTGACAGCGCTCACGATCCCGTGGCTGCTGGAAGCGCGTGGCGATGCTGCATGGCCGGAAGCCTGGTTCCTGCTCGGCGCGATGTCAGTCGCCATGAGCCTCCTGGCAACGCTCGCCGCGCGCCCCGTCCCCGTAGCGCCGGCGCTGCGCCAGCCGGCGCCTTGGTCGAAGGGACCGCTGGCCCCTCTGTTCGTCGGCTATGGCTGCTTCGCCCTCGGCTACTTCGCCTACATGACCTTCATCGTCGCCTGGATGCGCGAACAGGGCATGAGCGGCACCGAGATCGCGATCGTCTGGGCGGCGCTCGGGCTTTCCACCGTCCTCTCCCTCCGGATCTGGGCTCGCCCGCTTGCCATGTGGCCGGCCGGACGGCCTTTCGCGGCGGTGATGGCGACGGTCGGTGTCGGCGCGGCGCTGCCGATCTTCGGCGGCGGGCTCCCGGTCATGATCGCCTCGGCCTTGCTGTTCGGCTGCTTCTTCATGGTACCGGCAGCCGTCACGGCCTTCATCAAGGTCTCGCATCCGCCGGCGCTCTGGGGCCCGGTCTTTGCGTCCTTCACCCTGATCTTCTCCGTCCTCCAGTGCCTCGGACCGGCGGCAACCGGCTACCTCGCCGATCTCACGGGCAGCCTCGCGGCAGGACTCGGCATCTCCGCCGCCATTCTCCTGGCCGGCGCTGTGGCCGGCTGGGCACAGCGTAAAGTTGAATGACATGAAATCGCAACCTTTGATTGTATTTCGAGTGGAATCTCGGCACATAATGCAACGTCCACTTGTGTCCGCTGCACGTGTGGTCCAGACCCGAAACTGAATGAGGCGCCAACGTTACCGCATTGCGGCGCCTCAATTTTTTGTCAACCACATTGCGACTGAATAGTGGCGCGCCGCCACGATTAAGTCTCTACCTGACCACGCGAATCATCGAGTTTGACTCCGAAAGGAGAAATCCCGATGCGTGGCCTCAGCGTGCGCTTCTATGCAACCCCCTGGGTCGTGGTGACCCTCACGGCACTCGCCCTGGCTGCGCCGCTGGCGATGTGGAGCGGCAGCTTCGCGCGAACGCCCGGCGGAGGTCCCGCACAGCACCAGACCTTGCCGCAAGGTTCGCCGGCCGTTCAGGGCATGGCCAGGGTGATCGACGGTGACACCATCGAGATCGCAGGCACCCGCATTCGTCTCGAAGGAATAGACGCGCCGGAAGGCGACCAGGCCTGCGCGCGCGCCGGTGGCGGGACCTGGCGCTGCGGACAAGTGGCATCGAGCGAGTTGCAGCGGCTCATCGGCCGCGCGCCCGTGCGCTGCGAAAGCCGTGGCACGGACCGCTTCGGCCGGATGCTCGGCGTCTGCTTCGTCGGCGCCACGGACATCAATGCCGAGATGGTGCGGCGCGGACTGGCCTGGGCTTTTGTGAAGTATTCCCGTGCCTATATGGCCGAGGAGGCGGAGGCCCGGGCGCGCGGTGCCGGCATCTGGCAGGCGCCGACGACGGCGGCCTGGGACCATCGTGCCCGCCGCTGGTCGGCGGCAGGCCACGACATCGCCGACGCTGGCGGCTGTCCGATCAAGGGCAACATCACCGCCAATGGCCGCATCTATCACATGCCGTGGAGCCCCTGGTACGACAAGGTGCGCATCGAGCCGGAAAAGGGCGAGCGCTGGTTCTGCAGCGAGAGCGAGGCCCTGGCCGCCGGGTGGCGCCCCGCCCGCGTGAATTGAACGAGCGAATCGAGGCCGCCGCAGCCCGGCCCCCGGCGCCAGAGGAAATGCGTGCCCAGTGCCAGATTTTCCCTCGCTTGGCGCGCGCTTTCGTGTATAAGGCTGCGGTCTTGCGCACCCCTTACGAGGGGTGCGGAAGCCGTGACGCGACCCGGCTGGACGACATCCCGGCCGCGGCCGCAGATGCGGCGCGACATCTGATCCAGATGCCCTGCCCGCCATCATCCGAAAAACCAAGCGCGCCCGGCCCGGCCGGTCGCCCGAGCGAAAGGACAACCCGATGTCGCTGAGCACCGAGCGCAAGCAGCAGGTGATCAAGGAATTTGCCACGAAGGACAAGGACACCGGCTCGCCGGAGGTCCAGATTGCCATCCTGACCGAGCGCATCAACGGTCTGGCCGATCACTTCAAGACGCACAAGAAGGACAACCACTCGCGCCGTGGCCTGCTCAAGATGGTGAGCCAGCGGCGCCGTCTGCTCGACTACGTGCGCGCCAAGGACGAGGCCCGCTATCAGAAGATCATCGAGCGCCTCGAGCTGCGTCGCTGATCGGATTGGAAAGTACGAAGAGGCGGGGCATGAGCTCGAACCCGCTTCCCGAAAGATGCGAATAGGCGTCGCGCCCATGGGGGCTGCGGCGCCCGAGCTGTTGATGACGAAGGATACGTACGGAAATGTTTGACACCCACAAGGTCGAGATTGACTGGGGCGGGCGCAAGCTGACGCTCGAGAGCGGCCGCATGGCACGCCAAGCCGACGCCGCGGTCTATGCACAGTATGGCGAGACGAGCGTGCTCGCGACGGTCGTTGCCGCGAAGAGCATGAGGCCCGGCATCGATTTCTTCCCGCTGACCGTCAACTACCAAGAGAAATTCTATGCCGCCGGCAAGATCCCCGGCGGCTTTTTCAAGCGCGAAGGCCGTCCGACCGAGAAAGAGACACTGACCTCACGCCTCATCGACCGCCCGATCCGCCCGCTGTTCGTCGAGGGCTTCAAGAACGAGACCCAGATCATCGTCACGGTCTTGAGCCACGATCTCGAGAATGATCCTGACGTGGTGTCGATGGTTGCCGCCTCGGCGGCGCTCACACTCTCGGGCCTCCCCTTCCTCGGTCCGATCGGCGCGGCACGTGTCGGCGTCATCAATGGCGATTTCGTCCTCAATCCCATGATCGACGAGATGTCCGAAAGTGCGCTCGATCTCGTCGTCGCAGGCACGAACGACGCGGTGATGATGGTCGAGTCGGAGGCCAAGGAGCTTTCCGAGAAGCAGATGCTCGAAGCCGTCATGTTCGGCCACCGCAGCTTCCAGCCGGTGATCGAGGCGATCATCAGGCTCGCTGAGAAGGCGGCGAAGGAGCCGTGGGACTTCCAGCCTGACGACACGAGCGCCGAGAAGGAGCAGATGAAGGCGCTCATCGAGCAGGATCTGCGCGCGGCCTTCGCGACGCCCGAGAAGCAGAAGCGCTACGCGCTCATCGATGCGGCAAGGGCGAAGGCATTTGCCGCCATGCTGCCGGCCGATGCCGATCCCGCGACCGAGGTCAAGCTCGCCGGCGTCTTCAAGCAGATCGAGCAGGACGTTGTGCGGGGTGACATCATCCGCACCGGGCGCCGCATCGATGGCCGCGACCTCAAGACGGTCCGCCCGATCCAGTCCGAAGTGCACGTTCTGCCTCGGACCCACGGCTCCGCGCTCTTCACCCGCGGCGAGACCCAGGCCCTCGTCGTCGCCACGCTCGGAACGGGCGAGGATGAGCAGATGATCGACGCGCTCGAGGGCACGCGCAAAGAGCGCTTCATGCTTCACTACAACTTCCCACCCTTCTCGGTTGGCGAAACTGGCCGCATCGGCTCGCCCGGCCGCCGCGAGGTCGGCCACGGCAAGCTCGCCTGGCGCGCCGTGCATCCGCTGCTCCCCTCGCCCGAGGAATTCCCCTACACCATGCGTGTCGTCTCGGAGATCACCGAGTCGAACGGCTCGTCCTCGATGGCGACCGTTTGCGGCACTTCGCTCGCCCTTATGGACGCCGGCGTGCCGCTCAAGCGGCCCATCGCCGGCATCGCCATGGGCCTCATCAAGGAGGGCAATGACTTCGCCGTTCTCTCCGACATTCTCGGTGACGAGGACCACCTCGGCGACATGGATTTCAAGGTGGCCGGGACCGAGGTCGGGGTTACCTCGCTGCAGATGGACATCAAGATCACCGGTATCACCGAGGAGATCATGCGCGTCGCCCTTGAGCAGGCGCACGCTGGTCGCCTCCACATCCTCGGCGAGATGGCGCGCGCGCTAAGCGGCGCGCGTGAGGAACTCGGCGAGCACGCGCCGCGCATCGAGACCATCAAGATCCCCGTCGACAAGATCCGCGATGTGATCGGCTCGGGCGGCTCGGTGATCCGCGACATCGTTGCCGAGTCCGGCGCCAAGATCAACGTCGAGGACGACGGCACGATCCAGATCGCGTCTGCCAAGCGCGAGTCCATCGAGACGGCGCTGCGGCGCATCCGTGGCATCACGTCCGAGCCCGAGGTCGGCCAGATCTACAAGGGCAAGATCGTCAAGATCATGGAGTTCGGCGCCTTCGTGAACTTCTTCGGCCCCAAGGACGGCCTCGTCCACATCTCACAGCTCACGCGCGGGCGCCCGCAGAGCGTCAGCGAGGTGGTGAAGGAAGGCCAGGAGGTCTACGTCAAGCTGCTCGGCTTCGACGACCGCGGCAAAGTCCGTCTCTCCATGCGCGTCGTCGACCAGCAGACCGGTCAGGAGCTGCCGCCCGAGCCGCCGCGCGAGGGTGGCGAAGGCGGTGAGGGCGAAGCCCGCGGCGAGCGGCGCGAGCGCGGTGACCGCGGCGAGCGCCGTGGCGGTGGCGGGCGCGACCGTGAGCGCCGCCCGCCGCGCGACTGGGATTGAGGCAAGAAGCAGCACGCCGAATTGAGGAGATAGGACCATGTCGAACCGAGCCGCGCGCTCGCCGCGCAACGCCGAGAAGCGGCGCAAGAAGGCCGCGCACGCCATTCCCCGCAAGAAGGAGAGCGGCATCCGCGGCAACACCATTGGGGCGCGCACCAAGGCGAAGAAACTCGCCGGACAGCGCCGCGTCGCCAAGGCGAAGGCTGCGGCGGCTGAGGCTTAGGCAGGTCGCTTTACAGCGGAGACGTTCGGGCCGCGGGCATCCGTCCGCGGCCATTCATTGTGCCGCCGGCGCGCCATCCTTCCGCGCCGCCGGCATCTTGCCGCATCGACGGCGGAACTAGGCGGGGAGGAACCGCGCCTTGACGGCGGCGACGATGGGCGCCATGCGGCTGCCGAGCGACCCCTTGACCATCACGGCATCGCCCGGCTGAAGCGCAGCGATGACGTGCGGGACCAGCGCCCCCGAGTCGGTCGCCCAGTGCCCACGCTGCGCGCGGGGCAAGTGTGCGAACAGCTTCTGCATGTTCGGGCCGCACGCGAAGACCTGGTCGACCCCGGCGGCTTCGAGCGCCTCGGCGAGATCGAGGTGATAGGCCTCTGCGCCAGCGCCGAGTTCCAGCATATCCCCAAGGACGGCGACACGCCGCCGATAGGCGTCGCGCGGGACCGCGCCGAGCACCGCAATGGCCGCGCGCATGGATGCCGGATTCGCGTTGTAGCTCTCGTCGATCAGCAGGATTGTACCATCGCCGGCCTTCAGGCGTGAGCGCGCACCGCGGCCCACCGGCGGGGTGATCCCAGCAAGCGGCGCAATGGTCGTCTCGAGCGGCAGACGAAGCGCGCCCAGCGTCGCGACGACGGCAAGCGCGTTGACGGCGATGTGCGCGCCGGCCGCAGCGAGCCGATACCGCAGCGTGGAGCCCGCGATCTCGGCCAGGGTCTCGCTGCCGGTATCGCCCAGGCTGATCTCTTTCGCCCGGACGTCGGCGCCGGCTGCTCGCCCGAACGTGATGATGCGCGCACGCCGCGCCGTGGCCGCAGCCCTGAGCAAGGCGAGGTGCCGGCTGTCCTGAGGCAGCACCGCAATGCCGCCCGCCTCAAGTCCTTCGAGGATCTCGGCCTTGGCCTTCGCAACGCCATCCTCGCCGTCGATGAAGTTGCCGACATGAACGGGCAGAACGTTCGTGATGATGGCGATATGGGGCCGCGCCATCCGCGTCAGTGGCCTGATCTCGCCCGCGTGGTTCATGCCCATCTCGATCACGGCGAAATCGGCATCCGCCGGCATGCGCGCGAGTGTCAACGGCACGCCCCAGTGGTTGTTGAATGACTTTTCCGCCGCGTGGACCTTGCCGGCTATGGCAAGGCAGGCGCGCAGCATTTCCTTAGTACCCGTCTTGCCGGCGCTGCCGGTCAGCGCGACGACGCGCGCATCGGGCCGCAGGCGCGCGCGCGCCGCAACAGCAATGCGTCCCAGCGCGCTGAGCGGGTCTTCGACACGGATGAGCGGCCCCGTGCCGGAAGGTGCGGTGAAATCATGACGGACGAGCGCAGCGACAGCGCCAGCAGCAAAGGCAGCGCCGACGAAGTCATGGCCGTCGCGCTGATCCTTGAGGGCGACGAATACCTCACCCGACTCCAGCGTGCGCGTGTCAATCGAGAACCCGCGAATGGCGCAGGCCGGCGTGCCCTCTGCCGCTCCTTCGGCCGCCGCCACGAGTGCATCCCACGACCAGAGCGGCACGCTGTCAGCCATGGGTGCGCTTCCTGATCTCGTCGTGGTCGCTGAAGGGAAGTGTCGCATTGCCGACGATCTGGCCGGTCTCATGGCCTTTGCCGGCGACCAGCAGCACATCCCCGGGGCCAAGCATCGCCACGCCGGCGGCAATGGCCTCGCCCCGGTCGCCGATCTCGCGCGCCCCGGCAGCACCGCGCAGAACCTCGGCGCGGATCATGGCTGGGTCCTCGCTGCGCGGATTGTCGTCCGTGACGATCACGACATCGGCGCGATCGACCGCGATGCGCCCCATGATGGGGCGTTTGCCGCGGTCGCGATCGCCGCCGCAGCCGATGATGCAGATGAGCTTGCCGGTCGCGAACGGACGCAGTGCGTCAAGGGCTGCCGACAGCGCCTCGGGCTTATGGGCATAGTCGACCACCGCAAGGCCGCCCTTGTGCTCGGCGACGATCTCGAGGCGGCCCGCGACGCCATGCAGCTTCTCCAGCGTCCCGAGCACATCATCCATGGGCTCGCGGCAGGCGAGGGCGAGGCCGGCGGCGACGAGCGCGTTCTCGACCTGATAGCTGCCGAGCAGCGGAAATCTCAGCGCGACGTCGCGGCCATCGGCACGAATGGTAACGCGCTGCGCAAAGCCGTCGCGCGCCAGCTCCGCGAGCTGAAGCGTTTCACCACCGATCCCGGTCGTGACGAGGCGGATCCCGCGCCGCCGCACCCCATCAATGACGCGCACGGCCTCGGCGCCGTCCGCATTCACGACCGCGGTGCCCTTTGCAGGCAGCAGCTCGGTGAAAAGGCGCAGCTTGGCGGCGAGGTAGGCATCGAGTGAAGGGTGGTAGTCGAGGTGATCACGTCCGAGGTTGGTGTAGGCCGCCGCCGCAATGCGCACGCCGTCGAGGCGGTGCTGGTCGAGGCCATGCGAGGAGGCCTCGAAAGCGACATGGGTGGTACCTTCGCGCGCGAGGCCGTCGAGGGTCTCGTGCAGCGTCACGGGATCAGGCGTCGTCAGCGAGCCGTAGACCGTGCCATCTGAGCGCACGAGCCCGATCGTCCCGACCGAAGCTGCCCGGCGGCCGAGCATGACCAGGATCTGGCGCGTGAAGTCCACGACCGAGGTCTTGCCACTGGTGCCCGTGACCGCCAGCATGTGCTCCGGCTGATGCGGATAGAAGCGCGCCGCCATGAGCGCGAGCGCGCGGCGCGGCTCGCATGCGCGCAACACGGGGACATGCGGGGGTGCATCAATCACGGCACCTTCCCCGGCAAGGACGGCGGCAGCCCCCTTGGCCAGGGCGCCGGCGACAAACCGCGCGCCGTCCGTACGAGACCCGGCAAGGGCGGCGAAGAGATCGCCGGGCTGCACTGTCCGGCTGTCCGCGGTCAGGCCCGTAATGGTGATGGCCGACGCACTTGCCGGCGCCGCCACCTCGTCCGGCACGAGATCTGAAAGCAGCATGACCCCGCCTCGCTGCGCTGTGCGCCACCTCGCGGGTTCTTAGGTCCGCGCGCCGTGGCCGTCAAATGCATGAGGCGCAACGACGCCTTCACCGCGTCGCTCGGGGCATTCTGCCGGGCCTCAGGGCTGGCCCAACTGGAGGTTCAGGCCGATCCGGGCGATGTGGCCCTGCAGCTCGTAGCGGGCATCGGTCCCGAATTCGGGCGGCGCGGCGTTGTTGTGATGCGCGCCGTGCACCTTACGGTCGCCAAGGTCATAATAAAGATACTCGGCCTTCAGCGTCCACGCGCCGCCCATGGCCCACTCAACACCGCCGCCGATGGTGCCGCCGACCTCCCAACCCGAGGATGAGCCGACGAAGCCGGCGCCGTTGTCGACGTTCGCAAAGGAATGGGAAGCTTCGATCCGGCCGTAGGCCAAGCCCCCCGTCAAGTAAACGAGCAGGTTCCGGCCCTCGAACGGCAGCAAGCCGATACGCGCACGCAGTGTCCCGAGCCAGTCGATCTCCTGCCGAATCTGGGCCTGTGCCGTATAGGAGAGCGCTGCGATCAATGATGTACGCTCAGCCCGGCCATCCGCATTGAGCCGCGACATATCAGTCTCGACGCCGAAAACGAGCCCACCTGCCTGCCAATTGAACCCGAGCTGCGCGCCGCCAAGAAAGCCTTCCGGCGAACTGTCGTAACGGCCATGGAATTGTGCAAAATCGGCACTGAAGGCCGTCCACGTCGCGAGGTCAGGCAAAAGCGCAATGGAGCTATCGCCGGCGCCCCAATTGTAGCCCCCGTGAATGCCGGCGTAGAAGCCTGACCACGGCCGATGATCTTGGGCCCGAACGGTTCCAGAAAGGAAGCTCGCCAGGAACGCCGCCGCCGCCAGACGCAGCACAGGCCGCAACGTCAGCTCTTTCCACGACACCACGATTGGGCCTCTATCCACCCCGCCAATGAGGACTGTGTTTATAACATGTGCGGAGGCGGATACGTGGGCATTCGGGCAACACACCCGGGGAAAGTTGCACCGCCACTTCACTTGACTCGCGCCATTTCGGCGCGCGGGTGTTTACGATGGCTGCGCTACTACCATTGGCCAATCTTGACCGCAGCAGCAGTCGGCAAGAGAAATATACAAGGTCTCGTAGCTTTGTGGTTTGTTCGCGGGTTGGAGGGCGTTTTGTTCATGCATGCATCGATCGGTCGCGTCTTGCTTGGCGCGTGCGTTGTTTCCTTGGCGTGTTTGGCGCTGGTGGAGCCGGCTTTCGCCAACTGCTTCCCCTCTTGCACGCTTACGCCCCAGCCCGCCCCTGGCCCGCTGATCGGGTTCGGCTTGCCGCTGGCCGGCGCCGCCGTTGCCGCGCTTTTGATCGTGCGCCGCTTCCGGCACAAAGTGTAGTGCGCGCGGCGTCGCCCGGAGCGTCAAGGGTGACGACGCAATCGCAGACGCCGACTGCCTCAGCACCCGTGGTGGGTGAGCGAGCCGTGCTGGCAGCCGAGGCACCGCCCGCTGCCGCCCTCCATCGCCGCGAGATCATCCTCTGGCTCGCCGGCGCGCTGCTTTGCCTGCAGCTCTTCGCGGTCCCCGCCGACACCCTCGAAGCGTACGCCGGGGGACTGCAGGAGCTGCTCGCGTCGAAGAGCGTCATCTACTATCTGGCCTGGTACGTGATCCTCCGTCTCGTTGCCGACAGCTCGATGACGGCCCCGGCCCGTGCGGGCGACATCGCGCTGACGCTCGCCGTCATCGCGTCCGGCTTTCTCATGGCCCGATCCGCACATTGGATCGCAGTGACAGCCTCCGCACTCTACCTCATGGGCCGGGACCGCCACGACGTCACGCTGGCGGCCGCCGGGGCGGTGCTGCTGGCCCTGGCATTCAACGGCTTCTGGGGGCCGCAGCTCTTCGAGCTCTTTGCCTACCATCTGCTCCAGGCCGACGCGGCGCTGGTCGGCGCCGCCCTCAGCGCGACCAGAAGCGGGATCGTGTGGTCCGAGACCATTGTCGGCACGGCCAGCGGCCACAGCATCATCGTGTACGGGCCGTGCTCCTCCTTCCACAACATCTCGCTCGGCCTGCTCTGTTGGGTTGCCCTCACGAAGCTGGCCCGTCCCCGCTGGGCTGCACGTGATCTGTGGATCGGCTTGGCGGTGTGCGCGGCCGTCGTGGCGCTCAATGCGAGCCGCCTCTATCTCATGGCCTTGAGCGCGGAGGGCTACGCCTATTGGCATGTGGACACCGGGCAGCAGCTCTTCGCGTGGGCCACGACGCTGACCGTGCTGGCGATCAGCCTCTTTGGCGCACTGCGCGTGGGGCGCAAGCCATGAGGCCCTGGGGCGTCCGCGCACTCTTTGCGCTTCTGCTGCTTGGCGCGCTGGCCGCGAGGATCCAGGCCTCGCATGAGCCCGAACACGACATCCGGCCTGCTGTCGTCGAACTGCTCGCCTCTCGCGGCTTCACTGCGCGCGTCGCACCTGCGGGAGATGATGCGCTCTTGAAAACCGTCGCGTTCGACGCCCCTCAGTGCGGCGGGAGCGTGCAGGTCATGCCCGTGCGGCTCAATCTGCAGGAGGCACCGCTCTTCGATTCGGCCATTGGCGCAGGTCGCGAAGGGCATATCGCCTATCTCGGCCGCACGTGGCGTGAGCCGAGCCGGCTCGAATTGCGCCTCGCGTGGGCAAAGCACAAGATGCTCTCCGCCATAGGGCAAGGCCCCTATACGGCCAACACGACGGCGCTGCTGATTGCCGCGCCACCAGGCTGCCGCCTTGCCGAAAGTATCGACTGGGCACCGCTCTGGCATCGCGCCCCGTTTCGGCGCTGAAGCGAGCCAGATCAAAAAAACGATCCGAGGTCGGCGCCAAAAAGCAAAGCGGAGCATCGGCTTGGCCGTGCTCCGCTCGAATGATGGCGCCGGCATACGCAACACCGGAAGCCCGACGCTGAAAATATTCTGCCACGGCAAATGTTACGAATGTGCGAAGACGCCGATCATGGTAAATGGGCGCTCGCGTTCACATGCTGAGACGCCCCTCGACCCAGCGCCGCAGCATCTGGTCGAGCCAAGTGTGCACGCGCGGCGCGTGCACGAGATGGGCCGCAAGTTGCTCGTGGCGCGTGTGCGCGCCGCGCAAGAGCAGGCGCACCGGGTTCGACCCGGACCAGCTATTGACCTGCGTGTGCATGATCTCGGGGTGGAACTGCACGCCGAGCGCCGCCGGCCCGTAGAGGAATGCCTGGTTCTCGAATGCACCCTCGGCGGTCGCGAGCAACTCGGCGCCGTGCGGCAGCTCGAAGCCCTCGCGGTGCCACTGGTAGACGCGCTCGGGGAGTTGCCCGAGGACGCGCCCCTGATCGACCTGCCGGATGCGGTGGTAGCCGATCTCGACACGGCCGTGCTCACAGTGCTCCACCTTGGCACCGAGATGGCGCGCAAGCATCTGCGCGCCGAGGCAGACGCCGAGATAGGGCTTTCGCTCCTTCAGCGCGACGCCGATCCAATCGATCTCCTGCCTGATGTAGTCGAGGCTGTCATTGGCGCTCTGCGAGCCCCCGAAGACGATGGCGCCGGTGTGATGTTGCAGCGTGGCGGGAAGCGCGTCGCCCTCGTACGGGCGACGAATGTCGAGGGGGTAGCCATTCTCCCGGAACCAGCGGCCGACGTGGCCGGGACTGGCGCCCGGCATATGCAGGACAATGACCACCGGCTTCTTCTCGGACGTCGTCTCACGCGCAACATGGCTGCCCCGGCCATCGAGCGGCGCATCGCAGGTGGGTGCAGTGTCGAGCATCATCACGTCAGCGGTTGAGGGGATAGAACAGAACGCTCTGCATGAGGACGGAGAGTCGATGCGGCATCAAGCGCAAACATAGGGCAAAGAAATTGTTCAGCAAGCCGGGCACGACGACGCGGAACCGGAGCATGTGCGCCGCCACGGCCCAGCGTACGACCGTCTCCGGCGCGAGCGAGGGGATCAGCCAGCGGTAGAGGTCGCGGTCAGAGCCCATCTTGTCGTGAAAGCGCGTGCGGACAGGGCCCGGCGCGACGGCCGTGATGCGCACGCCATCGCGCGCAACCTCTGCCGCTACGGCCTCCGAGAGTGAAAGCACATAGGCCCGGCTCGCATAGTAGGCGGCCTGATAGGGTCCCGGCGCGAAGCCACCGAGCGAGGCGAGGTTGATGATCCCGCCCCGCCTTCGCGCCCGCATGGCGGGAAGCACGTGGTGCATGAGCCGGGTCGGCGCCGCGGTATTGAGCGCGACCAGCCCGTCGATGTCATCCCGGCCAAAAGTGTGGAACGGTCCGGAGAGCCCGATGGCGGCGTTGTTGATCAGCAGCTCGCAGTGGGCCCCGGCCGCGGCGAGCACCGCGTCGATGGCGGCTGGCGCCTCCGGCGCCGCCACATCCTGCGCCAGCGTCTCGACGCGGACCGAATGTGCCGCGCGCAGTTCCCCGGCGAGGCGCGCCAACAGCTCGGGCCGGCGCGCAATGAGCAAGAGGTCGTGGCCTCGCGCGGCATAGTGGCGCGCGAAGGCACGGCCAACGCCCTCCGACGCGCCCGTGATCACGACCATGGGCCGTGTCCCGGAAGCGCTACCGGGAACCGCCTCTGCGCTCAATTCACGCGCTCGATCGCGACGGCCGTCGCCTCGCCACCGCCGATGCAGAGCGAGGCAATGCCCCTGGGCTCGCCGCGCTTCGCCATGGCGTTGATCAGCGTGACGATGATGCGCGCGCCGGAGGCGCCGACCGGGTGGCCGAGTGCGCACGCGCCACCGTGGACGTTGACCTTGTCATGCGGCAGGTCGAGGTCGCGCATGGCCGCCATGGTGACGACGGCAAAAGCCTCGTTGATCTCATAGAGACCCACGTCCTTCGCCTGCCAGCCGGCAGCCTCAAGCACCTTCTTCATCGCCCCGATCGGTGCGGTGGTGAACCAGGCTGGCGCCTGGGCATGGCTCGCCTGGGCAACGATGCGGGCGAGCGGCTGGAGCTTGCGCCGCTTCGCTTCGCTCTCGCGCATGAGGACGAGCGCCGCGGCGCCATCCGAGATCGAGCTCGAATTGGCCGGCGTCACCGTGCCGCCGTCGCGGAAAGCTGGCTTGAGGCTCGGGATCTTGGCCGGATCTGCGGTGAAGGGTTGCTCGTCGCGCGTGACCTCGGTCGTGCCTTTACGCGACTTGACGGCAACAGGGACGATCTCGTTCGAAAAGGAGCCATCCTCGTTGGCCGCCTTGGCGCGGCGCAGGCTCTCGATGGCGTAGGCGTCCTGCTGCTCGCGCGTGAACTGGTAGTGCTGCGCGGTGTCCTCGGCGTAGGTGCCCATGAGACGGCCTTTGTCGTAGGCATCCTCAAGCCCGTCGAGGAACATGTGATCATAGGCCTGGGTGTGGCCGAGGCGCGCACCCGAACGCATCTTCGGCAGGAGATAAGGCGTGTTGGTCATGCTCTCGAGGCCGCCGGCGATGATGACGTCCTTGGGACGAACGTGCAGGGCCTCGTAGGCCATCATCACGGTCTTCATGCCTGAGCCGCACATCTTGTTCACGGTCGTGCAGGGCACGCTGTCCGGGAGCCCGCCATAGCGCGCCGCCTGGCGCGCCGGCGCCTGGCCCTGGCCGGCCGGCAGCACGCACCCCATCAGCACCTCCGCCACCTCATCGGCCGCAACACCCGTGCGGCCGAGCGCCGCTCTGATCGCGACCGCACCGAGCTCGGGCGCGGTCAAAGCCTGCAGGCTGCCCTGGAAGCTGCCCATGGGCGTGCGGGCACCCGCAACGATGACGACGGGATCTGGCGTGGGATTGGCCATCAGGGCCTCCATGTGCGTGGGGATCTGGTATGGGCGCGCAGCATACACCCGCCGCCGGTCGGTTCAACGGCGCTGCGGCGGCATCTTCTTGATGCTCGGTGGCGCGATCAGCGCATCCAGGTTGGGCGGAGATAGGTGGCGTTCGACCAGCCGCGGATGCCCCGATAGCTCACCGGGCACCAGGAGCCGGCGCACGGCCCCTCGACGACCACCCCGCAAGCCTCCGGCGGAATGCCGCCAATCTCGCGGTATCCGACGCCGGGCCCGGTGCGAATACGCAGGCTATCGCCCAGCCTCACCCCCATGACACAGTGGCCGTCGCGATCGCGCGCCGCCCCGGTGCTGGCTGGCGGCGGGGCGCGGGGAGGCGGCCCTGCTTGGCGCGGGGGCGGCGGCTCAGCCCGGCTCGGCGGGGAAGGGGCGGGAGCACCAGGGCCCTCGCGCACGATCACAAGTCGCGAGTCGAGCCAGCCACGCCGGCTGCCGAGCGCGACATCGCACCAGCCGGACACGCATTGGCCGACGACCTGAACACCACAGGCGCCGGCCGGGAGGCTGCCGACCGGATCATGTCGCCAAGAGGGGCCCGAACGGAGCAGCACCGACTCCTTGCCAATGCACAATGTGCGCGCCGCGGCTCGATCGGAGGCCAAGCCTGTGACGACAAGCGCCGCCGCCATGGCCATTGGCAGCGACGCATAGCGGCAACCCCGCATCGATCCCTTCTTCCCGCCTGTTGCTGCTCCGCATGGTTAACCTAAGCCATGGCGCCCTGACGCCACAAGCCCCTCGCGGCCCACCGCGGCGACGCCTGGGTCTCTCACGTTCACCACGCGCTTGCCGAGTGGCAAGGCTCGGGCCTCAGGCCTTTTTCGTCTTGCGCTTGGCCAGCTCCTCGGCTTTCAGCTCCTTCTTGGAGAGCTTGCCGATCATGGTCTTCGGCAGCGCATCGCGGATCTCGATCTCGGCCGGCATCTCAATGCGCGAGAGCTTGGGCTCCAGGTGCTTCATCAGATCGGCCGTGGTCGCGCCGGCGCCGGCCTTGAGCTTGACAAAGGCCTTGGGCGCCTCGCCGCGGTACTCATCGGGAATGCCGATGACAGTGACCTCCTCGACGGCCGGGTGCTCGTAGATCGCCTCCTCGATCCGCCGCGGGTAGACGTTGTAGCCCGAGCAGATGATGAGATCCTTGATGCGGTCGACGATGAAGAAGAAGCCCTCCTCGTCCATGATCGCGACATCGCCCGTCCGCAGGAAGTCGCCGACGAACTGATCGGCCGTATCCTGCGGCTTCTTCCAGTAGCCCTTCATGACCTGCGGGCCCTTCACGCAGATCTCGCCCTTCTCGCCGAGAGGCACCTCCCTGGTCGGGTCGTCGAGCGCCCGCAGCGAAATGATCGTCTGCGGAAGGGGCTGTCCGATCGAGCCCTCCTTGACGGGCCCGCCGAGCGGGTTCGCCGTCACCACGGGCGAGGCCTCGCTGAGTCCATAACCCTCGACGAGATTGCAGCCCGTAAGCAGCTCGAAGCGCTGCTTGATCTCGAGCGGGAGCGCGGCGCCGCCCGAAAGGCAGAACCTGAGCGATGACAGGTCGAAGCTCTTGAGCTTCGGATGGTTCATGATGGCGTTGAACATGGTCGGCACGCCGGGCATGACGGTCGGCTTGGCCTTATCGATGAGCTTCATAGCATCGTCCAGCACGAAGCGCGGCATGATGATGATTTCCGCGGCTTTGGCGATCGCGAAGTTCATGACCACGGTCATGGCGAACACGTGGAAGAACGGCAGCACGCCCATGACGCGCTCCGCGCCCTCTTGGAGCTCCGGCGCCCAGGCGATCGTCTGCATGACGTTCGTGTAGGCCGCAGAGTGCGTGAGCATGGCGCCCTTGGGCGTGCCAGTCGTGCCGCCCGTGTACTGGAGCACGGCAATATCTTCGCCCGGCGCGATCGCGGGTGGCTGGAATCGCCCGTCATTGGCGAGGACGCTCTCCTCGGAAATCACCGACGCCGCCACCTTCGATGCCTTGACGTTCGCCAGCTCTTTGCCCTTGAAGAGGCGGAAGAGGATTGACTTCGCCGTCGGCAGCAGCGCCGGGAACGGGGCGACGATGGCCCGCTTGAGCGTGCCCGACGCCATCAGCGCCTCGACCTTGTCGAAGAGCACCTTGAGGTCGAGCGTGACCATGAGATCGGTTTCACTGTCCTTGACCTGGAAGGACAGCTCCTCGACCGTATAGAGGGGGTTGTAGTTGACGACGGTGCCGCCCGCTTTGAGAGTCGCGTAATAGAAGACGATGAACGTCGGCGCGTTGGGCAGGAAGAGGCCCACCTTGGTGCCCTTGGTCACGCCGAGCGCCGCGAGCCCGGCGGCGGCACGGTCCACGAGGCGCGACATCTCGCCGTAGGTTATTGTCCGGCCAAGGAAGTTCGTGCAAATACGCGACGGGTGCCGCTCTGCGGCGCGCTCGAGTAGCTGATGGAGAGGCGCCGGAGCGATCTGCTGGTGCCAGTTCACACCAGCGGGGTAGTGCGCAAGCCAGGGGTAGCTGAGGTGTGCTGGCTCGGCGCCCGCCGTTGATACTGTCGTGCCTGCAGACATGGTCTCGATGCCTCCCTGAATGGCGTCCATTTAGGACGGCGCGTTGGGGCGCAGCTTGGCGCCAGTTCTTGCGGCAGCCACAAGCCGATGCTTTGTCGGACTGTTTCGACACGCATCGCGATGCCTGCCGCGGGTCTCCGGAACGGATCTCGGTCAACGACTTTGAACATTTTTTGTCTCGAAGCGCCAGCCTTGATGGTTGTACTGCACACCAACCTGAGGACCCGGAACGGTGCCGTTCCGGCCCAACCGTCCGTGACCATATGGACTTGAATAGTGTTAACGGTATATGTGAGGCCCAACTTGCGGTCAGACGGGCTTTGCCGTAGCTAAACCATCACATCAGCACCTGTACCCGCAGAGTACTTGGGGGTGGGAGAGACATATGGACGACGTTGCCACCAAGATCATCGATATCCTCAAGAAGCACATGAAGGAGCCCCGAGATGACATCGGGCTCACCACTGCGCTGACTGATCTGAAGATCGAGTCTCTCGATCTCGCAATGATCGTTTTCGACATCGAGGATTCTTTCGGCATCCAGATTCCCTACAACGCCAACGAGGAAGTCGAAGACTTCAAGACCGTGGGCTCGGTGGTGGAGCGCGTGAAGCAGTTGCTGGAGACTTCGGGCGCGCCGGCCAAGGCCTGATGCCTGCGCAGACCATCACACGTGCAGCGGGACAGTCCCGGCTGCCATAAGAGAAGAAGTACGTCCCATGACACAGTCTAAGGGCGAGCGGCGTCGCGTGGTTGTCACCGGCGTTGGCGCCGTGACGCCGATCGGCCTCGACGTTCGCGAGATGTGGTCGTCGATGAGGGAAGGGCGCTGCGGCGTCGGCCCGATCGAGAGCTTCGAGCTCAAGGATCTCTACATCCACATCGCGGCCGAAATCAAAGGCTTCGACCCCGCGAAGCACGTGGCAAGCAAGAAGATCCAGTATGGCGACCGCTATTCGTGGTTTGCCGGCCGCGCCGCCGACGAAGCCTGGAAGCAATCCGGCCTGCCGACCCCGGTTTCGGACCCTTACCGCACGGCCTGCATCTTCGGCTCCGGTGCCGGCGGCTTCAATACCATCGAGACGGCCTACTACGATCTCTTCGTAAAAGAGAAGAAGGCGACCCATCCGCTGACGCTGCTGCGGATCATCGGCTCGTCGGCCGCCGCGCACGTCGGGATCGAGTACGGCATCAAGGGCCCGACATTCGCGACCTGCTCGGCCTGCTCGACGGCAACGCACGCGATCACCATTGGTGCCGACTACATTCGCGGCGGGCTCGTTGACGTGGCGGTCACCGGGGCTTCGGAGGCCGTTCTCACGCACGGGTCCCTGCGCACCTGGCAGGCGATGCGGGTCCTCTCGCCGGAAGGCTGCTTCCCCTTCTCCAAGAAGCGGAACGGCACGGTCCTCGGCGAAGGCGCCGGCGCGCTGGTGCTCGAAAGCCTGGAGCACGCTCAGGCGCGCGGGGCGACCATCCTTGCCGAGCTCAAGGGCTTCGGCATGTCCTCGGACAGCAAGGATATGGTCAATCCGGACGTCGACGGGCCGCGAATGGCCATGGAGATGGCGCTCGCCGACGCCGGGCTCAAGCCCGAGGACATCGGCTACCTCAATGCCCACGGCACGGCGACGGCGCTCAATGACGTGAACGAGACCAACGCCATCAAGATGGTTTTCGGCGAGCACGCCAAGAAGATGGCGGTCTCGTCCACCAAGTCGATGACGGGCCACCTCCTCGGCGCCGGCGGCGCGGTGGAGGCGATCGCCTGCATCAAGGCTCTGCAGGACGGCTGGCTGCCGCCAACGATCGGTCTCGACGAGCCTGATCCAAAGTGCGACCTCGACTATGTCCCGAACGTCGGGCGAAGCGCGAAGCTCAGCAACGTCATGTCGAACTCGTTTGCCTTCGGTGGCCTCAACGCCGTGCTCATCTTCGGCCAGCCGCCGGCCTGAGCCTCCGGCGGACAGCCACCTTTTTCCCTCCTCCTGACCTGATGATGCGGGCCACCCTCTGGGTGGCCCGTATGTCATTTCTGGACCTGGACGCCCGTACGGTTTGGCGCCACCCTGAACGTCGAGGGGCACAGACCCCATGCAGTGAGGAGGAGACATCCAATGCAACCGGGACCAAGGCTCGCCGGCAAGGTGGCGATCGTGACAGGCGGCGCATCGGGCATCGGCGCGGAAACGGCGCGCGTCTTTGCACGCCATGGCGCAAAGGTCCTGCTGACCGACGCCAATGCCGCACTCGGCCGCAGCGTCATGGAAGAAATCGTCAGCGAAGGCGGCACGGCTTCCTTCGCCGAGCAGGATGTCGTGAGCGAGAGCCGCTGGGCGGAGATCGTCGCGGAAGCCGAGGAGCACTACGGGCGCGTCGATATCCTCTGCAACATCGCCGGCATCTCGGGGCGCGACCCAAAGCTCAACATCCAGACGTCGCTGACCGCGGGGCCGCGTCTCGCCGAGCAAACGCTCGAGCAATGGAACAAGGTGCTTGAGATCAATGCCACCGGCACGTTCCTCGGCACCAAGGCGGTGATCCCCGCCATGCAGCGGGCGGGTGGCGGCTCGATCATCAACATTTCCTCGATCTGCGGCATCATCGGCTCACACTCGAATGCCGCCTATCACGCCTCGAAGGGTGCGGTGCGCATCTTCTCGAAGGCCGCGGCAATCCAGTACGCACCGGACAGGATCCGCGTGAACTCGATCCATCCGGGCTTCGTCGACACGCCCATGACCAAGCCCGGCCATTCCAATCCCGAGATCGCGAAGATCCGCCTCGCCGCAACGCCGCTCGGCCGCTTCGGCACCCCCGCCGACATCGCCGCCGGCTGCCTGTACCTCGCATCGGACGAGGCCGCATGGGTGACCGGCAGCGAGCTGGTGATCGATGGCGGCATGACCGCCAACTGATTGCAGCATTGCCAAGCGGATGCGGCCTTTCTACGGTCGCTCGATATGCTCAAGAGGGTCCAGGGAGGGCGCATGTTCATCAGGTCCGTCGAACGGGACACGTCGCTCGATGCTTTCCGTGCCGAGGTGCGCGCCTTCTGCGAGCGCGAGCTGCCGCCGGAGGTGCGCCGCAAGCAGGCCCTCGGCCAGCACCTCGAGCGTCATGAGTACGATGCCTGGCTGAAACGGCTTGGCGCCAAAGGCTGGATCACCGGCAAATGGCCGAAGGAGCACGGCGGGCTCGGCTGGAGCCCGGCGCAGACCCTCGCCTTTTCCGAGGAGCTCGGCCGGGCCGGCGCGCCACCGGTTGTCCCATTCGGCGTGAACATGGCAGGCCCGGTCATCTACACGTTCGGCACGGAGGAACAAAAGCGCCGCTACCTGCCGGGAATCATCAGGAACGATACGTGGTGGTGCCAGGGCTACTCTGAGCCCGGCGCCGGCTCGGACCTCGCCGCGCTCAAGACGAAGGCCGTGCGCGATGGCGATCACTACGTCGTCAACGGGCAGAAGATCTGGACCTCGCTCGCGCACTGGGCGGACATGATGTTCTGCCTCGTCAGAACGGATGACAGCGGCAAGAAGCAGGAGGGCATCTCCTTCCTGCTGATCGATATGAAGACGCCCGGGATCACCGTGCGCCCGATCATCGCCATCACCATGAGCCACCACCTCAACGAGGTGTTCTTTGACGACGTGCGCGTGCCCGTCGAGAACCTCATCGGTGAGGAAGGCAAAGGCTGGACCTACGCGAAGTTCCTGCTGGCCAATGAGCGCGTCGGCAATGTCGAGATCTCTCGCCTCGAGCACGCCGTCGAAGCGCTGCGGCGCCTGCTCGATGAGACACGTGAAGGCGGGCAACCGCTGGCCAACGATCCCCTCTGGCGCCGCAAGCTCGCCGAGCACGAGGTCAACCTCGCGACGGTGAAGGCACTCATGGCGGACCAGCTCGCAGCCACCGCCGAGGAAGGTGGCGCACCAACGCTCATGGGCGCGGCGGCGCTCAAGCTGCGTGGCACCGAGCTCCAGCAGGCTGTTCATCAGTCGATCATGGAGGTGCTTGGCCGCTACGGGCAGCTCTACCAGACGGACGCGCTGCACGGCGGCTGGAATGGCGAACTCGTCGGGCCGGCAGAGACGACCGGCCTCGTCTACGAGCACCTCTACCGCCGCGCAGCAACGATCTACGGCGGCTCGAGCGAGGTGCAGAAGAACATCATCGCCAAGGGCGCACTCGGTCTGTGAGGTTCGATCCATGCCGGCATTTTCGAGCGAGGAGCGCCAGCTCCTCAATGACAGCCTCCGCGATCTCCTCGCCGACAAGTACACCTTCGACCACTTCAAGAAGGTCGCGCGTGCCGAGGACGGCGACGGTTTCAGCCGGACGGACTGGGCGACCTATGCCGAGATGGGCTGGCTCGGGGTTTCGCTCCCCGAGAGCGCGGGTGGCGCCGGCGGTGGCGCCACCGAGCTCGGCATCGTGATGGCCGCAGCCGGCCGCTTCCTGCTGCTCGAACCGCTGCTCGGGACGATCGTGCTCGGTGCGACGGCCATTGAGAAGGCAGGCACGCCGGAACAGCAGAAGCTGCTCGGCGAAATCGCGGAAGGCAAGCGGCTGCTCGCCTTCTGTCACGCCGAGCCGGACGGCGGCTACGCCCGCGACTATGTCCGCACGGTCGCGCGGCGCGATGGCGACGGCTGCGTCATCGACGGCGCCAAAGCGCACACGATCGCGGCCCACGCCGTTGACACGCTCCTCATCAGCGCGCGGCTCGGCTCCGCAACCGGCCCCGTGGCACTCTTCCTGGTGCCGCGATCGTGCGCGGGCCTCAAGCTCAGCCCCGCTGCGGCTCTCGACGGCCGCCGTGGCGCCGCCCTAAGCCTCTCCGGCGTTCGCGTTCCGCTGGGTGCCAGGCTGGGCAACAGCGACCGCGACCTTTTGCCGGCGATCGGCGACGTCCTCGACCGCGGCGCGATCGCCGTATGCGCCGAGGCCGTCGGTGCCATGGCGGCCGTGACCCAGATCACCGTCGACTACCTCAAGACGCGCAAGCAGTTCGGCCAGCTCCTCTCGCAGTTCCAGGTGCTCCAGCACCGCCTCGTCGACATGAGCGTGACCACGGAAGAAGCGCGGGCGCTCGTCCACGCCGCGCTTCAGGCGCTCGACGACGGCGACCCGCACGCGCAAGAGGCTATCTGGAAGGCGAAGGTCAAGACCGCACAGTGCGCGCGCTTCGTCGGCGGCCAGGCCATTCAGCTCCATGGCGGCATGGGCATGACCGACGAGTTGATCGTCGGCCACTACTACAAGCGGCTCACGCTCTGCGAGTCCTTGCTCGGCGATGGGGAGTGGTATCTGAAACAGCTCGCCGCCAGGGCGGCCTGAGCCAAATAACATCGGGAATGCAGGAGGTCGCCCCATGAACGACAAACCCGTCGTCCGCTTTGACATCGAAAACGGCATCGGCGTCATCACCATCGACAATCCGCCGGTCAACGCCCTCGGTCCCGGCGTCACCGAAGGCATCGTTGCGGCGCTGGAGAAGGGCGAAGCCGACCCGAACGTGAAGGCGTTCGTGCTGATCGGCGCCGGACGGAGCTTCATTGCCGGTGCCGACATCCGCGGCTTCGACCAGGCACGCCCGCCGCCCAAGCGACGCAGCTACGATCTGCTCGACGAGGTCAACAAGTCCGTCATCGCCGCCATTCACGGCTATGCCCTCGGCGGCGGTCTCGAGCACGCGCTCGCGTGCCACTACCGGATCGCGGTTCCTGACGCCAAGGTCGGTCTTCCGGAGGTGCTCATCGGCATCATTCCTGGCGGCGGTGGCACGCAGCGCCTGCCGCGCCTGATCGGCCCCAAGGCCGCGCTCGACATGATCGTCACCGGCCGTCACGTGCCGGCGCCCGAAGCCAAGGAACTCGGCATCATCGACGAGATCGTGGAGGGCCAGGACCTGCGCGGTGCCGCAGTCGCTTATGCCGCGCGCGTGGCTGCCACGCGGCCACTGCCGCGTGTCAGCGCGCGCGAGGATAAGCTCGTCGAGGCCAAGGCCGATCCCGGCATGTTCGAGGCCATGCGCAAATCCATCGCGCGCAAGGCCCGCGGGCAGAAGGCGCCCTTCCACTGCATTGCTGCGGTAGAGGCCGCGACCAGGCTGCCATTCGCCGAGGGCATTGCCGAGGAGCGCCGGTTGTTCCTGGAGCTCGTCAGCTCCGAGGAGGCCAAGGCGCTCCGCTATGCCTTCTTCGCCGAGCGCGAGATCGCCCGCATTCCGGGCCTGCCGAAGGATCTCAAGCTCCCCGAGATCAAGACCATGGCCGTGGTCGGCGCCGGCACCATGGGCGGCGGCATCGCCATGAGCTTCGCCGATGCCGGCATTCCCGTGAAGCTGCTCGATGCGTCCCCGGAAATTCTGGAACGCGGCTTGCAGCGCATCCGCGACAACTACGCGGTGAGCGTCACGCGCGGCAGCCTCACACAAGAGGTGATGGATAAGCGCCTTGCCCTCATCGTGCCCGTCGAGACCTACGAGGAGATTGGCGACTGCGACGCCGTCATCGAGGCCGTCTTCGAGCAGATGCCGGTCAAGCAGGAGGTCTTCCGCAAGCTCGATGCGGTGATGAAGCCTGGGGCACTGCTCCTCACGAACACCTCCGCGCTCGACATCGACCAGATCGCCGCTGTCACCAAGCGGCCCGAAATGGTTGCCGGCACGCACTACTTCGTGCCCGCCAACGTCATGAAGCTCTTCGAGGTCGTCAACGCCAGCAAGACCGCGCCGTCAACGCTCGCAGCGGCCATGAAGCTCGGCCGCGACATAGGGAAAATCAGCGGTTATGCCGGCAACACGGATGGCTTCGTTGCGAACCGCAGCCGCGCGCCCTTCGCCGTCGAGCAGAACCTCATGATCGAAGAGGGGGCACTGCCCGAGCAGGTCGACAAAGTAATGGTCGAGTTCGGTTATCCGGTCGGCCCGTTCGCCGTCGCGGACATGTCCGGCCTCGACATCAGCTACGACACGCGCAAGCGACGCGCCGCCGCCGATCCCAACTTCCGCAAGCTGCCGATTCCCGACCGCCTCGTTGAAATGGGCCGCAAGGGTCTGAAGACGGGGGCCGGCTGGTACCGTTACGAGCCCGGCAGCCGCACGCCCATTCCCGATCCTGAGGTCGCCCGCCTCATCCGGGAAGTGGCGGCCGAGATGGGCATCAAGCAGCGCACCTTCAGCGACGAGGAAGTGCTCCATCGCCTGCTCTTTGCGTCGATCAACGAGGCCTGCAAGATCCTCGAGGAGGGCAAGGCCATCCGCGCGAGCGATGTCGACGTCATGTGGCTGCACGGCTTCGGCTTCCCGCGCTGGCGCGGCGGGCTCATGTACTGGGGCGATACGATCGGCGCGCGGGAGATCTACAATCAGGTCGCGGCATGGCACCAGCAGTACGGCCGCCACTGGAAACCGTCGGCGCTCTTGCGCGAGGTCGCCGAGCGCGGCGGCAAGCTGAGCGAGATCAGGTCAAAGGCGTTCGGGGGATAGGGTTCAAATGCCGCCGTCGCACCGCGTCAGCGCCTGACGCGGCGGCGGAATGTGGGGTCGGCCTCACCTTGGGTGGCGGCCGGGCCGGCCGCGGGTGCGCCGCGTTGCGAGGCGGTGCTGCGCACCGGGTTGGCGCAGTCGGTCAGCCAGAGATCGAAGACGGGATGCTCGAGCGCATTGAGGCCCGGGCTCTCAGCGAACATCCAGCCTGAAAAGATGCGCCGTGTGGAGCCATCGAGCAGCACTTCGTCGACCTCCACGAAGGCCGAGGTCTTCGGCGGCTCGGTCGGGGCACGGGAGTAGCAGGCGCGCGCCGTCACCTTGAGCGCACCGAATGTCTCAGTACTGTTGAGCGCGGCATTAAGCGGGCTAATGCGCGCCGTGACCTTGTCGAGGGCGGCGAAGACAGCCGTCTGGTTCTCGATCCGCTGGGCTGCGGCGGTGGTTGCGGCCGTCATCACGCCAAGCGCGGATGCCGCCGCCAGCATCATGCTGAGGCCGCACCTGCGCGCCGTTCGATGTTGCGTCCTGCGCCGCATCCCACTCTTGCTCCGGGCCTGGCTCCACGCACGAGCCGCGCGCGGCCCATGCTGCCAGGCCGGCGTCGTACGCAATCACCCAAAATGGGCCGTGACGTGGCCAATGCACGCCCGCCGGGCCGCGTGCCGTTTGCCAGCTACTGCGGACGCCAAGGCTTGTAGTCGCCCGTCGCCCGCGGCCGCGTTCCCGAAGCGAGGATAGAGCCTGAGGGCCGGTACGCGGCGGGCGTTCCGGTCAGGTTGGGCTGGTGCGGCTTCTGCCAGGGGCGGGGCACATATTTCTCCTCGGTCGGGGGCGTATCGACCGTGTAGTGCAGCCAGCCGTGCCACCCGGGCGGCACCTTGGAGGCCTCGGCGCCGTCCTTGTAGATGACCCAGCGGCGCGGCACGCCGAGCGGGCCGACGCCCTTCGTCTGGACGTAATAGCGGTTGCCCTCCTCGTCCGTGCCGACGTGGCGGCCGCGCAGCGCCGTGTAGATGCGGTTGGACCAGGTATTGCCACCCCACCAGCTGAAGATCTCGCTGAAGATGCCCATGTGCCACCTCGTGCGCCGGCCTCCACCAGCCGGACATGCCCGGCGGCGCTTATCGCACCCGCGGCCAGCCAAGTCCAGCCGGGACAGGGCATGGTTCGGGCGCTGTCGTCCTCGCCTCAAGGCCCGAGGTGAAGAACAATCTCCCGCCGGTGCGGGCGCTGGCGGTGCTCGAAAAGGTAGATGCCCTGCCAGGTGCCGAGCACCATGCGGCCCTCCGACACCGGAATGCCGAGGGAGGTCTGGGTCAGAGCGGCCTTGATGTGCGCCGGCATGTCGTCCGGCCCCTCGGTCGTGTGGAGGATCCAGCGCATGGACGGGTCGTCGGCCGGCGGGACCAGGCGGCGGAAGAAGGCTTCGAGATCCCGCCGCACATCTGGATCGGCGTTCTCCTGGATGAGGAGCGAGCAGGAGGTGTGGCGAACGAACACCGTGAGCAGACCCTGATCCGTCCCCGTCGCGGCAACGAAGGCGGCAATCTCGCCGGTGAGTTCGTAGAGGCCCGGTCCCCTTGTCGCGCGGATGATCAATTTCTGGGGCATGATGTCACGCACTCCTCAAGGGCATTGAAACCGTTACCTTGCGCGACGACATTGGGTTGCAATCCGGGCGCGTCCAAAGGATAGTGCGCTGCCGCTGTCGGGCGCCGCGGCCGCACCGCTCAGGGACCCGCAGGCGCCCGGTCTGTCGTCGGGGGGCACAGTTCAGGGTTGACCGCTCTCGGCGGTCCGAACAGAAGCTTTTCAGCAGTGCCGTCCGGCGCATAGCCAAAATGGCCTTCGGCGAGATGCTCACACGCCCACGGATTACGGGCGGAACGGCCATGGGACCGCCTAGGGGAAGGTTCTTCGCGACATGATTGAATGGTTGACGCCGCATCTCTGGCCGCTTTTCCAGATCATCATGATCGACGTGGTCCTGGCCGGCGACAACGCCGTGGTCGTGGGCCTGGCGGCATCCCGTGTCAATCCTGCCATTCGCGGAAAGGTCATCTTCTGGGGCATCGCCGCCGCGGTCGTCCTGCGCATCCTCTTTGCCGGCATCACGATGCAACTCCTGGCCATCAAAGGCATCATGCTGATTGGCGGCCTGCTGCTCTTCTATGTTTGCTGGAACATGTACAAGGAGCTGCGCGGTGGACACGAGCCCGAGCCGCATTCGCTCGGTGCCGCCGCGACCGAAGAGCCGAAGGAAGAAACGAAGTTCAAGGAGATGAGCTTCTGGTCGGCGGTGACCCAGATCACCATCGCCGACGTCTCCATGTCCCTCGACAACGTGCTCGCGGTCGCCGGCGCCGCCAAGGGCAACACCATCGTCTTGGTCATCGGCCTCGCCATCGCGATCGTGCTGATGGCCGTGGCGGCGAACTACATCGCGAAGCTGCTCGCGACGTACCCCTGGATCAGCTGGCTCGGCCTCGCGATCATCGTCTACGTCGCCGCGCAGATGTCGTGGACCGGCGTCCATGACCTGGCGTGCCTTTATGTCTCGCCCGATGTGTGCAAGCAGGGGATGATCACGACGCTCAGGACTTTGCTCAACGGCGCCTGATGCCCCTGCCCGCCTGTTCTCTCCGCGCTTCGGCCTGTCAATCGAAGATCCGGTCACCCTGCTGATCGACGATCTGGCGGCCCTTCATCAGCGCGAAATCGGCCGCTTCCTCAATGGTCGGGAAGCGGTCGGCGCGGATGAAGCGGTGCTCCTTCCTGATCTCGCCGACTTGTTTGGTGATCGAGCCGGCGACCTGATACTGCCCGCCCTCGGGGTAGGGGCGCGCCTCGATGGTGAAGCCATTGTGCTCGAGGGAGCGGACGGGCGCGCCGCCGGAGTCGCCGCCGCCACCCCCGCTGCCGAAGAGCTTTTTCCAGAATGACATAGGCGCCTCCTCGGTCCTCGACCCGGCTATACCCCGCGCGCGCAGCCGGACTGCGCTACTTCTCCGTCAGAGCGAGCCGCGCACCCATCGCCACAAACGCAGCAGCGAAGGTGCGCCGGATCCAGGCCATGACAACGGGGCGGGTAACAACGCGCTCGCGCATCGTGGCGGCACACAAGGCATATACCGCGAAGACAACGAATGTCATGAGCATGAAGATCGCGCTCAGCTCGAGCATCCGCACCATCGGATATGGCTCATTCACGCCGATGAACTGGGGAAGGAAGGCAACGAAGAAGATCGACAGCTTCGGATTGAGGATATTGATCAGAACGCCGTCGACGAGCATGCGCAGCGGCGGCCGCGCGTCCGGGGTTGCCTCCACGCGAAGCCCGCCGCGCTCACGCAGCGTCTGCCACGCCATGAACAGAAGGTAGGCGACGCCAGCGTACTTGACGATCTGATAGGCGAGCGCGCTCGTGTGCAGAATGGCTACCAAGCCCATCATCGCGGCCGCGAGATGCGGGACGATCCCGAGCGTGCAGGCGAATGCGGCAAGTACGCCGGCCCGACTGCCGCGCGAAACGCCCGCCGCAATGGTGTAGACGGCCCCCGCACCGGGCGACGCGACGATCACCAAGGTCGTGATAAGGAAGTCGAGGCTCATTCCTCATCACGCCACGATCGTGAGGCTGCTGTCAATTATCCAGGAAGCTCCGCAGCTTCCGCGACCGGCTCGGGTGCTTGAGCTTCCGCAGCGCCTTCGCCTCGATCTGGCGGATGCGCTCGCGCGTCACGGAGAACTGCTGGCCAACCTCCTCGAGCGTGTGGTCGGTGTTCATGCCGATGCCGAAGCGCATCCGGAGCACGCGCTCCTCGCGCGGCGTGAGCGAGGCGAGCACGCGCGTCGTCGTCTCGCGCAGATTCGACTGGATGGCGGCGTCGATCGGCAGCAGCGCGTTCTTGTCCTCGATGAAGTCGCCGAGATGTGAATCCTCCTCGTCGCCGATCGGCGTCTCAAGGCTGATCGGCTCCTTGGCGATCTTCAGCACCTTGCGGACCTTCTCGATCGGCATGGCGAGCTTCTCGGCAAGCTCCTCCGGCGTCGGCTCGCGGCCGATCTCATGCAGCATCTGCCGGCTCGTACGCACGATCTTGTTGATCGTCTCGATCATGTGCACGGGAATGCGGATCGTGCGCGCCTGGTCGGCGATCGAGCGCGTGATCGCCTGCCGGATCCACCACGTGGCATAGGTCGAGAACTTGTAGCCGCGCCGATACTCGAACTTGTCGACCGCCTTCATGAGGCCGATGTTGCCTTCCTGGATGAGGTCCAAGAACTGCAGGCCGCGGTTCGTGTACTTCTTGGCGATCGAGATCACGAGGCGCAGGTTCGCCTCGACCATCTCCTTCTTCGCCTGGCGCGCCTCGCGCTCGCCCTTTTGCACGCTCTTGACGATGCGGCGGAACTCCGCGATCTCGAGGCCCGTCTCGCTGGCGAGCTGGTGGATCTCGGCGCGGATCTTCTCGATCTGCTTGCGCTCGGCCTTGATCAGCCGCTCCCACGCCTTGGACTTCGAATTCGCCATGCGGTCGAGCCACGTCTGGTCGAGCTCGTTGCCGTAATACTCGGAGATGAAGGCCGTGCGCGCCACGCCGTGGCTGTCGGCGAGCCGCATGATGCGGCCCTCAAGGCTGATCAGGCGCTTATTGATCGTGTAGAGCTGCTCGACAAGGCTCTCGATGCGGGCGTTGTTGAGCGAGAGGCTCTTGACGTCCCGGACGATCTCCTCGCGCAGCTTCTCATAGGCCTTCTGCTGCTGGCGCGAGCCCTGCTCGCCGGCAACCTGCTGCTCAAGCTTCTTGTCCTGCTGCTTCCTGAGCTTCTTGTAGTTGCTGGCGATGGAGTCAAACGTTGCGAGCACCTTCGGCTTCAGCTCGTGCTCCATGGCGGCGAGGGAGACGGCGTTCTCGTAATCGTCGTCCTCGTCCATCTCACCGTCGCGCGGCTCGCCCTCCGCGCGCTCGAACGCGCCGTCGTCATCGGCACCGTTGCCATGGGCGACCGGCGGCGGCGCGGCCTTCGCCTCGGGGCCTTCATACGTCGCCTCGAGGTCAATGATATCGCGCAGCAGAACCTTGCCCTCGTTGAGCTCGTCCCGCCAGATGATGATGGCCTGGAAGGTCAGCGGGCTCTCGCAGAGGCCCGCGATCATCGCCTCGCGCCCAGCCTCGATCCGCTTCGCGATGGCGATTTCGCCCTCGCGCGACAGCAGTTCGACCGTGCCCATCTCGCGCAGATACATGCGCACGGGATCGTCGGTGCGGTCGGCCGGCTCGGCCCGCCCCTCCACCTTCGCCGGCAGCGCCTGCACGGTCATTGCGCGACCGTCGTCTTCGTCAGCGATGTCAACGCCGCTGTCGTCGCCTGCTTCCTCGCTCTCCTCGGAATCGACGACGTTGATGCCCATCTCGGAGAGCATCGCCATCGTGTCCTCGATCTGCTCGGAGGAGACCTCCTCGGAGGGCAGCACGGCATTCAGCTCGTCATACGTGACGTACCCGCGCTGCTTGCCGGCCTTGAGCAGCTTCTTGACCGACTGGTCCGAAAGATCGAGCAGAGGGCTGTCCTTCTCGGCGGTCTCGGCTGCGGGTGCGGCCTTCTCCTCGGATTTCGTCGCCATATGGTGATCTCACCTCGATGAAATGCTTGCCAGCCTAGGCAAGTAACCTCAGTTGTCCGGGCCGGCCGCGACCACACGATATGGGACGCGGAACGAGCGAACGGCACCCGCGACCACAAAGCGTATCGGCATGGCTGTACGGCCCAATGCTGTCCCCCCGCGCACAACATGTGCCACCGCTTGGCTCCGTGACGGCGGCATGACCTTTGCCCCGCACGTCACGGCACCCGACCCGATGGCAACGCAGCGCGCTCTTCCCTTCCCGTCTCGCCGTCCTCGACTTGGTTCTGGCGTGCCTTGATCTCGCAGAGACGCTGAAATGCCTCCTCGCTCTGCTCCTCAAGCCACCGTTGTTCGGCCACAACCAAATCCCGCCGCAACCCTACCTGCCATTCATGCAGGGTCACGGCGTGACACCAACCGGTTTCGACGGCGTCCTTGTCGGCCTCAGGTTCGGCGAACTTGTCGCCCTTATGCGTGATCGCACGCTCGACGAGGGCAACGACGTGGGACAAGCCTACAGCGGACAAATGGTTGCGTAGGCTTACTGTGTCAAGTGGAATTTCTTCCGCCAAAGCCGCCAAAATCGCGTCTTTCAGACCCACCAGCGCCGGCGCGGTAAACTCCAGCGCGGCGATCTGCTCCGCGTGCTCCTCGATGAGCCATGGATGGTTAATCAGGGCCTTGAGGATCAGGGCTTCCCGCGCCGGAAGGGCTGCCAGGCGGCCAGCGAGGCCGCTGCTCGGAACCGGCGCCGCCAGCACGGCCGGCCGGCCCTTCTGCTGAAGGCGCGCCCGCTCACGCACGCGCCAGTCCGTCTGAACATTGTTCTGGCGCCCCGCGATCCGGCGTTCGCCCCGCGGCGCCTGCCCCGCCAGCTCGCGCAGCACGGCGCGGTTGAGGCTGTAGAGTGTCTGGCGCACCTCCTGCTCATAGTGCGCGCGCACGCTCGGGTCGCCGATCCGCCCGACCAGGGTCTTCATCTTCTGCTCGAAGGCCGCGCGCTGCTCGGGCGTGGCGACCGGCTGGACGGCCAGCTCGCGCTCCCACATCACGTCGAAGAGCGCCTTGGTGCGGGCGAGCACCGCCTCGAACGCAGCCGCCCCCTGCTGGCGGACGAGATCGTCGGGGTCCTGGCCGTCGGTCAGGAAGGCAAAGCGGGCGCTGTGGCCCGGCTTGAGCAGCGGCAGGATGGTGTCGACCGCCCGATAGGCGGCCCGCTGGCCGGCGCTGTCGCCGTCGAAGCAGAGGATCGGCTCCGGCACCGCGCGCCAGAGGAGCTGCACCTGAGCTTCCGTCAGCGCGGTGCCGAGGGGCGCGACGGCGGCCGGGAATCCCGCCTGATCGAGCGCCACCACGTCCATGTAACCCTCGACCACCACGATCCGGGATGTCTCGACGGCAGCGGGCCGCGCGCGGTGGATGTTGTAGAGCTGGTTGCCCTTATGGAAGAGCGCCGTCTCCGGCGAGTTCAGATACTTGGCGGGCGCATCCGGATCGAGCGCGCGGCCGCCGAACGCAATCACGCGTCCCTTCACGTCCTCAATCGGGAACATGACCCGGTTGCGGAAGCGGTCGTAGGGCACGGCGATGTCATCGCCCATGATGACCATGCCCGCTTCGGCCATCTCCCTGATGGAGAAGCCTTCCTTGGCGAGATGCGCCTTCAGCACCTCGCGAGCGGCCGGCGCGAAGCCCAAGCGGAAGCGGGCGATCGTCTCGCGTGTGACGCCGCGCCGCTCGAGATAGCGGCGCGCCTCCTGGCCGGGCGATGAGGCAAGCTGCGCCTCGAAGAACCGGGCCGAAGCCTCCACCAGCGCCATGAGCCGCGCCCGCGCATCGGCCTGCTCGGCCGCTTGCGGGCTGCGTGGCTCAGGTTTGGGCAACGTCACGCCGGCGTCGGCGGCGAGCCGCTCCACGGCCTCAGTGAAGGAAAGCCCCTCGGTCTTCATCACGAAGGTGAAAATGTCGCCGTACTCACCCGAGGCGAAGCACTTGTAAAAGCCCTTGTGATCATTGACAAAAAATGAGGGGGTCCGCTCGGCCTTGAAAGGCGAGAGGCCCTTCCACTCGCGCCCCGCCTTCTTCAAGGCCACCCGCCGGCCGACCACCGAGCTCACCGGCAGCCGGGCCCGGATATCGTCCAGAATGTGCGGCGGAAAGCGCATGAGGATCTGTCTGCTGGTTCACGCGCAAGATAGGTGATTCGCCTTGCCGGCCGCGGCAACGGGCGGAGCGGGCATGGCGCCGCGCACACTTTCCACAGGCCAGCCAAAGGCAACGCCGTGCCGCCTGTACCCGCAGCAATCGGCGGGCGCTCTGCGCCAGCCCGTCTCAGGCAGGCGGATTCTCCGGCATCAACAGGGCCTGGGCGGCGGCCTTGTGACCGGCGTCCCCAATGGCCAAGGCGTAGAGCGCATAGTTGACCGCATGGGCACTGTTGAGCTTGCGGCAGTGCGCCTCGAGCCGCGGCCACCTACGACCGCCAGCCGCACAATAACTCTCGATCAAGGAGGGCAGCGCCTCCTCGCCAAACACGCGGAGGTGCCCGACAAGGTCGACCGCCGGATCGCCCACCCTCGCCTCGGTCCAGTCGATGATACCGGTTGCGCGCCCCGCCTCGTCGACCATGACGTGCCCCGCATAGAGATCACCATGTATCGGCACGGTATGATCCGGCCAGTAGCTATCGTCAGCGATCCAGCTCTCCCAGGCCGCCCATAAGGCAGGCTGGACCTGATAGCGGCCCCGCACCTGATCGAGATCTGAGGACCACTTCTCGCGCACCTCGCGTGCTGAGAACATGGGAAGCCCCGCTTCGCGCGCCGCATCCGTCTCAATGCCATGAAGCGCCGCGACCGCCGCGCCGAGCGTCTCGGGAAACAGCGGCGAGTTCTTATCGAAGTTCCAAGTGACCTCGTACGTCTCAGGGTCGAACGTCAGGCCCGGATTGCCGCAAAGCATCGGGTAGGCAATGAGGTCGCCATCGAAAATCTGCCAGTCGGGAACTTCGACGGGCAGGCGTGATCGCATGAGCCTGAGCGCTCTCGCCTCTGCGCGCGCCTTCTCCATAGCATCGCGGCGGCGTGGCAGTCGCAAGACCCAACGCCTGCCATCCGCCGCGGACGCAAAGCCCACGCGAAAGTCGAGACCGGTCTCGTTGAACTGGATTGTGTCTACCTCGACAACCAACCCCTTCGAGGCGGCCAAATCAGCGACAGCGCGGGCATCAGCATCGCGGTCAGCGAGTGCCATTGGCTGTGCTCTGCAGTTCCTGGTCATTGATCGGAGCGGCAGGTCTATTACGTTTCCTTTGCCCGCTCCAGGGCTTCCGGCGTGTCGATGTCGAGAAAGATGGCATCCGTGGCAAGCTCGACCTCGGCCACGTCACTGGTGCTGGAAGCAATGATGTGGCGAGCGCCGGTGTCGCCCTCGATGGCGAGAAGCTCGGGAAAGTAGGCACGCGCGAACAGCACCGGGTTGCCGCGCTTGCCACGATGGACCGGCACGACGATGCCGCGCCCCTCCTTGGGGGAGAACGCCGCGATCAGCCGGTCCAGATGCTGCGCCTCGATCCGCGGCATGTCGCCGAGGCTGACGATCGCACCGTCCACATCGCCGGGCAGCGCCGCAATGCCCGCCTTGAGCGACGTGCTCAAGCCCTCCGCGAAATCCGGATTCTGCACGATCCGCACCTCGAGGCCCGCGAGCGCCTGTTCGACCGCGGCGGCCTCATGCCCTGTCACCACGATCACCGGGCGGGCACGGCTGGCGAGCGCCGCGCGGACGGCGCGCATGACCAGCGGCACGCCATCGAGCTTTTCGAGCAGCTTGTTGCGGCTGCCGTAGCGTGTCGAGCGACCGCCCGCGAGGACGATGCTCGCTATGCGCGGCGCGCGGCGCAGGGCCTCTAGATCCTCATCAGCCACGGCATCGTCGGGCGGCACCTCACGCGGCTGCGGGCGGGTCGCGATCTCCTTCAGGAGCCCGCCAAGTCCCATCGCGGCAATGTCCGCCGAGGTGACCGTGATGCCCGCAAGCCGGCGCTCGAGCACCCAATCAAAACCGTTGATCTTCGGCGAGGCTGCGCAGCTCGGCGCGCCGATGACGTCGACCCCACCGAGGCGGCCGAGCAACATGAGGTTACCCGGATCGACCGGCATCCCGAGCCGCTCGATCTCACCACCTGCCGCGACAAGGCCCGCCGGAATGACATCCTGGCGATCGACGATGGCCGAAGCGGCAAAGACGATGATGGGGTCGAGGCGTGCGGCCGCCATGCGCGCGATCGCCGCGGCGACGGCGACCGTCTCATGCGCCACGACCTCGCTTGCACCGATCGCGCTGCCGAGCGCCTCGAGCCGCTGGGCAATGGCGCGGCGGCGCTTCTCGATGAGGTTCTTGCGCGTGCCCGGCAGTTGCGTGAGGACGAGGCCCGCCTTCTTCACGTGGAAGGCACGCACATGCATGAGGCCGCCGGCCTCGCGCGCCACCGCCTCCGCCGCGCTCACAACCGTTTCGGGAAGCGCGAATGTGATCACCTTCACCGTTGCAATCATCTGGCCGAGAGCCACGCGCTCGAAAGCCGGCACGGTGGCGACGGTCAGGGCCTCGTCGAGACTGTTGAGACGACCGAGACGGGCGGCGTCAATCTCGACGAGCCCGTTCGCGTCGGCATAGAGGTTCGCACGTCCGGTAAAGGGCTCTGCGACATGCATGGCGCTGCCGCTGAGTGCCGCCGCGACGCGCGCCGCTGCCGTATCCTCGCCAACGTCATCGGCCTCGAGCCGGGCCGCCGTCACACACTCGATGCCGGCGGCGGCAAGGCGCGCGATCTCTTCGGCGCCGAGAACGCGGCCCTTCTTGATCGCGCCCGACGGCGTCGGGATCGAATGGGCGAGGATAGCGCCGGCCGCCGCACGCAGAGGGACGTGCTCAAACTTCATCACGCGCAGCTCACAGCCTGGCGCATCGCCATCATGCCCTCACATCGTCGCGCCGATCTGCCAAGGCACAAACTCGGCATCGCCATAGCCGAGAAGCTCCGACTTCGACCTCTCGCCCGAAGCGACACGCAGCACATGGCCGAAGATCTCCTCACCCTTTGCCTCGATCGAAACGCCGTCGAGGATGTCGCCGCAGTTGATATCCATATCGTCGATCATCTGCTGGTAGATGGCACTGTTCGTCGCGAGCTTGATCGACGGCGTCGGCTTGCAGCCATAGGCCGAGCCGCGCCCGGTCGTGAAGCAGAGTACATTGCACCCGCCCGCAACCTGTCCCGTCGCCGCAACGGGATCGTATCCCGGCGTATCCATATAGACGAAGCCCTTGGCCGTAACGGGCTCGGCATACCGATAGACGGCCGTCATCGTGCGCGTGCCGCCCTTAGCTGCCGCGCCGAGCGACTTCTCGAGGATCGTCGTCAGGCCGCCGGCCTTGTTGCCGGGCGAGGGGTTGTTATCCATGGAGCCGTTGTTCTTTGCGCAGTAGTCCTGCCACCACTTGATGATGTCGACGAGCTTCTCGCCGACCTCGCGCGTCGCGGCTCGCCGCGTCAGCAGATGCTCGGCGCCATAGATCTCCGGCGTCTCGGAGAGCACGGCCGTACCGCCGTGCTCGACAAGCTTATCAACGGCCGCGCCGAGCGCGACGTTCGCCGTGATCCCCGAATAGCCGTCCGAGCCGCCGCACTGGAGCGCGAGCGTCAGCTCCGAAGCCGGCACCGTCTCGCGCCGCACCGCATTCACCATGGGCAGCATCTCCTTGATGGCGGCCACACCTGCAGCCACGGTCTTCCTCGTGCCGCCGACCTCCTGAATGGTGAACGTGCGGAACGTATCGCTCTCCTTGATCCCGGTCTGCTCCATGAAGGCCCTGATCTGAAAGCCTTCACAGCCAAGACCGACCATGACGACGCCGCCCATGTTGGGATGCGCCGCATAGCCCCACTGCGTGCGCTTCAGCAGCTCGTAGCCTTCGCCCTTGAGATCGAGCGCACATCCTGTCCCATGCACGAGCGGAATGATGCCGTCGATGTTCGGGTACTGGTCAAGAACGCCCGATTGCTCGATCTCGCGCGCCATGAAGCGCGCCACGCTGGCAGAACAGTTAACGCTCGTGAGCACGCCGATGTAGTTGCGCGTGCCGGCCTTGCCGTTGGCGCGCCGATAGCCCTCGAAGGTCGCGCGCGCCTCGGGCGGCAGCAGCGGCTCCTCCTTTGCATCCCTGGCGAAGGCATAGTCGCGGTCGAACTCGCCAAAGGCGCAGTTGTGCGTATGCACGTGGCTTCCGGGCGTTATCGCCTCGGTCGCGAAGCCGATGATCTGGCCGAACTTCAGCACCGGCGCACCCTTCTCGATCAGCGCCGTCGCCATCTTGTGGCCACGCGGGACGCGGGTCGTCGCCATGATGCCCTGCGCGCTCAGACCCTGGGCGATCTGGTCTATGGCCACGATCACGTTGTCGCTCGCGTGCAGGCGGAGCGTTCTCGGCCCGGACTTTGGCGCAGCGTTTGGTTGGTCCTGCATCACGGGCTCTCCCCTCGCATTTCGAACTGTTGTTAGATGATATTGAGCGCCCGCCGCCTGGCGGCGTCAATCGCTTCATCACCTACTTTCACGTGTTTGCTCGCGTGCTCTCAACTCGATTCACGCACGCGTGAGGTTCTCTAGGCGCTTATGAGGCCTGCCCCATATAGGGGTGCAGCAAGACTGCGAAGCCGGTCGAGCTGGCCTCTGGGGGCTCAGTGCCACGGGGGCAAGGAGCAACCCTAGGAGCCAAAAGTCCCCGCCAAAGTCGGGGATCAAATGGAGAAGAACGATGAAGACGATCCTGAGCACACTTATCGCTGTTGGCGTTCTGGCCGGTGCGGCCCATGCCCAGAGCTACGACCCCCTCAATGATCCGCGCCTGGCGCTGCCGCGCTCGTCCGGCTACGAGCAGGCACTGCCGCGCACGAGCGACGACGATTTCCGTGCTGCGCTTCCGCGCTCGGTGAGCAGCGACGACCACCGTCAGGCGCTTCCGTTCACCGACGAGGTCTTTCCGGACTCCACGATCGCGGCGCCCTGATCTCCCGATCGAGAAAAGCCATCGTAAACTCAGCGGCCCGGGACATGCCCGGGCCGCTCAAATTTTTTTGCTGTGCCTGCGCAGCGATGCGGCGTTTCAAACCCGGCGATCACGCGGGCCATGGAGCCGCCGGCGAAGCTTGGGCAGGACCGGGCCGGGGGGCACCGTGCGCACGGGGCCTGCTGCAGCCCGCCATGCAGCCCAAGCCGCGAGCACGAGTGCCGCCAGCAGAAGGACCATCGTTATTGCCGTCACGTTCGGGTGGGCGGCAATCGTCGCACCACCGGGCCCCATAATGCTGCCGGCCGTCACGGCTGCGAACGCAATCTGCAAGGTTCCATCCATGGCGGTCACCTGTCGTCGTCCTTACCTGGTGCCAAGAGGTGAAAAGCATTGCTCGCTTTTCGGAGCCGAAAATAATGCTTTTTTGAGAGGTTCCGAGCGCGTTCCACATTCAGGGTTGCCAATTGGTTGACATGTGTGCCGGCGGCGGCATCTTCGCCCTTCGGACCATCGTCATCGACCGGCCGGCATGCCAAATTCGGGGACCGTCTTGCCGCAGCCGAAGGGGAGCGCACCGTGGCCAATGAATTTCTGGATCACCTGGAGACACGCGAGCCGGCCGTGCGCGAGCGCTCGCAGTTCAGCCTTCTGCCCGATCTCGTGCGCAAGGCGATCGCCGGTGCTCCCGGCTGGGCCAGCCATCTCGCTGGCGTCGATCCTGCCGCGCTGACCTCGCGCGAGGCGCTGGCCAAGGTGCCGCTGCTGCGCAAGAGCGCGCTCCACGGCCTCCAGGTGGGAGAGCCGCCATTTGGTGGCTTCAATGTCGCGAGAGGCCGCGAGCTGGGCCGCATCTTCATGTCGCCCGGCCCGATCTTCGAGCCCGAGGGGCTCGGAGCCGACTGGTGGCGCTCGGCACGCGCCCTCTTTGCCGCCGGCGTCAGAGCCGGCGACATCATCCACAACACGTTTGCCTATCACCTCACGCCCGGTGGCTGGATACTCGATGCCGGCGCCCGCGCACTCGGCTGTACGGTCGTCGCCGCCGGCCCCGGCAATACGGAGCAGCAGCTCGAGGCCATCCAGCACCTCAAGCCGACCGTTTACGTCGGCGTGCCGGACTACCTGAAGATCCTCCTCGACAAGGCCGCAGAGCTTGGCAAAGACGCCTCATCGATCAAGCGCGCGCTCGTGTCGGGCGGCGCGCTCTTTCCGTCGCTGCGTGCCGAGTATGCACAGCGCGGCGTCGCCGTCTTCCAGGCCTATGCCACCGCAGACGTCGGCAACATCGCCTACGAGAGCCCCGGTCCCGATGGCGCCGTCGAAGGCATGATCGTCGACGAAGGCGTGATCGTGGAGATCGTGCGCCCCGGCACCGGTGATCCCGTCCCGGAGGGTGAGGTCGGCGAGGTGGTGGTCACGGCCTTCAACCGCGACTATCCCATGATCCGTCTTGCGACGGGCGATCTCTCGGCGGTGCTGCCCGGCCGCTCGCCATGCGGACGCACCAACATGCGCATTCGCGGCTGGCTCGGCCGCGCCGACCAGACGACAAAGGTCAAGGGCATGTTCGTCCATCCCGAACAGGTCGCCGAGATCGCCAACCGTTTCCCCGAGATCGGCCGCATCCGCCTCGTCGTCACGCGTGCGGGTGAGCAGGATGTGATGACGCTGAAGGCGGAGGCCGCGACCGGGGATGCTGCACTCGCCGCGCGCATTGGCGAGGCGGTGCAGCAGGTGACGAAGCTCAAGTCGACGGTCGAGCTCGTCGCTGCGGGCTCGCTCCCGAATGACGGCAAGGTCATCGCCGACGACCGGAGCTATTCCTGACCCTCGCCTGCGGGATTGCTCTTACTGCGATCTGAAGGCAACCGCAGCCCTTCGGGCTGTTTCGCTGGTGGCGCTTTCGGTGCTGCGCCTGAAGCGCGCGCGAGCGCCTCGGCGATGCGGACGCTGTCGAGATCATCCTTGTGGATGACGTCGACGGCACCCGCCTTGAGCAGCATCGCGCGCCGCATTCGGTCCACCTGCCCGCTGACGACGATGATCGGCCCTGCATATCCGCAGCGGCGCAGGAAGGGGATGGTGTGGGCGGCGTTGTCGGATGGTTTCAGATAATCGTCCAGGAAGATCAGCTCGGGCTGTCGCTCAATAACGCAGTCGAGCGCCGAGCCGAGCGTGCGTGCGCGACGCACGTCGATCGCGTAGCCGAACATGATGTGCAGCGTGGCGCGCAGACGGTCGGCGTCGAAATTCTCGTCCTCGACAATCAGCACATCCGAGATCTGCCAGCCGCCCTTCTGTGACTTCGCCGCGTCGCTCTTGCGGGCGAGGAACGTGCTACCACGCCCCGTAACATCCTCTGCCATCTTCCCGAAACCTCCCCCAAACCAGCGCCGTTAGCGTGCACCGCTGCAGCCGTCAGCAATCTTGCAATCCGATTGAGGGGAAAGGTCAATGGCTTTGATTTGCGCGGGGGACGAAATACTGAGCGCCCCGCAGAGCGGGGCGCTTGGCAATGCGAACCATGCTGCTGGCGAAGGCGCGCGCTCAGGTCGCCATGTACTGGCCGCCATTGGCGTCGAGGCAGGCGCCGGTAATGAACCCCGCCTCGTCAGCGGCGAGGAACACCACGCAGCGCGCGATCTCCTCGGCATTGCCGAGCCGCCCGACGGGGATCTGCGGAATGATCTTGGTGTCCAGGATCTCCTTTGGCACCGCCGCGACCATCTCGGTATTGATGTAGCCCGGCGCTATCACATTGGCGGTGATGCCCTTGGCCGCGCCTTCCAGCGCAACCGCCTTGGAGAAACCGACGAGGCCCGCCTTGGCCGCCGAATAGTTGGCTTGGCCGAACTGGCCCTTGCGGCCGTTGATCGACGAGATCGAGATGATGCGCCCGAAATTGCGTGCGCGCATGCTGTCGATGACGAGCCGCGTCATATTGAAGGCGGAGTCGAGGTTCGTGCGGATCACGTCGCTCCACTGCGCGCGCGTCATGCGGTGCAGCGCGCTGTCGCGCGTGATGCCGGCGTTGTTGACGAGCACGTCGATCGGACCGAGATCGCGCGTGATCTGCGCCACCGCCTTCTCGCAGGCGTCGTAGTCGCCGACATCGAACTTGTAGACGGGGATGCCGCTTTCGGCCTGGAACTTCTGTGCAGCGGCGTCATTGCCTGCGTACGTCGCGGCCACACGGTAGCCTGCCTTCTTCATCGCGAGCGAAATTGCCTCGCCGATCCCGCGAGTACCTCCGGTCACCACTGCTACGCGCGCCATGCCTCGCTTCCTCTCCCCAACAAGCCGCTCCGTCAGCGGCCTTATGCATGCTTTTGCCGCACTTCCCTTGCAGTTCTCGCCCGAACGACAGGCGGCCCGCAAGCGGCCGCCTGCCAACATCGTTTACGACGATCCTCAATCGCGCTGGACGCACATGGCAACGCCCATGCCACCGCCAATGCAGAGCGTCGCCAGGCCCTTCTTGGCATCACGGCGCTGCATCTCGTAGAGGAGCGTCGTCAGAACGCGCGCGCCCGAGGCGCCGATCGGATGCCCGATCGCGATCGCACCGCCGTTCACATTGACCTTGGATGTATCCCAGCCGAGCCCCTTGTTGACCGCGCAGGCCTGCGCCGCGAAGGCCTCGTTGGCCTCGATGAGATCGAGGTCCTGGACGGTCCAGCCGGCCTTCTCAAGCGCCTTTTTCGAGGCCGGGATCGGTCCCGTCCCCATGATCGAGGGATCAACGCCGGCGTGCGCCCACGAGACAATCCGCGCGAGCGGCGTGATGCCACGCTTTCTGGCCTCCTCGATCGTCATCAGGACGACCGCCGCGGCGCCGTCATTGATGCCGGACGCGTTCGCCGCCGTGACCGTCCCCTCCTTGTCGAAGGCGGGGCGCAGCTTGGAAACGGACTCAAGCGTCACGCCCTCCTTGATGTACTCGTCCTCGGCGACGACGACGTCACCCTTGCGGGACTTGATCGTGACCGGGACGATCTCATCCTTGAACCGGCCGGCCTTCTTCGCGGCTTCCGCCTTGTTCTGCGAGGCGACCGCGAACCTGTCCTGCTCTTCGCGGCTGATCTGCCACTGGCGGGCGACGTTCTCGGCGGTCGTGCCCATGTGATAGCCGTTGAAGGCGTCCCACAGGCCGTCCTTGATCATCGTGTCGATCATCTTGGCGTCGCCCATCTTCACGCCCTCGCGAAGGTGCATGACATGCGGCGCCTGGCTCATGCTCTCCTGGCCGCCGGCAACGACGATCGACGCCGAGCCATCCTTGATCTGCTGAGCCCCGAGCGCCACGGCGCGCAGGCCCGAGCCGCAGAGCTGGTTCATGCCCCAGGCCGGTGCATCGACCGGGATGCCGGCCGCGATCGACGCCTGGCGGGCGGGATTCTGACCTGCGCCAGCCGCAAGGATCTGCCCCATGATGACTTCCGACACATCGCCTGGCGCTACGCCGGCACGGTCGAGTGCGCCCCGGATCGCCGTCTTGCCGAGCTCGTGAGCCGGCAGGCTGGCGAGCGATCCATTGAACGAGCCGACCGGCGTACGGGCCGCGCTCGCGATGACAATCGTTGCGGAATCTGCGCTCATCGTCGTCTCCTGAGTGAAGGGATCGCGCCCCGTTCCCTGCGACCCGTGAGGGCGCCGGCGTCGCCGGCAACTCGTTCTGATGTACTCGTACGATTACAGCCGATTCAGGGCCCCCGCAATCGGATCGCATGACAACCAACCTCGGCATTTGGCGCCCCAAGCCCCGGAATCCAAGGTTTCCTGGCACGGGGAGAGCGTGGTAGCATTGTCATATGTCAAGCACTGGGAGGCGGCCATAGTTATGCTGAGCAAGTCAGACGCTGCCGCGGGCAAGAAGGAGCCGGTCGTCATCAAGAAGTATGCGAACCGGCGCCTCTACAATACCGAGACCAGCACCTACGTGACGCTGGAAGACCTTGCCCAGATGGTGCGCTCGGAGCGCGATTTCGTGGTTTTCGACGCGCGAACCGGCGATGACCTGACCCATTCCGTGCTCACTCAGATCATCGTCGAGCAGGAGAGCCGGGCCGGCGCCCAGACGCTGCTGCCCGTGCCGTTCCTGCGCCAGCTCATCCGCTTCTACGGCGGCGCCATGGAGCGCATGGTGCCAAGCTACCTGCAGGTGAGCCTCGAGACTTTGACCCGGGAGCAGGACCGCTTCCGCAAACAGTTCGCCAATGCCTTTTCACCTCAGGGCGCCCTCGAGGCCTATCAGGAGCAGGCGCGCAAGAACCTCCAGCTCTTCGAGCAGGCCATGGCGATGTTCAGCCCGTTCGGGGCCGGCAAGCCCGGCGGTAAGTCCGACGAGGGTGCGCCCAAGGGCGAGGCCGCCGCGCCGGGCACGGCCAGGGAGAAGCCGGCAGAAGCCGCGCCGTCAGCGGACAGGCACGAGGCCCCTGAGAGCGACGAGCTGACGGCCATGCGCAACGAGCTGGCGGCCATGCAGGCCCGCATCGAGAAGCTCGCGAAAACCAAGACCTAACCAGCCCCACGAGCGCGTTGCGGACTGCCTAGCGGGACCGTCGCGGCTGCGCCCCGGCGGACTCTTGCGCTCCCCCGTGTTTGGCGTCATCTATTTGTCAAACACCAGCAGGAGGCGCCCGTGAGCGATGCCGAGCCAATAGGCCTTTATCCCGGCTATGGTGCGGGCGGGTCATTGCCGCAGACCCAGCGCGCATCATCGCCGGTACCGTCCACGGTGGTGTTCAATCGGCGCGAGCTGCTGGCCATCCTGGACGTTTACGGGCGCCAGGTCGCTGCCGGCGAGTGGCGCGACTACGCAATCGACCATGGCCGAGAGACGGCGTCCTTCTCGATCTTCCGCCGCGCGAGCGAGTGCCCCATCTACCGCATCGAGAAGACCCCGAAGCTTGCGCGCAAGCAGGGGGCCTACAGCGTCGTCAGCGCCACAGGCCTGATCCTCAAGCGCGGCAACGAGCTCGATCGCGTTCTCGCCGCCATCGACAAGAAAGTGCGGCTCGTCGTCTGAGCCAGCGGATATGACCCCATGACCGCCGAAATCATCAATCTCAGACAGGCCCGCAAACGGCGCGCGCGCGCGGCCCGGGCCACTGAAGCGGCCGCCAGGCGGGCCCAGTTCGGACGGACCCGCGCCGAGCGCGCGTGCGCGGCGCTGGACGAGGCCCGAGCCCGGCAGCATCTCAACGGCCACGATCTCGAACCCGCCTCTGATACGTCCGCTGCGGGCCAGCAGAGCACTGCGGCCTTCAGTGAAACGTCCGCCCCAAAATCGCCGTGACGCGGCCCATCAAGCGCTCCTTTTCGATCGGTGGACACCGGACCTCGATCTCGCTCGAGCCGGCATTCTGGAATGCCCTGAGAGAGGTCGCCGCAAGAGAGCGCGTTCCGCTCTCCAGGCTGGTCGCCAAGATCGACCATGATCGAGGCAGCGCAGGCCTCTCTAGCGCGGTACGGATATGGCTTCTGACCTATTTCAAGTCACGCTCAGCCGACCGATCGGGCGGAGGCGGACATTCAGCCTAAGCTACTGAAAATTTTTCATTCTCTCCTCGATTTTGCCCCAAAAAAGCCAGGATACTGCGTCGACGGTATCCGCGGGGACGCCGGGGTTAAGGGGGCCTTGGTTGGGCACACGCAGCTCATGCAAGACGTGGTTCATTCGTCGGCGGGTCGCCCGCCATGCCGGCAGTTGGGCAAGTCGTTGGCCCCGCGGCCACCCGGTGGGGAAACAGGGGCTTAACGGCGTACCGCTAGGCCGCAGAACATCCAGGAGCCATCACATGATCTCTCGCCCGGGTCGCCGGATTGCAATGGTCACGGCCGTCGGTTGTCTGGTCGGGCTGAGCCCGCTCGCCGCCTGCGCGCAGGATCAGCCCCAGGATCAGCCCGTAGAGCGCGCCACGGCGCCGACGGCCAAGGCCGCGCCAGCCAAAACCGCGACGGCCAAGGCCGCACCAGCCAAGACCGCGACAGCCAAGGCCGCGCCAGCCAAGGCCAAGGCTTCGAAAGAAGCGGCCAGCGCAAAAGTCCATAAGGTCGTCATTCAGGTGGCTGAGAACAACCCTCAGCTCATGAACCTCGCCCTCAACAATGCGAGCAACATTCTCGCGCACTACAAGAAGGCCGGCGAAAAAGCGGCCGTAGAAATCGTGACCTTCGGCCCCGGCCTGCACATGCTCCGCACGGACACGAGCCCGGTCAAGGCGCGCATCGAGACCATGTCGCTCGAGAGCCCCGAGCTCACTTTTGCCGCCTGCGCCAACACGCAGGCCAACATGGCAAAGCAAGAATCCAAAGAGATCCCGCTCATGAGCGAGGCAAAAGTCACGCCTTCGGGCGTCGTGCGTATCTCTGAGCTGCAGCGCCAGGGCTATGCGTACATCCGGCCCTGAGCGACCGTCGAACGCCTACCCGAGCGGCGCCACAATGGGTTGTCGCCCGGGTACCGGGCCCTGTCGGCCTCGCTTGCGCAATGTGCGCAAAACAGCATCCCGCGGGTCGTGCACAATCGGCACACCACCCGCCGTCAAGAGGGTGAGGGTGCTTGCACCCGATCAGTGCAGGTGGCGGCTCCCAGAGTGATGGCCGCTACCGCTGGATGAATGGAGGTTTCCATGCTTGCTTCGCGTTGCAGCCAGGCCCTTGCGGGGGCGCTGCTGGCCGTTGCGCTCCTAATGGCCCTGCCAATTGGCAGCGCCAGCGCCCAGCAACAGATGGCGCAGGCAACGCGCGGCAGGCAGGCACTGCCTCAGCCGCAGGCGCCGACCGAGCAGCGTCGAAAAGACGCCATCAACTCATGGACCATCGGCCTCGCCGCAGGGCGTATGGAAGGCGCGCCGCTGCAATTCGCATCTGAGCTCGCCCGCGTTGTCGACGACGGCGACAACATGCGCGTGCTGCCGATCGTGACGCGCGGCATCTTCGACAATGTGTTTGACCTGCTGTACCTGCGCGGCGTCGATGCGGCGATCGTCTACGGCGACGTGCTTGAGCACTTTAAGACCAATGCCGAGGTCGCGGGCATCGCGCGGCGCATCAACTATCTGATGAGCTTGTTCCCCTCCGAGCTGCACGTCTTCGTGCGGCCGGAGATCAACTCGCTCAAGGACCTTGAGGGCAAGGTGGTCAACTTCAACACGGTCGGTACCGCTGCAGCATTCAGCGGGCCGATCATCTTCAAGCAGCTCGGCATCAACGTCGATGCCCAGTTCATCCCGCACAACGTCGCAATGGAGGCCATGCGCAAGGGCGAGAGGTTTGCGGCAACGGTCTGGGTCTCCTCGAAGCCGCTGGCGCCCTTCATCAAGGGGAATTTCCCGAAGGGCTTCAAGTTCCTCCCTGTCGAATACAGCGAGAGGCTCGAGTACTACCTGCCGGCCTATCTCGAGTCGAAGGACTACCCCGCGCTCATCCCAGAGGGTGAGCGCATTGAGACGATCGCGGTTCCTGCCGTTCTTGCGGTCTACGACTGGCCGCGCGAGACCGACCGTTTCCACCGTGTTTCCCGGCTGGTCGACTACATTTATGAACGCTTTCCGCGCCTGCAGAGCGATCCCGGCTACCATCCCAAGTGGAAGGACGTGAACCTGGCTGCGAGGGTGCCGGGCTGGACGCGCTTCCAGCCGATGCAGGACAAGCTCGACAGGATGGTCAAGGCGCCGCCGCCGGTCCGGGCGCGGCCCAAGATCGACCACGCTCTGGCCCGCGCGCAGGCGGCCCGTGCGGCCCCGGATGATCCGGGCGAGCAGGAGCGGCTCTTCCAGCAGTTCCTCGAATGGTCGAAGCAGCGACCGAACTAAGCGTGCGGCATCGAGCAGACGCCATGGAAACGCGACGCGCCACCTCGCAGCTCAAGGGGGCCACATGACCTACAGTCGACCGTGGCTGATCGGCGGCATTCTGATGGGCTCGACCGGCCTCTGCGCTTTGGCGCTTGGGGTCTGGACGATCGTGCCGGCCGCGGCCGCCCCCCCAATTCGCGGCAGCATCGCGCTTGCCAATCCGGACGACAATGATGCCTCCCGCATCCGAGTGCAGGCGCAGGTCGACCAGAAGCCGCGCATCAACATCGGCAAGGTTGTCCTCGTCGAGCCGGCCAGCGAAACCGCCCTGCCGATCCAGGTCGGGCCTATCGACGCCATCCCGCGCAACAGTTTCGTGCGCATCCGCGGCCTGCCGGCCGCGGCGGTACTTTCGGAAGGCCACTCAATCGCTCCGGGTGCCTGGGCGATTCCACTCTCGGTGCTGCCGAACCTGCGCGTCTCCATCCCTGTCAGCGTCACGGGCAAGTCGGACGTCACCATCGCGCTCGTCCAGATCGACGGCACCGTGCTCGCCGAGGCGCACGCGTCTGTCATCGTTGCCACCGCGGAGACGATCGCGCCGGTGCAACTGGTGACCCCCCGTGAACGCAGCGTGGCCTCCGTCGGCCCTACGCCGTCCCCGCTCGAAGCGTCGCCGCCGCCGGCATTCCGGTCGCCCTTGCCGGCGGCCGCACCGCGCCCGGCGCGGGAGCCGGCTCCTCTCACGGAGGAACAGAAGCGCGGTCTGACCTTCCTCCAGCGCGGCCGTGCCCAGGCACAGCAAGGGAACATCGCGGCGGCGCGCCTTTTCTTCCAGCGGGCTGCCGATGTGGATCTCGCCGAGGGGGCGCTGGCGCTCGCGGGGACGTACGACCCGGTCGAACTCGCCGCCATGGGCGTCGCTGGCGTGCAGCCCGACCTCGCGATGGCACGGCGCTGGTACGAGAAGGCTCGCGATCTCGGCGCGCACGAAGCCGACGAGCGGCTGCGTCGCCTGAGCTCGCGATAGGCTCTTTCGCGGCTTGCCAGGAAGGGCGGCAACGGTCCGCCTCTGATTGGATTGGGCCAGAAGCTGCAAGCCACGCGGCAAGGGGCTCTGCGCAGCCGCACGACGGCTGCGCTCTGGCGCTACAAGGAGCCTGAGCGGTCCGCCTCGATCTTGTGCTGCGACCAGCGGCCATAGCGCCACGGCGCGAAAACGTGCCGCTCGTGCCGCACATCGGGCGCGGGATCGTAGCCGGACGTGCCCCAGGGATGACACCGGCACACGCGGGCGGCAGCAAGCCACCATCCGCGCCATGCGCCGTTGAGCTCGATGGCGTCGAGCGCGTACTCAGAGCACGTCGGCAGATGCCGGCACTCATGGCCGAGCAGGGGCTTCAGCGTCCAGCGGTAGAGCCGCACAGGCGCCTTCGCGATCTCCTTGCTCATGCGTTCAATGAGGGTCGCCATTCTTGTGAGAGAGCGTCGTGGTGAACTTGGTCCTGACGAGATGCAGATCGATATCCGGATAGGTCGCGACGTCATCCGGCGAGCGCGTGCCGAGCTCGTGATAGGTCACGGGCGCGGTGCCGCGATTGATGAGGTGGCGCCCGTTCGGCACGCCCGCAGGAACGTGCGCCGCCATGCCGGCGTTCAGAAACCGCTCGGCCTCATCCGTCACCAGCACCACCTCGCCACTTAGAACATAGACGCATTGGTCCTCGCCGGCGCGAGTGGCGTTCTGACGAGCGCGCCCGGCTCGAGCGTTGTCACATGGACAACCGAACTTGGGCAGGCCAAGCGGACCGGTCAGCGCGCGCTGCAAGCGGTCCTCACAGCCCTTCTTGAAGGGATCAGGGTAGATGGTACCCCGTCGCGGTTCGATCGCCAAAGGGCCGCCAGGCACCGGCATCATGGTCCTCCCTGATGCTTGCGCACATCAGTCACGCGTGGAAGCCGCCTCACGCGTCTGCCGCTTCTCGGCGATCTGATCGAGTGCCCGCACAACCGCCTCGAAGGCGAGCAGGGTCGACGCGTGTCGCCCCTTGACCTCACGCACCGGCTCGAGCGCTGCAAGATCAGCCCAGCGCCCGCCGGGCGGGGCGCCGCCCTCTTTGAGCATCCGACGCATTTGGGCAGCAACCTCGCGCAGCTCGGCCTCGCTCGCGCCGACGATGTTGCGCGCCATGATCGCTGCCGAAGCCTGACCGAGCAGGCATGCCTTGACGGTTTGGGCATATTCCTTGACGCGGTCGCCGTCCATGGCGAGTTCGACCGCGATGGTCGAGCCGCAGAGCTTTGAGTGGGCGGACGCCGTCGCATCCGGCGCGGTAAGGTGGCCAGCGGGCGGGATCGTGGCAGCCAGCTCGATGATGCGCTGGCTGTAGAGATCGCTCAGCTCTGTCATGATCCTCTCAGCCTCAGCCCTTAAGGCTGATCTGCCCCCGATGGTTGACCAGGTCGCCGGCCAACAGATACGTTAACGGACGGCTTGTCGCCATGGCCCGGCCGTCTCAGCAAGTGCTCGCCTGATCGGCGCTGGGTCGGGTGTCGATGAGGGCACCCCATGCGCCCTGCCGGATATATCGCGCGCAGGCAGGTCGAGTTCAAGCGCGGCGCGTGCAAGCCGGGCGATACAAGTCCGATCAAACATGATAAGCGCAGGTCCGAAACGCTCCCCGGAAGGTCTTATTCATGGAGCCGATGATCAAGAAGAATGGCGCCGCCCGCCTCAAGCTGACGGGTGAGCCTGCCCCGAGCCGCCCCACCCGCGCCGAGGCCGAGGACGCCGTGCGCACGCTGCTCGCCTGGGCCGGCGACGACCCGGACCGCGAGGGCCTGCGCGATACCCCGAAGCGCGTGGTGGCCGCTTTCGAGGAATACTTCGCCGGCTATGGCGCCGATCCTGTCGACGCGCTCTCGCGGACTTTCGAGGACGTCGGTGGCTATGACGACATGGTCATGCTGCGCGACATTCGCGTGCAAAGCCACTGCGAGCATCACATCGCGCCGTTCGTTGGCGTCGCCCACATCGCCTATCTGCCGCGCAGCCGCGTTGTCGGGCTCTCCAAGCTCGCGCGCGTGGTCGAGATCTTCGCCAGCCGCCTTCAGACCCAGGAAAAGCTGACAGCTGAGATTGCCGCCGCCATCGAGAGCGTGCTCGCGCCCCGCGGCGTCGCGATCCTAATTGAGGCAGTGCATCAGTGCATGTCCATGCGCGGTGTGCGCCAGCATGGCGTCGCGACGGTGACGACTCGCTTCACTGGCGTGTTCGATACCGACGCCAGCTACCGCGACCGCTTCCTGCAAATGGTCCACGCCGGCCAGCGGACCTGATCCCAGCTCTTTGAGGCCGGTTTGGACAGCGCCGAAGTGGACCCCGCCATGAGCACTGCTGCTGGCACCGCCGCATCTTCGCCCTTTGCCGGGCGCGGCTCGCACCATGAGGTCGAGGAAGGATCGGCCTTCACGCCGAAATTCGACGCGTCGGGCGTTCTTGCCGCCGTGGCGACGGATGCCGACACGGGCGACGTGCTCATGGTCGCATGGATGGACGCCGAAGCGCTTGCGCGCACGATCGAGACCGGGCAGGCCCACTTCTACAGCCGCTCTCGCGGGCGGCAGTGGAAGAAGGGGGAGGAGAGCGGCAACGTGCTCGACGTGGTCGAAATGCGCACCGACTGTGACCAGGATGCCATCTGGCTCAAGGTCCGCGTCGCGGGCACCGGAGCAGCCTGCCATACGGGGCGGAAGAGTTGCTTCTACCGCGCGGTCCCGCTCGGCCCGGGCAACCTTGCCGGCCTGCACCTGCAGAACGTCGGCGGTGCGCCGCTCTTTGACCCGGCCGCGGTCTATGCCGCCAAGCCCAAGCCCGGGAGCCCGCCCTGATCGCAGGAGGCGTGTCTGGCCCATTCGGGATGCACCGAACGGGACGGCCCTCAAAGAGTTCAACGATTGATTTCGCAGATCGAGACCAGCGATACTTGGCAAAACTCCCTTCCTGATAGAGGCCCATGACCAACCGACCGCCCCACAGCCCCTCGAACGGCAGGCCGCGCGCCCGTTCGGCCGCCACCCGCGAGAGCGCGGGCGGCCCGGACGGGGCCCCGCTCGGCGCCAGCGGCAAGGCCCTGATGATCCTTGAGCTGGTCTCTGCCGCCCGCGAGCCCCTCTCGATGGCCGAGCTCGTCCGCCGCTCGGGCCTGACCAAGCCGACCGCGCACCGCATCACGGCCGCGCTCGCCGATATGGGCCTCATCGAGCGCGATCACTGGAAGCGCGGCTATATCGAGGGCCCGCGCCTTATCAAGCTCGCTTTCGACACGCTCGCGGCTGCCGCGCCGCGTGCACTCAGGAACTCGATCCTGCGCGCGCTCTCGCAGGAGGTCGGTGAGACCTGCAATTTCGGGGTGCTCTCCGGCTCGGAGGTCGTCTATCTCGACCGCGTCGAGGCAAAGTGGCCGCTCGGCCTGCGCTTCGAGGCTGGCAGCCGCGTGCCCGCCCACGCCTCGGCAATCGGCAAGCTGCTGCTCGCGCTGCAGCCCGTTGAGCAGCGCGCCGAGATCATCGCGGCGCTGCCGCTCGTCCGGTACACGAGCCGCACCATCACCGACGCCGCGCGCCTCAGCCGCGCGCTCGACAAGATCCGCGAGAGCGGCATCGGTACCGACGAGCAGGAGTACATCGACGGCGTCGTCTGCATCGCCATGCCCGTGCTGACGGAAGGCGGCGATCTCGTCGGCGCGATCGCGATCTCGGCACCCAATGCGCGCCTCGGTCTCGACCAGCTTCTGAAGTTCGCGCCGGCGCTGCGCGACGCGACGACCCGCATGGGCGCGACATTCCACCTCGATCCGGAGGAACGGCGCGCTGCCGTGCCGACGCGCTCCGGCGGGCGCCGTCCAGCGACGGCGCGCCGCCCATCCGGGCGATCTCACGCCCGCGCACCGTAGGACGCCATCCCTCTCCCCGCACCTTTCGGGAGAGGGTCCGGATGAGGGGCGGCGCCGAGCGCAGACGTGTGCGCTTCCGGCCGCCCCTCACCCCGACCCTCTTCCCAATGGGGGAAGGGGGAACGGCGGAAAGCCTGAAAGGCCCTTCTCCATGCCCGGACCACAGCAAGGAAGTTCCGACGCCGCCGCCATCGACGTCCTCGGCGCCGCGCGCGACTGGCTCGCCCGCGACGACCAGGTTGCGATCGCAACCGTCATCGACACGTGGGGCTCGGCCCCGGTGCCCGTCGGCGGACAGATGGCCATTGCCGCCGACGGCAACTTCCAGGGTTCCGTCTCCGGCGGCTGCATTGAAGGCGACGTGATCATCGAGGGCGGCGAGGTGCTCGCCGACGGCAAGCCACGGACGCTCACTTTTGGCGTCGCGGACGAGACGGCGTGGCGCGCCGGGCTCCCCTGCGGCGGCCAGGTCCGCGTGCTCGTCGAGCGGCTCGGCAAGGACAACGGCGGTGAGGCGCTGCTCGATCGCGCCATCTCTGCGCGCAACAGCCGGCGCGGCCTCGTCATCAAGACCAATATCGCCGATGGCTCGCGCACCATCTATGAGCGGGGCGATGCCGACCTGCCCGAGGATATTGCCACCCGCTTCCGGACGGCAAAGAGCCAGCTCATCGAGGGCCCTGAGGGGGCCGTGTTCGTGCACGCACTCGTGCCGCCAGCCCGCATCGTTGCGATTGGCGCCACCCATATCGCGCAGGTGCTCGCCCAGCTCGCGACCCTCGCGGGATACGAGATCATCATTATCGACCCGCGTACGGCCTTCGCCGATCCGGCCCGCTTCGGCGCCGCGCAGGCCAAGCTCATCGCGGAATGGCCGCAGGATGCGCTCCCGCGCCTTGGCCTCGATCCCTACACGGCCGTGCTCACGCTCGCGCACGTCGCGCACATCGATGATGAGGCGCTGAAGCTCGCCGTACGCGCCGACTGCCTCTACGTCGCCGCGCTCGGCTCCTCGCGCAACCACGCCAAGCGCCGGGAGCGCCTGAGCGCGGCCGGGCTCACGCAAGAGGAACTCGCGCGCATCAAAGCACCGATCGGCCTCGACATCGGCGCCCAGACGCCGGCCGAGATTGCCGTTTCGATCATGGCCGAGGTGATCCTCGCCGTGCGCGGGACCAAGAAGGCCAAGGGCTGAAGAACAGGCAGGACGGGGGACCATCGTGACGAAAGGAAGCGCGGCCCCCCCTGCGCGGGCTCGCGGGCGGGGCACCCGGTGAGCGCGCGCGGGCTCGGGATCGACATGGCGCCGAAGAAGCTCGCGCTCGTCGGGCTCTTCGCGCTGGCAGCGGCTGTGGTCGCCCTGCAGCCGTCGCCCGCGGGCACGCCGAACGCCATGACGGGCCTCGCCATCGTCGCCTTCACGGTGGCGCTCTGGGCGACGGCGGTGCTGCCGGCCTTGCATTCGGGCGCCATCTTCTTTGCCTTGGCGCTCGCAACAGGCGTCGCACCGACGATCCCACTCCTCTCCGGCTTCTGGTCGAACGCCGCCGCACTCGTCTTCGGCGGTCTCATGATCGGCGGCGCCGCCGAGCGCACTGGCCTCGGCCGCTACGTCGCCCGCGCGCTCATGAGCGGCGTCGCGACGTACCCGCGCTTCATCGCTGGCGTCCTGATCGGCTCGGGCGTGCTGAGCTTCATCGTGCCAACGACCATGGGCCGGCTGGCCATTACGCTGCCGATCCTGATGGCCGCGGCCAAGGAAGCCGGATACGCACCGGGCACGCGCGGCTACATCGGCATCATTCTGACCGCCGTCGCGGGCAACTACCTGACGAGCTATGCCATCCTGCCGTCGAACCTGACGAACGTGATCGCGCTTGGCGCGCTCGAGGGCATCGGTGGTCCAACACTCCAGTACGGCCCGTACCTGTTGATGTGCCTGCCCGTGCTCGGCATCGTGAAGGGCGTCATGGTCTGGGCCGCAATCTGCCTGCTCCTGCCGGCGCCGGCGCCACAGGTCGCCGCTGCCGCCGACGACAGCCCCAACACGCTGAGCCCGGCCGCGCGGCGTCTCGCGATCCTGCTCGCGCTCACCGTGCTGCTCTGGATCCTCGACTTCGTCCACCATGTGAAGCCGGGCTGGATCGCGCTGGCGGCGGGTCTCGTGTGTCTCATCCCTGGGCTTGGCCTCGCACGGCTGGAAGAGGCCGTGGACCTCAACAAGCTTACCTCGGTCTTCTCGCTCGCGGCCGTGCTTGGCGTGGCGACCGTGCTCACGCATTCCGGTGCTGGCGCCATGATCGCCGGCGGCCTCGTCCAGCTCGTGCCGCCGTCCGGGGCGTCGCCTGCCTATGGCTTCATGCTCATTGCGGCCGCGGCCTCGATCATCGCCTCGTTCGCCACCGTCGTCGGCTCGATCGCCATCGTGACGCCGACGCTTCCCGCGCTGGAGGCCGCGTGCGGACTGCCGCTGACTGCCGGCGTCATTGCGGAGTTGACGGGCCTCCAGGCCGTCTTCTTCCCCTTCGAGGCCGTGCCGGTCATGGTCGGCCTGATGATGGGGAAGGTAGCCGCTTACGCGACACTCAGGGTCATGATCCCGCTCGCCATGACCGGCCTCATCCTCATCGCGCCCCTCCAGATCGCATGGCTCAGGCTGCTCGGCGTCATGGCGTAGGGCTCGCGCGCCCGGCGGCGGCGTGGCATGGTGGCGCCAAAGGTTGCAAGGACACGCTCGGGTCCCAGGGAAGGAGACGGATATGCTCGAAGCCTACATCTATGATGGTGCACGCACGCCGTTCGGCCGCCATGCCGGCGCCCTCGCTAAGGTGCGCCCGGACGACATGCTGGCCAGCGTCATCAAGGATATCGTGAGCCGTTCGCCTTTCTCTGCGGAGTCGATCGACGACGTCAATGTCGGCTGCGCGAGCCAGGCTGGCGAGGACAGCCGCTGTGTGGCGCGCCACGCGATCCTGCTCGCGGGATTGCCGATCGAGGTGCCAGGCGCCGTCTATCAGAGGAATTGCGGCTCGGGCCTCAACGCCATCATCTCCTCGGCCCACGCCATCACCTGCGGCGAGGGAGATGTCTTCGTCGCCGGCGGCGTCGAGAGCATGACGCGGGCCCCCTTCGTCGTCGGCAAGAGCGAGCAGGCCTTCAGCAAGGACTTCAAGGTGTTCGACAGCGCAATCGGCGCACGCTTTCCAAACCCCAAGATTGAGAAGCAATTCGGCGCCGACACCATGCCCGAGACGGCCGACAACCTCGCCCGCGACTTCCAGATCTCACGGGAGGACTGCGACGCCTACGCAATCAAGTCGCAGCAGTCGTACGCGAAAGCCAAAGCCGACGGCTTCTTCACGGGCGAGATCACGGCAATCACCATCCCGGGGTCGCGCGGCAAGCCCGACGTCGTCATTGCCGAGGACGAACATCCGCGCCCGGAAACAACGCTCGACGGACTGAGGAAGCTGCGCCCCCTCTATGAAGGCGGCGTCACCACGGCCGGCAACGCATCGGGGATCAACGACGGCGCCGTGGCGCTGATCCTCGCGAGCCGCGACGTCGGCGATAAGGTCGGCGCCAAGCCGATGGCACGCATCCTCTCGTCGGGGGTGGCCGGCGTGCCGCCCCGCACGATGGGCTTCGGTCCCGTGCCGGCTGCGAAGAAGGCGCTGGAGCGCGCCGGCCTCGACATCAAGGACATGGATGTCATCGAGATCAACGAGGCGTTCGCCGCGCAGGTGCTCGCCTGCCTCAGGGGCCTCGACGTCGATTTCAAGGACAGCCGCGTGAACCCGAACGGCGGCGCCATTGCCATTGGCCATCCGCTCGGCGCATCAGGCGGGCGCATCGCGCTCACGGCAGCGCGCCAGCTTCAGCGGACGGGCGGCAAGTACGCGCTCGTCTCGATGTGCATCGGCGTCGGCCAGGGCATTGCCATGGTAATCGAGCGGGCTTGACGCGCCAGCACGCCCGTGCCGTGCGTGCGGCCTCGCCTCGCCCCCCCCCACGCACGTCCGCCGCCCGCCCTTCCCGGCGGCGCACGCCAGAAGGATCTAGGGCCTCAGTGCGCTGATCCGCTGGCGCGCCGCCTCGATGCCGCCGTCGAGCGCGAGCCGATAAAGCTCGATGGCGCGCGGCACCTCCGCACGCACACTGCGCACACCGCGCGCCGCGAGATAGTTCGGGTCGTAAGTCTCGGCGAGCAGGAACCGGGCCGCCGGTAGCGCGGCCACGGTCTGGTCCTCGAGCACGCTGCGCGCCGTACGGAAGTCGCCTTCGCTCATCAGCCGGCGCGCATCTTCGAGCAGCGCCTCGGCCTTGGCGGCTTCCGACAGCACGGGCGTCACCTCGACGACCGGCGGAGGAACCGGTGCAGGCTTGAGGACTGCCACAGCGGCCGACGCGGTCGCCTGCTCCTTGACGGCCGGCCGCGCGACCTCGACCGGAGCCACCACGGCGCGCCGCGTCACACGCGGCGCTTCGGCAGCGGGAGCCGCCTCACGCACCTCAGTGACAACGGCTGCCGTCGGCGCCGCCGAAGCGAGCCCGAAGTTGGCTGCGACATTGGCCACGGAGCGCACGGGATCAATCCGACCCTTCTGCCAGAGCACGGCTGGTACAGCGATGGCAAGGCCCACGGTGAGCCCCAGCGCAGCACTGCCGAGATGGCGCACGAGTGCACTCGGCGGCTGCGGCCTGACGGGTGAGAGCCACGAGAGCGGCATAGGCTCGGGCATACGCAGACGCTCCTGCTGCTCATCCAGGTCGAAATCCGTAAGGCGCCTGCCTCCGTGATGCATTGGATACTCCCGTGCGGCGCCTGCACCGACCTGCTGGCCGTCCTGAAAGCGGGCCCGGAGTTCTTCGGCCGTCCGCGGGGGCGGAAACCACTCCGAACCCGGCGCAGCCCGCCCGGACGGCGGCTTGGTCGGCGACAGGGCATCCGAGCCCTGTTCGGCGCCGCGAACAAAATTTGGCGCATCGTCATAAGTGCCTGCTGATGCGGCATTTCCGTGGCGCCCGCGGGATTCGCGGCCGCTGCCCGGGATCGCGCTCTTTGCTGGCGTGCGGCTACTCATCATCCCCCCCGTACGTTGCCGGCGCTCCGTGAGCGCACACCGAGGCACAGGGGCGTGCCCGCACACACCATCCCGATGGCGCCGGCCCGCGCCCTCGTCCACAACCTTCACTGCCCGAGACCTCAGTCCCGCGAGCCGATCGCGTACGCACTACACCCTGCCTCCCCCGTGCTGCCCGTCCCTCAGCTCCAGCGGGAACAGCGTCGGGCGGCCTGCCTCACCATGCCGCAGGGACAAGCTACATGCTGATCAATTCGTGAACAAGAATGAGTTTGAGTGGTTGCCCGAACATCACGGGGCGCCCCATCGCTGCGCCGCCCATCCACGCGCCATGGTGCACCGAAGTCATGCAGGTCCGCAGCTTGCGCTCGGCCGGCCATACCGCTCATGCTGACACGCCGTCGCGCGCCGGGCGCCGGCGGCGCACCCGCGAGAGGAACCCCGTCATGCCCCGCAGCCAGCCGACACTTTCAAGCCTCGCCCATGATCTCGCGCGCGGGACGACGACCAGCCGCATGCTCGTCGAGGACTGTCTGGCGCGGATCGAGGATCCGGCCGGCGAAGGCGCGCGTGCGTTCATCCGCGTCGATGCCGATCGCGCCCGCGCCGCCGCGGATGCCATGGACGCCCTCAGGCGTGCCGGCGCCGCACCGTCGCCCTATGCGGGCATCCCGATTGCCATCAAGGACCTCGCCGACATCGTCGGCGACGTCACGACCGCCGGCTCGCGCGTCCTCGCCGATGCCCCGCCGGCCACGGAGGATGCGCCGGCCGTCGCGCGTCTGCGGCGGGCAGGTTTCGTGTTCATCGGGCGGACAAACATGACCGAGTTCGCCTATTCCGGCCTCGGCATCAACCCGCACTACGGCACGCCGGCCTCGCCTTGGGCACGATCCGAGCGCCGCGTCCCTGGCGGATCCTCATCAGGCTCTGGTGTCGCGGTCGCGGATCACATGGCGCACGGCGCGCTCGGCACCGACACGGGCGGTTCCTGTCGCGTCCCGGCAGCCTTCAACGGCATCGTGGGGTGGAAGCCGACCGCGCGGCGTGTTCCGATCGACGGTGTCGTGCCGCTCGCGACATCCCTCGATTCGATCGGGCCGCTCGCGCGCTCGGTCGACTGCTGCGCCATCATGGACGCAGTGTTTGCCAATGAGAAGCCGGCGCCGCTGCCGCCCGTCGCCGTGAAGAGCCTCCGGCTCCTGGTGCCCGAGACAATCGTGCTCGACAGCCTCGACGCGCACGTCGCTGCCACATTCGATAGCGCACTCCGCCGCATGGCCGATGCGGGTGCCGTCGTCACGCGCGCGCCGCTTCCCGTACTGAAGGGCGTCGCCGAAATGTCCGACAAGGGCGGCATCGCCGCCGCGGAAAGCTATGCCTGGCATCGCGAGCTCATTGCGCGGCGCGCCAGCCAATACGATCCGCGCGTGCTGATGCGCATCATGCGCGGCGCTGAGCAGGACGCTGCCTTCTACATCGGCCTCATCGAGCGCCGCGCCGCCGCGATTACGGCCTACAACGACGCAACGGCCGGCTTCGACGCCGTCATCATGCCGACGACCGCGATCATCGCGCCGCGCATCGAGGAGGTGGCAGAGGACGACGCCTACACGCGCACCAACCTGCTGATCCTGCGCAACACGATGCTGTTCAACGTCCTCGACTGCTGCGCGATCTCGATCCCCATGCACCGGCCTGGCGATGCCCCGACAGGCCTGATGGTCATCGGCCAGGGAGGCACCGACCGACGCACGCTCGCGATATCTCAGGCCCTTGAGGCCATGCTGCCCGCCTCGGCAGGTTAAGGGCTGCTGCGGCGCTTTCCGACACGGCCTTTGGTACCCAGGGCTCAGGGCGTGAGGTAGCGCGTCGGCGCAAGCTCGCGCTCATCGTGCGCGATCAGCCGCGCCTCGAGCGCCGCCAGGTTCTCCCGGAAGAGGTCGTCGACGATCGCGCCTGCGAGCCGCGTGGCGCCGATCTGCACGCCCGGTATGTCGCCGGCAAGCGCGGCATGGCTCATCGTGGCGCCGACATTGAACATGTGGATGCGGCCAAGGCCCGGCGCTCGGCCGCTGTCGCGCGCGATCAGCTCGAAGCCGTGGCCGAGATAGGGGTGGCGGGCGCTTTCCGAGTCCTGAGCGGCCAAGTCCGGCGCAATGCGGTCGCGCCAGAGAAGGATGCTGTCGGCGAGCGGCGCGAGCAGCGGATGCTTCGCCAGATCCACCTCAAAGCCCGTTGCGAAGATCACGGCGTCGAAGGCATGGCGCCCCTTGGTCGTCGTAACGTGGACACCCGCTGCCTCCGGCACCACGTCGGTCCACGCCTCCGAGAACCGGATCGAGAAGTTCGGATGCGCGTCGCAGCGCAAGACGGACTCATACGGCGGCGGCGCCTGCTCGCCGAAGATGTACGTCTGCAGCCGCCAGCGGTCGGCATCGCTCAGGCTCCCGAAGGCGCGCATGAAGCCGGGATAGCTCGCACCCTTCGACTTGTTGACCTGCGGCAGATGCGGGCGGCGCGCGAACATGATCACTTCGGCGGCGCCCCCTTCGAGCGCGGTCGCCGCGCAGTCGAAGGCCGAGGCGCCAGCGCCGAGCACGCCGACGCGCTGGCCAACAAAATCTTCAGGCGCGATGCCGTCCGTGGAATGGCGCGCACGCGCCCGGGCTTCGCCGCTCGCGCGATCGAGGCCCGGGAAGCGCGGAAAGCGTATGCCGCCCGCGCCCTCTCGTCCGCCCGCGAGCACGACCTTGCGCGTCCAGATGTCCTCGCGCCCCTTCGCACTCTCAAGCGTCGCGCGGATGCCCGCGGCAGCAGGCTCCAAGCCCACCAGCGACGTCCCGTTCTCGACCGCGAGGCCGACCGTATCGCGCACCCAGAGGAGATAGTCGCGCCAGTCGATCCGCCCGATCTTGTGAAGCCGCGCCCAGCCCTCGGCGCCGTGCTGTGCCTCGTACCAGGCGCGGAAGGTCAGCGACGGCACGCCGAGATCGGGCCCGGTCAGGTGCTTTGGCGAGCGCAGGATCTCCATGCGCGCATAGGTTCCCCAGGGGCCTTCATCGCCGCGCGGCTTGCGGTCGATCACGCGGACCCTGCCGACGCCCTCGCGCTTCAGCGCAAATGCCGCCGTCTGCCCGCACATGCCGCCGCCAACGATCAGCACGTCAAGCATGGGCGAGCCGTCGGGCCCCAGGACCTCGGGCACCCAGTCGGTCGGCGGGTAGTTGAGCATCTGGAGATCGTGGCGGGCCCGATCCGCCAGAACGGCGAGCGCCCCATCGTTGCGTGCGCTCTTCACGCCCTGCCAGATCTCGGACATTCTCATCTCCGTTTCCTGTTCACGCCAAAGGCGCGCTCATGATCGACCTTCACTGCTACTACAGTCTGTCCTCGCCTTGGGCCTATTTGGCTGGCCCGCAGCTTCAGGACATCGTCCGCCGCCATCGCGTGCGCCTTCTGCTCAAGCCCTTCGACTTCCAGGCTGTCGTGCCGAAGACTGGCGGCGTGCCGATCCGTACGCGGCCGGGACCTCGGCGGGCCTATCACGACGTGGAGCTGGCCCGCTGGAGCGAATATCTCGGCATGCCACTGGTGCTCAAGCCCCGTTACTATCCTCAGTCGATCCCCGCCGATCCCGATTGGAACAAGTATGCCGGCTGGATGGTGATCGCGGCCCAGGATCAAGGCCTCGACGCCTTTCCACTCTCCCATGCAATCCTGCGAGCCGTGTGGGCCGAGGAGCGCGATATCGCCGCCCCCGACGTGCGCCGCCAGATCGCCGACGAGAACGGCTACGACGGCGCGGCTCTCGTCGCTGCCGAGAGAAGCCCGCGCGTGCAGGAGCTCTATCGCGCGTACAGCGACGAGGCGCTGGCGCTCGGCGTGTTCGGCGCGCCGTCCTTCGTGCTCGACGGCGTCATCTACTGGGGTCAGGACCGCCTCGGCTTCGTCGATCGCGCGCTCGCAAAGAAGCGGGCAGAGCTCGCGTCTCAAGCGTAGCGGCGCGGCGGAGCCGCCGTCCTGCTCGGCAAGGGAGAGCCTTGCCCAATCATGCATCTGCGGCGCGCCCCCTTTCGGCAGATGCCCTGGCCAACGCGCCCGCAAGACGCCATCATGTCCCGATTGGACAGGGGATGAAGACGTGCTGGACGTGTTCGGGGTGCCACTCGACGCCCGATTGGCCGCAGTGTGCGCCGCCGCGTTCGTTGGCGGCTTCATGCGCGGCTTCGTCGGCTTCGGCGCGGCGCTGGTGGCCCTTCCTGTCATGAGCCTCGCCTATGAGCCGCGTCTGGCCGTCGCCACGATGACGGTCGTTGGGATTCCGACGCTCATCCAGCTCCTGCCTGATGCCATCCGGACGTCCGAGCGATCGATCGTGGTGCCGATCTCACTCGCCATCCTGCTCAGCGCGCCGCTCGGCACCTGGATCCTGGTCAGCGTCAGCCCGGCGCTCATGAAGGTGGTGATCTCGGCGCTCGTGGTCGTCATGGTGGCGATGCTGATGCGCGGCTGGCGTCTCGAGCGGGAAGTCGGGCGACCCGTTCTGGTCGGCGCCGGCGTCGCCAGCGGCCTAGTCCAGGGCGCCGCCGGCATCGGCGGCCCTCCCGCCGTCGCTGTCATCCTCTCGCGCCCCGGCACGCCCACTCAGCAGCGCGGTAACGTGCTCGCGCTCATGACCGCGGTCTCGCTCTCGTCGCTGCTCCCGCTTCTGTACTTCGGCCTCTTCACGAAGCAGGCGATTGTCACCGGGCTCCTGCTGCTGCCGATCTATGTCGGTTCCGTTCTGCTCGGTAGCCGCTATTTCGCGTATGGCGGCGCACGTCACTTCCGCAACGCGGCCTTGGCCACACTGGCGCTGATCGGCGTCGCGACGCTGCTCGCCTCGCTGCGCGATTACCTCGCGTCGTGATCCGGCGGGCGACCGCCAGCGCCCATCTAGCGCTGACTGACATGGACGGACACGCCGATACCAAGGTCGCGAGGATCAGAGTACGAACCCGGGTGCAGCGTACAGGGCGCGGCGACGCCCAGCACAATCCTGAGCGCGAGCACGACGATCGGTGCAACCATTCAGAGGGGCGGCAGGCCGGCCTTCATCGGCGGCGGCCCGGCGAACGGGAGGCCGCGCACGTTGAGATGCATCGCGTGCAGATCCACATGCGTCGAGCACACGATGAAGACGCGAATGCATGGGATGACCGCCGCGGCGTGGCGCATCAGGAAGATGGTGCGGCCGATACGCGCGCAACGTAACAAGGGGCCGATGCTCGCTTGAGGCCCGGCGAGAGATAGAGACTCTCCACGGTTCGTTCTGCGCGGCCGGAGAGCGTGGCCTGTGCGGACGTGCCCGCATCCAGCAGCAGCCGTGTCAAGCCGAGCGCCTCCGGCAGCGGTGGACCATAGGCCCGGCCACCGGTCATGCCGTCGTAGGAGAGCGCAAAGCGCACGCGCCGCGCGAGCAGGTCTTCAAGGCCATCGATCAGATCGCCCCGCTGGAGCTGCTGAACATAACGGCGGTCGCGTCCGATGGTCGTACCGAGATAGGGTGGATCGAGATAGACGAAGTCGCGCGGGCCAGCGTCGCGCACCGTTGCGCGCCAATCCCCGCTTCGCACCTCTGTCCTGCCGCGCATGAGCCTCGATGCGGCTGCGATTGCGATCGCCATGCGCTCGGGCCGCATCCCGAGGCGCCTGCGATCGACCGACTGAGTGAACTGTCCCGCCGCATTGAAACGCACAGCATTCTTGACGCAGCGACAGATGAGGTAGAGCAGATCAACCGGGTCGGCCCCGGCGTTGTAGCGCGCGCGCACGCTGTTGAAGTAGCCACGATCCCCGGGCTGCTGCCCGCGCCAGATCTCACCATAGCGCCGGGCCGTCGCCGCAGGACTGTCCATGATGGACTGCCAGAGCTGCGCGATAGGCGCGAGCACATCGGCGATCACATAGTGCCGCGCGACACCGGCTTCGAGCGCCCATAGCGTCATCGCGGCAGAGCCGGCAAAGGGCTCGAACCACACCTCGACGTCGCAGGGCACGCAGGCGCCGATGCGCGGCGCCAGCACACGCTTGGAGCCCTGGTAGGGAATGGGATGCGGCAGCTTTGCCGGCATTGCCAAAGAGCGCTACGGCGTCAGCCGCAGCTCGACCCGGCGGTCGGCCTGGTAGATCTCGCGCAGCGGCAGCCGCCGCCGGTCGATGCCAAGATAAGGCTCGCGCTTGCCGCGCGGAATCAGCGAGAGTTCACCGGAGTACCCGGCCGCGCGGAGGTAGCGCTCGATGGCCTCGAGCCGCCTGAGCGACAGCCTCATGTTGTAGCCGTCCGGGCCGCGCGCGTCGGCATGGCCCGTAAGCGTGATGCCTGCAGGGCGCATCAACCGCAGATACTCGGCGAGGAGCTCTGCGGCGCGCTCTCCGTTTGGCGTGAGCGTCGCCCGATTGGTCACGAAGGTGATCGGCACCGGGATCGGCGCCTGGACCGCGGCCGGTGCCGGCTCTGGGCGCGGGCCAGGGATCGTCGGCGGCGACGCGGCGGGCATCGCCGCCGCGAGCTTCGTCTCAGGTTGAGCCATGGCAGGCGTCGCAGCCCCTTCGGCTGCGCGCATTGAGGCAGCCGGGCTCTGAGCTGTTGTTGTCGCCTGTGCCGTTGGCAGCAGCGACGTGGCCGCGGCGTTACGGCCACTCTCAGCGACGGGCGCGACGCGATCCGTCTTCTGCGCCGCCACCTCCCTGCGCGTCCGCTCGACCAATGCCTCGAACTCGGCGAGCGCGCGCTTGCTCGCGGCGTCCTCACCCTCTGCTCCCGCCTGGGGTGGCGACGTCACCGGGCGCCTCGCCTCGGCCTGTGGTCGCTCGATCGGCTGTGGCGTGGTGCGCGGCGCGGGTGCCTTGCTGTCCGCCGGCACGGCCTTGGCGGGCTGCGGGCGCGTCGGCGGCGGCGTCGCGACTGCAAGCGCGGACGTCGGTGCAGGCGGTACAACGAGCTGGCGCGCAGCACCGCGCACGGGCGCGCCTCCCTCCTTGGCCTGCGAGACAATCGACAGCTCGAGCGGCCCGGCCGCAATGCCTTCACTCACAATGGCCGACCACTGGCCCTCGTCCGTCGCGATCACGCTCGCGATCTCGCGTCCATTGGCGAGCACCGTAACCCTGTGGTTCGGTGGCGAGCGGCCGGCGAGCACTGAGGGGCCACCCGCGTCGATGCGTGCGACCTCGATGGCGAGAAGGGCGGAGGCGCCGGGCGGAGACGCCGCGGGCGGCGGCGCCAACGCCGCGACTGCCGCGCTGGCCGGCGCCGGATTGCTGGCCTCATCTGCAGGAGCCCTGGCCGTTGCTGCGGGCCGCTCGGCCCGGTCCCCCATCGTATAGGTCCAGAGCGCGTAGCCGGACGCCACCGCGCCGGTCGAAATGCCTGAAATGATGAGCACGAGCAGAGACCGACGCATTACTGCACCCCTGTCAGGAGAAAATCGTGCACTCGCCTATCTCTAGTGCTTTTGCTGCAGTGCCGCAACCACTTCGCAACCCTAAGTTAAGGAAGTTAACCGGCGCCTACCGCAGTCACTACCGCGCGTGCGTTCAGCGGTGCTCTGTCGATGACCGCATGGGTCCATGACCGCATGGCCGGCGAGAGCTTTGCGCTCGGGGCGGGGTCGCTCTCCATGCTCGGGACTTTCCAATGCCGATCGAGGCGCCCTATGAGCGTCATTGGGCTCGGGCCGTCAAGTGCGTGTCAAAGCCGACCAGCGGACCGTTAGTTGCTCTCGCGCCGGAGCACGGCATAGTCTTTCAGAAAGCCGCGCGGAGGTGCGGCTCTGAACGGAGGACGCCCGATGACCGAGAGCCCATCCGCGCGCGCGAATCTGCCGCTCGCGCACATCCGTGTCCTCGATCTGACGGCACACCGCGCGGGACCGACGGCAGTGCGCCAGCTCGCCGACTGGGGCGCGAACGTCATCAAGATCGAGCCGCCGGCGGCGGACGACGTCGATCCCATGGGCGGGCGGCGCCACGGCTCCGATTTCCAGAACCTCCATCGCAACAAGCGCTCGATGACGCTCAACCTCAAGAGCGCTGAGGGCAAGGCAATATTCATGGCGCTCGCCGAGGATGCCGACGTCATCGTCGAGAATTACCGCAGCGACGTGAAGCGCCGCCTCGGCGTCGACTACGACAGCGTCGTCAAAGTCAATCCGCGCATCATCTACGGCTCGATCTCCGGTTTCGGCCAGACCGGTCCCGACGCGACGCGCCCTGGAGTCGACCAGATCGCGCAAGGTGTGGGCGGCCTCATGTCGATCACCGGGCTTCCTGGGCAGGGTCCGGTACGCGTTGGCATCCCGATTGCGGATCTGACGTCCGGTCTCCTGCTTGCGCAAGGCATCATGCTGGCGCTCTACGAGCGTGAGCGCTCGGGCAAAGGACAGTGGGTACACACCTCACTGCTTGAGGCGCAGATCTTCATGCTCGACTTCCAGGCCGCCCGCTGGCTCATGAAGGGCGAGGTGCCTGGACAGGCGGGCAACGACCACCCGACGAGCATCCCGACCGGCGTCTTTCCAACGCGCGACGGTCATATCAACATCGCGGCGTCGGGCGACAACATGTTCAGGCGCTGCTGCGAGGCGCTCGGCGCACCCGAACTGCTCGCCGATCCCGACTACGCAACGGGCGCCAAGCGCTCGGCGAACCGCAAGGTGCTCAACGAGAAGTTGGCTGCGCGCACGCGCACCGACACCTCTGCCCACTGGATTGCCGCACTCAACGCGGCCGGCGTGCCATGCGGGCCGATCAACACCATCGACCGCACGTTTGCCGAGCCGCAGGTTCAGCACCTCGGCATTGCCCGCAAGATGCACAGCGACAAGCTCGGCGCGCTCAAGGTCGTCGGCCAACCGATCAACATGTCGCGCTATCCGCAGCCCGACACGCTGAGCGCGACGCCTGAGCTCGGCGAGCATACTGTGGATGTGCTGGCGCGCCTCGGCCATGGCAAGGCCGACATCGAGGCGCTCAAGGCGAAGGGTGTGATCTGAAATCCGGCGCCGGCCGCTCTACTCGGCGAACGTCAGCGTGGCATTGAAGGCCGCGTGCGCCGGCACCTGCACGGCGCCGGAGCCCGCCTTCACGAATGGGATGCCGTTCTGCGCGAGAACGCCGGTCGCGCGCGCGATCGACGCCGTGCGGAAGCCGAGCGCCGCCATGTAGGTCGGCCGCCCTGCCGGATCAGGCATGCCATCACCGAACTTCCGCCGCGCCACGGCCTCAGTGACGATCTCGAGACTGGCCGCCGCAACGACCACCACCTTGCCGCCATCGATATCGCGCACGGCGTCGGCGCCGAACATGCGCACATAAAGTTGCGCTGCCGCTGCCGGATCAGGATGGACGAACACCACACGTATGACTGCGACAACACCGTTCGCATGCCGGCGCCACTCATCACGCCAGACGAGATCGCGCGTCAGGTGATGACAGAAGTAGATCCGCCCATAGGGCGTATCAGCCTCAGGCAGGGAAACCGTGCGGAAGCGCGCCTGCCGTTCCTGCGCCCCAAAACGCACCGGCCTTGAGAACTCGCGGGGGGCCCTGGCGTTGACACCGGCCTCGCTCAGCGCGGCGTAGAGTGCCGCTGAATCTTCCGTTCCAAAGACGAAGCCGTTGAGGCCATGGGGCGCTGCCTGGACATCGGGGCGGACATCGGGCGGGGCCCCCTTGGGCACGGCGATCAGTTCGAGGTAGTCCGTCCCGAACATCGCGAGGTGGTTCATCGAGCCGAGCGTGTGATAGCCGCGCTCGGTGAGCGAGAAGCCGAGGCGCCGGAAGGTATCGGCGGCGCCGTCGATGTCGTGGCGGGCATTGATGACAACATGATCGAGCGTCGGGACGGGAAGCGCCATTCGGAACCTCGCTCAGTCTGCTGGAGGCGCCACGGCTCAGCCGTCAGCGGCGGCTCTCACCTCCCAATCAACGCGTGCATAGCACACCTGAGGGCGTCGCGATGATCAATCCCAGGGCTTCCAGGTCGCATCCCAGCGATTGCATTCGAAAGTGATGAACTGCCAGAGGCTGCAGCGGAAATTTACCACCGCGCCGTCGATCATCATGAGCAGCAGAAAGAGGAGCGCAACGACGACGCCGGCGATCGCTAATCGATCCTTGATCACGGCCCACCGCGTCGCGGGTGCATCCGGCCTATCGGGCGTTGCGCTTGTCATGGCAGACCCCTCCCGACAAAAGAGACCTCCGACGGCTGAACCAAATCGGCATCGTTTCGCAACGCATCGAGGGCACTGGCGACGATGCCGCCAATATTTTTTTTCATTTTACACCGCTCACGGAGCTGTCGCAACGTGCGGGACCGTTGGGTTCGTCAGGGGGTTGCCAGCGCCCAATCGCGCATCACACCCTTATGCGACAGCCGTGCTATGCCTTCGCGCTACCTGCCGAGGCCGCGCGATCTTGCTATGGTCGCCCGCAAACACAACAAGCCTGCCTGCGAGGAAACATGCCCGATACCCCCGCCCGAGCCATGAACGGCGCGGAATGGCTTGCGCGCACCATTCACGCCACGGGCACGACGCATGTCTTCTGGGTCGATGCGGTCCTGCGCCGCACGCTGATCGAGCTTGGCGCGCTTGGCGTCACGCGGGTGCTCGCGCACACGGAGAAAGCCGCGGCCTACATGGCCGACGGCTACGCGCGCGTCGCAGGCCGCCCAGGGATCTGCTTCGCGCAGTCCGTCGGCGCAGCGAACCTCGCAGCCGGCCTGCAGGATCCCTATCTCGGCCGCAGCCCGGTCATCGCGCTCACCGGGCGCAAGGTCGCCTCGCTTCAGCATCGCAATGCCTACCAGGAGCTGCCGCACGCCCCGCTGTTCGCAGCCGTCACGAAGTTTGCCGCCGAAGTCGATTCCGCCGCGGACCTGCCGCGCCTGCTGCGGCAGGCCTGGCGCGCGGCCATGACCGGATCGCCGCGCCCCGTGCACCTCGACCTCAATGGCCGCCTCGCCGAGATCGTCGAGATGGGCGAGGTCACAGAGCCCGTGAGCACAGCGGCCCCGTTCGACATGCGCCTGCCGCCGCACCGTCCTGTGCCATCTGCCGATGATGTGGCGCGCGCCGCCAAGGCGCTCCGCGCAGCACAGCGGGTCGCGATCATCGCGGGGGCCGGCGCCACGGCTTCCGGCTGCGGTGCGGAGCTTGCCTCGCTTGGCGAGCGGCTCGCAGCCCCGATCGGCGTCTCGCTCGGCGCCTATGGTCTCATCCCTACACGGCACCCGCTGGCCATCGGCACGGTTGGCGACTACGCGGCGCCGCCCGCCAATCGCATCGTGCACGAGGCCGACCTGGTTCTGTATGTGGGCTGCCACACCGGGGATCAGGTCACATACGCGTGGCGCATTCCACCGATCGAGACGCCCGTCGTCCAGATCGATGTCGATCCAATCGAACTCGGACGCTCCTATCCGAACACACTCGGTCTCATGGGGGATCCGAAAGCGACGCTTGCCTTGCTCATCGAAGCGGTCGGCAAACCGCCGCGCGATTCAAGCTATGCCGAAGGTGCGGCTCGCCTCATGACCGAGTGGCGCGCCCAGCGGGCGGCGCTGCTGGCGAGCAACGACATGCCCATCCGACCGGATCGCCTGTGTGCCGAGCTCAGCAAGGTGCTCCCCGCAGACGCCATCCTGGTCGCGGACACGGGCTACTCGGGCATCTGGACCTCGACGCTCATCGATCTCAACGGCGCTGGCCAGACCTATCTGCGCGCCGCAGGCTCGCTCGGCTGGGCATTCCCGGCGGCGCTCGGTGCAAAGTGCGCGGCGCCGCACCGCAGGGTCGTCTGCTTCAGCGGCGACGGTGCGCTCTACTATCATCTCACTGAGCTCGAGACGGCCAGGCGGCGCGGCATCGCCGTCGCGCTCATCGTCAACAACAACTCGGGGTTTGGTCAGGGCTGGCCCAATCTCGTCCGCCAGCAGGGCAACCGGCCAGGCGACCCAGGCGAAATGCTGCGCTTCGGCCCGACGGACTTCGCCGCCATCGCACGCGGCTTCGGAATCCGGGCAATCCGCGTCGAGGATCCGGGGAAGATCCGAGCCGCGCTCGAGGAGGCCGTCGCCGCGGACGAGACCGTTGTCGTCGATGTGGTCACGGACATCGAGGCGCGGGCGCCCGCGCCGTGGCTCCCCGAGAGCGCCGTCTGACAGCACCCCGCACACCCCATCATGACTGACGGAGGAAACATGATCAGCTACGACCTCGCGGGCAGGACGGCTCTCGTGACCGGCGGCGCTTCGGGCATCGGCCTCTCGACGGTGACCATGCTTGGGCGGAACGGCGCCACCATCGCCGTCAATTTCCTCGCCGAAGATCCACGCGGCGCCGACACGGTCGCCCGGCTCAAAGCCGACGGCCTCAAGGCCGTCGCCGCACCGGGCAATGTCGGCGATGCCGCCGACTGCGCGCGCATGGTCGCGAAAGCGACCGACGACCTCGGCCGGCTCGATCTCCTTGTCGCGAATGCCGGCACGCCCGGCACGCGGCGCAAGATCGAGCCGAGGGAGCTCGATCTTATCACGGAAGAGCTTTGGAGCACGCTCCTGCAGGTCAATCTGCTCGGCGTCTTCCGCTGCGCCAAGTCCGCCGCACCAGCGTTGAAGGCCGCCCGTGGTGCGATCGTCAACACCGCCTCGATCGCCGGCCTCGGCCGTGCCGGCAGCAGCCTCGCGTACTCGGCGACCAAGGCGGGCGTCGTCAGCCTGACGCAGAACCTTGCGCGCGCACTCGCGCCGGACGTGCGCGTCAACGCGGTGGCACCGGGCGCCGTGGACTCGACATGGATGGTCGAATGGACCGACGAGCAGCGCCGCGCCTCGATCGAGAATGCCCTGCTCAAGCGCCGCTGCACGACGGATGACATCGCCGAGGTGATCCTCTTCCTCGGCTTTGGCGCCGCCATGGTCACCGGACAGACCGTCGTGGTCGATGGCGGCCTGACCCTGTAGCACCAGCGTTCGCAAGAGACGGTTGCGGATTGGCACCTTTGCGGAGAAAGTGGCTTCGTTGCAGGCGGCATCGCGCCAGCATCCACCAGAGGCTCGGCCATGAAGATCTTCTGCACAGGCGCATCCGGCTACATCGGCGGTTCTCTCGCACAGGCGCTGGCTGCCGCGGGTCACCAGGTGCGCGGGCTCGTTCGCTCTGCGGAGAGCGCGGAGAAGATCCGCGCGATCGGGATTGAACCCGTCATGGGCACGCTGGGCGACGCCACAATCCTGAAGAGAGAGGCGGCGTCCGCCGACGCTGTCATCAATGCGGCGAGTGCCGACCACCGCGACGCGGCCATCGCCATGCTCGACGCCCTCAAGGGCTCGGGCAAAGCGTTCATCCACACGAGCGGCTCAAGCATTGTCGGCACGCGCGCGGCAGGCCAGCGCGTGGACGATGTCTTCGACGAGACGACGCCGTTCACGCCATCGCCGGCGCGCGCGGCCCGCGTCGCGCTCGACAAGGAGATCCTCTCCTATTCAGACAGGGGCGTGCGCGCGATCATCATCTGCCCAAGCCTGATCTACGGCCTTGGCCGTGGCGCGAAGGCGGACAGCGTACAGGTGCCCTGGCTCATCAGGACGGCAAGGAAGCACGGCGTGGCGAAGCACTACGGCCCTGGCGAGAACGTCTGGTCCAACGTGCACATAGACGATCTCGTCGATCTCTACCTGCGTGCTCTGGAACGCGCGCCGCCTGGCGCTTTCTATTTCGCCGAGAGCGGCGAGAACTCCATGCGCGAGGTGTGCGCGGCAATCAGCCAGATGCTCGGCCTCGGCGACGCCACGCAGGCGATGCCGCTCGAAGAGGCCGCAGCCGAATGGGGCGACGGCCCGGCGCAGGACACCATGGGCTCGAATAGCCGCGTCCGTGCCGTGCGTGCCCGCACCGAACTTGGCTGGGTGCCGCGGCAGCGCCCATTGCTCGATGAAATCCGCAACGGTTGCTACAGCGCGCCGCAGCCATAAGCGCACCCCACCTCTCGGGGAACACCTCCTGCCCCCGAACATGCGTTGTATCGCAGGGCCGGGCTGCGGCGCAGAACGATGCAACTTGGGAGCGTCTCATGATTGCGCAACGGGAAGTGGAGACCGCACGCCGGTGTGTCGCCGCGTTCGAGGCCTTCTCCTTTCACCTTGCCGCATTCGCGGCGGTCCCGCTGCTCCCCGCCGTTCTGAATGTGGCATCCGGCGATCCGCGGTGAGCGCAATGGGTGTTCTTCGACTGGAGCATCGGCGTTCTCGCGCGCGCTTTCGCCGTGTTCGGAAAGAAGCCGAAGTTCGTCGTCAACTGGGAGCGACGGAGGTTGCGGGCGCAGGTGCTCCGAGAGCCCGCTGCAGATGGTGACGAACTTCGCGATCGGGACACTAGCCGCCCTCATCGCGTGGCTTGCCATACCCATGTTTCTCCACGCGCTCCTTGATGTTCTCAATGTGCGCGCGGTCGTAGCTCTTGAGGTTCAGCTCGGCGATGCGGGCCGCGACCCATGCCTCGTCGACGGCCGTCGCACGGTAGAGGAAATAGTGCAGCGCCAGCGCGGCGCCTGAGACGATCAGCGGCCAGACGGCCCACCACGGACGCCCGGTCGCGATGTTGGCAACCGTAAGGACGATATTCAGCGCGGCGAAGATCCCGACGTGCCACGGCAAGAGCAAACCGAGCCGCCTGCCGATGCGCTGCCAAACGCTTACCCCGGCGGGCGCTTGATCCCCATCGGCCGGGGGCGGATGGTCGCTCATCGCTGCGCTTTCGGCGCGGGAGGATCAGGCAAACTGGGGTAGGCCTTCGCGATCTCCACGGTCCGCCAGCTATAGCGCCCCCACAGGATGACGACCGCAATCATGATCGTCTTCTCGATCGGGCCATGCGTGGGAAGAAAGCCGTAGACCACAAAATAGATCAGGAGCGCCACAGGCCCGGTTGCGGCATACGCGGCCGCTGCAGGATGCTTGAGCACGCCGAGCGCAATCGCTGCCACGACGACGGAGAAGGCATAGAGCGGCACGAGCGTCGACGTGCCGTGAGGCAGGCTCGGCGAGAAGGCGGCGACGCCGAGCACCCCGAAGATAATCGAAACGAAAAGCGCATAGGCGAACAGCTCGTAGTCGGCCTGCGCACGGTTGAGGCGGCTCACCGCCACCATGTAGGGGGTCTTGGTGCTGTCGGCGATGTAACGCCGGAACATGCCCTCCCAGTCGAGCTGCATCTTTCTGGCCTCGTTCATGCTCAGCGCGGCCAGCGCCTGCCGCGCCAGCCCCGCCGAGCCTCTCCTCACCGGACCAAAAAAGCCGTTCAGACCTTCTGCTTTGGCTCGGCACTGGCATCATCCGCCGATGCCAATTCCTTCAGAGGCGACAACGCCTCCAAGTCCGGTGCATCCTCCAGGCGAACGCGCTCCTTGCCTTCGATCCGGGAACCGGCTTCCTCCGGCCAGTCCAGCGTCATCAGGGGAAAGCGCTTCGTCTGGTCGCCCCACATCAGGTAGGCGACCTGGAGCCAGACCGCAATGCCCGCGATCAAGGCCACGATGAGGCCGACCACGAGCACGCTCTTGATGATCCATCGATGCGAAAGCCCGATCGCCGACGGCGAGACCTCGCCCACTGTGTAGGAGCCCACCGCGTAGTTGATCGCGAAGTAGATGGTGAGCACCAGGTAGGGAATGAGGAAGAAGGTGAGGCCGAGGAACTCGAGGCGCACTTTGCGCGAGAAGTCGAGATTGTCACGAATGAGATCGACCCGGACGTGCGTGTTATAAATCGTTCCAAAGCCGAGAACGAGGGCAAACAGTGCTGTGTGAATGTGCCACTCCAGCTCCTGCATGAAGGCCGAGTCGAAATAGCGCGACACATAGTTGACGAGCCAGATTTGCAAGCCCTGCACGCTGCCATCCGCCGCGCGCCAGATCAGCTTGCGCGCGATGACGTCGATACAGGTGACGATCACCAGCGGCACGATGAGCCAGGCTGCCCAGCGACCGACGAAATCGACGAACGCGCGGAGCTTCGATGCCATGCGGAGCGCCAGCGGCTCCTGACCAATCTCGAATTCAGTCCGCGAGGCTTCTTGCTGCATGAAAAAAAGCCTCCATATCAGCCGTAGGTGGTGCGCATGAGATACAGCGCGAGCTCAGGGTAGAGAATGATGATGATAAGCCCGAGCAACTGCAGCAACACGAAGGGGATGATGCCGAAGTAGATGCTCTGGATCTTCACCTCCTTCGGCGCAATGCCCTTCAGATAGAAGAGCGCGAAGCCGAATGGCGGCGTCAGGAACGAGGTCTGCAGGTTCACCGCCATGAGGATGGCAAACCAGTAGACCATGTCGGCTTTCGCCACGTGGTCGCCGAAATCGAGGGCCCCGATCATCGGCGCGAACACCGGCAGGACGATCAGCGTGATCTCGATCCAGTCCAGGAAGAAGCCGAGCGCGAAGACGATGGCCATGATCAGGAACAGGAAGCCCCAGCTCGTCAGCCCGGCTTCGCGGATGAGCTTCTCGACAATGTCGTCACCGCCCAGGGCTCGATAGACGAACGCGAAGCACGTGGCGCTGACGATGATGAAGAAGACCATCGCGATCGTGCGCGCCGCCGTCTGGCAGGCGTCGTTCATCATCCCGAAGTTGAGGCGTCCGCCAATGAGGGCGAGGATGAGGGCGCCGGCCGCGCCGACCGCACCGGCCTCGCTTGGCGTCGCCCATCCGAACAGGATCGAACCCTTGATGAGACCGATGAGGAACACCGGCGGGAAGAAAGCCTTCCACAACAGCGGCGACATCTGCCCTTTAGGCACGGCCAGCAGTTCCGGCGGCAGGGGCGGCGCGACGCGAGGAATGAGTGTCGCGATGACGAGAATGAACAGCAGATACATTGTAGAGAGGGCGAGGCCCGGGGCCAGCGCCGCCATGAAGAGGTTGCCGACCGAGATGCCGAGAAGATCGGCCATGATGATGAGCATGATGCTCGGCGGAATGAGGATGCCGAGCGTGCCCGAGGCCGCGATCGTTCCGCACCCGAGCCAGTGCGCATAGCCCTGCCGCATCATCGTCGGCAGGGCGAGCGCCGTCATCATGGTCACCGAGGCACCGATGATGCCGGTCATCGCCGCAAGGATCGTCCCCATAATGGTGACGCCGAGCGCCAGCGCACCCGGCACACGCTTCAGGATCACCTGCACGCAATAGAGCAGGTCATTGGCGATGCCGCTGCGCTCCATGACGACGCCCATGAAGATGAACGTCGGAACGGCCACGAGCACGAGGTTTTCGGCCGCCTGCCCCCAAATGCGCGGCACGAATGCAAAGAACTGCTCGACCTTGAAGGAGTCGATCATGATGCCGAGCAGCCCGAAGGTCAGCGCGACACCGCCCAAAATGAAGGCAACCGGATAGCCCGTGAACAGCAGGACAGCGAGCGTCGCGAACATGACGATCGGCAGGAAGTCCTGCGCGTGATAGCGCAGATCCGTCCGCACATCGGGCGGAAGCTGTGAGATGTAGACCGCCAAGGCCACTCCGAGGCCCACTAGCAGCAGCGGTATCAGCCAAATCGCCACGGAGCGGCGGCCAGTAGCCCCTTGCTCGATCGACGCCATCTCAACCCTCAGTCGGGAAAGTGGAATTCTCTAGAGGGGCCTGAACTCCCGGCCCCGCCCGCACGCAAGATCGGGAGGAGAAGAACCGGTACGGCCGGCATCCTCCTCCCACATCTCGACAACTCAAGCAGCTTCTCACTTCTTGAGGTACGTCGGCTTCATCGCCTGGGCATCGCCCCAAATCGCGTAGTTCTTGCGATAGTTGAGGTAGTGGTCGGCGATCTTCTTGAAGAGCGGATCCTTGGCCGACTCTTCCGCTATCACCTCGAGCCACAGCTTCTCGTAGACCGCGAGGTCCTCGTCGCTCCACCGCCGGATCTGCACCTTATGCTTCTCGACCATTTCCTGCATGGCCGCGAACTGGGCGTGCTCGCTCTCTGCGTAGTTGTACGCCGTTTGAGCCGTCGCGGCGACCTGGATCATCCGCTTGTAGGCCTCGGGCAGCTTGTCATAGGCCGGCTTGTTCATCAGAACTTCGCTGCACGACGTGAGCTGGTGCCAGCCGGGGAAGTAGTTGTACTTGGCGACCTGATGGAAGCCCTGCTTGATGTCCATGGTGGGCATCGAGAACTCGGTCGCATCGATGACGCCGCGCTCGAGCGCCGGGAAGATGTCGGCCGGTGCCAGAAGCTGCGTCGAGACGCCGACCTTCTGCATGACGCGCGCGCCAAGGCCGAAGAAACGCATCTTCAGGCCCTTCATATCTTCGACGCCCTTGACCTCGCGGCGGAACCAGCCGGACGTCTCGGGCCCGATGCAGAAGCTGTCGAAGGCGATCAGGTCGTGCTTGGCGTAGATCTCGTCACGCAGCTGGTTGCCGCCGCCGTGCCACTTCCAGGCCATGAACTCACCGAAGTTCGGCCCGAACGGCACCGTGGTGAAGAACGGCAGGGCCGGATACTTGCCGGCATGGAAGCCCGGCGTCGTCCAGCAGGCTTCGACCGCACCTTTCGATGCAGCGTCGAAGCACTCCAATGTCGGAACGAGCGCGCCCGGCTCATGGAAGCGGATCTCGAACCGGCCACCGGACATCACCTCGATGTCCTTGGAGAAGCGCTGGCCCGGCGGCCCGAGGTGCGGCAACTGGCTGCCGAAAGCACTCTGCATGCGCCAGCGTACGCGCTCCTGCGAGTCGGCAGGGCCAGGCATGGCAGCACAGATGATGACAGCAGATGCCAAAGCGAGCGAAAGCTTCGCTTTCATATAGATTCCTCCCTTTGTAGTCGTCAGCGACGAACCGCGCACTTGCGGACCGTTCCCCGGTCTCTAACGGACGCATCCTATGCGGAGCTGCGAGGCCCTGTAAATATCCATTTCCAACGCGAAATTCGACCATCGCTTTTCCGTCACGGCTTCTTGGTGCCCAACTTGCGGCTACCGCAGACGCGCGCCACATGCAAAACGTGGTCACCTTGAGCAGGTGACGCGGTCATCAGCGCCCGGAGTTTTGCCGCGCTTCAGGTGGAGCAGGGCGCAGCGGGCTGCCGCCGCCGCGAGCGGCTGGCGGCACGCTGGGCTTTTCGATCGTAGGTGGCTCAGGTCCTCATGCCGGTGATCGACGTCGTCATGGCGCGCGGATCGCGCATCGGCCAGCGGCCGCTCTCCACGGTCGCAAGGAAATCGCCGACGATCCGGTTGTAGACGTCGGGGTCCTCGAGATTGATGGCATGGCCTGCGTTCGGCATGACCGCAAGTGCCGACGACACGATGTTCCGCTTCATCAGGATGCCCGGCATCAAGCAAGGCCAGTCCTCATCGCCGGTGATAATGAGCGTTGGCACCGTAAGCTTCTTCATTTCGTCGACAAGCGCATAGAGTGACGGACGCGCACGCTGGACGCCGAGCTGCGTGTTGGCAGAGCCGAGTGCCGAATGCTCCGCCAGCATCCGCTTGAACTCGGCAAATCCCCGTGGGTCCTTGTTCTCGAACTGCACGCGCGTCGGCCCATGCGCGTAGGCGTCGGCGAACGCCGCCATGCCGCCGGCTGTAAGCAGCTTGGCCGTTGCCTCGGCCTCGGCCTGAAAGCGCTCGCGCTGCTCGGGCTCGGCGCCGTAGCCGCATCCGCCGACGCAGAGCGAGCGGGCGCGCTTTGGATGTCGAAAGCCGAAGTGCAGCGTCGCAAAGCCGCCCATGGAAAGGCCGATGACGTGCGCATCATCGGCGCCCGCTGCATCGAGCACAGCCTTTACGTCGTCGGCAGCGCGGGCCTGCGCGTAGCTGCTCGCCTCGGCAGGCACATCCGACGGCGGGTAGCCGCGCGCATTGTAGGCAATGCAGCGGTACATGCGGCCGAAGTGACGCATCTGTGGCTCCCAGCTCCGCATATCCCCGGCAAACTCGTGGACGAAGATCACGGTCCGGCCTGAACCGGTCTCTTCGTAATAGAGGCGGACTCCGTCGTCGGTTGTCGCATAGGCCATCTTTCTTCCTCCCTGATCGGCGGCACTGCCCTCGCCCTTACTGGCACTCTAGCAGATCGTCGCGGCGTTCAAGGTCAACATCAACCACCCATTCGTCTGCAAGATATGCTTACCGTCCGCACTCTTGAAACGAGCGGGAGCACCGGCTCACGGGCGATCGCATGACGGGGTGCGCGTCGCCATCGTTGGCGATACGCTCCAGTCTCATTGCTCGACAAGCTTGGAACGCGCGGGCGGCCCTTTCCGCGACTTCGACCCCTCAACGGCCACCGAGCTTCCACGGCTGCGGCCCCGGAAATGATCCACCGACTGACGGACGCAACGCCATCGTGACGACATGACCAGGAAGCAGCCCAAGCCGGCACGCAAGCCGGCACGTTTCACCTCTCCCGAGCTGATTGCCGTGCTCGTCGCCGTAAGCGTCGACGAACCGCGCGTGCTGACCATCAATGATGGCCGCGCGCTCCCGTCCGGGCCCTTCGCGTCGACCGACCGGTCGCTGCAGTTGAGCTTGCGCACGTGGGTCGAACGGCAGACGAAACATCCCGTCGGCTACATGGAGCAGCTCTATACCTTCGCCGACCGGGATCGAACCGGGGAAGATCCCGATCAGCGGGTCATCTCCATCAGCTATCTGGGCCTGACGCGCGAAGCCGGCACCTCGCGCGGCTACGCTGCGACGTGGCAGAGCTGGTACCGATATTTCCCTTGGGAGGACGTACGCCATTCGAGCGGCGAGCTCGCTGACAAGCTCATCGTGCCGCGCCTTCGCGCCTGGGCCAGGCAAGCGCCAGGCAAGGCGGCGCAGGCGGAACGCGCACGACGCATCGACGTCGTCTTCGGGCAACACGGCCTTTGCTGGAATGGCGAGCTCGTCCTGCAGCGCTATGAGCTGCTCTACGAGGCGGGCCTGGTGCCGGAGGCACGCGGCGAGGGCTGCACGAATGCCTCACCGATCCCCGGCGAGCCGATGCTCCACGATCACCGCCGGATCCTGGCCACCGGCATCGCGCGACTGCGTGCGAAGATCAAATATCGTCCCGTTATCTTCGAGCTCATGCCGGCGACCTTCACGCTCCTTCAACTGCAGCAGGCGGTCGAAGCACTTTCCGGGCAACTGCTCCACAAGCAGAATTTCCGCCGATCCCTCGAGCAGCAGGACCTGATCGAGGAGACCGGCGAAAAATCAATTGAGACAGGCGGCCGTCCGGCACGGTTGTTCCGCTTCAGGAAGGCGATCGTGATCGAGCGCGCGTTCACCGGAACCAAGCTGCCGCTCGCCCGAACACGCTGACCGCACGCTACTTCTGCGTCGCGGTCCAGCTTCCGCTGCGTCCGCCGCTCACGGTGCCTCGCATGGTCTTACCGTCAATCGTCCCCGTATACTTCGAATCGCCGACGCTGAAGCTGATCTCGGTGCCGCGGACACGGCCATCCGTGATCTCGGTAGGACCGAGTGTGCCGCTCAGCATCTGATAGCTCTGCTTGAGCTTCAGCTCTGCCTCGCCGAGCTGCCAAGTCCCGCCGACCTTGGCGGGCACGATCCAAAGCAGCGCCTTGCAATAGTTCGTGCAGTCCTCGGTGACCGTTGCGGTCTCATCGGCCTGCCAGTCGCCCATCTGGAACGTGTTCGATACGATCCGCGTTCCGGGCTTCAGCTCAAGGAGCTGCGGCGCCAGCTTCTCATTGATCCAGGGCAGCAGGAACATCGTGATGATCTGTGCCTTGGAGAAATCGCTCTCGAAGAGATCGGCCTTCTCGAAAGTCGCCCTGTCCGCGACGCCGGCCTCTTTCGCGGCCCGCTGCGAGAGCTCGACCATCTGCGGATTGTACTCGATTCCGTGAGCGCGGAGGCCACGCTTCGCCGCCGTGATGACGGTGCGCCCATCGCCCGATCCAAGGTCGATCAGGTAGTCATTGGGCGTCGCCTTGGCGATGTCGAGCATCTTCTCGACGAGACTTTGCGGCGTCGGGACCCATACCACATCCTTGCCGGCCTGCCCGCTCTGCGGCTCGAACGGCTTGTTGGAGCTCGAGCTCTGCTCCTGCGCGACGGATGAAAGCGCCGTCGCCACCAGCAGGACACCGGCCAACATTGCCAAACCTGCGCGTACTCTGGCCGACCAGCCGGCGTATGCCACCGGCGTCCGGGAGGGCCTTGATGCCGCGCGCATCGGAAGTCTGTCCATACTGGATTTCCTCATTCTCAGGGGTGGGTGTCGGGCTCGATCGGCAAGGCAGGATCTCGCGATCGGATGTTCGTTCGATTTGAGGGTACGCCTCCGCAGGAGGGCGGGGTCGTCGGTGCGTAGACTATCCGTGTCCCGAGATGGGCAAAGGGATCGGCAGGTAAATTCTTGGTGAGTCCTCACGTTACGCGTGATCCGAGGCACTCGGTAGCCAGCAATTGCGGCCAAATCCGGCAGCCGCCGGGGATCGGACGATGCGTCGGACTGAGCCTCATGCCACCATGCTCACTTCCGGTTCGGCGCGCGTTACTGGGCCAGCAAATCCTGCACGGCACGGCGCAACACAGCCTCGTCCTGCGGACATTGCGCCGGATTGCCCGCGCGATGCCCCCAGATGGATGCGATCGGACGCAGCTCGGCATTGGGCATCAGGCGCGTCTCCGCTTCGCCATCGGCGAGCGTGAAATAGAGGTCCGTCGTGGAGGGCATGATGATGGCACGGGCGCTGATCGCGCCGAGCGCCGCCTCGAGATTGCCGCCGTAGATGGGGTTGTCGGAGATGTCCGACTGATACCAGGTCTCGATCATCGAGAGCAGGTCCTCGGCTGCGCGGCGCAGATAGTTGCCCTCCCAGGCGCGCACGAGATAGTCCTCGAGCGACGTATAACCGATCGTGGCCCAGAGCTTCTCCCGATAGAAGGCCTGGCTCATGGCCCAGCCGGCATAGACGCGCGAGAAGGCCCGCAAGGCACTGACCGGCCGCTCGAGGAAGCGCCCGTCGCGCCAAGCGCCATCGGCCGTCAGCGTCGCGCGGATGCCCGCGAGGAAGACCTTGTTATGCGGGCTGGTCCTGGCCGCCGTGCACACCGCACAGATGCGTGCCACGCGGTCGGGAAAGATGGCACCCCAGTGCAGCACCTGCTGGCCGCCCATGGACCAGCCATAGGCAAGCGCCAGCTTCGTGACGCCGAAGCGCTCGCGCAGCAACCGTTCCTGGGCGTGGACGTTGTCCCAGTGCGTGAACACAGGATTGCGCCCGAGGCCGTAAGGCTCCGCGAGGTTGCTCGGCGAGGTGGAAAGGCCGTTGCCGAGTTGGTTCGGAATGATGATGAAGTAGCGCTCGGGATCGAGCACCCGGTCCGGCCCGATCAGCCAGTCGATGTCCGTATGATGGGCCGCATAGGACGTCGGATAGAGAATGACATTCGACCTGTCCGGCGCGAGCCGGCCATAGGTCTTGTACGCGAGATGCGCCCTCGGCAGCGTCATGCCGCGCTGCAGCGCCAGTGGACCAAGCTCGAACGTCTCATAGTCGGCCACGATTGATCCCCTTCGGAACGAAATGGCTCTGCTGCAGCCTATACCGGCCCGATCCTGATGGGCGTCGGAAGTACGTCGGGAATGCGCCCGAGACACTGCACGGCGGCTTGCATGGCGACGATGTAGCCGTAGGGACCAAGGCCGCAGATGACCGCCTTGACCGAGCCCGAGATCCTCGAATGCCGGTGCAGTTCGTCGCGCGCGTGAATGTTGGAGATGTGCAGCTCGATGACGGGGCCCTCGAAGGTCTTGAGCGCATCCACAATGGGGATCGATGTGAACGACAGGCCCGCTGGATTGATGATGAGCGCGTCGGCCCGCTCGCGCGCGGCCTGGATCAGATCGACGATGACCCCCTCATGGTTCGACTGATGGAACTCCAGTTGGACGTCCAGCAGCTCGGCATATTCGCGGCAGCTGCGCTCGATCGCTTCGAGCCGGGTCGAGCCATAGATATGGGGCTCGCGGATACCGAGAAGGTTCAGGTTCGGTCCGTTGAGAATCATCAATCGGGTTGGCACGCGCTTCGCTCCTCCCAGTTCTGCCCCTGCCAGCATGGGCCGGCGACACAGCCCGGCGCAACAGGCTTCGCAGGGCCAAGCCCCGGCCGCCGTACCGATCATGCCCGCGCCGGGGCGGCCTGGCCCGCCGCGCTGTGCTGGCCGAGACCGTCGCTCGGCCGCTGAAAATACGTTGTCACAAAACTGTCATATATGTAGAAGCAGCCTCCGCGGTCGCCCCGCTACCGGGTCGGGATCCTCCATCATCGGCCCGCAGCAATGTTGATCGGAAAAGCGTAGGTGCCCCACGAGCTTATCATCATGCTGGCGCGCATCTTCGGCGCCCTCGCCATCGGCGCGGTGATTGGTGCCGAGCGCAGCTTCCACGGTCGCCCCGCCGGCTTCCGCACGCACGCGCTCGTCTGCACGGCCTCGGCCCTGCTCATGCTCGTCACGGTCTACCAGAGCCACTGGATGACCGAGCTCACCATCGAAGCCATCCGCACCGATCCGACCCGCATGGGGCAGGGGATCATGACCGGAATCGGCTTTCTCGGCGCCGGCGTGATCTTCAAGGAAGGATTGACGGTTCGTGGCCTGACCACGGCCGCCTCGATCTGGATGACCGCTTCGCTCGGCATTCTGGTCGGCATCGGCTTCTGGTTCCCGGCCCTCATCGGCACGGTCGCGACGTTGCTGATCCTGAGCGCGTTCCGCTTCATTGAGGCGCAGATGCCGAGCGAGTTTTATGCCCACTTCCACGTGCGCTTCCGCCGGGATGCGGTGATCGCGGAAGACAAGCTCAGATCGCTCGTTGGTGAACACGGCTTCACCGTCGCCAACATGCACTCGCGGCTCATCGAGGGCGGCAAGCTCTTCGAATACCGAATGGTCATCCGAAGCCGCAATCGCGCGGACGGGCAAGCCCTCGCCCAGCACTTGCTCGCGCTTCCGGATGTCATCGAGTTCCGCGTCTCGCCGACCGGCGACTGACGCGGACGACGGCGGCGCCGTTGCCGCATCCCGTGCGACCAGATAGAGAGTGACGAACGCCCGGATGGGTCCGGCCTTGCCGCGTCCGGCTTCACAGGGAGTGTGCACGCGTTCCCATGGCCCTGGAGATCGAGCGAAAGTTCCGCGTGGTTGGGGATGGCTGGAAACCGCTTGTCGCCCGCTCGCGGCGCCTGCGCCAAGCCTACCTCACCAAGGACGGCCGACTCTCCATCCGCGTCCGCATTGACGGCGAGGAGACCGCCACGCTCAGCATCAAGGCTGCGCGTTCGGGCATGGCGCGGCACGAGTACGAGTATGCGATCCCGCTCGCCGATGCCGAGGCGTTGATGCGGCAGCGCGAGGGCGCGATCATCAGCAAGGTCCGCCACATCGTGCCGATCGGCGACCTGAACTGGGAAGTCGACGTCTTCGACGGCGAGAATGCCGGCCTCGTCATTGCAGAGGTCGAGCTCGATCGCGCGGACCGCACGCTCGAGCGCCCCGACTGGCTGGGCGAGGAGGTTACCGGCGATCGCCGCTACTACAATGCCGATTTGGCCAAGCGACCGTTCACAAGCTGGCCACGCGGGCGCTAGGCTTCCGCCCGGCGCTCCCGTGCGCGCGGGCCGGCCACCACTGTCGCCGCCGGCCCCTGGCAGAGCCGCACGGCCTCGCCGACCTGCTTTCCCAGCGCGATGAAGTCCTCTTTGCGTGGACAGGTCCCACGCCACGCGAGCCCGAGCGTGCGGGCGGGCTCAGGATCGGCGAAGCGGCCGATGCTGACCCGACCGCCCATGGCCTCGACACCGATGCTGATCTCGGGCAGGAAGGTCAGCCCCATGCCGTTTGCGACCATCTGCACGATCGTCGACAGGCTCGAGGCCCCGAACGTGTCGACACCTTCCACCTGGCGCAGATGGCAAAACGCCAGCGCCTGATCGCGCAGGCAGTGGCCCTCCTCGAGCAGCAGCAGGCGATCGTGTGCAAAGAGCTCAGGCGTCGCCTGGACGCGTCTGGCGAGCTTGCGGCCCGGGGGCATGGCAAGCAGAAAGCGGTCCTCTGCGAGCCGCAGGGTCTCGACTTCGGGATGCTGGACCGGCAGCGCGAGCAGCAGGAGATCGAGCGTCCCCTCATTGAGCTCCGCGATGAGCTGCTGCGTGTGGGTCTCGCGCACCTGGAGCACGAGCTGCGGATAATCCTTGCGCACCAGCGGCAGAAGCGCGGGCAGCACATAGGGCGCCACGGTCGGGATCACGCCGAGCCTGATCGGCGCCGAGAGCGGCTCATGACACTGCCGCGCGAAATCGCCGATATCACGGACCTCGCTGAGAATGCGCCGCGCGCGGCGCGCCACCTCGCGCCCGGCGGGGGTGAGTTGCGCCCCCTGCCGCCGGCGCTCCACGAGTTGCACGCCAAGCTCCTGCTCCAGTTCCTGGATCTGCATGGAGAGCGCGGGTTGCGTCACCGCGCAATGCGCTGCCGCCTTGCCGAAATGGCTGTGGCGGGCAATCGCATCCAGATAGCGAAGCTGCTTGAGCGAGGGCATATCGATCAGGAATTCTTATCGTGGCGCGAAGCTAATGCGATTGGACCGTGACCGCAAGGCCTCCTAGAGTTTGGATCGGTTTTAGTTCCAAGCAGCCGCGCGCGCCTTCGCGAGCGCAAGGCGCGCGCCACGAACTGAGACGTGCAAGGTGAGCGGAGAGAAACATGGACGCAAAGACGGACGAAGGCGCAGGCAAGTGCCCATTCTCGGGTGCAAAACGCGCACGCACGAATCGTGACTGGTGGCCGAACCAGCTCGACCTTCAGATTCTCCATCAGCACTCGAGCCTCTCCGACCCGATGGGCGAAGCGTTCGATTACGCGAAGGAATTCAAGAGCCTCGACCTCGACGCCGTGATCAAGGACCTTCATGCGCTGATGACGGACTCGCAGGAGTGGTGGCCGGCCGACTTTGGCCACTACGGCGGGTTGATGATCCGGATGGCGTGGCACAGCGCCGGCACCTACCGCATCGGCGACGGCCGCGGCGGCGCCGGCGCCGGTCAGCAGCGCTTCGCACCGCTCAATAGCTGGCCGGATAACGCCAATCTCGACAAGGCGCGCCGGCTGTTGTGGCCGATCAAGCAAAAGTACGGCCGTAAGCTTTCCTGGGCCGACCTGATGATCCTCGCCGGCAACGTCGCGCTTGAGTCGATGGGTTTCAAGACCTTCGGCTTCGCCGGCGGGCGCGCCGACGTCTGGGAGCCCGAAGAACTCTACTGGGGCCCCGAGGGAACCTGGCTCGCGGATGAGCGCTACCGCGGCGACCGCGATCTCGAAAATCCCCTCGCCGCCGTGCAGATGGGCCTGATCTACGTCAACCCGGAAGGCCCGAATGGCAACCCAGACCCGATCGCCGCCGCGCGGGATATCCGTGAGACGTTTCGCCGAATGGCGATGAACGACGAGGAAACGGTGGCCCTCATCGCGGGCGGCCACACCTTCGGCAAGGCGCACGGTGCCGGCGACCCGAAACTGGTCGGCCCGGAGCCGGAAGCCGCACCCATCGAAGCGCAGGGCCTGGGCTGGATCAGCAGCTATGGGACCGGCAAGGGGGGCGACACGATCACCGGCGGGCCGGAGGTCACCTGGACGCAGACGCCCACGAAGTGGAGCAATCTGTTCTTCAAGAACCTCTTCGAAAACGAGTGGGAGCTGACCAAGAGCCCGGCCGGCGCCTATCAGTGGAAAGCGAAGGGTGCTGCGGCCACCATTCCGGATGCGCACGACCCGTCGAAGACGCATGTGCCGACCATGCTGACCACGGACCTCTCGCTGCGTTTCGACCCGATCTACGAGAAGATCTCGCGGCGCTTCTACGAGAACCCGGACCAGTTTGCCGACGCATTCGCCCGCGCGTGGTTCAAGCTCACGCACCGCGACATGGGGCCGAAGGTGCGCTATCTGGGCCCGCTCGTGCCGAAGGAGACGCTGATCTGGCAGGATCCCATCCCCGAGGTGGATCATCCGCTGATCGAGGAGCAGGACGTGGCCGCCCTCAAGGCGAAAATCCTCGCCTCCGGCCTCTCCGTGTCCGAGCTTGTCTCGACGGCCTGGGCGTCCGCGGCAACCTTCCGCGGCTCCGACAAGCGCGGCGGTGCAAACGGCGCGCGCATTCGCTTGGCGCCTCAGAAGGACTGGGAGGTCAACCAGCCGTCTCAGCTCGCAGCGGTCCTGCAGAAGCTCGAAGCCATCCAGAAGGAGTTCAATGCATCCGCCAGCGGTGGCAAGAAGGTGTCGCTTGCCGATCTGATCGTTCTTGCCGGTTCGGCGGCGATCGAGAAGGCCGCGCAGGCTGCAGGCTGCGACGTGAAGGCCCCCTTCACGCCCGGCCGCATGGATGCGTCGCAGGAGCAGACCGACATCGACAGCTTCGCGCCGCTCGAGCCGTTGGCGGATGGCTTCCGTAATTATCTCCGCGGCAAGCCACAAATCACGCCCGAGGAGCTCCTGGTGGACAAGGCGCAGTTGCTGACGCTGACGGCGCCTGAGATGACCGTTCTCGTCGGCGGCCTGCGTGTCCTCGGCGCAAATGTTGGGAAGTCCCCGCACGGCGTCTTCACCAAGCAGCCGGGGACGCTGACGAACGACTTCTTCGTCAATCTGCTCGACATGGGCACGGTGTGGCAGGCGTCCGGCACGGATGGCGTCTTCGAAGGGCGCGACCGCAAGACGAACGCCATAAAATGGACCGGCACGCGCGTCGACCTGATCTTCGGGTCGCACTCGCAGCTGCGCGCCATCGCGGAGGTCTATGCGTGCGCCGACGCGAAGGAGAAGTTCGTGAACGACTTCGTCGCGGCCTGGACCAAGGTCATGAACGCCGACCGCTTTGACCTCGCCTGAGGCCGGCAGGCAGCCCTCTCCCTGCGCGTGCGGGGAGAGGGTTCACGCTGGGCGCACGCGCAGAGCAGAGGCTCTCGCAGTGATCTCGAGGCGCCCAAACTCGGCCGTTTAGGATTGAACTGAGATATGCAGAGCCGCGAAGGCCGTCGCGGCGGACGAACCCGCGTGGTCCCTACAATGACGTAGGTGGGCGCCGTGTGTCCGGGACCACGATCCCGGCCAGGGACAGCTCCCAAGCGGATCTTATAGGCCCCCGGGTCGTATGAGCCCTAACGCACCCCGCAGCCCTGCACCCCATCAAGTAAGGCAATTCGCCGCCATTTCCAAGGGGCACCCGCCGGCAGCGCCCTGACGCAGCGCCCGGCGTCAGGCTTTGCGAGCAGCCAGCGCCACGCCCGCGAGGATCAGGGCAAAGCCAAGCACATGAAAGCCGGCGAGACGCTCGCCGAGGAAGATGCCGGCGAGAATGACGCTGTAGAGCGGGATGAGATGCAGCAGCGCGCTCGCCCGGTTCGGACCGATCAGCTCCACGCCGCGGTTCCACGACATGTAGGCCACAAGGCTCGGAAAGACCGACACATAGGCTATGCTGAGGACGGTCGAAAGGGTCGGCTGAAAGTGAAATCCCTGTGCATACTCGTAAGCCGCAAACGGCAGCGTTCCGACGGCGCCGATCAGCGCGAAGATAAACATGAAGCTCGTCCAGTGGATGGCCGGCCGCAAGCGCAGCGCGGCCGAGTAGACTCCCCACACCGCCATGTTGAAGAGAATGATGAGATCGCCGTAGTTGAAGGTCAGTTCGGCCAGCAGCGCCAGCTCGCCGCGCGTCACAATGAACAGTACGCCAGCGAGAGAGATGGCAATGCCGGCGAACTGGATCGGCCGCAGTGTCTCACCAAACATGATCGCCACGGTCGCGACGATGAACACCGGCCCAAGCGAGTTCAGCACTGAGACATTGATGGCCGTTGTGTGCTGCAGGCCAACGTATTGGAGCGCGCTGAAGAGTGCGCCGCCAGTAAGCCCCAGCACCAGCATGGCCTTCCAGTGCGCCCTGATCGCCGGCCAGTCGCGGCTCAGGTATCTGCGCCCCAGGACCCCTGCAATAACGCAAGGAAGGATCCATCGGATCGCGGAGAGCCCCACCGGCGGCACGTATCCGGCAATCGCACGCCCGATGACGTGGTTGCCCGACCAGCACAGGCCCGCCAGCGCCAGCAGCGCATAGGCCTCGACGGATGATGACCTGGCATCCGAGGTCGACATGAGCCAGCTTTCGCGATTTGGGAGGGAGCGGGGCCGCCCCGCGCAGCCGTCCTCAGCTCGTGAGGCGCTCTATTTGGGCGCCGCAGCGTGAGAGCTTCTCCTCGAGGCGCTCGAAACCGCGGTCGAGATGATAGACGCGATTGATCGTCGTCTCGCCATGGGCCATGAGCCCGGCAATGACGAGCGATACCGAGGCGCGCAGGTCGGTCGCCATGACGGGAGCGCCGCGCAGCATTCCGACGCCGCGGATGGTCGCCGTGTCGCCGTGGAGGCGGATGTCGGCGCCGAGCCGGGCAAGCTCCTGCACGTGCATGAAGCGGTTCTCGAAGATCGTCTCGCGGATGACGCTGGTGCCCTTGGCCCGCGTCATCAGGGCCATGAGCTGGGCCTGGAGATCGGTCGGAAAACCGGGGAAGGGCTGCGTCTCGATGCTCACCGGCTCGATCGCATTGCCATTGCGCGCGACGCGCACGCCATCCGCCGTCTCCTCGACCTTTGCCCCGGTCTGCTGGAGCGTATCGAGCGCCGTCTCGAGCAGCGCCCTGCGCGCGCCTTCGAGCACCACGTCCCCGCCGGTCGCCGCCACCGCAAAGGCATAGGTGCCGGTCTCGATCCGGTCGGGCAGCACATGGTGGGTTGCGCCCTCAAGGCGCTCGCGCCCTTCGATCCTGAGCGTCGAGGTGCCGATCCCGTCGATCCTGGCCCCCATCTTGACGAGACATTGAGCCACGTCGGCGACCTCAGGCTCACGCGCCGCATTCTCGATGACCGTCTCCCCGCGCGCGAGGCTCGCAGCCATCATCACGTTCTGGGTCGCACCGACCGAGACCTTGGGCATCACGACGCGCGCGCCCCTGAGGCCGCCCTTCGGCGCCCTGGCCACGACATAGCCCGCATCGATATCGATCTCGGCGCCGAGCGCTTTGAGGCCGATGAGATGCAGATCGACCGGCCGTGTGCCGATCGCGCAGCCGCCGGGCAGCGACACCCGCGCCTCGCCGGCACGCGCAAGAAGCGGCCCGAGCACCCAGAAGCTTGCCCGCATGCGCGAGACCATCTCGTAGGGCGCCGTCGTGTCCACGATGTCACGCGCCGTGAGGTGGTAGGTCTCACCCAGGAGATGAGGATCGGCATTGGCGCGCTTGCCGTCCACAGAGTGGTCGACGCCGTGGTTGCGCAGGATGCGCGCGAGCAGGTTGACGTCCGCGAGGTTCGGCACGTTCTTCAACGTCAGCCGGTCGCTCGTGAGCAGACTTGCGATCATCAGCGGCAGGGCGGCATTCTTGGCGCCGGAGATGGGGATCGTGCCCTCGAGCCGCTGTCCCCCCGTGATCCTGATGCGATCCATGGATTTCCAGTCCCGTCTGGTCCCTCGCTGACGCAGCCCCCGCGGTGCCGTTGCTGCCGGTCCGGCCGGCTGGCATCGGGCTGGCGCGTCTGCGGGGTGTCATGTACCCCCGACACCCCTCACCGGTGTTTGACAGACCCGGGCGCAGCCGACAAGTGCCGCAGGGGGTGCCCAGCCCCGCGGTACGGGCAACCTGCCCCGTCACCCTTGCAGAATCGTCGAAATCCTATAGAGGTTGCGCCCGGATTGCCGGGAGCCGGCACCCAGGAGAGATGGCCGAGTGGTTTAAGGCGCACGCCTGGAACGCGTGTGTACGTGAAAGCGTACCGTGGGTTCGAATCCCACTCTCTCCGCCACACCGCAGAATTGCGCGCCGACGCGGTGCCTATCGCTCGGGCGCGCAAAAGCCCGCTCTTTCACCAAAATCCAGGCCGGGAGTGCGAACTGGCTGAAATACTGCGAGAGAGCGATCATTCCCATACCTCCGCCGCTAATCCGCGGGCTCGAAGCGGGCGGCCTTCGCGACCGTATCTGTCGCGCGGAATACCAACACAGCGAACAAGGCCATGTCGGCGAGGATCAGCAGCGATCCGACCACGGCGATCGGCTCGGCTTGAGGCTTGCCGAGGTGGAGTGCGGCCACGCCGACCGTGAGGACGACCGTTCCGAGCGCCCACACCAGCACCTGCGTCCGCGCGAGCCTGCTTGAATCAATGGTAGGATGCAGCCTGTAGTAGATGCCAAACAAGAACAGCGACACCCAACCGAGCAGATTGAGGTGCGCGTGCGCCGGCATGACCGAATGATCGTGCGAGGCAGCCATGATGATGCCCATGACGATGCCGAGCAGTCCAAACACGATGGCCGTCCTAAAGCTGAGTGATGAGGCGGACATGTGATCTCTCCCCCCTAATCGCCGATGCCGGCGGTGAGTTGTGCAACAATCGATACGCTATCGAGCCATACGTTGTCGCGGCTGATTTTGCCATCGCGAAACGCCCAGATGTGCAGAAGACGGAAGGAAATGTGCTTGCCGCGTCCTGGGACGCCGAGGAGGCTCCCCGGGACAGTCCCGCTCCACTGGTGCTCCTGCACGCAGAAATCCCCCCGTACTAGCGGCGCGTGGCCACCATGGTGTCGGTTTGAATGTTGCTGATGAGGTGATCGTAAAAGCCGCGGGCGCCAGCCCGGCCCTGCAGCCGCCCCCTTGCCAGCTGACTGCGAATTCACCCGCCCACGACGAGACCCTCTGCAGGGTCCAGCCGAAGGCCAGAAATGTGAAGAAGCCGGAAAAGAAGAGTGACATCGCAAAGGACATCAACAGGGACATCAGCAGGTTGAGCTTGGTCTGGGGTGTCATGGCCATCTCCTGTCACTGGGGCAGGGTGGCGTGAGCACGCTGACACCTGCCCGAGCATGGTTCGGGTTCAAGTGTCGCGGGTTCATTGAAACGGGGCCAATGATTAGCGACGCCAAACAGACCTGGTTGATCAAAATCCTCGCGATGACCGTGGATTGGCGCTCCCTCAAGCGCTCTCCCAAGGAGGCTGATCATCAGACCCACTTCGCTTCACCATGCCGGCATGAACATAGCAGGCACCCGACACGTGGGGCTGCCCAGTGGACAATGCCGCGTTGGCGCGCTTCGCCATCGCGCGGCCTCATGGCGTCCCTTCTCGGCGTGACAATGCGCCGTGGGCTCTCTCTTATGCGATCAGTTCAAACTGCCCGGTGGGTCCTGACGGGGGACCAACGTCATGAGCAAGCGACAGTGCGGTCAGGAGAGCAGCACCGATCTCGCCCGCTCACGCAGTCTCTCGGCAGCTATGCCCCGGCTATCACCGCTTCCACAGGACGACGGGCTGAGAATGGAAGCACGGGACCATACCCGAACCGCATCACAATGTCCGGACGCTTTCCGCTCTCGCCGACAAGGCCCGCAAGCTCCGGACGCAGCCCCGCAACCTCAATGGGCTGATTGATGAACGCGTGCTTCAGCCCGAGGCTTGTCGCGGTCAGGGCGAAACGCTGGCACGCGCGCCCCGCCGCGATCCAATGCGCCTTGTCGTCACGCTCGGAAACCAGCACCGCAATCCCCGCCGAGGATTCAATATGGCGCGCATATTTGTCATTCTCGGCGGCGGCTGTGAAGAACCGGTCGAAGGCGAGGCGCGCGAGCAGGTCCGGCAGCACGGGGTTGCCGCTGGCGGCGGAGAACAGTCCGTCGCCCGAGAGCATGGCGGTGCGCGGATTGAACCGCAGCCACTGCTTCAGCTCACGTATGAAAGCGGGATCGGCCATCTGCGCCGTGTTGCCGGCAACCACCAGATCACGCACCCGGTCGATCCGCCTGCGTTCCGTGAGAACAATCAGGCGGACGCCCGGCATTGCCGCGGCCCGCTGAAGCCTTTCGATGTCGGCGGCGGGCACGGACCGCCCATCGTACTCGGACCGCGTCGATTGCCTCGTTGCGATCGCGGAAAGCAGTGGCTCCGGCCGGGGTTGCCCCTCGGTAAAACTGAAGCGCACACTGCCTTCCCCCGCATCGATCCTCAGCTCTCCGGGACGCCCAGTTGCCCCTGCTGCAATCACGAGGTTCTCGGCGGCGCATCCGATACTGACGAAAAGATGATGATCATCCGGATCAACAGCCGGCGTACGGCGCGAGAGATCGGGCAGGATCTCGATAGAGTCCTTCCCGATCCGAAACCGCCACGGCTGGGTGTTGTGACTGTTCGCAGCCAGCGTCGCAAAGCGGATGAGGTCCGCCATATCCGGGTTTATTGGGAGATGGGCGCGCAAGCGGCCTGTATAGCGACGGTAATCTGTCATCGAGCCGACCGACGCGCGCCAGCCGAGTGCCCCCGCGCCTGCCAGCACGAGCGCGCCACCCAGCCCGATGAGCATGCCTCGCCGGTTCATTCGGTCTCCGTTGCTTTAAACATCTTAGGTCGGTAGCGATGACGCGCGTTTGACGCCGCTCAAGCGCCAGCGGCCTCCGGCAAGAGCTCTTTGAGCCTCCTGGGCCCGCTCTGCCGCACCGCTTCGGGCCGCTTGCTCTTCCCGCCCCACTGTCAGATACGTGCGGCCAGCCCTCAGATCCCCGGCTCAGAAAGGGGTAGACGATGACCTACGAGCTCGTTGCGGCAATGATTCGCGAGCCAAAGGACGAGGCCAGACTGGACGCGATGCGCCCGTTTCTCATGGCCGAGCATCCCGCTGACGTGGCGAAGTTCGTGAGCGGTCTGAAGTCTGCGGACGCCTGGACGGTCTTCGACCTCTTGCCCATCGAGCGGCAGGCCGCGGTCTTCGGCTACCTGCCACCTGAGCATCAAGTGAAACTCGCCGAAACCGCCCCGCGCGCCAAGCTCGCGCGTATCGTCACCGAGATGAACTCGGACGAGCGCGCGGATCTGTTCAACGAGCTGTCGCAAGAGCAGCAGGCCGCACTCCTTCCTGCACTGGCGCACGCGGAGCGCGAGGATATCCGCCGTCTGGCCGGCTATGCCGAGGGGACGGCCGGCGCCATGATGACATCGGACTATGCCACGCTTACCGAAGAGCTCACAGCGGCCGAGGCACTGGACAAGCTCCGCCTCGAAGCCCCCGACAAGGAGACGATCGATCGCGCGTACGTGATCGATGCCGATCGCCGCCTCCAGGGCTCTGTCCGTCTGCAAGACCTCATCCTTGCCCAGCCAAGCGCCCGCGTCAGGGACCTCATGGACCGCAATACGCTGGCCATTCCTGTCGACGAGAACCAGGAACAGGCAGCCCGTCGTATTGCCCGCTACGACGTGATCGCTCTCCCGGTAGTGGACACCGACGGTCGGCTCGTTGGCATCATCACTTATGACGATGCCATGGACGTGATCGAGGAAGAAGCCACCGAGGATTTCCATCGCGTCGGCGCCTCGCGCATGGTCGAGAGCCTGCGCAGTGCCAGCGTCTTCCTGCTGTACCGCGCGCGCATCTCATGGCTTGTGCTGCTGGTGTTCGGCAACATCTTCTCCGGCGCCGGAATAGCCTATTTCGAAGATACGATCTCGGCCCACGTTGCCCTCGTCTTCTTCCTGCCCTTGTTGATCGACTCCGGGGGGAACGCCGGCTCGCAGTCAGCGACCCTCATGGTCCGCTCGCTTGCCACCGGGGACGTGCAGCTCGCCGATTGGGTGACCATGCTTGGCCGAGAGGTGGCGGTGGCTGCGCTCATGGGCGTGACCATGGCGGCAGCGGTGTCGCTCATTGGTCTGGCGAGGGCAGGCCCAGAGATTGCATTGGTGGTATCGGCCTCGATGGTGCTCATCGTGATCATAGGCAGCGTTATCGGAATGACGCTGCCCTTCTTGCTCACGCGCCTGAAGCTCGACCCCGCGACCGCAAGTGCGCCTCTGATCACGTCGATTGCCGATGTCGCTGGCGTCCTCATTTACTTCACGGTGGCCACGACATTTCTCCTGCGCTCGACCTGATGCGATGCGAGAGGCGGGCGGATCGGACATGCAAGCGCGCTGCGATCCAGCCGAAAGGCCTCGGCAAGCCGGTTTTTGTCCGGAGAGCGGATGCAGGCGCCTCAGAGCGTGCGTGCGACGCGGAACCCAATCTTATCGTCCCGGTGATCGGGCGGATTATGCGCTCGGTAATCGGACTGAATGCGCCGGGGGTCGCTGTGCCAGCCACCGCCGCGCATGGCGCGATGAGAGCAGTCGTTGGTGATGACCGGCGCCGCGCTCACGTGGCCAGGCGCAAGCGCCGCAAAGCAGTCCTGCGTCCACTCGTAGACATTGCCGTGCATGTCGTGCAGGCCCAAGGCATTCGGCGGAAACTGGGCTACTGGCGCGGTATTGAGCCAGCGATCCCGGCCCCCGGTCTCGCCGTCACACGGCGGGCATGCGTCCTTGCCGAAGTTCGCATAGTTCCGATCCGGCAAGCGTCCCCAAGGATAGGGCGATGTCGTTCCAGCGCGCGCAGCGTATTCCCATTCCGCTTCGGAGGGGAGCCTGTAATCATGCCCCGTCGTGCGGGAAAGCCAGGCGACGTAGGCTTGCGCGTCCAGCCAGGACACATGGATGACCGGGCGCGCCTCGCGCCCCCAGCCACTATCCGGAGGACGATAACCACCGCAGCCGCCATCATTAACGCACGCATCCCACTGAGCGAAGGTAACCTCGGTCCGGCTGAGCGCGAAGGGCGCTACGTCGACCGAACGCAATTGAGGCAAATGTGCAAGACCGAGGCGGCTCAAGAGAACTTCTCGCCGCCTGAGTTGGCGGCCCATGTGAAATGTGCCCCCCAGGACAGGGACCATCTGCGGGCACGCCGCGCAATCGGCAAAGGTCTCGCCGACGCTGAACCCGCCGGCTTCCGGTCGCGTCGGCGTGCTCTGCACATACAGCGCGAAGACGGCCCCGAGCAGCACGCCGGCGGCCGATGTCCACACGATCGCTCCGATCTTCATGTCGGCCCCAATCCTCACCTCGCCCAGGACAGTCCGGCACCGCATGTACCGAGCTCGCAAAACCGACCAATCAGTATATCGGCACAGAGCGGCGTACGAGCCTCCCATTCTCGGGCACGTGCCGGCGCACCTCCGGGCCCCCGCGCATTGGCAGCCTGGCTGACGGGCGGCGGCGCCTGCAATCAGCCATCCGCCCCTGGCCTCATAGCCCGCCCCGCACTAACATCGGCGCCATGCAGCCCAAGGGCGGCTGGCGCGTGGGAGGCTTGCGATGAGCAGACAGCACGGCCTGAGGTTTACATCCGTTCGATCGTCTGTATCCGAGGCCGAATGGGAGGCGCGGGTAAACCTCGCCGCATGCTTCCGCCTTACCGATCACTACGGCATGTCGGACATGATCTACACGCATATTACGGCCCGCACGCCGGACAACCCGGACCACTTCCTGCTCAATCTCCACGGCCTGCTTTTCGACGAGATGACCGCGTCATCCTTCATGCGGGTCGACCTCGACGGAAACATCCTCTTCAAGCCCGAGGCCGACCACGGCTACGGCCTGCACATGGCCGCCTTCGTGATCCACAGCGCCATCTATCGCGCGCGCCCCGACGTCATGGCGATCATGCATACGCACACGATTGCGGGCATGGCCGTCTCCTCGCTGAAGTGTGGTCTCCTGCCGCTGACGCAGACTTCGCACCGCTTCTATCCGCGCGTCGCCTACCACGACTTCACAGGCCCGGAGCGCGATCCTGCCGAACGCGAGAAGCTCGCCGCCCACCTCGGCAAGCATGACGTCATGATCCTGCGCAATCATGGTCTGTTGACCGTCGGGCCGAGTATTCCCGAGACCTTCAACCGGATGTACGGACTTGAACGCGCGTGCCAGGCACAGCTCGCCGCGCTCGCCTGCAACAGCGAGCTCAACGAGCTCTCACCGGCGATCGTCGATAAGTCGACCGCCATGTACGCGCCCGGCGCGGTGCGCCCCTACGGACTTCTCGAATGGCAGGCGCTGCTGAGACTCCTCGATCGGAAGGACCCATCATATCGCGAGTGAAGCCGGAGCGGGCATGATCAGGCGGACACGTGCAACACAATCGCCAACTGTGCCCTGCCTCGGCCACAGGCCAAGCCGCACGCAGAGAACTCAGTAGCAAGGCGACGACGCGTGACCGCCGGATAGGAGGAAGCTCATGGATCTCGAGGGCGCGGTAGCGTTGGTGACGGGCGGCAACGGCGGGCTCGGCCAGCGCATCTGCCACGCGCTGGCCCGAGAGGGCGCGCACATTGCCGTGATGTACGCGCGAAGCCGAGAGCAGGCCGAAAGCGTCGCGCGCGAGCTTGCCTCGAGCCACGGGATCAATGCGGCAGCCTTCGCCTGCGACCTCACCGACGGCGCGGCAATCGATCGCCTGGTTGGCGAGGTGACCGCACGCTTCGGCCGCCTCGACATCCTCGTCAATGACGCGGCTTACAACATCTCCATCCCTTTCAGCGATCTCGATAGCCTCACGCTCGAGGTATGGGAGAAGATCATGGCCGTGAATCTGACCGGCCCCATGCGTCTGATGAAGGCGGTGGCGCCTCTCATGAAGGCGCAGGGACGCGGCCGTATCGTCAACATTGCCTCAGTCGCCGGCTTGGGCCCGAGCGGCTCATCGATTGCCTACGCCGTCTCGAAGGCCGGGCTCATCCACCTGACGCGCTGCATGGCCGTGGCGCTGGCGCCGGAGACGCTCGTCAACTGCGTCGCGCCGGGGCTACTCGAAGGCACGCGCGCAACATCCAATCTCCGCGCCGAGCAGATCGAGCGCTCGGCGTCGAGCGCGCTCCTCAAGAAGCCTGCCGACAAGGACGACTGCGCCAACATGGTCGTCACCATGTGCCGCACGGAAACGATGACCGGCCAGACCGTCGTCATCGATTCAGGCCGAGTGTTTCATTGAGGTTTGGCTGCGCTTGGCGCGATAGGCCCTGCCGCCACGTCGTCTGGATGACGCCACGGTGCACCGCGCTCCCGAATATGGAGACATAGCCCGCCGTGCCGCCAAGTTGATCGTCGCACCAGTCCCTGGCTGACCTCGACGTCACTGGCGAGCGTCTCTGCCACTCTCGACCTGACCGGATCGGATCACTTCGTCATGACCATGAGCGCGTACCAAGCATACTTCTTGATCAGGGGCAGGCGCAGGAGCACGGCATCTGCGGCACGCCCAATCCGGTAGACAGGCTCGCGCAGGGCATTTGGAAAGACGGCGCTCGCAACGGATGCCAGCCCAAAGTACGTCACCTCGACGCTCGAGAAGTATTTTCGGGCGAGTTCAAAGTCCCGCATCAGCAGGGGATGCTCGTCCGGCGTGCGCAGGTCCGGCGTGCGGTTGCGGTAGGCGTTGAGGACGAAGTTGTGGCCCAGTGGCTCGTAGAAGGCCGCCGTCCCGCCTGGGCGCAGGACCCGGACAATCTCGCCATAGGCGCGGTCCAGATCGAGATGATGAATGATGCCGCGCCCGAACACCACGTCGAAGCTCCCCTGTGGGAATGCCATGGCCTCGGCATTCATCGCCAGGAAAGTGCAATTGTCGTAGCCGGCCGCCTTTGCCGATGCGGCCGCTTTGGCGATAGCCACATCGGAAATATCGATGCCGGTAAGCGTGCGCGCGATGCTCGGCAATTCAAGATGGTCGACGGACAGCTCCCCCCCGGCGCATCCATACTCGAGCACGTCCTTCCCTGGTGAAAGGCGCAGAACGAGCTGGTTCTGCGCCTCGGCCCCGTGCTGGATCGTCCGATACCACTTGTCTAGGAAGTGCCGCGGGTCGACCTTCTGGGCAAACCTCGCATTGTGAAACGCGCGCTCGCGGTCGACGATGGTCTTGGTCTCATCCATGGCGACACCATAGCGCTCCAGAGAGTGGCATGAAAAGCCATCACAGCGCCCGCAATCTGCGGCCGTGCAGACAGCCATCGCGTCAGACTGCGCGCCTAAGGGCCCGGCGCAAACGCCGGCCAGCTTCGATCCCTGACGGAGATGTCGGCCACGGGCAACGGCCAGGGGATGGCGAAGGCCGGATCGTCGTGGCGGATGCCGGTAGCTGCCTCGGGCGCATAATGGGCGGACAGCAGGTAACCTACTTCCGTATTGGGCTCCAAGGTCTGGAAGCCGTGCGCCAATCCAGCCGGTGCGTAGAGTTGCGTTCGCTTTCTCGCATCGAGCGGGTAGGCCTCCCACTGCAGGTAGG
>JBKBPL010000010.1:0-110049 GCA_046293075.1 Hyphomicrobiaceae bacterium | reverse complement strand
TGGTCGGAGCGGCGAGATTCGAACTCGCGACCCCCAGTCCCCCAGACTGGTGCGCTAACCAGGCTGCGCTACGCTCCGATCCACTTCGGCCCCGCCCCCCAAGCACGCCAAAACAGGGCTCCGCCGCGTGATCTGCCGCGTCATTTCAACGTCGGCAGGCCACCATTTTCCCGCCCGGTGGCGAACGGGGAGGGGCGCGCACACGGGTACTCGACGCGCCGCAGCCCGTCAAGGAACTTGGGGGCCGCCCGGCGGTTCAACGGGCAAGACCGCGCCCCGATTTACCCCATACGGATAAGCCCCGGCGCCAGGCTAGCGGCAGGGCGCCATCCGCGGTAAATCGACGGGCACCGAATTCATGCCCAGCGCGGCCCAGCATGCGGAGGAAAACCATGACGATGACGCTTGAACAGATCGCGGAGGCCATGGTCGCTCCCGGCAAGGGCATCCTCGCCGCCGACGAGAGCTCCGGCACCATCAAGCGCCGCTTCGACAGCATCAAGGTCGAGAACACCGAGGAGAACCGCCGCGACTACCGTGAGATGCTGTTCCGCTCGACCGACGCGATGCGCACCGCCATCTCCGGCGTCATCCTCTTCGACGAGACCATCCGCCAGAAGGCCAAGGACGGCACGCCCCTCGTGAAAATCATCGCGGACACGGGCGCGCTGCCAGGCATCAAGGTGGATGGCGGCACCAAGCCCCTTCAGTTCTGCCCTGGCGAAGTCGTCACCGAAGGCCTGGATGGGCTGCCTGGTCGCGTGAAAGAATATGTCGGTCTCGGCGCCAAGTTCGCGAAGTGGCGGGCGGTGATCGACATCGGCCAGGGCATGCCTTCCTACACCTGCATCAAAGCGAATGCGCACGCGCTGGCGCGCTACGCCGCGATCTGCCTCGAAGGCGGGCTCGTCCCGATCGTCGAGCCCGAAGTGCTGATGGACGGCGCCCACGACATCGACCGCTGCGCCGAGGTCACCGAATGGGTGCTCAAGGAGGTCTATCAGGAGCTCTACTACAATCGTGTTGTGCTCGAGCAGACCATCCTCAAGCCCAACATGGTCATCGCCGGCAAGAAGTCGGCCCGACAGGCGAGCCGCGAGGAGGTGGCGGAGAAGACCATCAAGGTTCTGAAGCGATGCGTGCCGGCGGCCGTGCCCGGCATCGCGTTCCTGTCCGGCGGCCAGTCGGACGAGGATGCGACAGCGCACCTCCATCTCATGAACGCCATGGGCAGCCTGCCCTGGAAGCTCTCGTTCTCGTACGGCCGCGCCCTGCAGGCCGCCGCACTCAAGGCCTGGGGCGGCAAAGCTGAGAATTTCGCCGCCGGTCAGCGCGCATTCAGCCACCGCGCGAAGATGAACGGCCTCGCCGCTGCCGGCAAGTGGAGCGAGCAGCTGGAAAAGGCGGTCGCGTAAGCTGGCGCCTCGACGCGGGGGACAGGCGGACCATGCGGGCGTGGCTGTCGAGCTGGACCGCATTGTTTGCGCTGTTCGCCGCATTCGGCGCGGTGCCCGCGGCCAATGCCCAGGACTTCGTGACAGGCAATGCCATGAGCCGCGACGAGATCTTCGCGGCTTTTGTCGATCAGCAGCTCTCTGGCGTCTATCCAAGCGGCGCACCCTGGAGCGAGCTGATCCGCCCGGACGGCACGAGCGACTATCGCGAAGGCGGCAACAGACGCGAGGGTCGCTGGTGGATGCGTGGAAACGACTTCTGCTTTCGCTATGACCCGCCGCTTTCCGGCGGCTGCTTCCGCGTCGTGCGCATCGGCGCGAACTGCTATGAGCTCTATTCCGTGAGCCGGGGCGGGGACGCCGTGCCGGGGCCGCAGTCCGGCGCGGCCTGGAATGGCCGCATGTGGCGCGATGATGCGGCGCCGACCTGCGAGGAACGGCCGACGTCCTGACCACGGAGCCACGCGTGCAGCGTGCCCGATGCTCTTCAATCAGTGCGGCTGCAGGAACTTGGCGCGATAGCGCCCGTCGGCGCCGGCGACGAACAGCTCCTTCACCTGCGGATGACGCAGTGGCGCACCGGTCGTGTCGGGCAGCAGGTTCTGCTCCGAGACGTAGGCGACATACTCGGTGTCCGCGTTCTCGGCGAGAAGGTGATAGAAGGGCTGCTCCTTCTTCGGCCGGATCTCTTCCGGGATCGACTCCCACCATTCCTCGGTCGAGTTGAACACCGGATCTACGTCGAAAATGATCCCACGGAACGGGTAGATCCGATGGCGCACGACCTGGCCAAGCTGAAACTTGGCCAGCCTCATGCCCCGGTCCGCCCGGTGCGATTTAGGAGGATCTGCGGAACTCATGTTGCGAGGTATCGCCAATCCGCGTTCGATCTGTCAATGGCCGGCGTCGCGCGCTGGCGCCGTTGCACAGGGGCCGCCCACTAAAACACTACCCCCGCCGGTCGTGGCGTCCTAGATTGCGCGACCACGATCAAGAGGCGTGCCCCAACGTCCTGGCGCGCCGCGGCCCATCCCGAACCATCCGAAAGCGCGAGGAAGAGAGACGAGACATGCGTCACGGCGGCAAGATCCTGATCGACCAGCTTGAAACCCAGGGCGCGACGGCGGCATTCACGGTGCCCGGGGAGAGCTTTCTCGCCGCCCTCGATGGGCTCCACGATTCGAACCGCATCCGGACCGTGATCTGCCGCCAGGAGGGGGGCGCCGCCATGATGGCGGAGGCCTGGGGTAAGGTCACGGGCGAGCCCGGCATCTGCTTCGTCACGCGGGGGCCGGGCGCCGCCAACGCCATGAGCGGCCTGCACGTGGCCCAGCAGGACTCGACGCCGATGATCATGTTCCTTGGCCTGCCAGGTGAAAAGCACGAGGATCGCGAGGCCTTCCAGGAAATCGAGACCAAGCAGCTCTTCGCCTCGTTCGTCAAATGGGCCGCCGTGATCCGCTCAACGGCCCGCATCCCCGAGTATGTGAGCCACGCCTATCATGCCGCGAAGAACGGCCGGCCGGGTCCGGTCGTGCTCGGCCTGCCCGAGGACATGCTTTCGAGCGAGGGGGAAGCCACAGATGCCAAACCGGCGCGCTTCGCGCATCCCGCGCCCAGCGCGGGCGACGTGGAGGAGCTCAAGGCCGTGCTCGCACGGGCCCAGCGGCCGGTGATGATCATTGGCGGGCCTGGCTGGAGCCAGGACATACAGCGCCGTGTCGAAGCCTTTGCGGAACGCTACGATCTGCCGGTGGCGGCCGCATTCCGCTACCAGGATTACATGGACAACCGGCATCCGAATTATGTCGGGCACGCCGGCATCGGGCTCGATGCCAAGCTCGCCAGCGCCATCAAGAGCGCCGACGTCCTCATCGTGATCGGCGCGCGCCTCGGGGAAATGACGACGTCGACCTACACGCTCGTCGACATCCCCAATCCGAGCCAGTTCCTCGTGCACGTTCACCCATCGGGCAGCGAGCTCGGCTCCGTCTATCGGGCCAACCTGCCGATCAACGCGACGGCCGAGACCTTTGCACGCGCGCTCGACGGACTCGGCAAGCCGGCGGCAACGCCCTGGAGCGGGCTGCGCAAGGAACTGCGCGCAAACTATGAGGAGTCGTTGAAGCCGCTGGCAACGCCAGGCGCGGTTCAGTTCGCCGAGGTCGTGCGCACGGTCTCGGAAATGATGCCGGAGAACGGCATCGTGACCAATGGCGCCGGCAACTACGCGGCGTTCGTGCACAAGTACACGCAGTACAAGGGCTACAAGAGCCAGCTCGCGCCGACGTCCGGCTCGATGGGCTACGGCCTACCCGCAGCCATTGCCGCGAAGCTCGCCGATCCGACGCGGACGGTCGTCAATTACGCCGGCGATGGCTGCTTCATGATGACCGGGCAGGAACTTGCGACGGCCGTGCAGTACGGGCTCAACGTCATCACCATCATCGCCAACAACGGCATGTACGGCACCATCCGCATGCACCAGGAACGCCACTATCCGAACCGGGTTGTCGGCACCGCGCTGGTCAATCCGGACTTCGCCGCCTATGCGCGCGCGTTCGGCGCCCACGGCGAGACCGTAGAGCGCACGGAGGACTTCAGGCCGGCATTCGAGCGCGCCCTCAAGGCCGGGAAGCCGGCCATCATCGAGTGTCGCCTCGACCCGGAAGCGCTGACGCCGCGCCAGACGATGAGTCAGATCCGCCAGGCGGGCAGCAAGAAATAGGGACACTCACGGGTTCCCAACTGGCGGCCGCCGCGGCGATGCTGGGGCGGCCGTCCTCATTTGCAGAGCGCCGCAAGCATCCAAAGCCGTAAACAAGCAATTAAATTAATATTCCTAGTATTTACCAATCACATTACTAACAATCGACTAAGCACGCAAAATGTATTACGCATTATACACCACGAAACAAGACCAAAGCGGGGCGCAAGCCATGGATCATCGCGGCAATCTGGAAGCGGTTGGGCGACTGGGGCGCGCCGCGCGGATCGCGGCGGTCATCTGCCTTCTGATTACCTGTGCCCTGCTGGTGAGTTCTCTGATGTCGCCGACCCGCGTCGCGGCAGACATCCAGCCGCTCCACAGTGCTGCCCTGCGCATGTTCTGATCCTCGGCCTCGCCGAAGCCGCTTTCACGCTTCGTCTCTGACATCTCCTGCTGTGAACTGAACGGCCCCCGCTTCTTCACGAAGCGGGGGCCGGTTTTTCACGCGCGCCGAGCGCAGCGACGACCGTCGTTAAGGCTCAAAAGCCCAGGAGGCTCTCGAACGGGCTCTTGGGCAGAGGCACGAGGAACCAGCGCTCGAACATCAGGTAGCCGACGAACGGGACGGCGAGACAAACGGCGAGCGACTTCAGGACGCCCTCCTTGCCGATGACCATCATGAAGCCGAAGATCAGTATGGATGCCGCGGCATAGACGCCGATGAACTCGATGAGGGTGACGTATACTGCGAACGGCAGCAGCACGGCGAGCACCCGCCCAAGCCCGGAACGCGTCAAGAAGGGCACCTGCCCGAGCGTCCCGGATCTGAGCGCGCGGAGGAGATTGACGATGCTGGCCACGCCGAGAAAGACCGCCATGTAGAACGGAAAGGAGCCGGAGGCCGGCCCCTGTGCCGGGCGCCAGCCAATCCCGATGCGCAGGCAATCGTAGATGACCACGCCGGCAATGAGCAGAAGGATCAAGGCGACGACGATTTCGAGCGTGCGATAGGAGGCGATGCCCGACTCAGCCGTGGTGTGCGAGGGCTCTTGCATGGTGCGTTCGCTGCGCTCCGTTGTCTACGACAGGCGATGCTTCAAAGCCGTCGGCGATGCGGCCATAAGCCGGCCGCATCGCCCTGGATGATCGCTACTTGCCGGGAGCCAGGAAGCCCGCCGACTTCATGAGGTCATAGTGGGTCTTCTCTGCCGCTTCGACCCACTTGCGGTACTGTTCGCCCTTCATCGTCGTCTGGTTGAAGGCGCCATTCTCCATCAGCGTCTGCCAGTCCGGCGTCTTCATGACCTTCTCGAGCAGATCGACGTAGAACGCGACGTGCTCGGCGTTGACCCCGGGCGGCATGAAGATACCGCGCAGCATCTGATAGACGGTATCCACGCCCGCCTCTTTGCAGGTCGGGATATCGGACCAGGCCATGCTGTCGGTAACCTTGGCGGTGTAGACGCTGCGCTTCTCATCGAAGAGGCAGAGCGGACGCAATGCCCCGGCCTTCCACTGCGACACGGCCTCAATCGGGTTGTTCACGGTCGAATCGACATGCTTGCCGACGAGCTGGACAGCGACGGCACCGCCGCCTCGATGGGGGACATACGTGAAGGTCTTGGGCTTGGTGAGCCGCTCCAGAGCCACCGTGATGATCTGATCCTCCTGCTTCGAACCGGTGCCCGCCATCTTGAACTGCTTGTCATCCCCGGCCCGCACGGCATCGAGATAGTCCTTGGCGGTCTTGTATGGGGAATCGCTGTGCACCCACAGAATGAACTGGTCGAGCGCCAGCATCATGACCGGCGTCAGATCCTTCCAGCTGAAGGGCACGCCCGTTCCGAGCGGCGTGGTGAACAGATTCGAGAGCGTGATGATGATCTTGTGCGGATCGCCCGCTGAGTTCTTGACGTCGAGGAACCCTTCCGCGCCCGCGCCTCCGCCCTTGTTCACGACAACGAAGGGTTGCTTCATAAGATTGTGCTTGGACACCACACCCTGGATGAAGCGCGCCATCTGATCGGCGCCGCCACCGGTGCCGGCTGGAATAACGAACGTGACCGGCTTGGTCGGCTCCCAGGCATTTGCGGCCGTGGGCGCGTGCCCAAGCGAAACGGCACCGGCAACCGCCAGCGCCGCGGCCTTGAAGAACGTGCGCGTCGAGCCTTTGACTAACCTCGTGGACGTCATACTCCCAGTCTCCTCCCGGTGCCATTGATCGTGGGGACCGATAGGCGGTGGCACCCTCCTGCCCATCGCTTGGCGTCAGATCAACGCGGCTCTCAGCGCGTTGCGTGTGTCGTTCGTGCTCCCATCCGATCCACAAGCGGCTTGAGGAAGGGCCACAGCAGCAAAACCATACCGAGCGCCATGAGGGAGCCAACAAGCCAGTTCGACCAGAAGATCGTGAAGCTGCCTTGCGAGGTGAGCATCGCCTGACGGAACGCCTCTTCAGCCTTGTCGCCGATCACGATGGCCAGCACCATCGGGGCCAGCGGATAGCGCAGCTTTGTGAATATATAGCCGACGACGCCGAACAACAGCATGAGCCAGACGTCGAACATCGACTGGTTGATCGTGTAGGCGCCGACCGAGCAGATCACGAGGATGGTCGGCGCGATGATCGAGAACGGCGCCTTCAGGATCGCCGCGAAGAGCGGCACGCAGGTGAGCACGACGATGAGTGTGGCCAAGTTGCCGAGGTACATCGATGCAATGAGGCCCCACACGAACTCCTTCTGCTCGACGAACAGCATCGGGCCTGGCTGAAGGCCCCAGATCATCAGGCCGCCCAGAAGCACGGCCGCTGTCGGCGAGCCTGGAATCCCGAGCGTGATCATCGGCAGCAGCGCGCTCGTGCCGGCGGCATTGTTCGCGGTCTCGGGCGCAATGACGCCCTCGATCTCGCCCTTGCCGAAGTTGTCGCCGCTCTTGGAGAACTGCTTCGCGAGGCCGTAGGCCATGAACGATGCAGGCGTGGCGCCGCCCGGCGTGATCCCCATCCACGAGCCCACGATGCACGACTTGAGAAACAGCGCCCAGTGCCGGATCAGTGTCTTCCAGGTCGCGAACACGGCATTGAGACGGATCTTGGCCGCCATGCCGTGGAACCGCATGCTCTGCTCGATCGTTGACAGGATCTCGCCGATCCCGAAGAGCCCGATGACAGCCACGAGGAAGTGAACGCCTTTGAGCAGCTTCTCCTGGCCGAATGTGAGCCTGAGATCCCCCGTGACCTGATCGAGGCCGATGCAGCCGAGCGCGAACCCGAGGCTCATGGCCGCGATCGTCTTCGCGGGGTTGTCTTTCCCCATACCCACGAAGCTCGCGAAAGTGAGAAAGAACACGGCAAAGAACTCCGCCGGCCCAAAGTTCAGGGCGAGGCGGGCGATGACCGGGGCGAGGAAGGTGATGAGGATGATCGCAAAAAGGGCACCGATGAAGGAAGCGGTAAAGGACGTGGTCAGCGCTTCGTCGGCGCGCCCCTGCTGGGCCATCGGGTGACCGTCGAATGTCGTCGCAACGGACCAGGAGCATCCGGGGATATTGAACAGGATCGAGGTGATCGCCCCGCCGAACAGCGACCCCCAGTAGATGCACGAGAGCATGATGATCGCGGACGTCGGCGGCATCGCGAACGTCAACGGCAAGAGGATCGCGATGCCGTTGGCGCCACCAAGACCGGGCAGCACGCCGACGATGATGCCGAGGATGACCCCGGCGAACATCAAGACCAGATTGTAGGGCGTAAGGACGGTCCCAAAGCCTTGAAAGAGTGCGGAAAGCTCCTCCACGCGTATCCCTCCTCAAGCCGGGAGAAGGCTCGTCCCGGCAAGCAGCGCATTTTCTCCCCGGGCACCTCGTCGCGACGAAGGCCACCCGCTCGTTAGCGGCGGAACCAGTTAGGACGCGGATCCTTGACCCTCGCGCCCCCCAGGGCCCCACCCCGCCCGTCGTTGCGGGCGGATCCCCGAAAACCGACTCCTTCGCGGTCGATCCTTCGGCGGACGTTCATTTTTGGCATACCATATACCCCTCCGCAGGCCCGTGACAAGAAGCCACGACGCAGGCGCAGCGAGGCGTACGCACACGTGCAGATCAACGCGCGCGGCAAACCCGGTCCATGCTCATAAAAGCCCACGGTAAAGGCATTTCCTTCGTTGCGTCCGATCGATCGGACTGCGGGCAGCGCGCTCTGCTGGCCACCCCGGCTTACGCATGTGCACCATAGGGGGCTTGAACAAGGCGCGCACACCCGTCTATGGTATACCAAAAACCACAGCCGCCGGCCCGCGCGCCGCGCCCCATCTTTGCAAACATGGCCACACCGAGGTGAGCCCTTGTCCTATACTCAGATCCGCATTGCTCCGATCGTCGAGAGCTTGAGCCTCAAGGCCAAGGCGTATGCCGCACTCAAGTCGGCCATCATGCAGATGAACATCTACGACGACAATGCTGAGCTCAAGCTCGACGAGCGTGACCTCTCAGCCCGCTTCGGCGTCTCGCGCACGCCGCTCAGAGAGGCGCTGGCGCAGCTCGACTCCGAGGGCCTCGTGCGCATCGTGCCGCGCAAAGGCATCTTCATCGTCCGGCGAACCAAGGCCGAAATCCTCGAGATGATTACCGTCTGGGCCGCGCTCGAGAGCATGGCCGCGCGCCTTGCAACCAAGGAAGCGTCCGACGAGGAGATCACGAGCCTGCACGAACTCGTCGACAGCTTCTCGACCGACAAGGTCGCGGCCAAAATGGGCGAGTACTCCGACGCCAACATCCGCTTCCATCAGGCGATCATCAGGCTCAGCAGGTGTGGCCTCATCGCCGAGATGACCGAGAGCCTGTTCTTCCACGTCCGCGCCATCCGCCAGCGCACGATCTTCGAGGATGACCGGGCGCGGCGTTCGATCGTCGATCACAAGGAGATCGTTGCCGCCCTCGAAGCCCGCGACACGGAGCGGGCCGAGCGGCTGGTGCGCGAACACACCTTGAAGCTGCGCGACCATGTCGAGCGCTTCGTGAACATCGATTGACGCCGGCTGGAGCAGGCCCGGCGGAGCCCGAAGCATCTGCAAGAACGCACGTCCATTGAAAGGGAGCGAGATGTCTGTAACAGCAGAGAGCGCCGGTACCCATGCGGCTGGAGGCGAGCAGGAGCTGACAGACGGCTTCAATCTCATCATTGATGCACTGAAGCTCAACGGTGTTAATACGATCTACGGCGTGCCGGGCATCCCGATCACGGACTTCGGCCGCATGGCGCAGGCCGCCGGCATACGCGTCATCTCTTTCCGCCACGAGCAGAACGCCGGCTATGCCGCATCGATCGCCGGCTTTCTGACCAAGAAACCGGGCATCTGCCTTACGGTGTCGGCGCCGGGCTTCCTCAATGGCCTGACCGCGCTCGCGCACGCCACGACCAACTGCTTTCCCATGATCCTCATCTCGGGATCGTCCGAACGAGAGATCGTCGACCTGCAGCAGGGCGACTACGAGGAAATGGACCAGCTCGCGATCGCGAAGCCCCTCTGCAAGGCCGCGTACCGCATCCTGCACGCACAGGACATCGGCATCGGCATTGCGCGCGCCATCCGCTCGGCGGTCTCGGGGCGCCCCGGCGGCGTCTATCTCGATCTGCCGGCCAAGCTCTTCGGCCAGGTCATAAGCGCCGAAGCCGGCCGCAGGTCCCTCGTGAAGGTCATCGACCCCGCGCCGGCCCAGATCCCCGCGCCCGACGCCGTCAAGCGCGCGCTCGATGTACTGAAGAGCGCCAAGCGCCCGCTCATCATTCTCGGCAAGGGCGCGGCCTATGCGCAGGCAGACGACGCAATCCGCGCCTTCGTCGAGAAGAGCGGCGCGCCCTTCCTGCCGATGAGCATGGGCAAGGGCTTGCTGCCCGACACGCATCCACAATGTGCCGGCGCGGCGCGCTCGACGGTGCTCAAGGAGAGCGATGTTGTCATGCTGATCGGCGCGCGGCTCAACTGGCTGCTCTCACACGGCAAGGGCAAGACCTGGGGCGACGCACCGAAGAGGTTCATCCAGATCGATATCGAGCCCCGTGAGATGGACTCCAATGTCGAGATCGCCGCGCCGGTCGTCGGCGACATCGGCTCGTGCGTCTCGGCGCTACTCGCTGGCATGGACACCAACTGGCCTGCGCCGCCGACGGAATGGATGAGCGTCGTCGCCAGGAAGCGCGATGAGAACATTGCGAAGATGGCGCCGCGCCTGATGAACAACAACGTTCCGATGGATTACCACGGTGCGCTCGGCGTGTTGCGCACGGTCATCAAGGAGCGCCCCGACGCGATCCTCGTGAACGAAGGCGCCAACACGCTCGACCTCGCCCGCGGCATCATCGATATCTATGAGCCAAGGAAGCGCATCGACGTCGGGACCTGGGGCGTCATGGGCATCGGCATGGGCTACGCCATTGCCGCGGCCATCGAGACGGGCAAGCCGGTGCTCGCTGTCGAGGGCGACAGCGCCTTCGGCTTTTCCGGCATGGAGGTCGAGACGATCTGCCGGTACAAGCTGCCGGTCTGCGTCGTGATCTTCAACAACGACGGCATCTACCGCGGCACCGATGTCAACAAGGCGAGCGATGATCCCGCGACCACCGTCTTCGTCAAGGGCGCGCGTTATGACCGCATGATGGAGGCCTTCGGCGGCGGCGGCGCGAATGCGACCACGCCCGATGAGCTGCGGCGAGCCGTGAACGCGGCGATGGACTCCGGCAAGCCAACACTCATCAACGCCGTCATCGATCCTGCCGCCGGCAGCGAGAGCGGCCGCATCGGCAATCTCAATCCGCAAAGCGCGCTTAAGAAGAAATGAGGGAGAGCACCATGAAAGCGCTCGCAGGCGTCCGCATTCTTGACTTCACCCACGTCCAGTCCGGGCCGACGTGCACCCAGCTCCTCGCCTGGTTTGGCGCGGATGTGATCAAGGTCGAGCGGCCGGGCACCGGCGACATCACGCGCGGCCAGCTCCAGGACCTCCCGAATGTGGACAGCCTCTATTTCACGATGCTGAACCACAACAAGCGCTCGATCACGCTCGACACCAAGAACAAGACGGGCAAGCAGGTCCTCGAGCGGCTGATCAAAACGTGCGACGTGCTGGTCGAGAACTTCGGCCCCGGCGTGCTCGATCGCATGGGCTTCCCGTGGGAGACCATCCACGAGATCAATCCGCGCATGATCGTCGCCTCGATCAAGGGCTTCGGTCCGGGGCCGTACGAGGAGTGCAAGGTCTACGAGAATGTCGCGCAGTGCACGGGCGGCGCCGCCTCGACGACCGGCTTCCGAGATGGCCTGCCGCTCGTCACTGGTGCGCAGATCGGCGACAGCGGCACCGGCCTCCACCTCGCGCTCGGCATCGTGACCGCGCTTTACCAGCGCACGCACTCGGGCAAGGGCCAGCGCGTGACCTGCGCCATGCAGGACGGCGTGCTCAACCTGTGCCGCGTCAAGCTGCGCGACCAGCAGCGCCTCGCCCATGGCCCGCTCACCGAGTACAGCCAGTACAGCGAGGGGATCCCGTTCGGACCTGCAGTGCCGCGCGCCGGCAACGATTCGGGCGGCGGCCAGCCTGGTCGCATTCTCAAGTGCAAAGGCTGGGAGAGCGATCCCGACGCCTACATCTATTTCATCACGCAGGCCCCGGTCTGGGAGAAGATCTGCGACGTGATCGGCGAGCCGGGCTGGAAGACCGATCCGGACTTTGCAACGCCGAAGGCACGGCTGCCGCGCCTCAACCAGATCTTCGCGCGCATCGAGGAGTGGACCAAGACCAAGACGAAGTTCGAGGCCATGGACATCCTCAACGAATACGACATCCCGTGCGGGCCGATCCTGTCGATGAAGGAGCTCGCCGAGGATCAGTCGCTGCGCGCGACCGGCACCGTTGTCGAGGTCGATCATCCGACGCGCGGCAAGTACCTTTCGGTCGGCAACCCGATCAAGCTCTCGGACTCGCCCGCCGAGGTAAAGCGTTCGCCGCTGCTCGGCGAGCATACGGAGGAGATCCTGCGCGATGTGCTCGGCTACTCGGCGGAAGAGATTGCCGCCATCAAGGCCTCCGGCGCGACGGAGCCTCCGCAGAAGCGCGCCGCGGCCGAATAGGAGGGACTATTCGCCGCGAGCCTTTCACCAGAGAATGAAACCCGCACGCTTGCCAAGCGTCAGGCGGGACCAGGGAGAGACAGCAAACGATGCGTATTGTCGTCCATGGCCAGGAGGCCTTCGGCAAAGCCGTCCTTGAGCGTCTGCTCGAGCGCGGCGAGAACGTTGTGGCCGTGTGCTGCGCGCCCGACAAGGCCGGACGGCCCGAAGACCCGCTCAAGGTATTCGCGAGGGAGAAGGGCCTCCCCGTCCATCAGCCGAAAAGCTGGAAGACGCCGGAAGCGCTCGAGCTCATGAAGTCCTTCAATGCGGACGTCTGCCTGATGGCCTACGTCCTGCTGTTCGTGCCGCAGCCCGTGCTCGACGCGCCGCGGCTCGGCACCTTCCAGTACCACCCGTCGCTGCTGCCGGCGCACCGCGGCCCCTCGTCGATCAACTGGCCGATCGCCATGGGCAAGACGCGCACCGGCCTCACCATCTTCTGGCCCGACGAGGGCCTGGACGAGGGCCCGATCCTGATCCAGAAGTCGGTCGAGATCGGGCCGGACGAGACGCTCGGCGACGTCTATTTCAAGAAGCTCTTTCCCATGGGTGTCGACGCCATGATGGAGAGCCTCGACCTCGTCAAAGCGGGCGTGATCCTGAAACACAAGCAGGACCTCGCCGCAGGCTCCTACGAGAGCTGGTTCAAGAAGGAGCTCGCCGAGCTCGACTGGTCGAAGCCGATCGCCGACGTCTACAATGTCATTCGCGCGGCGAACCCGGCCCCAGGCGCGTGGACGATGCTCAAGGGCGTCAAGCTTGACATCTACGATGCGGCACGCGTCAGCGGTGCCGGCAGGCCTGGCGAGGTCATTGCGATATCGGATGATGGCATCACCATTGCCGGCAGTGGCGGCGCGATCCTCGCCAAGCGCGTCAAGGCGCCTGACACCAAGAAGATCGGCGCCGCGGAGTGGGCGAAGTCCGTCGGCCTCGCGGTCGGCGACATCTGCGCGCCTCCTCAGCCAAAAGCGTCCGCCTGACTTCACAGCGCGCCGACGGACGCGGCAGAGTCTCGCGGCCGACGGCTAGGCGAAACATGACAGACGCGCGTCAGGTCACAGAGCTCGGCCTGAGCGCACGCCCGCAACGCCCATCCGCTGGAGCCCACCATGGCCGTCAAGTCCGACATCGAAATTGCCCGCGAAGCGAAGAAGAAGCCGATCCAGGAGATCGGCGCCCGCCTCGGCATCGGCAGCGAGCACCTGCTTCCCTTCGGCCATGACAAGGCGAAGGTCTCGGCCGAGTTCATCAAGTCGCTCGAGAGCCGCAAGAATGGCAAGCTGATCCTCGTCACCGCGATCAATCCGACGCCGGCGGGCGAAGGCAAGACGACAACGACGGTCGGCCTCGGTGATGGGCTCAACGCCATCGGCAAGAAGGCGGCGATCTGCCTGCGCGAGCCCTCACTCGGCCCGTGCTTCGGCATGAAGGGTGGGGCCGCCGGCGGCGGCTATGCCCAGGTCGTGCCTATGGAGGACATCAACCTCCATTTCACCGGCGACTTCCACGCGATCACGAGCGCCCACAACCTGCTTTCAGCGCTGATCGACAACCATATCTACTGGGGCAATGCGCAAAACATCGACACCCGCCGCGTTGCCTGGCGCCGCGTCATGGACATGAACGACCGGGCGCTGCGCGAGATCGTTTGCTCGCTCGGCGGCGTGGCCAACGGCTTCCCGCGGGAAGCCGGCTTCGACATCACCGTCGCCTCCGAGGTCATGGCGATCCTCTGCCTCGCCACGGACCTCGCGGACCTGGAGAAGCGCCTAGGCGATATCATTATCGCCTACCGTCGCGACCGCAGCCCGGTCTATGCGCGCGACATCAAGGCCAATGGCGCCATGACCGTGCTGCTCGCGCAGGCCATGCAGCCGAACCTCGTGCAGACGCTCGAGAACAACCCTGCTTTCATCCACGGCGGCCCCTTCGCCAACATTGCCCACGGCTGCAACTCGGTGATCGCGACGAAGACCGCCCTCAAGCTCGCCGACTACGTGGTCACGGAGGCGGGCTTCGGCGCCGATCTCGGCGCCGAGAAATTCTTCGACATCAAATGCCGCAAGGCGGGCCTCACCCCTTCGGCGGCCGTCATCGTTGCGACCGTTCGCGCGCTCAAGATGAACGGCGGCGTGAAGCGCGAGGATCTCGGGACGGAAAACGTCGAAGCCGTCAAGAAGGGCCTCGCCAACCTCGGCCGCCACATCGAGAACGTGAAGAGCTTCGGTGTTCCCGCGGTCGTCGCCATCAACCACTTCGTCTCCGACACCGACGCCGAGATCGCCGCCGTGCAGGCGTACGCCAAGGACCAGGGATCGGAGGCCTTTCTGTGCAAGCACTGGGCACACGGCTCGAAAGGCATCGAGGCGCTCGCCCGCCGCGTGGTTGAGATCGCCGACTCCGGCACCGCGAAGTTCGCGCCGCTCTATCCGGACGAGCAGGGTCTCTTTCAAAAAATCGAGACGATCGCCAAGAAGATCTACCGCGCCGGCAGCGTCACCGCGGACAAGAGCGTGCGCGACCAGCTCAAGGCCTGGGAGGACATGGGCTACGGCCATCTCCCCATCTGCATGGCCAAGACCCAGTTCTCCTTCACGACGGACCCCAACCTGCGCGGCGCACCCGTCGACCATGTCGTCCCGATCCGGGAGGTGCGGCTCGCCGCTGGCGCCGGCTTCATCGTCGCCATCTGCGGTGAGATCATGACAATGCCGGGGCTGCCCAAGGTCCCCGCAGCGGAGACCATCCGCTTCAACGAAGCGGGTAAGATCGAGGGGCTGTTCTAAGCGCGGGGCGGAGCACCCGGGCGCCGGCACATCCGCCGGCGCCGCAAGCCCGCCGATGTTCCGTGCACCCTCGTCGACGGGCGGCAGCGATGCCGCTTTTTTTGTTCCTAACCATGCCCCTAATTGTCTGGACACTGGCTTGCATTCCCTGCCATAAGGCCGCAATGTAATGCATGTGGATGATGCATAGGGCGTATCCGGAAACGGCAGACGGCGAACGAGCTGCCGAGGATGTACCAGGGAGGTTCGGCTTGCAGACGACAGCGGAGGGGGCAGAGATGAGGCCCCTGAGCGGGGAAGTGCTTTCCGGCCAGACGGCTGCGAAGATGGACAAGCCGGTTCTCGAGATCGAGAACCTGAGCGTACAGTTTCGCTCGTCGCACGGCCTCGTGCGCGCGGTTGAGAATGTCGGGTATACGGTCTACCCGGGCGAGATGGTTGCGATCGTCGGCGAGTCCGGCTCGGGCAAGTCCGTTTCCGCGCTGACGATCATGCGCCTGCTGGCGCAGACGGCCGAGATCACCTCCGGCGCGATCATCTTCGACGGCCGCGACCTCCTGAAGCTTTCCGATGACGAGATGCGTCGCGTGCGCGGCCATCATGTCTCGATGATTTTCCAGGAGCCGATGACGTCGCTGAACCCGGTCCTCAAGATCGGGCTTCAGATTATGGAGCCGCTCTTCATCCATCTGAAGATGACGCAGGAGGAGGCGAAGGCCCGCGCCATTGAGCTCCTGACGCTCGTCGGCATCACCGATCCGGAAAGCCGGCTTGAGCAGTATCCCCACCAGCTTTCCGGCGGCATGCGCCAGCGCGTGATGATCGCGATCGGACTTGCCTGCAACCCCAAGCTGCTGATCGCCGACGAGCCGACCACGGCGCTCGACGTCACCATCCAGGCGCAGATCCTCGAGCTGATGAAGGATCTTTCGCGCCGCCTCGGTATCGCCGTCATCATCATCACGCACAACCTCGGTATCGTCGCGCGCTATGCGGATCGTGTGAACGTCATGTACGCCGCGCGCATCGTCGAAAGCGGCACGGCGGAGGCTGTGTTCGGCAATGCGCGCCACCCCTATGCCCGCGGTCTTCTCTCGGCGGTGCCGCGCCTTGATCGCGGCCGCGCGATGCGTCTCCAGACCATCGAAGGGGCGCCGCCCAACCTGCTCAAGCCGCCGCCCGGCTGCCGCTTCCGGCCGCGCTGCCGCTTCGCAATCGACAAGTGCATCGAGACCCCGCCGCTCGTCGAGGTGGAGAAAGGGCATCGCGCTGCCTGCCATCGTTCGGGCGAACTGGAGCGCATCGATCCGCCCGCGGCCGATAGCCACGAGGCCATTAGCGCCGTCGCGAATGGAGCGAGCGGACCGATCCTGCAGCTTCAGGACGTGACGAAGTTCTTCCCGATCAGCGCCGGTCTCTTCCAGCCGAAGAAACTTGTGCGCGCCGTCAACAAGGTGACGCTCGACATCGCACCCGGCGAGACACTGGGCCTCGTCGGCGAATCGGGCTGCGGCAAGTCCACGCTCGGACGCGTCGTCCTCCGTCTTGACGACCCGACCGATGGCAAGATCCTTTTCGAAGGCGCCGATCTCGCGCACGCCGGCGCAAACGAGATGCTGGCCGTGCGCAAGAGGATGCAGGTGATCTTCCAGGATCCCTTCTCCTCGCTCAATCCGCGCATGACCGTCGGCGAGATCATCGCGGAGCCGATGCGCGTCCACAGGATCTTGCCAAAGGAGCAGATCCACGATCGCGTGGCGGAGTTGCTGTCGCTGGTCGGCCTGCACGGCTACATGGCGGACCGCTACCCGCACCAGCTTTCCGGCGGCCAGCGCCAGCGCGTCGGCATAGCCCGCGCGCTCTCGGTCAATCCGAAGTTCATCGTCTGCGACGAGGCAGTCTCAGCCCTCGATGTCTCGATCCAAGGCCAAGTCATCAATCTGCTCGAGAGCCTGCAGCAGAAGCTCGGCTTGAGCTATCTCTTCATCGCGCACGATCTCGCCGTCGTCCGCCACATCTCGCACAAGGTGGCGGTGATGTATCTCGGCAAGATCGTCGAGTATGCGCCGGCCGACGAGCTCTTCGCCAACCCGAAGCACCCCTACACACAGGCCCTGCTGGCGGCGGCGCCGATCCCCGATCCTGTGATCGAGCGCACGCGCCCGCGCCGGATCATCACCGGCGAGCTTCCGAGCCCGCTGCGTCCGCCGCCCGGCTGCGTGTTCAATCCGCGATGCCCGATCGCCGTCGAGAACTGCCGCAAAGAGATCCCCGCGCTACGGGAAGTGGCCCCGGCTCACTGGGTCGCCTGCAGCGAGGTGTAGGCCGAACGATACCAGAATGGGCCCTGCGCAAGCGGGAAGCCCGGCGCGGCCGCCGGCAGCGAGGTAGGAAAGCCCAGCTTTTAGGTTTACTGAGGAGGAAGTGGCGATGAAATGGAAGACAAGTATTCTAGCAATACCGCTCGCGGCAGCGTTCGCTGTTGCCGGCGCTGCCGCCCCGGCCGGCGCTCAGACGCCCAAGAAGGGTGGCATCCTCAAGTTCGTGGTGCCCGATGAGCCCCCGAGCTTCGATGGTCACCGCGAGACCACATTCGCGCTGATCCACCCGATCGCGCCGTTCTACAGCGTGCTCATCCGGCCCGATCCTGCGGACCCTGCCAACTCGAGCAGATTCGTGTGCGACCTGTGCACGGAGATGCCCGCTGCGCAGGATGATGGCAAGTCGTACACGTTCAAGATCCGCAAGGGCGTGAAGTTCCATGACGGCTCGGATCTGACCGCTAAGGACGTCGAGGCGACCTTCCAGCGCATCATCTTCCCGCCCGAGGGCATCTCGAGCGCCCGCAAGGCGCAGCTTGCCATGGTCGAGAGCGTGAAGGCGACGGACAGCGAAACGGTCGTGTTCAAGCTCAAGCACCCGTCCGGCGCTTTCATCCCGGCCCTGGCCGCGCCGTTCAACTTCATCTACTCGAAGGCGAAGCTGGACGCGGATCCACGCTGGTATGAGCAGAACATCATGGGCTCGGGCCCGTTCATCTTCGATGTTCGCGAGGCCGGCGCCCGCATCACCGGCAAGCGGAATCCGAACTACCATCACGCCGGTCAGCCCTATCTCGACGGCTTCGAGGCGATCTTCGCGAAGACCCAGACGCTGCGCGTCCAGGCCATCCGCGGCGATCAGGCGGCCATCGAGTTCCGCGGCTTCCCGCCGAAGAGCCGCGATGACCTTGTCGCTGCCCTGGGCAAGGACATCACGGTCCAGGAGAGCGACTGGAACTGCGTGCTCCTGATCACGCCGAACCATGAGAAGAAGCCATTCGACGATGTCCGGGTGCGTCGCGCCCTGACGCTTGCCGTTGATCGCTGGGGCGGCGCGGAAAGCCTCTCCAAGATCGCCATCGTGAAGGCCGTCGGCGGCGTCGTCTTCCCGGGCCATGAGCTCGCGGCGAAGAAGGAAGAGCTGCAGAAGATCGCCGGCTATTGGCCCGACATCAAAAAGTCGCGCGAGGAGGCGCGCCGTCTCCTGAAGGAGGCCGGTGTCGAGAACCTCAAGTTCACGCTCTCGAACCGCGGTGTCGACCAGCCCTACACCATCGTCGGCACCTGGCTGATCGATCAGTGGAAGCAGGTCGGGATCGAGGTCACCCAGAAGGTGGACGCAACCGGGCCGTTCTATGCCGCGCTGCGTTCGGGCGCCTTCGACGTCACCATGGACTTCAACTGCCAGTCGGTGGTGAATCCGCTCTCCGACACGGCCAAGTTCCTGGGCTCCGCCGGCGACCAGTACGGCCGCTTCGAGGACGCAAAGCTCGAAGAGCTGCACAGGGCCATGAACACGACGTCCGATACGGCCAAGCAGCGTGATGTCATGCGTCAGTTCGAGAAGCGCGTGCTCGACGAGGAGGCACATAACTTCATTTCGCTGTGGTGGTACCGCATCATTCCGCACCGCAGCTACCTGAAAGGCTGGAAGATCAGCCCGAGCCACTACATCGGCAACCAGCTTGACGTCGTTTGGCTCGACAAGTGATCACGTGCGCTTGATGCACCACGAGAAGGGCCACGGCGGCAGAGCCGTGGCCCATTGACTACCCGGATACGCTACAAACCACTGGGGACTGCGATGCTGCGCTACGTTATCAAGCGCCTCCTGCTGATGATCCCGACGCTGTTCGGCGCCGCGGTGCTCATTTTCCTTCTGATGCGCGCTATCCCCGGCGACATCTGCTATCTGCGGCTTGCTGCAGGCGGTGGCACGGTCGTTCCCGAGGTCCTCAAGAACTGCCGCAGCGAGCTCGGCCTCGATCAGCCGATGCTGACGCAGTTCATCACATTCATCAAAGGTCTCGTGACGCTCGACTTCGGCAAATCGATGTGGACCAATCGTCCGATCGTCGATGAGATCGCCCTGCGCTTCCAGCTATCGCTGCAGGTCGCCATCATGGCGACGCTGACGGCGATCCTGATCGCGATCCCGCTCGGCACGATCTCCGCGGTCAAGCAGAACACCTGGATCGACTACTTCGTCCGCACCTTCACCATTGCCGGGATCGCGATGCCGTCGTTCTGGCTCGGCATCCTGATCATCCTCGGCATCCTTGTGTCGTCCAAGGCTTTGTTCGGGCAATCCTGGATGCCGCCGATACGATACGTCCCGATCTGGCAGGACCCCTGGTACAATCTTTCCATGCTCATCTGGCCGGCGCTGGCGACGGGATATCGATACTCGGCCGTGGCGACGCGCATGACGCGATCCGCACTGCTCGAGGTGCTGCGCGAGGACTACGTCCGCACCGCGCGCGCGAAGGGGCTTTACGAGAAGCTCGTCATCAACCGCCACGCGCTCAGGAACGCGCTGCTGCCGGTGGTCACCGTCATTGGCATCGAGTTTGCGTTCCTGATGGGCGGCCTTGTCGTGACCGAGCAGGTCTTCAATCTCAACGGACTCGGCAAGCTGTTCGTCGAGTCCGTGCTCAACCACGACTATCAGATGACGCAGATCCTCGTCATGATGGTGGTCGCCATCTTCGCGTTCACGAATTTCGTGGTCGATATCGTCTATGCGTGGCTCGATCCGCGCATCCGCTACAATCGCTGAGAGCTGCGCACCATGGCCACCGAAACCGTCTCTCCCGGCACTGTCGTTGAAGATATCCCGCGCCGCCCATCGCCGCTCGCGACGGTCCTCGCATTCTGTCGCGCCAATCCACTTGGTGCCTTCGGCGGCTTCGTCGTCATCACCATGTGCGTGATGGCGATCTTCGCACCATTCCTCACAAGCTACGACCCGACCGCCAACGATTTCGGCGCTATGCTCTCGGCCCCTGATTGGGAGCACCTGCTCGGCACCGATCAGTTCGGCCGCGACCTCCTCGCGCGCATCATCTTTGGCGCCCGCACGGCGCTGATGGTCGGCTTCGTGTCGTCGTTCACGGGATGCCTGCTTGGCCTGATCCTCGGCGTCACGTCGGCCTATTTCGGGGGCCGATTCGATCTTCTCTTCCAGCGCGTGATGGACGTCTTCATGGCGTTCCCGCTGATCATTCTCGCTCTTGCCGTCGTTGCCATCTTCGGCACCGGCGTCATCAACGTCATCATCGCCATCACGATCCCGGTGATCCCCCGCGCCGCCCGCATCGTGCGCGCGAGTGCGCTCGCCATCCGCGAGATGCCCTATGTGGATGCCGCACGCGCCAACGGCTTCAGCCATTCACGCATCATCTTCCGGCACATGATGCCGAACGTGATGGCGCCATTCCTGATCATCCTGACCGCCCAGGTCGGGCAGGCGATCCTCATCGAGGCTTCGCTCTCCTTCCTCGGTCTCGGCGTGCAGGAGCCGGTCCCCGCATGGGGCCTCATGCTGCGCGGCGGCGCGCAGGAATATGCCGAGAGCGCGCCCTGGGTGGCGATCTTCCCTGGTCTTGCCATCACGCTCGCCGTGTTCGGCTTCAACCTCTTCGGTGACGCGCTGCGCGACTGGCTCGATCCGAAAATGAAGACCTGAAACGGGTCAATCCCCGAGCGCAACACCCTCGCGCCGCGGATCGGCGCCACCTTCGAGGTGAGCGGGTCCGCGGCGGACCACGATGTGCGCGCCCGAGGTCATGAGATCGAAGTCGATGCGGTGCCCGAAGGGCTTCAGCCGCAGCGCCTGCCAGAGCGTCGATCCCCATGCCCACGGCCGCGTCAAGACATCGTAGGCGGAGGCGGTCGTCGACTCGAGCTCGAAACCGTGGCCCTGGCTGCCGAAGTTGGCGAGCGTCGCCGCCGACTGCGCGTCCATCTCCCAGTCGATCAGGGCGACCAGCGACTTCACCACGTAGAGAATGATGCGGCTGCCGCCTGGCGAGCCGACGACGGCCTTCACGTCGCCCGCCGCATCGAGCACGATCGTCGGCGCCATCGAGCTGCGCGGTCGCTTGCCACCGGCGACGCGGTTGGCGATCGGCCGGCCCTGCGCGTCGCTGGGCAGGAAGGAAAAGTCGGTCAGCTCATTGTTGAGCAGAAAGCCTGCCGCCCAGAGCCGCGAGCCGAAGGCTGCTTCGATCGTCGTCGTCATGGCCACCGCATTGCCGGCGCCGTCGATGATCGAGATGTGGCTCGTGCCCGAAGCCTCGACGGTGGCGTCGTCGCCCAAGAGATGAGCACCGCCGTTCCAGGGGGTTCCGGCTTCCACACGTTCTCCGGCGCGCAGCGGCGCGATCAGCGCACGCCGCCGCTCGAGATAGCGCGCCTCCAACAGGCCCGGGGGAATGTGCACGAAGTCGGGGTCGGCGAGGTAGCGATTGCGATCTGCATAAGCGAGCTTCTGCGCTTCCGCGATGATGTGCATGGCGCGCGCGTTGAGCGCGGCGCGCGGCCCGCGACCGAGATCGAAGGGCTCGATCAGGCGCAGCGTCTGCCCGACGGTGTGCGCGCCGGACGATGGCGGCCCCATGCCGCACACTCTGAGATTGCGATAGGGCACACAGACCGGCGCGCGCTCGCGCGGCTGGTAGCCGGCGAGGTCGGCGCGTGTGATGTCGCCAGGGGGCGCCGGCGCTGCAGACACGGCCGCAACAATGCGCTCAGCGAGCGGCCCCTCGTGCAAACCCCGCGCCCCCTCGCGCGCAAGCTGCTCCAGGGTCCCGGCAAACTCCGGATTGCGCAGTCTGTGGCCTGCCGGCCAGGCCTTTCCGCCCGCATCGAAGAAATAGCGCCGGGCCGCCGGCGAGAATGCCTCAGCCCCCATCCAGCGGAGCAGCAGGGACAGTCGCGGCGATACAAGAAAACCATCCCGCGCGAGCGTGACCGCCGGTGCGAAGAGGTGCGCCCACGGCAGGCGCCCATGCGCGCGATGGGCGCGTTCCAGCATCGCGAGCGTGCCCGGAACGCCAACGGCAGCACCGGAGGCAATGGCGGTCGGAAAGGGGATTGGCTTGCCGTCGGCGTCGAGAAAGCGATCTGGTCGCGTGGCCGCCGGTGCTGTCTCGCGGCCGTCGTACGCCCTGAGTGTCCGGGTCGCGGCATCGAAGTGAAGCAGGAATGCGCCACCGCCTATGCCGGAGGACTGCGGCTCGACGAGGTTCAGCACGAGTTGCACGGCAATGGCGGCGTCGACCGCGCTGCCGCCCGCGCGCAGCATCTCGCGGCCGGCCTCGCTGGCATACCGGTTGGCCGATGAGACCATGTGCTGCCGTGCGACGGCGAGACCGTGCGTGCGGCGGCCGGATGCGGCCTCGGGGGCTGCGCGTGTCGGGCCGGCGACCGGCAACGTCTGCGCAAGGGCAGGCGAGAAGGAAGATGCGATGAGCGGGACGGTCAGGGATATGGCAAGGGCGAGGCGGCGCAGAGCGGAACAACAAGGCATCATGGCAGAGAGGCGGCTCCGCTTCTTGGCGCCCGGGGGGCAGGCTTGCACGCGCCCGCACGCTCGCAGCGCCGCCGCACGCGGTCAATGGAAATCACGCGACTTCGGCAGGACCCGCTCGTTACGCGGATGGCCGGCCCAGCGGGGCGCTCCGGTACGGGTCGGCCCCGCGGCGGGAAGTGCATTCTCGTCCGCGGCAGCGGCCGGAGACATCGCCTCCCGGCCTGCTTCGCTGAGGAGGGCGAGCCATTCGGTCCTGTCCTCGAGCCGCGCGGCGACGATGTGAATGATGTCGTCCTTCCGCTGAATGCGTCCATGAATGACGATGAGGCGGGAGGCCATGACGACGCGTCGGTACTGCTTGAAGGCCTTTGGCCAAATCACGGCATTGGCGATGCCGGTTTCATCCTCGATGGTCATGAAGATGACCCCTTTGGCCGAGCCCGGCCGCTGGCGCACAAGAACAACACCGGCCACAGCGACCCATTGTCCTTTGCGGGTCGCGCGCAGATCTGCGCAGGACAATATCCGCCGACGCGTCAGCCCGCCCCGCAGGAAGGCGACCGGATGCGCCTTGAGCGAGAGACGGAGCGTCTGATAGTCGGTGACGACGTGATCGGGGAGCGGCATCCGTGGCAGCGCGACGGCAGGCTCGGGCCCGGCCTCGCGGGTCTCACCCCAGGCAAAGAGCGGCAGCGGCGCCGCACCATCGAGCGCTTTGACCTCCCAGAGCGCTTGGCGCCGGTCGAGGCCGAGCGAGCGGAAGGTATCTGCCGCCGCCAGCCGTTCGATCGTCTCGAGCCGGACACCGCCGCGCCGCCAGAGGTCGTACACATCGGCAAACGGCGCCTCGGCGCGTGCGGCCAAAAGTTTCTTCTCAGTTTCATCCCGGACCATGCCGTCGATCTGACGGAAGCCGAGGCGCAGGGCCGGCCGGCCGCCGGCGCCACCTGCTTCCAGCGTGCAGTCCCAATCGGAGGCATTGATATCGACCGGACGCACCTCGACACCGTTCTCGCGCGCATCGCGGACGAGCTGGGCCGGCGCGTAGAAGCCCATGGGCTGCGCGTTCAGCAGCGCGGCGCAGAAAGCCGCCGGATGATAACGCTTGATCCAGGCCGAGACATAGACGAGGAGCGCAAAGCTTGCGGCATGGCTCTCGGGAAAGCCGTACTCGCCAAAGCCTTTGATCTGGTTGAAGCAGCGCTGCGCGAAGTCGCGCGTGTAGCCGCGCTCGACCATCCTGGAGATCATTTTCTCCTCGAGCTGGCCGATGGTGCCCGGGCGGCGGAAGGCGGCCATGGCCTTTCTCAGCTCGTTGACCTCGGCATCGGTAAAGCGCGCCGCGACCATGGCAATACGCATCGCCTGCTCCTGGAAGAGCGGAACGCCGAGGGTCTTATGGAGGATTTTGCGGAGCTCGTCGGGATCCCCGTCTCTCGGTGATGGATAGTCCACCGGCTCGAGGCCGTCACGCCGGCGGAGATAGGGGTGGACCATGTCCCCCTGAATGGGGCCGGGCCGCACGATCGCCACCTCGATCACGAGATCATAGAAGCATCTCGGCTTCAGCCGTGGCAGCATGTTCATCTGCGCGCGGCTCTCGACCTGGAAGACACCGATAGCCTCGGCCCTGCACAGCATGTCATAGACGGCGGAATCCTCGCGCGGCACGGCCGCGAGTGTCAGGCCGCGCCTCTCATGCGCCGCGATCAGATCGAGTGCCCGACGGATGCAGGTGAGCATCCCGAGCCCGAGCACGTCGACCTTGAGCAGCCCGAGCGCGGCGAGATCATCCTTGTCCCACTCGATAAACGTGCGGTCCTTCATGGCGGCATTGCCGACCGGCACAAGCTCCACGAGCGGCCCCCGCGTCAGCACGAAGCCGCCGACGTGCTGGGAGAGATGGCGCGGAAAGCCGACCAGCTCGTCGGTCAGCTCGAGCACGCGCTGCAAGAGAGGGTCATCGGGATTGAGGCCGGCCTCACGCACGCGCTCGCCGGGCAGCGCGCCGGCCGAGCGCGTGCCCCAGACCATGCCGGCGAGGGCCGCAACAACATCCTCACTGAGGCCCATGGCCTTGCCGACCTCGCGCACGGCGGAACGGGAGCGATAGCTGATCACCGTGGCGGCGAGCCCCGCGCGGTCGCGACCGTAACGACGATAGATATGCTGGATGACCTCCTCGCGCCGCTCATGCTCGAAATCGACGTCGATGTCTGGAGGCTCCTTGCGGTCGGCGCTGATGAAACGCTCGAACAGGAGATCGATCTCCGTCGGGTTCACCGCGGTAATGCCGAGGCAGTAGCAGACCGCGGAGTTGGCCGCCGAGCCGCGACCCTGGCACAGGATCCCCTCGCCGCGCGCGTAGGCAACGATATCGTAGACCGTAAGGAAATAGGGCGCGTACTTCAGCTCCGCGATCAGCGCGAGCTCCTTGTCGAGAACCGCGCGCACCTTCTCCGGCACGCCGTCAGGAAAACGCTCATGTGCTCCTGCCTCGACGAGATCGACGAGGTGGGCGTGCGGCGTCTTGCCGGGCGGCACGGGCTCGTCCGGATAAACGTATCGGAGCTCGTCGAGATTGAACCTGCACGCTGCGGCAATCTCGAGTGTGCGGGCGAGCGCGGCCTCGTGGCCGGCAAATAGACGCGCCATCTCGTGCGGTGCCTTGATGTGGCGCTCGGCATTGGGCGCAAGCCGCAGGCCCGCCTCGCTGATGCGTACACCTTCGCGAATGCAGGTCAGCACATCCTGCAGGGGCCGGCGGTGAGGCGTATGATAAAGAACATCTCCTGTCGCCACGAGCGGCACCCGGCAGCGCCGGGCCAGCGCGGCGAGCGCGCCAATGCGCGCGCGGTCATCACCGCAGTATGTATGTGAGGCCGCGAGGTAGAGAGCGGCAGCGGCAAGACTCGCCTTGAGGCGCCGCAGTTCGTCCTCGAAGCCCGCCGGATCGGATAACGCGCGCCAACACCATCCCTCGGGAGGAAGCGCAATCAGGATCTGGCCGCGCGCCGCAGCCGCCACATCGTCGAGCGTAAGGATGCACGTGCCTTTGTCGGCCGCACGCTGGCCGCTCGAAAGCAGACGGCAAAGGCGACCATAGGCTTCGCGATCCGTCGGCAGGCAGAGCAGGCTCGGCGCGTCGGTGAGATCGAGGCGTGCGCCGACGATGAGCTTGAGGCCGATCTGCTTTGCCGCCGTATGGGCGCGCACGATACCTGCGAGCGTGTTGCGGTCCGTGATGGCCAGTGCCGAAAGACCCAGTACCTTGGCTTCTGCCACCAGCTCGTGAGGATGCGAGCCGCCGCGCAGGAAGGAGAAGTTGGTCGTCGCCTGCAATTCCGCATAGGCGGCGCGCGCGATGTGAGGGCTCATGCGCGGGCTCATGACATCAATCCATGCATGAACCAGCGCGGCGTGCCGGCGTCAGGATCGGGATCGTCCCCGGCGCTCACCCAGTCTCGCTCCTTGTCGTAGAGACCGGCGCGGAAAACCCAGTAGCGGGCGCCGCCCGCCTCCTCGATCAAGTAGTAGTCGCGGGTCAGAGCCGCACCGCCCCCCGCCTCGGGGACCCGCGGGAGGTAGGCTGCCCACCACGCAGGTGCAATGCGCTCGGGGCCCTCGGCGCGCACGATCCGCCGGCGCACGCGCCGCCAGACGATCAGCGCCGGCGCTCCTTCGGGAATGGCGGCAAGGACCTCGATCGGCTCGGGCGGGTCCAGCAGGAAGGCCGGACGGCGTCCCCCGAAGGAAGGCGGCGACATCGCGTCAATGGCTGGGACCTCCACTTGGCCGGCGCCGAGCACGGGCACGCGCTTCTGAGCCGCCTCCGGGATATGCGTGGGGTGGGGCAGCAGGCGCATGACGCGGCCGCGGCCGAGACGACCCGAGAGCCGGTCAACGAGCCGGGCAGCGGCGCGCGCCCGCTTGCTGGCGATACCTGCATCAAGCTCTTGCTGGCTGGCGTCGAGCCGCGTCACGTCGCCGGCATCGAGCGTCATCAGGTCAATGCCAAAGCCGGCATCGAACGCAGCGATCTTCTCGAGCAGCAGCCGGCGGATGTGGAGAGCATCGCGGCAGGGCGTGCTGGTGCCGACGGCGACCTCGCCGAGCGTCCCATCCGAGCGGTAAAGCGAGAGACGGAAGCGGCAGCCGCCGACATCCGCCTCGGCCAGCATTCGGGCAAGGTCGCAGCACAGCCGCTCAAGCGCCGCCTCGATGCCGGCTGCCGTGAGCAGGGGATCGGAGAACGGCAGGCGGGCGGTGAAATCCGGCGTCTCCGCCAGTGGCGCCCGCGGTTCACCGCAGTTGCCGAGCGCCTGATCGAGACGCAGCAGGACCGTGGCCGTCACGACAGCTCCCGGCTGGTGCTTGCGGCTCAGGGCGCGGAAGCGGCGCTCGAGGGCGGCGCGCGGGAGGCCATAGAGTTGACCGATGCGCCGGAGACCGAGCCGCTCGAGCAGGCGGACAGCATCGGCGTCGATGCGCAAGGCCGCCACGGGCAATGGTGCGAGAGCACGATGCACCCCTCCCGGCGGCGCAATCACGACGGCATTCTCCGGCGATGTCGCGAACCGGGCAAGCGCGTGTGCAGCGCCGAGCGTATCGGCGCACGCAGCCCGCACCGTGAGGCCGAGCCTGGAAAAGCGGGCGGCAAGATCGGCGAGCAGCGCCCGCTCGCCGGTCTCGTCGTGCTCATGCGATAGTCCCGCAGCCGCCTCGCCAGAGCGGGGCCGCGGCGCGAAGAGGTGCGCGACGCCGGTGATGTCGATCCAGAGCCCGTCTCCGCCATCGACATGCCGGGTGGGGCCATAGCGACCGCACCAGCGCGCAAGACGCACGAGGTCGTCGTGCTCTCCGGCGCGATCCGCAGGGAGGGTGATCAACCCCGGAAGCGCCGCGCGCGTATCCGCAAGGCCGGCGCCAACCCGCACACAGAGTGCGCGTGCCGCCTCGTTGGCGGCGGTGATCTCCAGCCCATGCGCGCTATGGATGATGAGCGCCACAGGCCGGTCCGCGGGCACTTCCTCAAGCCCGCGATGCCGTCTCAGGCGCTCGATCGGCCATGCCGGCAGCCACACGGAAACGATGCGCGTCATGACTCCACTCCACAACGGCTGACGGCAAGGCGGCGCCGACGGCCGTGCCGCGGCAGCGCTCGAGGGTGAGTGTGAATCGCGGGTCACCGGGCGCCGCGGGATCGAAGGGATGCGGCGCGCTCGGGGCCGCGGCGACGCGCCAGCGGGTGAAGGTCGCCGCCATGGCCGCCGAGTGGGCCGCCGTGACCATCAAGGCCGGCGTGTGATGAGCCGCGGCAGCAAGTGCGAGACGCCGAGCCGGCGTCAGGGCGACCGTATCAAGGCAGCCGATGACAATGGCCGCTGCCCCAGACCCGATGCTTTCTTCCATGGCCCAGAGAGTCTCGGCCGGCGTGGCCGTCTCGACCAGGAGCAGCCGCGTTGGCTCGAGGCCAAGACGCGCGAGGCCTGGGCCATAGAGCCCTCCGTATTCGCGGGCGAGCCTGACCGGCCAGCACCACACCACGAGACCCGGGGCCTCCCCGGCGGCGTGGCCAACGCCAAGGCGGCGGACCGCCAGCAGAAGCGCGAAGGTCAGGGCTGCCGGGGTATCCCCATAGGTCTCAGGCTTGATCTCGGCGAGGATGGCCGCATCAAGCCGCCCCCCAGGCAGCCAGCCATCCACCTCCGGGGCCCCGAGGCCCCAGCCGGGCTTCTCCATGGTCTCCGTGGCGTCGACCACCGCCGGCGCGCGGCCGAAGCTTGGGCGCCGCTCAAGTGCCGCCAACAGAGCCCTGAGCCGCTCAAGGCGCATCTGCGCGGAATGGGGGGCTGGCGGCGGTGCGAAAAAGGGGGCAACCGCACCGCCGCCAGGGAGACGCATACGCTTACTCGTACTCTTACTGGCACTTTCGTCCGTACTGCTACGGACCATGAAGATCCGCTTGGCCAGGGGCTGGGGAGAGAGGGGGTCTCGGGGCTCCTTGTCCAAGGGTACGCTCTTCGAAACTGCGTATGGTCCACCTCAGCGGGGCCGCCCGTTACTCATTCGGGAGCGGCCTAAGTTCTGTTTTTGTTCTTAACCCTGCTCCCAACAGATGTCAACGAAAATCAGAACAAAAGGAGATCGGAGGGGCGCGCGCGCGCCCTGAAACGCGCTCCTGCCGGTGGCCAGATCACACGTTCTCAACGCGCTACTGACACGCTTTCAATAGCTCATCCGCAGGCAGAAAATCGGCCGATACGCTCACTCTGCGAGACTGCTACGTGACTAGATTCACACACTTTCCTTGAAATATGCACAATCTCGCCTTCGTGATGACCTGATTAGCCCGCCTGCGGTTGCATCCGCTCAGAACCGTCGCCAGAATGACCCGCATAACCGGATCGGACCGCGCTTAGACCCGGCGGCGCAGCGAGGGTCAGAAGGCACGGCCGATTCACGGACGCGGGGTCATCCGCGGGATTTGGCGGGGGAGATCCAGCAACAACTCGACGAGATGGCGCGTTGAGACGCTGCAAGCGTGATGCCGGCAGGTGACCCGCGGCGTGGGCACTCGTAACGATCCGTTCAGCATAACGGGGCACCATACGCACAACGCAGCATCACCACGCACCACGTCCTGTCGTGCCTGCGGCACGCGCCATGGCCGCAGCAGGGTTGGAGTCTTACGTCGGCCGAAGGACACCGCAGAGGCGTACATGAGGGCGCCGCCCCTTACGCCGAGGAAAATGAACTCAGAGCCCGCGATCAGATGCGGGGGGGCCATAAGAACGACGATAAGAACGACGACCGGAGACAAGAATGATCGGTTATGCATCCACACGCACGCTCCTCGCTGGCGCAGCACTGGCCTTCGCGGCCCTCGGACCCGTGGCTCCGACCCCTGCCGAGGCGCAGGGATTGAGCTGGCTCTGGGGAGGTGGCAGCCAGGTGGGGGGCAGTGGCAAGGAGATCGTGCGCTTCGGCGTGCAGCACCGTCCCGGCCAGGTCATCGTGAGCTTCAGCGACCGCAGGCTCTATCTGGTCACCAGGCCCGGCGAGGCGATCAGCTACCCGATCGCGGTTCCGCGCGAGCAGAGCCGCTGGCAAGGGACGCTGCAGGTCTCCTCGAAGCGGGTCGATCCGCCATGGACGCCGACGCCGGCCATGCTGCGTGAGAACCCGAAGCTGCCGCCGCACGTCCCGGGCGGCCACCCGATGAACCCGATGGGTGCCCGCGCCCTCTATCTCGGCGCGACCATGTACCGGATCCATGGCACGGACGCGCCGTGGTCGATCGGACAGGCCGTCTCCAAGGGCTGCATCCGCATGTACAATAAGGACGTGATCGATCTCTACGATCGCGTCCCGGTCGGCACCCGCGTGACCGTGACCTGGAACCGCTACACAACGTCGTCGACCCCCGTTGCATGGAGCGGCAGCGGCGTCGTCGATCGCACAACCTCCCGCGGTCCGTCCGGCGCGTCAGCAGGCTTCGTCTTCCCCTGGTTCGAGGACGAGGAACCCGCTCCACGCCGCCGCGCCGAGACGCCCAAGCGGCGCGCCCAGCAAAAGAGCGTTCGCAGTAGCAATGGCGCTGCTGCGCGCAGGAAGCAGGAGCAGGCCGCCCCGCTCACCAACAACGCGGGCGCACCGCAGCAGAATGTCTCCGTCTACTGAGCACCCTCCCACGCGCTGCGAACCGGCAATTTGTGCACGGCCTGCCCCTTCGGCGGGCCGTCGCATTTACTGCGCAGCTGGATCATTAGAACATAGCGAAGCGCACGGCAGCTGAACCGGCCGGCCGATCACGCTGGGATGTGCGTACTCACGCGCGCCGTGCTATAGGCGCTTGCGATGGCTTCGTCAGAGCTAAGATGTTCAAACTGCACGTCTTGGATGCCGTGGACATCAACCGTCCGTCAAGCATTCGTGACTCGCAATTGAGGCCGCAAAGAGCGATATCCAAAGCTATGGCGACACCGTTTCCGCACCCCGAGCCGTCGTCCTTCATTCGGCGGTGCCGCCATGTTCGTGTTCCGGTTGCTCGCGTCGACAGCCTTCGAGTCCGCGCCGGGGCACGGACGGTGTTCCCGGGGGCGGGCTTCGGTGCCGCCCCCCGCGCATTGAGCGAGGCCATGGGCTCTACCGGACCGAAGGATTATGCGCGTGCTCACTAGCTGGTCGACCTCTCTTGCGCTGGCGATCGCGAGCGTCCTGCTGGCGGGTCCAGCCAGGTCAGCGAGCCCCAACAAAGCAGAGGATGCCGCCACCACCGCACCAGCCGCCATGAGCGTGCTCGAGCTTTTCACAAGCCAAGGCTGCTCATCCTGTCCCACGGCTGATGCGCTCCTTGAGACCTATGCCGGTCGCCCCGACGTTGTCGCCCTGACCTTCCCCGTCGACTACTGGGACTACCTCGGCTGGAAGGACACGCTGGCGAGCCCGAAATTCAGCGCCCGTCAGCGCGCCTATGCCAAGGCGCGCGGCGACGGGCGGGTCTACACGCCGCAGGTAGTCGTCAACGGGCTCAAACACGCGCTCGGCTCGAATGCCGCCGACATTGACAAGGCGATCACTGTCACCGCCCCGAAGGTTGATCCACTCCGGGCCGGCGTTCGTGTCCGCAGCGGGAACGAGCATATCATTATCAGCCTCGATGCCGCACGCGAGCCGGCCAGGGTAGCCGAAGCGACGATCTGGCTGGCGCTGATCCGGCGCCGTGTCGAGGTCAAGATCAAGCGAGGCGAGAACCACGGCAAGATCGGCGTCTACCATAACGTCGTGCGCGAATGGCTGCCCGTCGGGGTCTGGAACGGCACGGCCACGACAATCAAGATCGCGCACCATGCCATCAAGCAATCAGGTGCCGACGGCTGCGCGGTCATCCTCCAGCATGGTGACGCCGGTGCGATTGTCGGCGCCGCGCTTCTCAGGCAATGGTAGCGAGCCTGGCTCGGCCGCATCCTGCGACTGTTGCAGCGGCGCATGCCTGAGACCGCTGCGCAAGAGTTGCGTTGCGCACCAGCCCCTGCTCGCTCTATTTTCCGCCCATGTCGAACGCACCCGCCCGTTCTCTCTCGATCGCGCTTGCCCAGCTCAACCCTGTTCTCGGCGACATCGCCGGTAACCTGGCGAAGCTCCAACGTGTGCGTACCGACGTTGCCCGCCAGGGCGCCGATCTTCTGGTCCTGCCTGAGCTGTACGTCAGCGGCTATCCGCCCGAGGACCTCGTACGCAAACCGGCCTTCGCCGCGGCGTGCCGCGCCGCTGTCGAGCGGCTCGCGGTCGATCTTGGGCCGGGTCCAGCCGTGATCGTCGGCACGGTCTGGCCGGAGAACGGCAAGGTCTACAACGCCGTTGCCCTGCTCGACGAAGGCAAGGTTGCCGCCGTGCGCCTGAAGGTCGATCTCCCGAACTACGGCGTGTTCGACGAGAAGCGCGTGTTCGATGCAGGTCCGCTGCCCGGCCCGATCAGCTTTCGCGGCGTGAAGATCGGCGTACCCATTTGCGAGGACATCTGGACCGAAGAGGTCACGGAGTGCCTGGCCGAGTGCGGCGCCGAGATGTTCATCGTCACCAATGGCTCGCCCTTCGACTGGAAGAAAATCGACGTCCGCATGAACATCGCGGTGGCGCGTGTGGCCGAAACAGGACTGCCGCTGGCCTACCTCAACCAGATCGGCGGGCAGGATGAACTCGTCTTCGATGGCGCATCCTTCGTGCTCAATCCCGACGCAAGCCTCGCCGTGCAGCTTCCGGACTGGGAAGAGGCCGTCGCCATCACGCAGTGGGAGCGGACGGCCAGCGGCTGGCGCTGCATCAACGGCCCGCGGGCCAAGCTTGAGGAGGGCGATGCCGCGGGATACCACGCCTCCGTGCTGGGCCTGCGGGACTATGTCGAAAAGAACCGCTTCCCAAGCGTCGTTCTTGGCCTTTCGGGCGGCATCGACAGTGCCCTGGTTGCGACCATGGCAACCGATGCCCTCGGCCCCGAGCGCGTGCACTGCGTGATGCTGCCCTACCGCTACACGTCGAGCGCCAGCCTTACGGATGCGGCGGCCTGCGCCAAGGCACTCGGCGTGCGCTACGACACTGTGCCGATCGCACTGGCCGTCGATGGCTTCTATCAGATGCTGGCGCCGATCTTCGGAAACCGCGCGCCGGACACGACGGAAGAGAACATCCAGAGCCGCGCGCGCGGTACGACGCTGATGGCCATCTCCAACAAGAACGGCTCGATGCTGCTCACGACTGGCAACAAGAGCGAGATGTCGGTCGGCTACGCGACGATCTACGGCGACATGAACGGCGGCTTCAACCCGATCAAGGACCTCTACAAGATGGAGGTGTACCGCCTCGCGCGCTGGCGAAATGCCAACGTGCCGCGTGGCGGCAAGGGACCGGCCGGCATCGTCATCCCGGAGCACATTCTGACGAAGGCGCCGAGCGCGGAGCTGCGCGAGAACCAGACGGACCAGGACAGCCTGCCGCCCTACGATGTGCTCGATGATATCCTGCACTGCCTCGTCGAGCATGAGATGCCGCTGCCCGATATCATCGCGCGCGGACATGCACCCGAGACCGTGAAGCGTGTCGAGGGGCTGCTCTATATTGCCGAGTACAAGCGGCGTCAGGCGGCGCCAGGCGTCAAGATCTCAAGCCGCAGCTTCGGGCGCGACCGGCGCTACCCGATCACGAACCGCTTCCGCGAGGAGCTGTCGACAAACCAAGCCGCGGCGCCCGCGAGCCAACGTGCGCCGCAACTCGTGATGCCGCGCGCCGACGGCGGCGAGGTTTCGTGATTTTCTCCTCACCGGTTGCCGGATGCCGGTGAGGATCCGCTCCGCTGTGCTATGTCGGCGACCGCCGCCTTGCCGCCAGGCTTCCATTCCCGTCGAGGGTCACGATGACCGTCTCCGTCCGCTTTGCGCCGAGCCCGACCGGGCGCCTGCATATCGGTAACATCCGCACCGCCGTGCTGAACTGGCTGTTCGCGCGCCGCCATCGCGGCAGCTTCATGCTGCGCCTCGACGACACGGACCGCACACGCTCGACGGAAGTCTTTGCAGACGCCATTCGTGAGGACCTCAAATGGCTCGGCCTCGTGTGGGATCGCGAGGCGCGCCAGTCTGACCGGCTCGCGCGCTATGCCGAGAAAGCAGAAGCGCTCAAGCGCGCCGGCCGGCTCTATCCCTGCTTCGAGAGCGAGGACGAGCTCGAGCGCCGCCGCGCCCGCCAGCGCGCACGTGGCCTGCCGCCGATCTACGATCGCGCCGCGCTGAAACTCGCACCGGATGAGATTGGCCGGCGCATCGCCGCAGGGGAGAAGCCGCACTGGCGCTTCTTCCTCGCCAACACCGAACCTTCGCGCGGCCTCATGCCTCTGCCGACGCTCGTCAGCTGGCACGATCTCGTGCGTGGCGAGCAGACCGTGGACATCGGCTCGCTCTCGGACCCCGTCCTGATCCGTGCCGACGGGACGCCGCTCTACTCGCTCACCAGCGTCATCGACGACATCGACTTTGGCATCAGCCACATCATCCGTGGCGAGGACCACGTCACGAACGCCGCGGTCCAGATCCAGCTCTTCGAGGCGCTCGGCGCGGAACCGCCAAAGTTCGCCCACCACAGTCTGCTGATCGGCGCCGACGGGCAGGCCCTCTCGAAGCGCCTCGGCGATCTCTCCGTCGAGAGCTTGCGCGCTGAAGGTCTGGAGCCGCTGGCCATCCTTTGCCACGCGGCACTCCTCGGCACGTCCGAGGCGGTCGCCCCCTACGTGAGCCTCGATGAGTTGGCCGCGCGTCTCGATCTCGCGAAGCTCTCCCGCGCACCCGGGCGCTTCGATATTGACGAGCTGCGGGCGCTCAATGCACGGCTGCTGCACATGCTATCGTTTGACGCGGTGGCCGCGCGCCTCGCCGCGTTGGGCCTGCAGGTTTCGCCAGAGCTCTGGGAAGCTGTGCGCGGCAACATCGCGACACTGGGCGAGGTGCGCATCTGGCTCGAGGTGGTAGAGGGCCCGCTCACGCCGCACATCGAGGATGCGGCCCTTTGCGCGACCGCCGCCGACCTCTTGCCGCCAGAGCCGTGGAATGACGAGACATGGGGTGCATGGACGGCCGCGGTGCGCGACAGGACCGGCATCAAGGGTCGGGCGCTCTTTCATCCGCTGCGGCTTGCGCTGACGGCCCGCGAGGCCGGCCCGGAGCTGCGCGCGCTCCTTCCGCTGATCGGCCGGGCACGCGCCGAAGCCCGCCTCAGAGGCCGCACTGCATAGTCAGGTGAGGGTGAGGGACGGCTCTACGCGGGTACAACAAGGCCGCCCCTCACCCCCGCCCGCTCCCCCCGCGGGCTCGGAAAATCACCTCTCAATCGTCCACCAGCAGCCGGTGCGCGCTCACCGCCCAGTGATGCGCCAAACCCGCGTGCGCGCGTGGCGACGGCACGCGCGATCCATTCGGGAAGACTGTAACGGCAGCGGGTTCCCGCTTGCGCATCACAGACACAGGCATGTCGCTCGGCAGATCGGATACGCCGGCGCCCTGCGCGTAGATGTCGTAGCCAAGGCGCATGAAGAACGGCACGGCGTTGGCCGGCGCGAGCACCGTGATGGCACCGTATCCGGCCTTGCGCGCCCGCGCTTCAGCCTGCGCCAGCAGCAGCGAACCCAGCCCCATGAATGAAAAGAGGGGCTGCACAAACAGCCCCTCGATCCTCGCGACATGCCCTTGGCCAGCCACGGGCCGCCAGCCTGCCGTGCCGGCGAGCTGGCCGCTGAGCCACGCGCCGACGAGATCGCTCCCTTGGAGCCGGTCCATGTACGCCGGCGTATCGACCATTGCCATGAACGCTTCAATGCATCGCGGCGAGATGCGCGGCCCAAAGCCTGTGCGGCAAGCGGCCTTGTGGACGTAGCGCACGGCCGCCCAGTCGTCGATGCTGATGGGGCGGAGCTCCACAAGCTCCGCAGGACAGGCGCCAAGCGCGCTCGGATCGACGTCGTCGGGGCTCGCGCGGCAGCTCATGGCATAGAACCTGTACGCAGATACGGGTAATCAGCAGGTGACTGCCGAGAAACTGTGACAGCCGTTTTTCTGATGCGTAGCAACCTAATGGGTCAAGCAAGTCATCCGCAATATGATCATCGTTCTAAACATTGGTCGGAAATGGTTTTGCCGGCAGGTGGTGCCGTCGCACCACAGACCTGCGCCTTCTTTCTGAAGAGCCGGCGGGTTGCTGCCCGGCCGCGCCGAGAGCGAACGTGCCTAGCGGCGCTGGCTTGCGGTGGCCGGGCGGGGTTCCGGGGCCTGAGCCTTGCGCTCACCGGCGTCGCCGGCGGACGGCACGTACTCGGCCTGCTTGCATGAGCAGCCCTCGACGTACTCCTTGCGATGCCGGAAGGCGTTGCGCAGGCTCGTGTAGGGCTTCTGGTCGGAGACCGAAACCATCTCCTCTACCGCCCCGCCCGGGTTCTGGTGGTAGTAGAGCTCGGTCGGCGCGGCGCACCGCGACTGGCAGGCGCTGATATCGCGCTGGAAGTGGTTTGGCAGCGTCGCAAAGCTGATTGGGAAATAGTAGCCGTCGCAAAGCCTTACGCAGAGCGTCCGGTAGGTGGCGTAAGGAAGCGCACCGAATTGGTTGGTCGCCGGACGGGCCCCCGGGCCGCTGTCCTCGTCCTGCCAGAAAAACGAGCTGAACGGGTTGCTGCCACCGCGACGGCGTGCTTCCTGCTGATAGCTGGCACCGCAGTTGTTTCGCGCCAGCTCGCGGATGATCTCATCCTGCATCGATCGCGTGCTCTGACCCATGATCTGCTGGCGTTGGATATCCAGCTCGCTCTGGCGCCGCCGCATGTCCTCCGATCTCTGAGCGAGATCGACGCAGGTGCGGCTGCGCCGGAGCGTGCGCGAGAAGAGCCACGTCTCGTAACACTCGTTCCGTTCGAGCTGAAGCTGAGCAGTGCGGACATCGCGTTCGAGCTGACGCATCTCGGCTTCGATCTTTGGCAAGAGGTCGCGCGACTGGCTGCCGCGCTGGCCTTCCGCAACGAGTCTTTGCTCGAGCTGGAAGCAGATGTTCCCTGCGGCCGTCGGCGGCGCGGCCGGGTCACGGGGCGCCGGGCCCCAGCCGGGCGGCGGCGAGCCGCGATACACGGGCTCGCGCGGCTCCAGGCGGCGTGGTGGCGGCCGATCATCTGATCCCCATGGCCACCAGCCGCTCTGCGCCTGCGCCGTCGGCACGAACGAAGGCCCGGGCATGGCCACAGTCCCGGCAACAGCCAGCACCGCCGCCACGCCCGCAATCGTTCCCACCCGCAGATTGCGCCAACCGCGCATTCACAGCCTCTCGGCGCACCCTGAGCCTTGAACGCACCGCATGGCACGCGGCGCACTTGCCCGGGCATGATGATGGTGGTGATCTAGGCCGTCAATGCGGAGCAATTACGGCGGGTGACCTCGTGCACAACCTGAGGCGCGCCCGTCTCCATAAGGAAGTTCAGCAAGGGATGGAGCCCAAGCCATGGATCGCGCCCGTATCGAGGCCGCCGCAGAGATCATTGCCGCCGCCCGCCGTGAGGGTCGTCTGCTCGAGCCACTTCCTGAGACCAGCCGGCCGCGCTCGCTGGCCGAAGGCTACGAGGTCCAGAACGTCTTCCGGCAGATCTGGCCCGATACAGTCGCCGGCTGGAAGATCGGCGCCACCTCACCCGTGACCATGGAGAGGTTCGGCGTCAACGAGCCGGTCTATGGCCCCTTCTTCGCTGGCGACGTCCATACGAGCCCGGCGACACCGAGCGCCGGCGTCCTTAGGCACATCGCCATCGAGACCGAGTTCGCGTATCGGCTCGGCACCGATCTGCCACCCCGCGCCGCGCCCTACTCACGCGAGGAGGTCGTCGCGGCGGTGGATGCGCTGATCCCCGCGTTCGAGATCATCAGCCCCCGCTTCGCGCGCATTCCGTTCGATGACGTCGCCTCCGCCGCGGCGGACTGCATGCTCAATTCCGCGATGATCCTTGGAGCGCCGGTTTCCGATTGGCATGGCATCGATGTGCCGCGCCATCCCGTCCAGTTGCGCATCGACGGCCTGGTGACGGGCGAAGGCACCGGTGCGGAGTGCCTCGGCGATCCGCGCAAGGTCCTCGACTGGGTGATCGAGAAGCTCAGGGCCGGCGGCATCGGTCTGCACAAGGGCCAGATCCTCTCGACCGGAACGTGCACGGGCATCGTCCCCCTGCAGAAGGGTCAACGCGCTATTGGCGATTTTGGCCCGCTCGGCAAGGTCGAGGTCCAATTCACCTGACGGCTGCGGCCATTGCGTCGCCATGCGTGGCGCGTATGACCTCGCGCAAGCGCCACCATTCAACGCCTCCGGCTGACGTGCTACGCGTGGACGCTTCGCAATCGCGCGCACAGGCCGCGCATGCCACGCAGGAAGGAACGCTGGCCATGGCCGACACGATCAGGGGCGCCGACATCGTCGCGCGCACGCTGGAGAAGCTCGGGACGCAAAAGGTCTTCACGCTCTCCGGCAATCACATCATGTCGATCTTCGACGCGGCGCTGGAGACGAAGCTCGAGCTGATCCACGTCCGCCACGAGGCCGCGACCGTCCACATGGCCGACGCCTTCGGCCGCCTCACCGGCGCGCCCGGCGTTGCGATGGTGACCGGTGGACCGGGGCACGCGAATGCGGTCGGCGCGCTCTATACGGCGCTCGCCAACGAATCGCCCATGGTGCTGCTATCGGGCCATGCCGCAACGGATGAGCTTGGCCGCGGCGGCTTCCAGGAAATTGCGCAGGCCGAGATGGCCCGTCCAGTCGCCAAGGCCTCGTGGACATCGACTTCCGCGGCTTCTCTCGGCGAGGACGTCGCCAAGGCACTGCACATCGCACGCAGCGGTCGCCCGGGGCCGGTCCACCTGAGCCTGCCATCGGATCTGCTCGAGGAGAAGATGGATCGGGCCCGCGTCTCGATCCCGGATCGCCTCCCGAGCACAGCCGCCGTCGCACTGCCCGACGCGCTCTGCGACGCGGTGCTCGATGCGATCGCCAAGGCCCGCGCACCGCTGATCATTGCAGCGCCCCATCTTTCCGGGCCGCACGGTCGACCGCTCTTGGCGGAGCTGGAGAAAGCCGTCCAGGCACCGGTCGTGCTGATGGAGAGCCCGCGCGGCATCCGCGATGCCACGCTCGGCGCCTTCTCCGAGCTGCTCAAGCAGACGGACCTGATAGTGCTCGTCGGCAAGCCGCTCGACTTCACGCTCAGGTGGGCGCAGCCGCCCGTGGTGGCACCGACGTGCCGCCTCATCAGCATCGATCCCGAGCCCGCGCTTATTGTGCGTGCGCAGAAGGAGCTCGGCAGCCGCCTCGTCCTGGCGGCTGTGGCCGATGCCGGCAGCGCCGTGCGCGCCATCACCGAGCGTGGACGCAAGACGGCGCCGCGCTCAGCACACTGGCTCGCCGAAGCGCGCCGCCTGCTCGATCATCGACCTGAGGACTGGGCTCGGCTGAAAGGGAAGAACGGCCGCCTCCATGCAGTTGAAGTCTTCTCAGCGCTGAAGCCTGTCGTCGAGCGGGATCCCAACACCGTCTTCATCTGCGATGGCGGCGAGTTCGCGCAGTGGGGCCAAAGCCTGATCAAGCCGCCGCGCCGCATCGTCAACGGCGTCGCCGGATCCATTGGCGCCGGTCTTCCCTTTGCTGTTGCCGCCCGGGCCTGGGAGCCCAAGGCGCCGGTCATTGCCGTGGTCGGGGATGGCACCTTCGGCTTTCACATGGCGGAGTTCGACACCGCCGTGCGGCACAACCTGCCGTTCGTGGCCATCGTCGGCACGGATGCGATGTGGAACGCGGAAAGTCAGATCCAGCTCCGCGAGTATGGCGCCCAGCGCATGCACGGCTGCAGCCTGCTGCCGACGCGCTACGACCAGGTGGTCACCGCGCTCGGCGGGCATGGCGAGCTGGTCGCTGACGCGGCCGCACTTCCGGCCGCGATCGAGCGGGCGATCGCATCCGGCAAGCCGGCCTGCGTCAACGTGATGATCGAGCCGATCGCGGCGCCAGTGATTTGATCGACGGGTCCTTGCTCTATGCCTCTCGACGCCCTTCGCGAGGAAAGGGCTAGGGTAAGGGGCGGTGGCAACCTCAAGCGCCGGGGCCTGCGGGCGCCGCTCATCCCGGCCCATGCTCGGCCGGACGGACGAAGGAGAAGCGCGCTCCAGCGTGGCCTTCACGGCGTATCCCCTCCTGTTCATTGCTGGGGTAGCGCTCACCGTCATCGGCGTCCTGCTCCGGCGGGCCGCCGGCCGCTGGGATCTCAACGGCCATGCCATCGGCTTAGCGCTCAAGTCGCTTTGGCACCGCCGCGCCGTCATCGGCGATGCGTTGCAGGGGCGCTATCGCACCACCAGGGACGCGCCCTCGCACATGCAGCCTGCCGGCCGAGGTGCCGGCCGCACGGCCCGGCATGTCGCCGCGCAGGTGCGCTCGATCGGCGCGCTGAGTGCGCTCGTCCTGGGCCTCGCCCTCGCGGGGCTCGCCATCACGTCGCCGCAGGTCAGGCCGCCGTCAGGCGCGACATGGTCGCATCGTCGATCTCGAAGTTCGCGAACACGGCCTGGACGTCGTCGTCGTCCTCGAGCGCGGCGATGAGCTTCAGGACCGGGCCGGCGTTGGCCTCGTCGAGCGGCGTTGTCGTGGTCGGCTTCCAAATGGCCTTCACCGATTGTGGCGTGCCAAGCTTCGCCTCGAGTGCCGACGCCACGGCGCTCATACTCTCGAACGCACAAATGATGGTGTGACCGTTGTCGTCGGAGGCAACATCGTCGGCACCGGCCTCGATCGCCGCCTCAAGCACGGCGTCGGCTGTGCCGACCGCCGCCGGATAGATGATCTCTCCGACGCGCGTGAACATATGCGAGACAGCGCCGGTCGCCCCGAGGTTACCGTTGTGCTTGGTGAAGATCGCGCGGATGGCGCCGCCTGTCCGATTGCGGTTGTCCGTCAGCGCCTCGACGATAATCGCGACGCCGCCAGGGCCATAGCCCTCGTAACGGATCTCGTCATAGTTTTCGACGTCCCCGCCCGCGGCCTTCTTGATCGCGCGCTCGACATTGTCCTTGGGCATGTTTTCAGCACGCGCGTTCTGCACGGCGAGGCGGAGCCGCGGGTTCATCTCCGGGTCTGGCAGGCCCGATTTGGCCGCCACGGTGATCTCACGGGCGAGCTTGGCAAAGAGCTTGGAGCGGGCAGCGTCCTGCTTGCCCTTGCGGTGCATGATGTTCTTGAACTGCGAATGGCCGGCCATGGATGCTCCGTCACGCCTCGAAATAGCGGGGCGCCCCCTGCCGAACGGCCCGACTCGAGGAGGCGCCGATAAGTTGTTGTTATTGCCGCCCTTTCTGAAGGGCCGCCGGCTCGCCGCCGGGGGCGGCCGGCGCTGTGTCCCGACGCCGCAGGGCCGACCGGCGGCGTTATACGCTTCACCCCGTGCAAAATCCACCGATTGTCGCTATATAGGCAGCTGGACTGGACGCCCCGAAGAAGCCACAAGAACCTCTCGACCGCGTGACGCCCCGTCCCCCCGACACTGCTAACGACCATCGCCTTCGTGGGAGCTTTCCGGCGTCGCGCGTTGGCGTGCGCCAGGACGGGGGAACCCAGAGGCCACAGAAGTGGTTGAGATCAAGCGATGACGACGACTGTGGTGATCTTTCTCCATGGGCGGAGCGACCGTTGAACGAGACTGTGGCCGTGTATCAGGCGTGTCTGCCAAGAGCGGAACAGCCCGCTGCGGCGAGTTCCGGCAAACTTGGCCTGCTTTCGGTTGTCATCCCCGTGCTGAACGAGGAACGCGGCCTGCCGCGCCTCTTGGACCGGCTCACCCCGGTTCTCGATCGCCTGCGGCGGCCGTGGGAGGTCATCTTCGTCGATGACGGGTCGAAAGACGGCACCGCGGCATTGCTCATGGCGCTCAATGCCCGCGACCCGCGATGCAAAGCGGTCGTGCTCAGCCGCAACTTCGGCAAGGAGATCGCCGTTGCGGCGGGCTTGCGCTATGCGGCGGGCGCCGCCGCTGTGGTCATGGATGGTGATCTGCAGCATCCCCCCGAGACCATCCCGGCCCTCGTCGAGCAGTGGGAGCAGGGCCATGAGGTCGTCTACGGCGAGCGTGCGGACAGGGCCACGGACACCACCCTGCACCGCCTGATGGCTAAGCTGTTCTACGGCGTTTTCAAAACGATGAGCCACACCGAGCTGCCGCAGGGCGCCGGCGACTTCCGCCTTGTCGACCGCAAGGTCATCGACGTGCTCAATCGCATGGATGAACGGGCACGCTTCAACAAGGGGCTCTTTGCCTGGGTCGGCTTCCGTTCGGTCGGCGTGCCCTACCAGGTCGAGGCGCGCGGCGAGGGGCGCTCGCGCTGGCGCCTGCGCCAGCTCCTGCGCTTCGCCCTCGATGGCCTCGTTTCCTTCTCGACCATTCCGCTCAGAGTCTGGTCCTATCTCGGCCTCTTGATATCGGCGTTCGCGTTCCTGTTCGCCCTTTATATCCTCGTGGAGTCGCTGGTCTTCGGGATCAAGGCGCCCGGCTTTCCCACTCTGATCATCTCCGTGATGTTCCTTGCGGGTGTCCAGCTCATCTCGCTTGGTGTCATCGGAGAGTATCTCGGTCGGGTGTACGAGGAGGTCAAAGGGCGGCCCTTGTTCGTCGTCGCCCGTGAGATCGGGCTTGGCGCCGAAGGCGCCCCGCGCGTCGTGGAGAGAGGGGTCGCGCAGCGATGACCCAGCAGAATTCTGCGATCGATCCGGCCCGCGGCTTGCCGCCGCTCAGGCATTGGGGTGGCTTCCTGGTCTCGGGGCTGATCGCGCTCGCATGCGACGCGAGCCTGCTCCAGTTCGGCATCCTCGTCCTCGGCCTCAGCCCCCTCGCCGCTCGATTGATCGCGATCTCGGGCGCCATGGTCGCGGGGTGGCTCGCCCACCGGCGATTAACCTTCTCTCTGAGTGCACCACCCACACTTGCGGAGTTTACCCGTTATGCCGCGACGGCATGGACCGCGGCCGCGATCAACTACACCGCCTTTGCCGCGATCCTCTTCGTGGGCCCGGCCACGCATCCGCTGACGGCCCTTGCATTCGCGTCAATTCTCGCCACATTTTTCGCATACATGGGAATGCGTTATCGCGTTTTCCGGGGGAAGCGCTAGGGCCGTCGGGGGTGACGCCGAAGACGGCCTGGAAAAGGCTCAGGAAGGCAAGCGCGAGCTTCGTGAACTTGGAATGACAAGACGGGAGCCATTCACTGAACGTTCATCCACGATGCCATTGCATGGTCGTCGCTCCAGGAGAATTTCTAGCAGTCGGGACTCGCTGTGCGCGCTGGATGACCGCGCGGCGAAAATGTCGGCTGCGCGTGGTCGTACATCTCGCTACGACCCCAGCTAACATGAGGGAACTTCCGGAACCGTACCAGGACTACGAACGTTATTTGGTGCGATGGCATAAGCGCTTGAAAATGCGTCTGGAGGCGCACATATGAAGTCGAATGCGGTTAAGTCCTACGCGCTTGAGCTCGATTGGTCGGCGCAGACCATCCTGCCGATCGAGTTTCGTGGGCGGGAATTGCACCTGGAGGCGCGCGCCTACCAGGGGCATGATCCCCACAATCAAGCGTTTGTCCTGATCCACAGGGCGAACCAGGCAAACAGCGAACTGCCGGTCGTGCGCGTCCACAGCGGATGCATCACCGGCGACATCTTCCACTCCCTCAAGTGCGACTGCTATCCGCAATTGCAGGCAGCGCTGGAGACGATCACGACATCGCCGCTCGGCGTGCTGATCTACCTGCCGTATCATGAGGGGCGTGGCATCGGGATCGTGAACAAGATCCGCGCGTACGCGCTTCAGGACCAGGGGTATGACACCGTCGACGCCAACGTCGCCGTTGGCGCGCCGATCGAAGCGCGCACGTATGACCTGGCCGCGCATATCCTGTTCGATCTCGGCCTCCCGGACATCCGGTTGCTCACCAACAATCCCGCCAAGGTCGATGCGCTCCGTGCCGAGGGTATCAACGTGATCGAGCGGCTGCCCGTCGTGTGCCCGCCGAATGCCCACAACGTGCGCTACCTTGAAACCAAGAAGGCGCGCATGGCCCACGCGCTCTGAGCGCAGGCGAGCGGCCCAATCTAAATACTGAATGCGAACGAGGCGTCACGCATGTGGCGCCTCGTTGATGTTTGTGAGCCTTGGTAGGTTAGATCTCGTGCCTCAGCGCATCGACTCGAGCGATTCGACGACGAGGTTTGCGTTCGTGTAGACGCAGATTTCCGCCGCGATTGCCATCGCCCTCCTTGCGATGGCCTCGGCGTCGAGATCGGTGTCCATGAGCGCCCGTGCGGCGGCGAGCGCATAGTTCCCGCCGGAGCCGATACCCATGACGTCCTGCTCTGGCTCGAGCACGTCACCCGTACCGGTCAGGACCAGCGTCCGCTCCCGGTCCGCCACCAGCATCATCGCCTCGAGCCGGCGCAGGAAGCGATCCGTCCGCCAGTCCTTGGCCAATTCGACGCACGCCCGCGTGAGCTGCCCCGGATACTGCTCGAGCCTCGCCTCAAGCCGCTCGAACAGGGTAAATGCGTCAGCGGTGGCGCCGGCGAAACCGCCGATTACGTCGCCCCGACCGAGCGAGCGAACCTTGCGCGCATTGGACTTGATAACAGTGGCGCCAAGGCTCACCTGACCGTCGCCGGCGATGACGACGCGCCCCTTCTTGCGCAGCGTGAGGATCGTCGTGCCGTGCCACGTGTCCATGAGAACTCCTCCGGCGCCGATCGGCCGGGCTTCACTGGTGCTACTGATTGGTATGGTGGCGCGGGCCGCATGAATCAAGCGGCTTGCTTGCCTCCCTTGCATCGCGACACGACACCGAGCGTGCCGATACCGGCCGCGCATGGCGCTCGGGATCGAACACCTGGATCACGGCGTCCAGCCTCAATGCCGCGCTGATCGGCAAGGCGCGCGCAATCGCATTCGCCCCACGCCCCAGGATGAGGGGCGCATCGCCGATCGGTCGATGCAACGGATGCTCATGCACTCGATCGCCGCAGACGACGCGATGCAGATGCTGAGCATCGTCTCGAATATGAATGCGAGCTCAGAGTTCCTAACCCGCCTGCCGGAAATCGGTCGCGAGCGGGCCCCACAATGGCTCGGCAATGCCTACGGACGCGTCGGCGAAGCTTCGTCGGCCAATGTCCGATGCTTTCTGTAGTCCCCACTGCTCTAGTTTCTCAGCTCCGCCATGAAGTCATCGATGAGCGCGTTGACTTCGCCGGGCTGTTCGATCTGCGGGAAGTGGCCGGCATTCTCGATGATCTCGATGCGCGCGCCCGGAACCAAGCGGCGGATATCGTCGAGATAGGCAGACGTCTGGCCCTTCTTCATGGACGCCCGCTCGCCGGCCGGCGTCATATAGGTGGTCTGGATGGCCAAGAGCGGGACACGTGTCCTGGCAAAAATCTCATCGAAACGCGCGGCGTCCCACGTGCCGATGTTCGGGAAGAGATTGCCGGCGAGCTTCGCCGGCATGTTGAGCGCACGGTCGATGATCGGCTGCGCGATGGCCGGGTCGGCGCCGGGCCGGAACATCTGGGCGAACATCGGCTCGATGAAGGCGCGATAGCCGATCTCGGCCATCCGCTGGCGCCGCGTCTCGTGCGCAGTGCTGCCGGCCGTGCCAAGGCGGCTGCCATCGACGAGGATCAGCCCGGCCACGCGATCCGGTGCCTCGCTCATGGCGTGCATGACGACACGGCAGCCCATGCTGTGCCCGACGAGCACGGCACGCTCGATCGCGAGCTCGGCGAGGAGCGCCGCCACATCCTGGCCGTGCCTGTCGATCCGCTCATGCGCCGCGCTGCCCGGGGTGGTGCCGTGCCCTCCAAGATCAACCGCCACGGTCTCGAAGCGGCCGCGCAGGTGCGCAACCTGATGGCGCCAATCCTCGCGCGCGCAGCCGAAGCCGTGAACGAAGACGATCGTCGGGCGGCCCCGCCCTTCGCGGTTATGATCGAGCACGGTCATGGGCGTCTCCCTCGCATGGCACGATAGTCTGGCTTGCCGTTGCAGGCATTCTGAAGGTTCGCGTGGAGCGGGCGGCAACGTCAATCGCCGGCGTCCGGGTCGGCGCCGGTCGAGTTGTACGAACATGCGCAATTGCGCGGCCCAAAAGGCCGCCTTTGGTTGCCGAGACAGCCCGAATCATAGCAACTGGCAAAAGGCTCATCATGCGAACCAAGCGGGAAGGTACGCGATGAACGACATGACCCCAGCCGGCGGCAAGGTTCCTCTCGACATCAGCGCGATTGCCAATGCAACCGCCGAGGCCTGCATCTCGACGAGGGTGCGTCAGCTCTCGCGGATCGTCACCCGCGTCTATGACGACGCCCTGCGCCCCCACAAGATTACGGCGAGCCAGTTCACGCTGCTGACCCAGCTCGCGAACCAGGATGGCATCACGGCCGCCGAGATCGGCAGCACGCTCGACATCGAGAAATCGACGCTCTCCCGCAACCTGAAGCGCCTGCTCGCGCTTGGCCATATCATCATGGACCCGCCTGCCGGACGCCGTGGCCGCGGCCTGCACCTGACGCCAAAGGGCAAGCAGGTGATCGTGGAGGCCTTCCCCCTGTGGCAGGCGGCGCAGAAGCGCGCTGTTGAGGTCATGGGTCTCGAAAGCCGCAGGGTGCTCGACGATCTTCTGGCCCAGGCCGAGCGGCTGGTGGTACCGTAAGAATCTTTCCTCCCGCTGAAACTGGCACTTGAGGGCCATTCCCGCTGGTGCTCGGGCATGGCTGGTGTGCCTTTGAAGCGCGTGACCGTGGACGGGTCGTGGCCTCGGCCGAGACCCGGCCGGAGCGGCGGTTCGGGCTTGTGCACGCGCACGCGCTCGCCACGCTTTCCCCGAAGGTATGACCGTTCGCATTGACAACGAGACGGCATCGGGGCCCGACACCGTTGTCCACTGTTGGCCTCGCCTCGACCGGGAGGCCACAACGCGGGCCGATCCGATTATCGTCGCAGAGGTTGTTTCACCGCCAATCGGGAACGTCGCTGTCAGTTCCAAGCTTGCCAGTTACCTTCGAATACCGAGGGTCACCGCTACCTGATTATCGATCCGGTCGATCGACGCGTTATTCCGACGCGCGCCAGGACGACACCACGATCCTCACGCGCATTGTCACCGAAGGGCACCTCGACCCGACATCGCCCGGCCTTGCCGTGCCCCTCTCGGATGTGTTCCCATCCCCCCCCGAGGAAACAAGAACAAGGGGAGGACGCGCACGTGAGACTAGCTGGCGCATCCTATGACGAACTGTACGGCAGCTTCCGCTGGGAGGTGCCGGCGCGCTTCAATATCGCTGCGGCGATCTGCGACCGCCATGCCGCCGCCACGCCGGATGCCCCGGCGCTGATCCATGAGGCCGGCGACGGCAGCGTCAATACCTGGAGCTTTGCGCGCATCAAGGAGGCTGCCGACAGACTCGCCCATGCGCTTGCGACTCTCGGCGTCGGCCGCGGCGCGATCGTCGCGATCCATCTCTCGCAATGCCCCGAGAACCTGATCACGCACGTCGCCGCGCACAAGCTTGGCGCGATCGCGATGCCGCTCTTCGCGCTTTTCGGTCCCGATGCCGTGCGCTTCCGTCTCGAGGACAGCGGCGCCAAGGTCCTGGTGACCGCTGCGGACAGTATCGAGCGCGTCGCGGAGGGGCTCACGGACATCCCGACGCTTCGCCACATCATCTCCATCGACGGCCCCGGACCACTCGGCGCAAAGGGCTTCTGGGCGCTGACAGCGGCCGCATCGTCGAGCCCCGTGACGACGGACACCTCGGCTGACGATCCGGCCTACCTGATGTACACCTCGGGCACGACCGGCAATCCCAAGGGCGTGCTCCACGCGCAGCGCGTTCTCCTCGGGCATCTGCCGGGCGTGATGGTGCCGCACAACCTCTTTCCACAGCCCGGTGATCGCTTCTGGACGCCCGCCGACTGGGCCTGGGCCGGCGGCATCTTCGACGTCCTGCTGCCGTCGCTCTATTTCGGCATTCCCGTGGTCGCGCAACGCCTCGCAAAGTTCGAGCCAGAGGCCGCCTTCGCGCTGATGGCGCGCCATGGCGTGCGCAATGTCTTCATGCCGCCGACGGCGCTGCGCATGTTGCAGGCCGTGCCGAATCCGCGCGCGCGCTATGATTACAATCTGCGCTCGCTCGGCTCTGGCGGCGAGCCCATGGGCGCCGACATCATCGCTTGGGGCCTGGAGACGTTCGGCTTCACCATGAGCGAATTCTACGGGCAGACCGAGGTCAATCTCGTCGTGAGCAACTGCCCGCCTGTCTTTCCGGCCAAGCCCGGCTCCATGGGCCGTCCTGTGCCCGGCCACGTCGTCGAGATCGTCGACCATGACGGCAACGTGCTGCCGGCGGGCGAGACCGGCATCGTTGCCGTGCGCAGGCCAGACCCCGTCATGTTCCTCGAATACTGGAAGCAGCCCGAGGCCACGGCCGACAAGTTCCGCGGCGCGTGGTGCCTGCTCGGCGACATCGCGGCCAAGGACAGCGACGGCTACTACTGGTTCCAGGGCCGCGATAACGACATTATCAAGTCGGCCGGCTACCGGATCGGCCCAGGTGAGGTCGAGGAGTGCCTACAGAAGCATCCGGCCGTGGCCCTGGCCGGGGTGATCGGGACACCTGACCCGCTGCGCGGCGAGGCCGTCACGGCCTTCATCGTGACCAAGCCCGAGTACACGGGGACCCCGGGGCTTGCCAACGAGATCCAGGCCTTCGTCAAGGAGCGGCTTGCCGCGCACGAATACCCGCGCCGCGTGCACTTCATTGCCGAAATGCCGATGACCGTGACCGGCAAGATCCGCCGGGTTGATCTGCGCCAGATGGCCGCCCGGCTCTAGAGTGGTGCTTCCGAAGTCCGCCCCCACGTCGCGGTAGGTGTCGGCGGCGGACTTCGGAATCTGAACCACACGAGAAACATAGGCTTGCGAGTTTCCTTTCGATCGCGAGGTTCGTTCGAGGGCCCGCCGCCGATGGTGACGAACTTCGCGATCGGGACACGAGCAACCGCGCTTTTCATCCGTCCTCTCGTCGCCTACCATGTCCGGACAAAGAAAGCGTCAAGCGGGGAGCGCGCGATGGCAGGCACGATCGTCGAGAGGCTGGCCGACTACGGAGTTGCGGAGCGGGACCGCGCACTGCCTGCAGATGTCCGCCATCACGCCAAGCGGGCGCTGATCGACTGGTTCGCTTCGCTGCTGCCAGGCACCCGGATCGACCCTGCCCAAGCCATGATCAAGGGCCTCGCCGACGAGCTCGGCCACGGCAAGGCGTACGTGTATGGCTCGGGGCGGTTCGGACCGCTGCGCACGGCCGCCCTCATCAACGGCACGGCCTCGCACACCATCGAGTTCGACGACATCTTCCGCGACGCCATCTATCACCCCGGCTGCCCGACGATCGGCGCCGCCCTCGCCGCCGCCCAGGCCAAAGGCGCAACTGCTGCGGAACTCCTCACCGCGATCATCATCGGCTACGAGATCTCGACGCGCATCGGTCTCTCCGTGCAGCCCTCGCACTACAAGTTCTGGCACACGACCGGCACTGTCGGCACGTTCGGCGCCGCTGCGGCCGTCGCGACGATCCTGAAGCTCAACAGAGATCAATTCGCGCACGCGCTCGCCACCTCGGCGACCATGGCCGCGGCGCTCCAGCAGGCCTTTCGCTCGGACTCGATGTCGAAACCGCTGCACGCCGGCCATGCCGCTGAAGCCGGCGCCATGGCCGCGCTCAGTGCCGAATACGGCATGACCGGCACGCTCGACGTGCTCGAAGGTGAAGCGGGGTTCGGCGCCGCCATGAGCACCACGGTCGACTGGTCGAAAGCCACGGCCGGCCTCGGCGCGCACTACAACATCACGCAGATGACCTTCAAGAACCACGGCTGCTGCGGCCATGCCTTCCCGGCGATCGACGGCGTCCTCCACCTCAAGGCCGAGCACGGTTTTGCCCCCGAGGCCATCAAGCGCATTCGCGTCGGCGGCTATCGCGCGACGCTCGAGGTTGCGGGGGTCCCCAAAGCGACGACACCCTTCGAGGGCAAATTCTCGACGCCCTTCCTCGTCGCAAGTGCGCTCGTGCACGGCAGCGTGCGCCTCAATGCCTATGAGCCCGAACGCCTCGCCGATGCGCGCGTGCAGGCGCTCTCCGACAAGGTCGAGCTGAAGCTCGACGCACAGTGCGCGGCGGATTTCCCCAAGCGCCGCTCGGCCCGCGTTGCAATCGAGCTCGAAGACGGCCGTACCCTCGAGCACTACCAGCCGACGCGCAAGGGCGACCCTGACGCGCCGCTCAGCGACGCCGACGTCTCGGACAAATTCCTTGAGCTGGCCAGCCCTGTGCTCGGCGCCGACGCCGCCAAGCGCCTGCTCGCCGAGCTCTGGGCTGCAGACCAGCCGCTGACGCTCTATGCTGTCCCCGAAGATGCCCTGCGCAGAGCAGGCTGACGGGAGGAGGCCCATGAGACTCAAGGACAAGGTCGCCATCATCACGGGCGCGGCTGCGGGCATGGGGGCCGCGACAGCCCGCCTCTTTGCGCGGGAAGGCGCGAAGCTGATCCTCACCGACATCGACGACAAGGACGGTCCGGCAGTCGCCGCCGATATCGTGCGCGCGAACGGTAATGCCAGGTTCGTACGGCACGATGTGTCGAAGGAACCCGACTGGCAGCGCGTCGTTGACACGACGCTCGCTGCCTACGGGCGCATTGACATTCTCATCAACAATGCCGGCGTCAGCGGCTCGATCCCCGACAAGCTCGATCTCGAGATGTGGGACCGCCAGATGTCGATCAATGCCCGCGGCAACTTCCTCGGCCTGCGCGCGGTCATCCCGATCATGCAGCAGCAAAGGGCCGGCGCGATCGTGAATATCTCGTCGATCAGCGGTGTCGTCGGACAGGACTACGTGCACATGGGCTATAACGCGGCCAAGGGTGCCGTGCGCACGATGACGAAAGCGGCCGCGGTCCAGTACGCGCCGGACGGCATTCGCATCAATTCGGTTCATCCGGGCTTCATGCCACCCATGCGCACATCGAAGCTCACCGCAGATCCCGAGCTGCGCCGGCGGCTGCTCGGCAGCATTCCAATGGGGCGGACCGGTGAGGTCGACGAGGTGGCCTACGCCAACCTTCTCCTCGCCTCTGATGAGGCCTCCTACATCACCGGCGTCGAGCTGTTCGTGGATGGCGGCTTCACGGCCGCGTAGGTCTGCTCAGGCGGCGCAGGCGTTCTTCGCGCCCGAACCAAAGCTTCCGCCGACTTTGATGGAGCAGCACGCGTGCTGCTGCTCATATGGCCGTCCGATCGCCTCGCACACGCCGATCACGCCCTCGGCCGGGAACGCGACGCCGTCGATGCCGGCCATAACGGCGTACGCATCGACAATGCGCTTGTGCATGCCCGGCGGACGCGCGCAGCCGAGCAGCACCGGCTTCGCCGCGAGACGCTGCCGGGCTTCAAGGAAGATGCGTCCAACATCATGTGCCGAAGGCGTCGCGAACATGCCGGACCGCGCGTAGAACGGCATGACCACCACCAGCACGAGACTGTGGATGGCGTGCCGCGCGCAGATGTCGAGCGCGTTTGCCTCGCCGAGCAGGCGCCCGTAGTGCAGGCCAATGACAATGTGCGGCACGACCTCCATACGCGTCGCGCACAGCGCAGCGAGCGTCGCCTCGAAGTCATCGACGGAACGCTCAAGGTGATACACCTCGCGGATCGTTTCTTGCGCCCCGATCACGTCCATCATCGCGGTGTCGACACCGGCGCTTTCCATCATCCGCGCACGGCGCTCGTCGAGCAGTGCCGAGTGGATCGCGACCTTGAGATAGGGAAAGTCGCGCTTCAGCTTCTCGATGACGGGGTAGTACTTCTCGTACTTGATCTCGTTGCGCCGGTTCGAGCCGCCTGAGAGCAGGAAGCCCTGCAGGTCCTGCAGCAGGACGAGATCGCGCACCTTGGCGTCGAGCATTTCGGGCGTCGTCGCCGGGATCATCGGCTCCAGGATCTTCGCCTGGCAGTGGTCGCAGTCGAGCGCGCAGGCCCCGCCGGTCACCGAGAAGGCCGGAAAGGAGTTCTTGCCGCAGCCCTGAATTTCGGAGGTCGTATATTCCTTGAACGTCGGCGTCGAGAAGCGGATCGGCGTCTGCCGCCCACGCGCTTGCGCAGCTTCCTGCATGGCCGCAACGAGCGCTGCATCGAAGTCGGCGTCTTCGAGCGGCTCGACGGTCGCGAGATGATCGATCCAGTTCATGCGCTGATCATATTCGCATTTGCGAATATCAGGCAATCGGCGTTTCGTGTGATTGCAGCGGATGTGCCTCGATGAGCGCCATGAGCTCCGGCCGGATCGGCCCGGCATTGGGCGTGTCCACGAGCGTCGTCAGCCAGTGCGGCTCTCGGTCCTCATCATCGACCAGATCGCAGTCGAGGCCGGCGAGCACCGCCCGTGCCGCAGCAGGAAGCTCGCCGGAGAGGTCGTGCCCCTGGAGCAGCCCCCACATCCCCGCCCACAGCCGTGCCGTCGTCCAGGGGTTGTAACCGCCGCCGCCAAGGATCACCGCGCGCGGCGCCATCGCGACGAGCGCGCGGCTTGCCGACCACAAGGCGTTGTTCGACAGCCGCATGGCCGACAACGGATCGCCGGCAAGCCCGTCCGCGCCGAGCAGCACAACAATAGCCTCAGGCGCGAGCTTGCGAACGAATGGATAAACCAGCCGCTTGAGGACCAGCGCATACTCGCTGTCATTGACGCCGCGGGGAACCGGCACGTTCAACGCCCGCCCCCCGAGCGTGTCCATTGCACGTCCGCTGCCCGGCCAGCGCCCGTCCTCGTGGACCGACACCAGATGCACGCGCGGATCGCGCGCAAAGGCCGCCTCGACGCCATCGCCATGATGAGCGTCGAGATCGACATGAAGCACGCGGGTCAACCCGCCGTCGAGCAGGCGCAGGACCGCGAACACGGGGTCGTTGAGATAGCAGAACCCCGAGGCGCGCGCGGGCTGCCCATGGTGCGTCCCTCCCGTCGGATGGAACGCCACCCCGCCGCCGAGGACCAGCTCGCCCGCCAGCAGCGACCCGCCAACCGTCGCCCGCGCCCGGTCCCAGAGACCCGGGAACACCGGGCATTCCATGGTGCCGAGGTTGTAGCGCTCCCGCATCTCGGCCGTGGCTCTTCCCGCCACGTCCGCCTGCTCGAGCGCGTCCAGATATTCAGGCGCGTGAAAGCGCTCCAGCACTTCTCGCCCGGGCAGCTCAGGAACACGCGTCGATGCCGGATCGCGCCAGCCCAACACCTCGATGAGGTCCTGGACGGCCGCCTGCCGCCCCGTCGCGAGCGGATGGTGGCGCCCGAAGGCCGCCCGCCGGAAGATGTCATGCGTCACAAGGAACGGCTGCACGCTATCCTGCCTCTCGACGGCACACTTGCATTCAATTATACGCAGGCTTGAATATGGGGCAGCGGCCATGGACTGCGCAACAGAACCGTGGACGCAGGGACAGACGGCAAGCGCACGGAGCTTGAAGAGCATGGCCGACAAGACGCTGGATACCAAGGGCCTCAACTGCCCGCTGCCGATCCTCAAGGCCAAGAAGGCGATCGTCGAGGTGCCCGTCAACGGCACGCTCGAGGTGCTCGCCACCGACCCCGGTGCGGTCGCAGACTTCCAGGCCTTCTGCCGGCAGACGAAGCACGAGCTGGTCGAGCAGTCCGAGGCCGGCGGCGTCTATCGCTTCCTGATCCGGCGCACGGCCTGAGCGGCTGCCCTGAGCTGCACTTGACGGCGGCGCGCGATCCTTGCCACGGTCAGTGCGCCGTGGCGTGGATGCAGCGCGCGGCGGAGCTCAGAGCATGACCAATCTTTTTGAAGCTGCGGGCCTTGAGCAGGGCGCCCCGCGCCCGCTCGCCGACCGCCTGCGTCCCAAGAAGCTCGCCGAAGTCGTCGGACAGGCGCACATCGTCGGACCCGAAGGCTCGCTCACGCGGATGCTGCGCGCCGGCCGCCTGCCGAACCTCATCCTCTGGGGACCGCCTGGTGTCGGCAAGACGACCATCGCACGGCTCCTCGCGCAGGAGACGAGCCTCGCGTTCGAGCAGCTTTCGGCCATCTTCTCGGGCGTGCAGGATCTGCGCAAAGCTTTCGACCGCGCCAAGGCCCGGCGTGAGCAGGGCAAGGGAACCCTGCTCTTCATCGACGAGATCCATCGCTTCAACCGCGCCCAGCAGGACGGCTTCCTCCCGCACATGGAGGACGGCACCATCACGCTCGTCGGCGCCACGACCGAGAACCCTTCCTTCGAGCTCAACGGCGCTCTTCTGTCGCGCGCAACGACGCTGGTGCTGAACCGCCTCGATGATGCGGCCATGGACGAGTTGATCGCCCGCGTCGAGCACGAAACGGGTCGCACGCTGCCGGTCGATGCCGAGGCGCGATCGGCACTTGTTGGCATGGCCGACGGCGACGGTCGCGCGCTCATCAACCTCGCAGAGGAAGTGCTCGCCGCCGTCGCTCCCGGCGAGCCGCCGCTGACGGTGGCGTCCCTCGTATCGCTTGTGCAGCGCCGCGCCCCCCTCTACGACAAGAGCCGCGACGGCCACTACAATCTGATCAGCGCACTGCACAAGGCCGTCCGCGGCTCCGATCCGGACGCGGCGCTCTACTGGCTCTGCCGGATGCTCGACGGCGGTGAGGACCGCCTCTTCCTCGCCCGTCGCCTCGTGCGCATGGCGATCGAGGATATCGGCCTCGCCGATCCCGCTGCCGTCACACAGGCCCTCGCCGCAAAGGACACCTATGATTTCCTCGGCAGCCCCGAGGGCGAGCTGGCGCTCGCACAAGCGACCATCTACATGGCGACCGCGCCCAAGTCGAACGCCGCCTACATGGCCTATGGCGCCGCGATGCGGGCTGCCAAGCAGAACGGCAGCCTCGCGCCTCCGAAGCACATTCTTAATGCGCCGACGCGCCTCATGGCCGAACAGGGCTATGGCGCAGGCTATGCGTACGACCACGCGACAGCGGAAGGCTTCTCCGGCCAGGACTATTTTCCTGATGAGATGCCGCGCGAGCAGTACTACGACCCGCCCGAGCGCGGCTTCGAACGCGAGATCAGGAAGCGCCTTGCCTACTGGCAGCGCCTTCGCGCCGAGAAGTCCGGCCACTGAGGATGACCGCGAGCCCCTCTTGACGCGCATCAAGGCCGAAAGGCCTTGAAAACAGCAGATTCTCCACTGCAATAGCGCAGCGACGCCGCGCGCGCCCGGGTCGGGGCATTCGCGGGAAGAGGGCCGGTATCGTGATAGAAGACAAGCGAAGGTGTGCTTCGCCGGGGGCGAACTGTCGAGCCATCGACCCTCTGCACTTGCTGGAGGAGGACAATGCGCAGCGGCTCGACCTCTGCGACCTGCTGGAGCACATCGCCGATAGCCTGCCCGAAAACGCAGCGCCCCAACTCGCGCAGCTCGCATGCACCGCCATTGCGCACGGCTGGGCCAATCACATGGCCTTCGAGGAGCAGGCCCTCTTTCCGTTGCTCTACCAATATCGCAACTCGAATCCTGATCTTCTCGCCGGCCTCGCCCAGCTCGCGTTCGAGCACGCCGTCGACGCCGGTCTCGACCAGGAGATCATTGATGCCCTCCAGGACCTCGCGCGGGGCGGCCCGCCAGAGAATCCCGAAATGGTCGGCTATCTGCTGCGCGCGCACTTCGTGCCGATGCGGCGGCACGTTCTTTGGGAGAATGCGTTCCTCATCCCGGCGGCGCGTCGCCTGCTCTCGCCGGACGATCTCGCCCTCCTGCGGGATTGGATCCGCCAGCGTGAGCCCGAGAAGTGCACCTGCGGCGCCGTTGATTGAGTCCCTGGCCTAGACTCAGACCTCGTCCTCGGCGACCGCCTCGCTCCACGGGTGATTGGGCTCCGTCGCGCCCTCGTTGCGCCCGCGTGCGCGGCGCACCGCGCCCGCAATCGTGAAGTTGCTCGGAAACTCGATGGGCTCGCCGATCACCGCCTTGTGCGCCTCAGTCAGTGCGTCGATGACCCGCTGCGGCAGGCGCCGATCGATGACGATCGGTGCAACGTTGGAGATATCGAGCCGCGGCTCGTGAAAGGCTTCCTCGAGGTCGAAACCGAAATCCGCCGACATGGCCAGAAGCTGGAACACCGCCGGCAGAATGCGCCGCCCGCCGCAGCCGCCGATGGCGATCGTGGCATCGCCGCCAGTCATCACGGCCGGCACGTAGTTGGCCAGCGCGCGCGCATCGGGCGCGATCGCGTTCGGTCCCCCCGGTGTCGGATCGAACCAGTTGATGCCGTTGTTCATGAGGATGCCCGACTGCGGCAGCACGATGCGCGCGCCGAAGAGCGACAGCAACGTCTGGGTCAGCGTCACCATGTTGCCTTCACGATCGACAACGCATATGTGCGTCGTGCAGGTCGGCGCGGTCTTCTCGCCGGCATCGCCCATGAACTTGAAGCGGTGTTTCCAGGCCGTCTGCATCGCCTCCGCGTAGGCGAGAAACGTCTTGGCATTGGGCTTGGTCTCGGGCTTCTTGCGCCGCTTCAGGAGATCTCGGAAGGCAACGGCCAGCGTCGGCCCGCCATTCAGCTCCGGCAGCACGTGGATCGTGCGGTCGAAGTAGGAGATCATGAGCGGCTCGCGCTCCGGCGGCGCAACGGCGGCGAGGTCCTCCTCCGAAAGATAGCCGCCCATGGCCTGGATATCCTCAGCGATCGAGCGCGCCAGCGGCCCTTTGTAGAGCACGCCCGGCCCGTCGGCGGCGATCGCTTTGAGCGTGCGCGCAAGGTCGGGGCGCGGCAGCCGCATGATCGGCCGCGGGTCCATGGCCGCCGGAACGTAGGGCGGCAGACCGCCTGGAAGATAGTGCGCGCTGGCGCCAGGATCCTTCTGGAGATCCTTCATCGCCGACCCAACAACGAGCGCCGTGTGCCAATCGACCGGCAGGCCCTCCTCGGCAAGCGCGATCGCCGGCTTGAGGAGATCGCGCCAGCGCTTGGTGCCGTAGTGCTTGTGGGCGAGCGCGAGCAGGGCCGGCTGGGTGGGCGCGATCACGGCCTTGGCGCCAACTGTGTTGATGTTGCCTTTCACCATCGGCCAGCCAAACAGGTTGCCGACATCGGGTTCGTCCGTCAGCTCATAGTCCTCGGGCTTGAGCGCCTTCGGGCTGCGTCCGCCGCCGTCGAACGCGCGGATCGTCCCCGTCTTTGCCTCGTAGACGAGCATGGCGCCGACGCCGCCGATACCGCTCATCCAAGGCTCGGCGACACCCACTGTCATGGCGGCCGCGACAGCCGCGTCGACCGCATGGCCGCCCGCTTTGAGCACGCGCGCGCCCGCCTCCGACGCCATCCGGTTCTGTGTCACCACGATGCCGCCGCGCGAGCGCGCCGAGGGCTTCCGCACTGTGCGCTTGAGCGAGATGTTGGGTGAGAGCGCGCTCCTGGGCTTGGGCATGGGGACGTGACCTTTCGGGAGGAGAGAGAGAGGATTGCGATAAAGCGCGAGAGGACCAGGTCGCTCAGGCGGCGCTGAGATGGCCAATAAGAGCGTCGAGAACGGCGTCGGGCTGCTCGGACATCATCATATGGCCACAGCGCCTGAGCGTGATGCTCTTGGCACCCGGCACAAGCTTCGCGAGCTCGGCCGCCTTACGCGCCGGCGTCATGACGTCGCTCTCCCCGGACAGGAAAAGAGCCGGGCAGTGCACTTTCGCGGCAGCCTCGGCGCCGCTCTTCCACGCATCGCACGCGGCGAGATCGACCGCGAGGGCACCCGCTTGGGCCTGCCCCAACAGCGCCCGCGTACCGCCGGTGAGCCAGAGACCCGGGACCGTGTTGCCGCCGAGCTTGGCCGGCGGGCTGTGACACCAACCGGCCATCATGTCGTAGGCGGCGGCCGGGTTCTCGCGCGCGTTCTTGAGCAAGTTCGGGTGGACCGGCATCGACGATGCGATACCGAGCAGCGCCAGACTGGAGACCTTGGCGGGCGCCTTTGCCGCGGTTTCGAGCGCCACGATCGCGCCCATCGAGTGCCCGACCAGAGCAGCCTTGGGCGTCCGCGCCGCAGCGAGAAGCGCCTCGACGAAGGCCACGAGATCGCCGATCGACTCGCGCGGTGGTCCGGCCGAGCGCCCATGTCCCGGCAGGTCGACCGCCAGCACCGACCAGCCGTGCCATGCGAACCAGCGGCTCTGCAGTTGCCAGCAGGTGTGATCGAGCCCGGCGCCGTGGATGAAGACCACGGCCGGCCGCTCCGGCGCAAACGGCCGCCCGCCGGTCCCGGCATAGACCTCGCGCCCCTCTACCGCCAGCAGCATTCCAGCACCCTCTTGCGACCGCTCCCCAGCTTGTCCGCAGCCTAGCGAGTGCCGGTGGCTCAGCGCAAGCGGCGTGCCTGCGGCCTCAGACATGCTTGACCGGAGGCGGTCCGCGCGGTTTCTCGCTTCCGAGAACTGATGCCCCTGAGCCCGAAGCTCCACGCGATGCCGCCACGCGCCCTGCGCTCGACCGACACGTTTGCCGAGCTCTCACCCATGTGGCGGGCGGGCGACTGGCGGCGTACGCCCGTCGTCGCGGCATATATCGCTCTGTTTGCCGGCATGACCTGGCGGTGGATTGCAGGCGCAGCCACGATCCCGTGGGACGCCAAGGCCCATTTCCATCCGCAGGTGCAGTTCCTTGCCCAAAGCCTCGCGCGCGGCGACTGGCCCTGGTGGAACCCCTACGTTTTCGCCGGCCATCCGCAGATCGCCGATCCGCAGTCGATGATCTTCTCGCCGCCCTTTCTGCTGCTGGCGCTCCTCAACGGCAGCCCGAGTCTGTGGGCCGGCGACATGACCGTTCTCGCCACCATGGCGTTCGGCGGCATAGGGCTGATCATCTATTTTCATGCGCGCGGCTGGCACTGGGCCGGTGCCCTCATGGCCGCACTCGCCTTCAGCTTCGGCGCCGCCATGGCGTGGCGCCTCCAGCACTACGGGCAGGTCCTGAGCCTCGCCTATCTGCCCTGGCTGCTGCTCTTCCTCGAGCGCGTCATCGCGCGCGGCTCGCTCCTTGGCGGCCTGCTTGCCGGTTTCTTCGCGGCACTCATCGTACTCGGCCGCGACCAGGTTGCGCTGCTCGCCATCTATGTGGCTGCCGGCTACACGCTGTGGCGTCTTGCAAGCGACGATGCGCCGGCCCGCGCCACCCGCCGCGCACTGCTGCCGCTCGTCGGCGGCGGCCTCGTCGCGCTGGCCCTCGTTGCATTTCCGATCCTGATGACGGCCCTGCTCGCCACCGAGTCCAACCGGCCATCGATCGACTATCTCGGTGCCGGGCGGGGCTCGCTCCATCCCGCCCTTCTGCTGACACTCCTCGCGCCCGACATCTTCGGCGCCGCGGGAAGCGACTACTGGGGGCCGCCGAGCTTCGTGTGGCTGAACACCGGCCTCTATACGGCACAGAACGTCGGCATCTTGTATGTCGGCGCGGTCCCGCTTCTGCTGGTGCTGACAGGTCTGCTGCGCGGCGAGCTGTGGTCCCGCGAGATCCGCTTCTTCACCGTCGCCTTTGTGCTGGTGCTGCTCTATGCGCTCGGCTGGTACACGCCCGCTTTCCGCGTCATGTACGCCTTCCTCCCCGGTGTCGACCTCTACCGCCGGCCAGCCGATGCGGTTTTCCTGATCGGCGCGATGCTCGCCGTACTCGCGGGCTATGCCACACATCGCCTGTTCGCCGCACCGTGGCTCGCCCCCGGCCGCGTGCCGACGGCCCTCGTTGCGCTGTTGCTGGCGGCGGCACTCGGCGCCGCGCTGTCCTTCGGCTGGCGTCTTGACCGCCTGCCGCGCCTCGCGCAACCCGTAGCAATTGCCGCAGCCATATTCGCTGTTGCCGCGATGCTCATCGCCTGGGCCCGCTCGCGTCTCGCGCTCCAACCCACGCTAGCCGGCCTCGTGCTGGCCGGCTTCACGGCCGCCGACCTCGGCCTCAACAATGGCAACAATGGCTCGTCGGCGCTGCCGCCGGCACTCTACGAGGTACTCGATCCGGCGAGCCGCAACGAGACCACGACTTGGCTCAAGGCGCACATTCGCAAGGACGCCACATACCGCGACCGCGTCGAGCTCGTCGGTATCGGCTTCCACTGGCCGAATGCCAGCATCCCGCACCGCCTCGAGAACACGCTGGGCTACAACCCTGTACGCCTCAACCTCTACACGCGCGCGACCGGCGCTGAAGACCACGCGGCGCTTCCGGACCAGCGCAAGTTCGCTCCGCTCATGCCGTCGTACCGCGCGCCACTCGCCGACCTGCTCGGCTTGCGCTACATCGCAGCTGGCGCGCCGATCGAGACGATCGACAAGCTCATCGCACCGGATACGTTCCCGCTGGTCAAGCGAACGGCGGACGCCTGGGTCCACGAGAACAGGAGCGCGCTGCCGCGCGTCCTCTTCGCGACCCGCGCCGTTGCCGCCGATTTCGACGCCATGCTGAGGGATGGCGGCTGGCCGGACGTCGATTTCCGCACGAGTGTCCTCATCGAAGGTGCCGCGCCCGATGACACTGCGCGGCGTCCAGGCACGGCCGCGCTCGTCTCCTACGCCAACACGCGCATCGTGATCGACGCCGAAAGCCCGGACGGCGGCTATGTCGTGCTCAACGACACCTGGCATCCCTGGTGGGCGGTCGAGATCGACGGCCGCCCCGCGTCTCTGCTTCGCGCCAACGTCCTCGTTCGCGCGGTTGCGGTGCCGCCAGGGCGCCATCGCGTGACGTTCACTTTCCGCCCCATTGAAGGCGCCTTGCGCGCGCTCCGGTTTCGCTGAAGCCTGCCATGCGGCAAGGCCCCTCGACGCCAGCGCCACGTGCTGCCACAGTGGTCGCGCCGGCACCGCGCACAATGACGCGCCGATCGAAACGCCGGCCGGGACACTGCCATGACGAAGCTCATCAACCGCACGTTCAACCACGACTATCCGACGGTCGCCGGCGGCAAGGGCGTCCGGCTGATCGACACGAACGGCAAGAGCTACCTCGATGCCTCCGGCGGCGCGGCCGTCTCCTCCATCGGACACGGCCACCCCAAGGTCGTCGCCGCCATCAAGCAGCAGGTCGACGAGATCGCTTATGCCCACACGGCCTTCTTCACCTCGAAGCCGGCCGAGGCGCTTGCCGACTGGCTCATCGCCCGAGCGCCGGAAGGCTTCGGCCGCGTGGCCTTTGTCTCCGGTGGCTCGGAGGCCATTGAAGGGGCCCTGAAGCTCACCCGGCAGGTGCACGTCGAGCGCGGTGATCTGCAGCGCCGCCACTTCATCGCGCGCCACCAGTCCTATCATGGCGGCACGCTCGGCACGATCGCGCTGGCCGGGCCGAAGCCGACGCGCAGCGTCTTCGAGCCGGTCTTCGGCGATGGCATGTCCATGAGCCATATCGCACCGTGCTACGCCTACCGCCACAGGCGCGATGACGAGAGCGAGGTGGACTACGGCCTCCGCGTCGCCCGCGCGCTTGAGGAAGAAATCCTCCGCGTCGGTCCGCAGAACGTCGCTGGCTTCGTCGCCGAAACGGTCAGCGGCTCATCCATTGGATGCGCCCCGCCAACCCCGGGCTACTTCAAGGAGATCCGCCGCATCTGCGACAAGTACGGCGTGTTCCTGATCGTCGACGAGGTCATGTCCGGCATGGGCCGCACCGGCCACCTCTTCGCCATCGCCGAGGATGGCGTCTCACCGGACCTCGTCGCCATCGCCAAGGGTCTTGGCGGCGGCTATCAGCCCATTGGCGCGGTGCTGCTCCGCAGCGCTCACTACGAGCACCTCGCCAAGGGATCCGGCACCCTCAAGTGGACCCACACCTACCTCGCCCACCCCATGGCCTGCGCCGCCGCCCTCGCCGTCCAGCAAGTTATCGAAGAGGAGAATCTGCTCGCCAACTGCCGCGCGCGCGGCGCCGAGCTGAAGGCGCGTCTCCAGGAGCGCCTCGGCCAACATCCGCATGTCGGTGATATCCGCGGGCGCGGGCTCTTCGTCGGCATCGAGCTGGTCGCCGACCGCACCACCAAGGCACCCTTCCCGCGTGCGCACAAGGTCGCCGAGACCTTCAAGAAGCACGCCTTCGCCAATGGCATGCTGTGCTACCCGTCAGGCGGCACCGCCGATGGCGTTATCGGCGATCACGTGATGCTGGCGCCACCACTCATCATCACATCTGGCGAAATCAACGAGCTGGTCGATATCGTGGAGCGCACGCTTGCCGACACGATGGCCGGCCTCGACAGAGCAGGAAAGGGTTCATGAGCACAATCACGGCTGACGAGCAACGCATCCTCGATGAGGTCGAACGCGGTTTCGACCAGGAGATCGCCTTCCTGCAGGATCTCGTGCGTTGCCCGTCCGTGCGCGGTGCCGAGCACACCGTGCAGGACTATGTATTCAATGCGCTCGCCAAACGCGGCTATGACATGGACCGCTGGCGCGTCAGCGAGGAGGACATCAAGGGTCACCCGGGCTTCTCGCCGATCGCGGTGTCCTACGAGAATGCCTGGGTCGTCGTCGGCACGCATCGTCCGAGAACGACGGCGGGCCGCTCGCTCATCTTGAATGCGCACATCGACGTAGTGCCGCCGGGCCCGACGGACATGTGGAGCCATCCGCCGTACGACCCCGTCATCCGTGACGGCTGGATGTACGGCCGCGGCGCTGCCGACATGAAGGCTGGCTTGGCCTGCAACATCTTCGCCCTTGATGCCATCGAGCGTGCCGGCTTCGAGCCCGCCGCGACCATCCACGTGCAGTCCGTTCCCGAGGAGGAGAGCACCGGCAACGGCACGCTCGCGACGTCCGTGCGCGGCTATCGCGCCGATGCCGCCCTCTGCCCTGAGCCGACGCGCGGCCAGCTCACGCGCGCCAATGTCGGCGTCGTCTGGTTCTCCGTCCGCGTCTACGGCCGGCCGGCGCACGCACGCGAGATGCAGAGCGGCGTTAACGCGATCGACGCGGCCTATCAGGTGATCGGCGCGCTGCGCGAGCTGGAAGCGGAGCTCAATGCCGAAGCGGCGCGGCACCCGCTGTTCAAAGACCTCGTCCACCCGATCAATCTCAACATCGGCCAGATTGAGGGCGGCGACTGGAACTCGACGGTCCCTGCAGCGTGCACCGTCCACTGCCGCCTCTCGATGCTGCCCGGCACGCCTGCCTCCGAGCTGAAGCGGCGCATCGAGCAGACCATCAGCGATTTCGCACGACGCACGCCCGGCCGCGGCAACACGCCGCCTGAGATCAAGTGGACGGGCTTTTCGTGTGAAGGCTTTGTCCTGGAGCCGGGCAGCGATGCCGAGAAGACCCTCGCCGCGGCGCATCAGGCCATCCACGGCAGCCCGCTGCAGGAGCACGTCATGCCGGCCTATCTCGATGCCCGCGTGACGATCCTCTACGACAATATTCCGACGCTCGTGTACGGCCCCGGCGGCCGCAACATCCACAGCATCGACGAGGCCGTGGAGCTTGAAACCATCAAGCAGGCGACGAAGTCGATCGCCCTCTTCACTGCGCGCTGGTGCGGCCTCGCCCCACTGCAGCAAGCCGTAGCCAGGAAACGCCCGATCACTTCCCCTTGAACTTCGGCGGGCGCTTCTCGGCGAAAGCCGCGCGGCCTTCGATCCAATCCTCGCTGCGGTTGATCGCGTCCACCTGCGCGCGCGCGATGCCGGCGATCTCGGTCGGCCCCTTGGGCAAAGTCTGCGACGCGAATCGCTTCAACATCCGCGAGGGCATCGGCGCCGTCTCGGCGATGCGGCGCGCATAGTCCATGGCCGTCGGCATGAGCTGGTCGAGCGGCACGACCTTGTTCGCGTAGCCGACCTCGTAGGCCCGCTGCGCATCGATCGTATCGCCGACGAGCAGCAGCTCCATGGCGATCTTGTGCGGAATGCGGGTGACGAGGTTGGAGATGAGGCCGCCGGAGAAGGCGATCTTCACTTCCGGATACGAGAACTTGGCATTTTCCGCGACGATCATGATGTCGGCCATTGTCGTGAGCACCATGCCGCCGCCAATGCACCAGCCCGCGACGGCCGCGACCACTGGCTTGTCAACGGGATAACCAATTCCGGGAATGCCGTGATAGAGATGATGCGGCACGGCCTTGAGATCGGCGCCGGCCGAGAAGGCTTTGTCGCCGGCACCCGTGAGCACGGCGACGCGCGCCGCATCGTCGGCCATGAACTGAACCCATCGGTCGTGCAAGCCGTCGACGATCTCGGCATCGAGCCGGTTCATGCGCTCGGGTCGATTGATCGTGATGATCGCGACCATGCCATCGCGGCGATAGGTGACCGCGGAACTCTCACTCATGATTTCCTCCCTGCGCGCAGGCCCGTCGTGGCCACGCCCGCAGCCTTGAAGGCGGCAATCTCTTCCGCCGAATAGCCGGCCTCGCCGAGCACCGCATCTGTATCCGCGCCGGGCATCACCGGGAAGCGCCTGACCTCCGCGCCGCCGTGTGCGTAGCGGATGCCCGACGCGACCAGCTCGACCTCGCCATAGGGCGAATCCACCTTCTGCAGGATCGTACGCGATTGAAGCTGCGGGTGCTTCACGATCTCGGCGAGGGACCAGATGCGCGAGCACGGCACATCGGCCGCCGTCAGCCTTTCATCCCAGGTCGCGGCATCGGCCGTTGCAAACACCTCCTCGATGATCGCACGCAGCGCCACCTCGTTCTCAATACGCGCCGGCCAGTCGATGAAGCGCGGATCCTTCGGCAGGTCGGGATGGCCGATCGCCTTGGCCAGCGCCGCGAACTGCTTGTCGTTGTTGACCGCAAGCAGCAGATGGCCGTCCTTGACCTTGAAGAGATCCGCTGTCGGCAGGCGGCTCTGCGCGCGATTGCCCGAGGGGCCCTGCAGGTGCCCGCCGACGGTGTAGTCCACGACGAAGGAGGACATGAAAGTCAGTGTGGAATCGAGCATGGCCACATCGACAAGCTGTCCCTTGCCCGTGTGCGTGCGCTGATAGAGCGCGCTCGCAACGCCGAACGCGAGCGACATCCCGCCGATGGCATCGCAGACTGCGAAACCCGCGCGCGTCGGCCCGCTCTCCTTGGAGCCGGTGATCGACATGAGCCCGCTCATGGCCTGAATCTTGCCGTCGTAGGCGCCGGTCGTGCGCTCGGGCCCGGTCTGGCCGAAGCCCGAGACCGCCGCATAGATGATGCGCGGGTTGATCTTGGACAGTGCCTCGTAGCCGATGCCAAGCCTATCCATGACGCCGGGGCGGAAATTCTCCATCACGACGTCGGCCCGCTCGGCGAGCCGCTTCACGATGGCGATGGCCTCGGGCTTGGTGAGGTCGAGCGCGATGTTGCGCTTGTTGGCATTGATCGCCAACCAGCCCGTGCCGAGGCCGCGGTCGGCCCATTCCTTGTTGGGGGGACCAAAGCGCATGTCGTCGCCGCCGGGGCGCTCGATCTTGATAACGTCGGCGCCGAGCAATGCGAGCTGGTAGCTGCCGAACGGCCCCGCGAAAACCTGCGTGAAATCGAGGACGCGGACGCCCGTGAACGGCTGGCTCATTCGGCCGCTCCCTTGAGCTTCATGTCCTCGGCGAGCTTGGCCTTCGCAATCTGCTTCTGGCGGTCGAACTCGGCGCGGCGCCGCGCGATCTCCTCTGCCGACAAGCGCTCGATATTCGAGTAGTCGAGCTTCCAATCAGGGTTGTCGCTCCAGCGGATGGGATTCTGCACGGTCGTGCGTGGCGCAGGCGCGGACTCGAGCACGCGGAGCGCCAGCTCCAGCGTCTTGCGCTGCGCTTCCCTGTCCCTGGGCTTGCCTGCCGGATTGCCGAGCGGGAAGTCACTGAAGGCGAAGCGCGGCACGCCGACGAACTCGACGATGTCCTTGGCGCAGCCCATGATCACCGTTGGAACGCCGGCGGCCTCGAGCGCGCGGGCGGCAAGACTGATGCTCTGGTGGCAGACCGGGCAGTTCGCGCACAGCACTGCGGCATCTGCCTTGTCCTCGAGCACGCGGCGGACAATCTCGGGGCAATCCACATCGAGCGTGGTGCGATGGCTACGGTTGGTCGGGAAGCCGTGCACCCGGGGCGCGAGGCCGCCAATCAATCCGCGCGCCGCCGCCTCGCGCAGCGCCGGCAGCGGGAACCAGGTGCCCGAGTCCTCTTGCGTCGTGTGCGCGCGGTCGATGCCGACATGCGAAATGCGCGTGTCGTGGTCTTTCGAGGAGTCGAGCGAGTAGACGACGTAGAACTTGGCGGCCGAGTTGTACGGCGAGCCTGGACCCTGGTCGCCCTTGTCCGGCTGGTAGAGGGCAGCGGTCGTGATCAGCGTGATGGTCGACTGACTGAGCGGTTTCTTGAGCGGGGCGAACGGCACGTCATCATAGTGCGCCCACTTGTAGGGCGCGCCATAGCCGAGACCGACGTAGTAATCGCGGATGCGCTTCCGATAGGGAATGGGCTCGGAATGCTCCGGCGCGAAGCCGAAATCCTCGTCGGCAGGGACGCTCATCTGGGGGTCTCCTCGAAACGGTGCGCTTTGACCGGCATTGTCGCGATATTGTCCGGACACGCAAGGCCAGCGCACGCGGTGACCCGCAACCCTTTCCCGCCGCCTGTGCATTGCTGGCATGGCTGGCGGCACCCCGGCGGGGGCGCTCAGCGCCCCTTCCAGTGGGGCTTGCGCTTCTCGGCAAAAGCCTTCGGCCCTTCGACGGTATCCTCGCTATTGAGCAGCGCCACGTAGGCCGGATAGCGCGCGTTCTTCATGCTCGCTTCCAGCACAGGATTGTCGAGCGAGCGCGTGACCACCTGCTTTGTTGCACGGATGCTCATCGGCGAGCACTCGAGGATCATATCGGCCCAGCGGCGCGCCTCCGTCATGAGATCGGCATGCGGCACCACGGCGGTGACGAATCCAAGCTCATAGCCCTCCGCCGCCGAGACGTGCCGACCGGTCAGCATCATGCCCATGGCCTTCTTGAGCGGTATCTGCCGCGCCAGCCTCTGCATGCCGCCGGCACCCGCCGCGAGGCCGACTCGCGGCTCCGGCAGGGCAAAGCGTGCCCTATCCGATGCGATGATGATGTCGCACGCGAGCGCGATCTCGAAGCCGCCGCCCATGGCGACACCGTTGACCGCCGCGATCAGCGGCTTGTCGAGGTCGTGCCGGTTGGTGAGCCCGCCGAAGCCCGAGGGCGGCGACGCCGGCCGCGCGCCGGACTTCGCGCGCAGCTCGGCATGGTACTTGAGATCATTGCCGGCGGAGAATGCGCGGTCGCCGGCGCCGGTCACGATCCCTATCCACAGCTCCGGATCGGCCGCAAATGCGTCGAAGATGGCGGAGAGCTCCTGGCTCACCATCGGGTGCACGGCATTCATCACCTCAGGGCGGTTGATCGTCACCGTCAGAATGCGGCCATCCACATCGACCTTGGTGAACTCGCCGTTCTTCAACGCAGTCATGCGGCCTCTCCCATGTCGCCAGCGGTGGTGGGCGCCGTCAGACGTCGAAGAACACGGTCTCGTCCGGTCCCTGCATGCGGATGTCGAAGCGGTAGACGGAGGCGGCCGCCTTGTCGTCCCTTTCGGCGATCAGCGTATGGCGCCGCTCGGCCGGCACGCTTGTCAGCAGCGGATCCCGCGCGTTCGCCGCAGCCTCGTCGGAGAAGTAAAGCCGCGTGAAGGCGTGCGACAGCAGGCCGCGCATGAAGACGACGACGTTGATGTGCGGCGCCTGTTCGCCATCAACGGAACCGGGCTTGATCGTGTCGAAGATGAAGCGCGCCTCCGGATCCGTGCCGGTCCCGACGCGGCCGAAGCCCCGGAAGGCGATGTTCGAGCCGCGCGGATCGGCAGGGTGTGCGTAGCGGCCCTGCTCATCGGCCTGCCAGATCTCGATCATGGCATCGGGTACGGTTTGGCCCTCGCCGTCGAGCACGCGCCCCTCGACGCGGATGCGTTGCCCCGGCACGTCGCCCTCGATGAGAGAGCCGCCGGCAATGCTCTTGAAGTCATAGCCATACTGCTCGGGTGTCAGCGCGTAGGCGAAGTACGGCCCAACAGTCTGCGAGGGGGTCTGGCGCAGTTTGTCCATGTCTCTGCCCTCACTCGATCGGCGTCTGGCGACGCCCACGCAGCACGAAGTCGAACTCGTAGCCGAGGGCAAACGAAGGTTCGGTGTGATCGAGCGTGAAGCGCGAGACCAGCAGGTGGCGGCAGTCCGCCGGCACCCCGAGATAGATCGGATCCAAGGCAAGGAGCGGATCGCCGGGGAAGTACATCTGCGTCACGAGACGCGTCGCAAGGCTCGGCCCGAAGAGCGAGAAGTGAATGTGCGGCGGCCGCCAAGCATTGGGGTGGTTGCCCCAGGGATAGGCGCCCGGCTTGATGGAATAGAACTTGTACCGGCCTTCGCTGTCGGTGACGCAACGCCCGCCGCCGTGGAAATTCGGATCGAGCGGCGCCGGATGCTGGTCGTTGACGTGCACATAGCGCCCGGCGGCGTTCGCCTGCCAGATCTCGATCAGCATGTTGGGCTGCGGCCGGCCATTCTCATCCAGCACACGACCGGTCACGACAATGCGCTCGCCGATCGGCTCGCCGCTCTTGACCGCATTGCGTGTGAGATCTGAGTCGAGCGCGCCGAGACTGTCGTGGCCATAGACCGGGCCGGTGATCTCGGAAAGCGACTGGCGGATCGGGAGCAACGGCTTCGTCGGTGCGCGCAGCACCGTCGACTTATAGTCGGGGTAGAGGTAAGGCGGCTGCGTGGACCAATCTCGTGGCGCGTAGCTTTCCGTCATCCGCCTTCTCCCTTGCTCTTCCTCATCATCTTGTTTTGCCGAAGCTTACCAGCAGGCGCGCGGAAGCGACAAGCTGATGCACCGCGCTCAATAGGGAAGGCCGACGTAGTTTTCGGCGAGGGCTGCGGCAGCATGTCGCGAGGTCGTCACGTACTCGAGCTCAGCGGCCTGCAGCTTCTCTGCAAAGGGCTCCGCATCCGGAAAGCGGTGCAGCAGCATGGTCATCCACCAGGAGAAGCGGACCGCTTTCCAGACCCGGGCCAGCGCGCGGGCCGAATACGCTTCGATGCCGGCCATCGACCGCTCGGCATAGAACGCGCGGAGCCCCTCAAAGAGGTAGTGGACGTCGCTCGCCGCGAGGTTGAGGCCCTTGGCCCCGGTCGGCGGCACGATATGCGCCGCGTCACCGCACAGGAAGAGACGTCCAAAGCGCATGGGCTCGGCGACGAACGAGCGCAGCACGGCGATCGACTTTTCGAATGACGGACCTGTCTTCACCGCGTCGGCTGTTTCCGCTGGCAGGCGCCGCCGCAGTTCGTCCCAGAAGCGCTCGTCCGTCCAGTTCTCCACCTTCTCGTCGCCGCTGCACTGGACGTAGTAGCGGCTGCGCTTCAGCGAGCGCATCGAGCAGAGCGCAAAGCCCCGCGGATGGCTCGCATAGATCAGCTCGGGACTGACCGGCGGTACATCGGCAAGTACCCCGAGCCAGCCGAAGGGGTAGGAGCGCTCGAATGTCGCGATCGCACGCTCGGGCACCGCGCGCCGCGAAATGCCGTGATAGCCATCGCACCCGGCGATGAAGTCGCAGTCCACGCGATGCGTGGTCCCCCCGTGGACGTAGGTGACGTAGGGCGTATCGCCGTCGAAGTCGTGCGGCATCACGTCGGCAGCTTCGTAGATGGTCTCGGCGCCCGCCGCCTCGCGGCCGGCCATGAGATCCGCCGTGAGCTCCGTTTGACCATAGACGACGACCTGCTTGCCGCCGGTCAGCCCATGAAGATCGATACGATGCCGCCGGCCGTCGAAGGCGATATCGAAGCCTTCGTGCCTGAGCCCCTGGGCATCGAGCCGGCCCGCGAGCCCCGTCGCGCGGATGACGCCGACGGCGCCTTCCTCGAGAACGCCGGCGCGCACGCGCGAGAGCACGTGTGCCTTGGTGGCGCGCTCGAGGATCACCGCATCAACGCCGATCCCGTGCAGAAGCTGGCCGAGGAGGAGCCCGGATGGTCCCGAGCCGATAATGACCACCTGTCTCCTCATGACTGCGCCCCTCCAGGTGCCGGCGTTCGTTGTCTGACATCCTCAACCGGTTATTTTGCAGACAGCTTAGCCTAGAGCAGGACGCAAGGCAGCCCACCATTCGTAGGACAAAGCAATGCTGAGGAACCTGATTACCGACATCGAGGGCCTGCGCGTCGGTCATGCCCACGACCCTGCGCTCGCGAGCGGCGTCACGGCGATCGTCATCGACGTTGAGAACGTCGCATCGGCCGTCACGCGCGGCGGTGCGCCAGGCTCCCGCGATACGACCTTGCTTGAGCCGGAGATGACGGTCACCGGCGTGGATGCCGTCGTTCTGTCGGGCGGTTCGCTGTTCGGCCTCGATGCCGCGGGCGGGGTGGTGAACTTCCTGCGCGGCCAAGGGCGAGGCTTGCGCATTGGCCCGACCAATATTCCGCTCGCGGTGCAGGCCATCACGTTCGATCTCCTCAATGGCGGCAACAAGGACTGGGGCCGCCGGCCGCCCTACTGGGAGCTTGGCTGGCAGGCGGCCGAGCAGGCGGGCACGGGCGCGTTCGCACTCGGCACGGTCGGCGGCGGCTATGGCGCCACCACGGCCACCCTGAAGGGCGGCCTCGGTTCGGCGAGCGTGGTCACGGCGAGCGGCTTCACGGTTGCTGCACTCGTCGTCGTCAACGCCGTGGGATCGGCGACCATTGGAGCCGGGCCGCACTTCTGGGCCGCGCCGGCCGAGATCGGTCAGGAGTTCGGCGGCCTCGGCATGCCGGCGCACCTGTCGGAAGCGGATCTCGCGCTCCGCATGAAGGGCGGCCGCCAGCCGGCGACGACGATCGGTCTCGTCGCGACGGACGCGGTTCTGACGAAGGCGCAGGCCAAGCGCATCGCCATCATGGCCGATGACGGCCTCGCACGGGCGATCCGTCCCGCGCACGCACCCATGGATGGCGACACCGTCTTCGCCGTGGCCACACAGAAAAGGCCGCTCGCCGACCCCCTGCCCGACATCACGGAGATCGGCATGGCAGCCGGCGACTGCCTCGCCCGGGCCATCGCGCGGGGGGTTTACGAGGCCACGGCACTGCCCTTCCCCGGCGCGCTGCCCGCCTGGCGCGACAGGTTCGGCAGCGAGCGCTGATCAGAACCGCTCGGCGCGGTAGGGATGCGGGTCCGTGAACGGCTTCTCGCCGGTCATCATCTCGGCAAGCAGCCGGCCGGTCACCGGCCCCAAGGTAAAGCCGAGATGATGGTGGCCGAAGTTGAGCCAGAGGCCGTTCCTGCCCCCAGCCTGACCGACCACCGGCAGCATATCCGGCAGGCATGGCCGCCGCCCGAGCCAGGGCTCTGCCTCGAGCCGCTCGGCAATCGGGAACGCCATGCGCGCCAGCGGCTCGACCCGATCGAGCTGCACCGGATTGGGTGGCGCGTCGCGGGTCGCGAACTCGGCGCCCGTCGTGACCCGGATGCCCTTCGTCATCTGCGTCATGGCGTAGCCGTAGGAGGTGTCGATAATCGGCCGGCTGAGCGTCGCGTTGCCCTCCGCCCGGTAGTGCATGTGATAGCCGCGCTTGACCCCGAACGGCAGCCTGAGCCCCTGCGCCCGCGTCACCGTGTCCGACCACGGCCCGAGCGCGACGACCACGTCAGGCGCCGAGATCCAGCCGTCCCGCGTTGCGACCTTCCATCCCGCGCCGTCCGCCGTAAGCGACCGCGCCTCACCTTCGGCGAATGTGCCGCCGCGGCCGGTAAAGAGATGGCCGTAGGCTTTGCCCACGGCTTCCGGATCGGCGACGCTGACCGGATCGGCCAGGAACACGCCGCCGGCATAGACCGGCTTGATATGCGGCTCGAGCTCGGCGATGCCCGCGCGATCAACTGGCTTGGCGTTGACGCCGTAGGCGCGCTTGTTCGCCTCGTCCTCGCGGACCGCAGCGTCGAACTCCTTCTCGTTGCGATAAAGCCGGAGGTAGCCGGTGCGCCGCATCATGCCCGTGATGCCGGCCTCAGTCATGAGGTGCTCATGCTCGTCGACGCAGCGTGTGATGAGCGGCGTCATGGCCTTGGCTGTCGATGCCTTGCCTTCGGGCGTCGACCACCGCCAGTAACGGAACATGTAGCCCGCGATGCTCGGCAGCGACGAGAGCTGGTAGGCGGCCTCGGTCGATTTGTTGCGCGCGTGGCGCAGGATGGTCGCCCACTCACGCGGGAAGAGATACGGCACGATGCCTTCGCGCTGGATGATGCCGGTGTTGCCATAAGAGGTTTCCTCGGCGACTCCCCGGCGGTCGACGAGCGCCACTGAGCGGCCGCGCTGCTGCAGATGCAGCGCTGTGGACACGCCGACCATGCCGGCGCCAAGGACAATCACGTCGTTGCTCATGAAGGATGGATCCGGTGCAGATGATGCGATGGAGCTCTGTGTGGGTGGGTCTCGGTCCTCAGTCGTCTTCGCTCCCGGGCTCGTCTCTTCCGGACGCCTTTCCGCGGACCTGCGGTTGAGCGCAATGCCTAGCGTTCCAGCTTCCAATTGTCCGCCCCGAATGGCAATAGTCCTTTGGCGCTGGCCGGTCATGCACGGACGTTCCGGGTGCCTGGCCGCCACCGGCGGCCCCGAGAGCAACTCATAGAAAGTGCGTCATGACCGCGGACAGCAACCTCAGGATCGACGGCAAGCGGCTGTGGGACAGCCTCATGGAGATGGCGAAGATCGGCGCGACGCCCAGAGGGGGCGTTAACCGACTGACGCTCACCGACCTCGACCGGCGGTCACGCGATCTCTTCGCAGACTGGTGCCGGAAGGCCGGCTGCACGATCTCGATCGACCGGCTGGGCTCAATGTTCGCGCGCCGCGCCGGTGCCGATGAAAGCCTGCCGCCGGTCCTCGTCGGCAGCCATCTCGACACCCAGCCGACGGGTGGAAAGTTCGACGGCGCGCTCGGTGTCCTGGCCGCGCTCGAGGTCGTGCGCTCCCTGAATGATCTCGACATCAGGACGCGCCACCCGATCGAGATCTGCATGTGGACGAATGAGGAGGGCTCCCGCTTTGCGCCGGCCATGATCGCCTCGGGCGTCTTCGCTGGCGTGTTCACGCTCGAGGAGGCGCTCGCGATGCGCGATCCCGAGGGCAAGGTCTTCGGCGAGGAGCTGAGCCTGATCGGCTATGCGGGCCCGGAGAACGTCGGCGGGCGACCGATCCACGCCCTCTTCGAGCTGCACATCGAGCAGGGCCCGATCCTGGAGGAAGAAGGGATCGATATCGGCATCGTCACCGCCGCCAACGGGCAGAAGTGGTATGAAATCACTTTGACCGGGGTCGAGAGCCATGCCGGCCCGACGCCGATGAACCGGCGCAAGGATGCCCTTCTTGGCGCCGCGCGCATCGTCGAGCTGGTCAACAAGATCGGCCACGACCATGACCCGGGCGCGTGCGCCACCTGCGGCATGATCGAAGTCCATCCGAACTCGCGCAATGTCATTCCGGGGCGCGTGTTCATCACCGTCGACTTCCGCCATCCCGACGCCGCGAAGCTCATCGCCATGGACGCGGCGTTGCGGGCCGGGCTTGAGGATATTGCGGCCCGTACTGGGGTCGCGGCCGAGATCAAGATGGTCGCCGACTTCCCGCCTTTGCCCTTCGACGCAAGCTGCGTCGCCACTGTCCGCAACGCGGCCACCAAGCTTGGCTACACGCACCGCGATATCACGTCCGGCGCCGGCCACGATGCGGTTTACATCGCGCGCGTCGCACCCACCGCGATGATCTTCACGCCCTGCATCGGTGGCATCAGCCACAACGAGGCGGAGGACATGAAGCCGGAATGGGCGGCGGCCGGCGCCGACGTGCTGCTGCACGCCGTGCTCGAGAAGGCGGAGGTGGTGGGCGGCAAGGCATGAAGCCCAAGCCGCGCCACACCGACCATCGCTCGTGTGGTGATTCCGAAGTGGCTGCGGACTTCGGAATCGGAACCGCACTAGAAGCATAGGCTTGCTAGCGTCCTTGCGATCGCGACGTTCGTTCGAGAGCCCGCTGCAGATGGTCGCGAACTTCGCGATCGGGACTCTAGCGCGACTGCTGCACGTTGGCCGCACGCGGAGGCCCGCTCGTCACAGGCGGCGCCGCAGTCCCCGGCATGCTCCAGAGCGTGTTCGCGCCCGCGTCGCCGCCCATGAACGTCGTCGGGAACGTGCCACCCCATTTCTCGACCTTGCGGTACTCGACGACGAGCGGGTTCTGCGCCAGCGCCGCGCCCATCACGCGGATGGCTTCCGCCTGTGCCTCGCCTTGAACCTTGATCTCGTAGGCGCGGCCGTCGGCGCGGGCCTTGTCGGCATCACGCTGCGCCTCGGCACTCTGCGTCACCTGTGTCGAGGTCAGGCGCTGGCGCTCGAGCACGAATTTCTCGGTCTCGGCCTGCTCACGCGCGACCTGCTTGTCGCGGATGGCCTTCGTGTACTCGGGCGGAAAGCCGATGTTGACGACCGAGAAACCGGTGATCTGCACGTCGTCGGGCATGCGCTTTGCAAACGTGTCCATGGACCGATCGCGATACTCGGTGCGCTTGCGCAGCAGATCGTTGACCGTATAGGCGCTCGTAACGCCTTTCACGGAGTCGTTGAGGCGCGGCAGGATGATGCGCTTCTCGAACTGATCGAGGCTGCCGAACTGGATGTAGAGCTCCTTGACCTTGTCGCGCTTCACCAGCCAGTTGACGGTCACCTGCACCGGGATTTCCAGCGGGTCCTGCGAGGCCGCCTCGAGGGTCATGTTGAAGGCACGCTCGCGCACTTCCATTTCCTCGACGGTGTCCGCCCAAGGGATCTTGATGTGCAGCCCGGGATCGACGACGTCGATCACATTGCCGAAGCGCTTGACGATACCGACATGGCCGGCGTCGATGCGGTAGATGCCGAGCCAGACGGTGGCGAGCACCAGAATGGCAATCAGCGCGAGACCAACGCTCCCGAGCTTGAAGGCCGGCGCGCCCGGCACACCGGACCCGCCCGCGGAACCTGTTCCTTTTGTCGTCGGTGTGGACGTTCGCATGATCGATGCTCCTGCAAGCTGACCGTGGCGCGTGCCCGATGGTCCGCAGACCTAACTGGCCCGCGCGCCGGATTTACGGCTGCACGCGCCACGCCGCCCAGGGCAGAGCGGTGACGCGCGGCAGTCGCGAATCACTTTTTAGCTGAACTGGAGCGAGGTTAGGGGGCGTTCGTTAACTCATCGTCGCCAGCTGCAGGGCGAGACCGCACGCCGCCTCGTATTCCTTGAGGTCGATCCACTCATCGACCGTGTGCGGCTCGTTCTGACCGGCGCCGAAGGTGACCGTCGGAATGCCGTGCCGGACCAACCAGTTGGCATCGAGACCGCCGTTTGCCACCCGCACCTCCGGCTTGAGACCCTGCGCCGTCACGGCCTCGATCGCCCGCTTGACGACCGGCGCATTATCCTTGAGGCGGAAGGGGTAGTAGTCCGTGTGGGCGACGAACTTCGCCTTGCCCGACTGACCCTGGACATTGGTGACGCTGGCCGCGGCCTTGGCGAAGGCAGCCTTGTAGGCCGCCGTGATCTCCTTATGAAACTTGGCATCGTGGCTGCGGCTCTCGCCACGCACGCGGACGTAGTCGGTAACGACATTGGTTGCATCGCCCGCGGAGCCGCCGTTGGCGCCCGCAACAACGCCCACGTTGCTCGTGCCGACCTTGTCGCCGTGCACGACCTTCCCGAACCAGCCGCCGCGCCGGATCTCGGCCAGCGCCTCGGCGAGGATCAGCGTCGCGCTGATGCCACGCTCCGGCGCGCCGCCGGCATGTGCCGCGCGCCCGGTGATCTCGACCTCCCAGCGATCGGCACCGACGGCGCCGACAGTCACGTGGGAGGCCGAGCGGCCGTCGTAGTTGAAGCCGATGCGCACACCCCCGAGATCCTTGGGGTCGACGAAGCGCGCGCCCCACAGCCCGCTCTCCTCGCGCACCGTGAACAGCAGCGTCAGCGGCGGGTGGTCGAGTTTCTTCGCCACGAGCTCCGCCGCGAGCGTGACGAGCACGCCGCATCCCGTGCGGTTGTCGCCGCCGAGCGCGGTGCGCGCCGTGTTGACCACCTTGCGCCCCTGGATCTTCGGCTTGGCACCGGCGCAGAGCGGCACGGTATCCATGTGCGTCATGAACAGCAGCCGCGGACCATTGCCGAGACGGCCGCGTCCCGGGAGGTCGACGATCAGGTTGCCCGTTTCGCATGGCACCGGAATGCGCTTGTGCGCATCGTCGAAGCGGATCGCGCGCGACGGCACACCCGCCTCCTTGAGGGCCGCGACCAGCTCCTTGCCGATCGCCGCCTCGCGCCCGGTCACGCCTTCCACTGCCAGAAACCGCATGAGACGGTTCACGGCCTGCCCATTGTCGACCTTGTGCATGTGACTTCTGCTGTCCTTTTATGATGCTTTCTTGCGGTTGGCTTCGAGCCACCCGTTGACGAGCCCGACGGTCTTGTCGACCTCGGGATTCGTGCGCCCCTTCGACGCCGCGATCGACTGGACGAGCAGATCGACGCGCTCGATGTTTGGCGCGCCAGCGGCGAGCGCCCGTGCGGCCGAGGACGGGCTCAACAGAGACTGGGCCGCGTTGGCGTATTTCTCGAAGGGCACGAGGTCCGCCTTGTCCGCGCCGAGCGAGACGCAGAGGTCAACGACCCAGTCGTAGACGGACTTGCTCGCCGCGAGATCGGAATGCACGGCCTCCTTGATCGACCGCATCCCGTCCTTCTGCACGCAGCGATAGTTGCCGGCAAGCAGCATCGCCCATTTGGCAAGCGGCACGAACACCGACTCGTGCACCTTGAGCTTCACCGGAATCTCGAGTTTCTCGCCGCCGACATCAAAGCGCGCGGCCTCGATGTCCTTCTCCATCTGCTGCAGGATGGCAGTGTGCTCGGGCGACGCGAAGCGCGCGGACTTGAAGTTGGTGGGCAAGCGCACCTGCAGCACGTTGACCGGCTCCTCGGGCGGGCGGAAGGCCTGCGGATCGGGGCTGCACAGCGTCATGAGATTCGGATCGAACGCGTCCCACACGGTTGCATCGGTATAGCAGTGACGCAGCTTGCTCGTGTCGAGGCCCGGGATGCGCGCCAGATACGGCAGCGGCGGCATGTTCATAATCGACATGCACGGCCGCCCTGACCGCGCCACCAGTTGCAGCAACTCTCTGGCGCCCGGCGTCCGGTACTGCGGCTCCTGCATTGCAAGCGCAATGAGGTCGAATGCTTTCGGATCGACGCTCGCCGGCCCCGCCGCGCTCACCTTGCCCGGGAGCTTGCGGCTGTCGATCTCGACAAGCCCCTCGCGGCCGCGCACCGGGATCTTCACCCGCGCGCCATCGGCATTGATCTTCTCCACCTCGGCCGGCAAGCACACCAGCACTGTGTCATGCCCCGCCATTGCGAGCTTCGTGCCGAGCAGCGATCCATAGGACGCGCCCATGACCAGCGTCTTGTATTTCTTCGCCATTACGAGCCCTTTCCGGTTTCTCCCTGAGCGCTGTTTTCGCGAACCGCGATGCACGATGCGAACGGCCCGGAGGTTAGTGCTGCACCGCCACACGCGCAACGGCCCGGCCACAGCATCACATGCCGGACCCATATCGCGTCGAGGCCATCGAATATGCGGCCGAAATCGGGCGCATCCGCCCGCGAGGCCACAGTTTCGTAACACTTTGTCGGCAAGACTTTATTGACCATACGGCCGCAGAGGTGCGGCCGCCAGGGGGTTCTCAGCACTCGTGCGCAACGGGCGACCCATGCTCATATCGACATTGCTGCGACGGCAGGCAGGCGCGCTGGCGCTTGGCTTGGCTTTCGGCTTCGGGCTTGCTCCAGGCAACGCCCAGATCACCGCGCTCGATCAGGATGGCGCGCCGCTCGTCCACGTCGTGCCGGCAGGCGAACGGGATGCCGCGCTCCCGGGGGCCACACTGCAGCAAGTGCGGCTCGCCCAGGCGTCAGGCGACTACGTCGAGCGCGAGAGCCTCGATCCCCCGCCATACCGGCCACCTTACGAAACCGGACGGCAAGTGCCGTCCTACGGAGCCCCGCGGGACGCCTACAGCCCGCCGCCGGCCCCACGTCCCCAGCCCTACGCTCCGCCGCGCGAGGCCGCACCGTCCTACAGCGCGCCCCCTTATCGCGAGGCCGCCCCCTATCGGGGTGATGGCTATGCCCCGCCGCCGCCGCGCGATCAGCCCCTGCCGCCGTCCGGCCGCTACCGCTACGACGAGGATCGCGACGACGGCACGTACTCGATGCACGAGATCACGCGGGCCGGCCACGGTTTCTTCGGCGCGGTCAGCCAGGGCTTGGCCAGCGTGATCGAATACGCCTTCAGCAAGCAGGGCCGGCCGAACGGCTACATTCTCGGTGAGGACCTGGGCGGCGCCTTCGTGGCGGGCCTGCGGTACGGTCGCGGCTGGCTCTATACGCGGGATGCCGGCCAGCATCCCGTCTACTGGCAGGGCCCCTCCATTGGCTATGACGCCGGTGGCGACGGCTCCAAGACCATGATCCTCGTCTACAGGATGCGCGATCCGCACGATATCTACCGGCGGTTTGCCGGGGTCGAAGGCTCAGCCTACGTCGTCGGCGGCGTCGGCATCAACTTCCAGGCCAACGGCGACATGGTGCTTGCCCCGATCCGCTCGGGGATTGGCCTTCGCATGGGTGCCAATATCGGCTATTTGAAGTATACACGTCGCCCGACCTGGAACCCCTTCTGAGGCAGTGCGCGGCGTCGGCACGCCATGCCGCGCCTGCAAGCCCTTCGGACGGGCGTGGTAGGAACGTGCGGCACCGATGCCTGCCGAAGGCATCGGCGCTGGTGTTCGAGCCGCCGGATCGGCATAAAGCTTTGGGGGAACCTGGGGCCCGGCACCACCGCCCGGGCGCGCGGTGGGGGCCGAGCCGAGGACAGCGGGCTTGATCACGATCCAATCAGTGATGTTCGTGGCCCTCGGCTTTCTCGCCGCGAGCCTCCTTTGGCTCCTCGCCGCACCGGGTTTCTGGGCGCGCGCGGTCCGGCTGACGACGGAGCGACTGCGCGAATCGATGCCGCTCACCGAAGCCGAGATCCGGGCCGATAAGGATCGGATGCGGGCCGAATATGCGCTGAAGATCCATCATCAGCAGATGGAGCTCGAAGAGATCAAGCTGGCCGCCGCCCGCCAGCTCATCGAGCTGAACCGTCGGGATGCCCGCATCAACAGTCTCGAGGCCGACGTTGAGGCGCTCAAGGCATCGCTCGAGGGCGCGATGAACGCCCGCAGCGTGCTCGAGCAGACGGTTGCCGACCGTCTGCCGCGCCTGGAGGCGCGGCTCGACGAAGCCAAGCGCCACCTTTCCCATCGCGACGATGAGATCGCCAGCCTGACGCGTTCCGCCGAACGGCAGGCGCGTGCTCTTCAGGAAGCCGGCGCGATCAACGAGCAGTTGAAGCGCGAGGTCCAGACCCTCACCGCCGCACTGGAGGCTGCCGGTGCAAAGGCGGGCGCGGGCGCCGCGGATGCCCATGCCGACGCCGTTGTCGCCATGCGCGCCGAGCTCGATGCTCTGCGCACACGCGCGCGCGAGCAGAGCGCCCTGATCGACCGGCTGCAGAAGGCCATTGCCGAGACCGCAGAGACGGCGCCGCGGGGCCGTCAGGGGCTCAACGGCGGCAGATCCGTTCCGCTGCGTTCCGATGCAAGCGCGTCGGGAGCCGCGGACGACGCCGAGAAAAAACTCCACGAGGCGCGTGCCGTCGCCGCAGCCCATGAGCAGGAGATCGCCCGGCTCAAGGCCGCCGTCGCCATGCATGAGAAGGCGAGCAAGGCAGGGCCAGGCGACAGCCGGATTGCGCTCAAGGCCGGCCTTGGGGCGCTCGAAGAAAAGGCAAGCCAGCAGGAGGCGACCATCAAGGCGCTGAGAAGCGAGGTCGCGGCCCTCCAGGAGCAGCTGACACGTCAAGCGGCCGAGCACGCCGCGGCCATCAGCCGTCTCGGCGGCGGGACACAGCCGCTGTCGGAGACCTCCGCCGGCGCCACGCCGCGCGAGCGCCGTGCGATCCCCCGCCTGACGTTGGCCGAGCGGGTCGCCCAATCCCGGCGCGACGCCGAGACCGAAGCGGAAGCGGAGATGCGCGGGGCCGAAAGCCGTGAGCCGAGCGCCGCCACCGCCCCTGAAGCACCCGCTCCGGCGTCAGATGCGGCGGCCAGCGGGGTTGCCGATGCTACCCCGATCGATGAACCGAAGGAGGCCGAGCAGGAACGGCGTGCCCCGCGCATCAAATCCCGCCTGCTCGATCGGATCTCGAACATGTCGAAGGCTTGAGATGGCTTAGTTCGTGCGTGGGCAAACAATTGCCGCACAATACCAGGACGATAATCTGAGACACTTATCCAGCGCGGCCCGTCCGCCCAGGTCAACTTGATGAGCACACGTCAACGCGGCACGCTCGACGCAACGGCAGCCTCCCCATCAGGGGGCGCTCAGCCGCTGGCGCGTGCGCTTGAGGGTTCGGCCGAGCCCGATGAGGACATCGCCGCGCGGCGCCTGCATGAGCTCGCTCAGCGGCTCTCCGGTGCTCATGTGTCGGCGCCCGATGCCGGCGCGGACAGTCCGCTCGACAGCCCCGACGCCGAGTTCGAGCGTGTCTCACTTGCAGCAATCGTTGCGCTTGGCCGCCAGCAGGCACCTGACACGCCGGACGATACGCTTGTCGAGGCAAGAGCCGCCGCGGAGGACTCGGGGCCAGCCTTGGCCATCGCGCGCCCGGTTTCCCTTCCGGTGCCGACAACCGACGCTGCCGCAGCGAGGGTGGAAGGCCCCGAGGCAGCCACAAAACCCGCCCCAGAGGCCGCCCCAGCTCAGCCGCTCGCCGCCCTGCCGCGCGAAGCGGCCGAAAGTGACACCGCGCCCGCAACGATCGCATCGAGCCAGCCATTGATGCTGACCGACCAATCGGCAGCCGATATCCGCCTTGTCGATCTCATCCGGCGTCAGCAGTCGCTGCTCGATCAGTTGAACCGCTTCCCCCCAACATACCCGGCGCCGGGCGACGCTGCCGTTTCGGATCCGGGACCCGCTGCCGTCGCGCCGCAGCCGGTCTTTGAGCTGCTCGCGCCGCCGCCGGGCAACGCAGACGCGACCACGCCTTTCGAGATCCCACGCGAGGCGCCACCGCCGCTCCCGCCCAAAGAGGAGCTGCCGCCGGCCCCCGATGAGTTCGGAGCCGAGGCACCGCCGGAGGCGGCGCTGTCGGAGCTGTCGGAGCTGTCTCCGATCATCATTCAACGCGCGCGTGCCGAGCGATCCGGTCGCCGCCTCGGGCCCGTCGCCGCCCCGCCGAGCACCATGCCGGCGTTTCTTGTCGGCCTTGGCGCCGCGTTCTTCATCGCCGGCATCCTCCTCGTCATTCTCTGATTGCGGCCTGCGGGTCCAGCCTCGCGCGCGCCGGGCGATCCGCCGCACGACGCTTCGCCGCGCTCTGAGCCATCGAACGCGCTGAGGGAATTGTGTAAGGAGGACACGTTACGTGCCGCCTCTATTCTCAGGAAACCGCCGTGCCGGACGGATCTGGACGCCCGCTTACCGACCCAATGCGCGCCGTGCGCTGGTGGCTCTACAGCGTTGCCGCGCTCGTGTTTGCCTTGATCGTCGTGGGCGGTGCCACGAGACTTACGGACTCTGGCCTGTCGATCACGGAGTGGCGGCCCATCATGGGCATCATACCGCCGCTGAGCGAGGCCGACTGGCAGGAAGCTCTTGAGAAGTACCGGCAGATCCCTGAGTACAAGCTCGTCAACCGCGGGATGAGTCTTGAGGCCTTCAAGTTCATCTTCTGGTGGGAGTGGGGGCATCGCTTCCTCGCGCGCATGGTCGGCTTCGCCTTCGCGATTCCATTCGTGTATTTCGCGGTCCGGCGGCGTTTCCCGGCCGGGATGTCCTGGAAGCTGGCCGGAATCTTCGCGCTCGGCGGTCTGCAGGGCGCCATCGGCTGGTACATGGTGAGCTCCGGCCTTGTGGATCGCATCGACGTCAGCCACTACCGCCTCGCGCTCCATCTCACCGTCGCCTTCCTGATCTTCGCGCTCCTGCTGTGGTCCGCCTGGTCGCTGCTGCCGCGCCCCGATGCGGCTCCAGCACCCGGTGCAGCGTCGCGCCACCGCCGGATGGCCGGTCTCCTGCTCGCTCTGATCTTCCTGCAGGTCGTTCTTGGCGCACTGGTTGCCGGCCTCAAGGCCGGGCTCACGCACAATACCTGGCCGCTCATGGACGGGCAGCTCATCCCCGGCGGTCTCTGGGTGATGTCCCCCTGGTACCTCAATCCGTTCGAGAACGCGACGATGGTGCAGTTCAATCATCGCATGGTCGCCTATGCCATTGTGGCCGCCGCGCTCTGGCACGCTCTGTCGGTCGTGCGCGCCGGCAACAGCCGTCTGGCCGCTTCGGCTCTTGCCCTTGCGGTCACGGTGCTGGCCCAAGCCGCTCTCGGCGTGTGGACGCTGCTGGCGCACGTGCCGCTCAGCTTGGGCCTCGCGCATCAGGGCGTCGCTGCGATCGCGACGGGGATCGCAACTTGGCACCTCTTCCGCGCGACGCGGCGTGAAACTGCGGGCTGACGCGGCGAATTGCGTGTGCGCGGCTCGCCAAAAAGCGGTTCACCGAAAAGCGGTGCGCGGCGGGCTCGGCCGTCAGCGCGCCGGAGCCACCCTCCCGGCAATGGGCGTCCCGCGGGCTTCCCCGAAACCACCTGAAGAAACCGTCCGACGCCGCAGTGGGGAGGGAGGTGTGTGGCGATGCGGCGCCGGACAGTTCCTTCGGGCAGTAGCCCATCGGCGATCCGCGCACGCTCTGCAGGCTCAGTACGCGCACACGCCTCAAGGGCCACCCGCCGATGCGTCATCCCAACGAGCGGGGTTGTGGGACCACATCGGCCGACTCCGCCGCTCCCCCCGGTAGGGTGTCGGCGCGAGATCGAAATCCGCTGGCGACGGCCCGTTCTGCTGCAACGCGAGACTAGGAATGCAACACCGGAGCCGCCGCTGGTTCTTCAGGGGTGCGTCTCACTCGATCCCGGTCTCCGCACGATCCCTGGAAAGAGTGCTCCGCCGCGTTCCTGAAGCGCCTTCATGAAGCCCCCCAATTGCGACAGCACGCGGTCGAATCGAGGGCGCTCGGTGGACAGCCACTCACGTCTCGACTCAAAGTCGCAATAGACGTCGCGCGAGTAGAAGGCGCTAGTTCTCGTCGCGCCGAACCCGGTTGCCGCCCGCGCCAAGTGCAGAGGTGAGCGCCCGCGTCACATCCCCAGGGCCCGCTTCGGCCATCGCGAGATCCTGGCGGCCCATGAGCCGAGCCTCCTCCATGAGGGGCAGTTGCCGGGCACAGGGAGCGGCGGAGGTCCGCCCCGTCGAGCGGTTGAGCGCCAGCGTTGTACAGTTCGGCAGCCTGGCGGGTGACCCGAGGCGCACAACGGCGCTCAGTTTCGGCTCCAGGCCCCGGACGACGGCCTCGCCGAGAATGCCCCAGAAGCCAATGGCTTGCCAGAAGATCGCCCCGATCAGGAAGCCGCCGAAGCCCCAGATCAGCAGCCCCACGCGGCCAGCGAGCCAACCGTTGCTGCTAACCTCGCGCACGAGATCGTCGATCCGGTGCGCCGGCCGTCTCGCCGACGGCCCCGATCGTGCCATGGACGGCGACCCCGTCGCCTCGATTTGAGCGCTTCCGTGCACGCGCCCGCTCCTGTGACAGCCCCACGCTGGTGACGCCGATCCTGGACTTGCTCGATTGTGTCGACAAGGTGGCGGCTTGCGGAGCCGCAGGCAATCGATGCGTTATCCACAGCGCTGAACGCATGACGCCTGCAAGCCCTCAGATCCGTTGCCCGCCCCCCGACGGCGCCGGGCGGACGGGCGGCACGTGCACGCTTGAGGCGCGGCACAGCCGGCTCTGCTGCTCATTACGACCGCATCGCGTCGGTGCGCCCTCGCGGCTGAAGCAGATGCGCACCTCGCGCAGCCGGTTGCCCGGACCGCCGCACGCCACCGCGATCATATCTGCCCTGAGTGCCGGATTGGCTTCCACGAAGGCCCGCACAACCGCGTCGGGCGAGATCGTGAAGTCGTTGTTCGGCTGCACGAACCGCTGGGGGATCGTCACGGAATTGTAGAGTCGCCGGGAGAGCCCGTAGTAGCCTTCCGGTGTCAGACCCGAGCAGGTGCCATGCTTGCGGTACTCGTGGATGACAAGGCGGGGGCTCGGCATGATGTCGAGCATGCTGTCGATGAGCGGCTGCGGCACGAACGGTCGCTCGCGTGTTGGACAATGCTCAGGCCACCCGCGTTCGTACTGCGGCCACAGCCCGTGCAGAACGAAGGCATAGCGCCGGCCGTCACGGCGATGGCATTGGGGTTCGTAGCTCTCGCGCGGGAGCGAAGCGCAGTAGGTCGGGCTCCATGAGAGGACGAGGGAATAATAGTCGAAGCGCCCCGGAACATGGCGCTCCTGATCACGCCGCTCATAGGGAGCTCGTCCGCCGGGGCCAGTGCCGTACTGTGCTGCGGCCGGCGTAGATGCACTCAGCGCCGCGATCAGCATCCACAACACGATGCGTATCAGGCTCATGGTCTGCTCCCTCCGAATGCGCGATGCCACGCCTCTGCGGCAAGGGCGTGCACTATATCCGCCGTCCTGAAGGGTGCAATCAGGTCGCGTGGTGATGGTCCAAGTTGCGGCCGTGCCTAGTTGCGCGCGGCGAGCCGGTCAAGCATGCGGCGGATCGCAACGATCTGCGGCCCCTTGCGCGTGAGATAGTCGGCGCCCGTGTAACCCCACCAGTCCCAGCAGCCGTAGGGATTGGCGGTGCTGGCTTCCGCCTGCGGCATGAGCACGATCAGCCGGTTGGGCCCCGCCCAGCGGCTGTACCCGCTATCCTCGATGAACGTGTCGCCGACCTCCGCACGCGACTGACGGCAACCGTGAAAAGCGACGTGAATGCGACAGCCGGCTTCGCGCCGGCAGCCGTCCGGCACGAGCACGACGCCCTCACGCGCGAGGCCATGACTGATGAGGTCGCCGGTGAAGGCGTGCTGATCGAAGACGACGCGCTCGACGGGGACTGAGGCATCCGGCGGTGCCAGTGGCCCGAGCAGACTGGCGAGGAGGTCACCGGCCTGATCATAGCCGCAGTTATTGATGTAGGGGCGAGCCGTGACTCCACAGGCAACGCCCTTGCCCTCGGCAATGAAGCCGTGCCCGGCCGGCAGGTCCGCGACGCGCTTGATGTGATCAGGCGGCACGCCGATCAGCTCGTAGAATCTCAGCGCCGCAAGCCCGATCGCCGGCACCACCGTCTCGTCTTTGGCGCCCGAGAACAAATAGATGCGGTCGCCGGCGGTTGTCTCGAGCGGATCGATGCGTCCCTCCCTGGCCAGGCTGCGGGCCTGCTCGGCGAGCTGGCTCGGGTTCGGTACGCCCCAGGCCGCGAGGTCGTTGGCCATGCAGCCGTTGATCGCCCGCGAGGCGTTGATCAGTGCTGAGCCCGGCCCGAAGATGCCGCGCGTGTAGATGCTCTGCGCACAACCGTAGGGACCTCCGGCGATCAGCGCCGCGCCGGTAATGATCGAGTTGTGCGCGAGATGAACCTGCCCTGCCATGTACGCGCCCGACGAAAGGCCTGAGACCGTCGTGCCGTCGAGGCGCGCGGCCAGCGCGGGCAAGCCCGGCACATCCGGCCGGCAAGCCGCGACCAGAGCCAGCAGCATGGCACTGGCGGCCACCCCGAGCCTTCGGATCAAGGGCCGAACGACCCGCGCGGTCATATCAACGCCTCCCTGGCTTCATCCCCGAGCCGTCGCGACCCGAGTTGCGGATGACACTGCCCGGAACCAATTCGACGAAAGCGTGCGCTTGCGTGGTGCGATGAATGAAGGATCGCTCAGCCTTCCCTACCACAACCTGCTGGCCGGCCAAGCCGCTCGTGTGCCTGCACGCGATTCGCGGCCGGGCCACGCGAACTAGGCGCTGCCGCTAAAGGCTAATATCGTGCACGTTTCGAGTGCAGGTAGGCTGAAACATGGTAGCGGCCTATTCGGCGCCAGGGATGCCTCAGCCATGTTGTCGCCCGCACCTTCCACACCGCTCGTCGCACTCGATGCCGTTGCCATCGACACCGAGACGACCGGGCTCGACGTCAAGACCGCGCGCCTGATCCAATTTGGCGCCGTACGCATTCGCGGCGGGAACGTACTGCGCGACGAGTGCCTGAGCACGCTGGTCGACCCGGGCGTCGACATTCCGCCCCAGGCCAGCAAGGTGAACGGCATCACCCGGCAGCATCTCGCCGGCGCCCGCGACTTTGCGGCGCTGGCACCAACCATGGAAGCCTTCCTCGGCAGCGCGATCCTGATCGGCCACACAATCAGCTACGACATGGCGATCCTGCGCCGCGAGTACCAGCTCACCGGCCGGACGTGGAAAGAGCCGCGCACGCTCGATGTCCGCCTTCTCGCCCGTCTCACCTCTGAGGCTGGTCCGCATGATGACCTTGACAGCATCTGCAGCGCACTCGGCATCGAGATTGAAGGCCGGCACACCGCCATCGGCGATGCCGTCGCGGCGGCGCAGGCTTTCGTCGCCCTCATCCCCCATTTGCGCCGGCGCGGGATCCGCACCCTGGCCGAGGTGCAGGCCGCCGCGCGTGCGCGTGCGGAGCAGGAGGCGCGGAACGGGGGCGGCCTCATAACAGTCGACCTGCCGCCTGCTGCCGATCCGACGCGAACGCTAATCAAAGTCGACAGCTTTCCCTACCGCCACCGCGTGCGTGATGTCATGCGCGTGCCGCCATTGACCGCGCCGGGAACGACGAGCCTCAAGGAGGCCATGGCGCTGCTGCTCGAGAAGGGCGTGAGCTCGGTCTTCGTCGCCTCGCCCGAACACGGCATCGGCATCGTCACCGAGCGCGACGTGCTGAGGGCGATCGCAACTGGTGGTGCTGCAGCCCTGGCCCGCCCACTCGACGAGATCGCCACGCGCCCTTTGCACACGGTCGACCAGGATGCCTTCGTCTATCGCGCCATCGGTCGCATGGACCGTCTCTCGATCCGCCATCTCGGCGTCGTGGGCCCCGACGGCGCCCTGGTCGGCGCGCTGACCACGCGCAACTTGCTGCGCCATCGCGCCACCACGGCTATGATGCTTGGCGACCAGATTGAGAGCGCCGCCGATGTGGCCACCCTGGCGCAGGCGTGGGCGCAGCTTCCCTCGATGGCACGCTTGCTGCTCGAGGAAGAAGTCGACGCGCGTCTCGTTTCATCGGTCATCAGCTCGGAGATCTGCGCCATCGCCCGCCGCGCCGCATCCATGGCGGAGCAGCGGCTCGCTGCCGCGGGGCGTGGCGAGCCGCCGGTTGCCTACGCACTGATGATCCTCGGCTCAGCCGGACGCGGCGAAAGCCTCCTCGCCGCCGACCAGGACCACGCCATCGTCTATGCCGAGGGCGCACCTGACGGACCGGAAGACCGCTGGTTCGCCGCGCTTGGCGAGGAGATCTCGGACATCCTCGATGCGGTCGGCATCCACTTCTGCAAGGGCGGCGTAATGAGCAAGAACGCCGCTTGGCGCATGAGCCGAGCGCGCTGGATCGAGACCGTTGACCGCTGGGTCCGCCGCCAGAGGCCGGAGGATCTGCTGAATGTCGATATCTTCTTTGACACCGTCGCCGTCCACGGCGTTATCGGGCTCGTCGAGAACCTGCTCGATCACGCCTACGACGTCGGGCGGCGCACGCCCTCCTTCATCAAGCTCCTCTCCGAGCACGCCCGCGGTGCCCGCGTGCCGCTGACCCTGTTCCGCAAGCTCAAGACGGACGGCAGCGGCCGCATCGATCTCAAGATGCACGGCCTCTTTCCGCTCGTCGCCGGCACCCGCGTTCTCGCGATCAAGCATGGCATCCGCGCCCGCGCGACGCCGGAGCGACTGCAGGCCCTTGTCAATTCCGGGCATATTGGCGAACGGGAAGGTGCAGCCCTCATCGAAGCTCATCGCACCATACTGACCGCCATACTGGCGCAACAGCTCAAGGACACCGAGGAGGGCGTCCCGCTCTCGTCCCGCGTCGCTCCAGACCGGCTGAGCGAGCGCACGCGGTCAGAACTTACGCGCGCGGTCACGGCCGTCGCGACGATCACCGATCTCGTCGCTGAGGGCCGATTCTGAACGTCTCGGCCGGCCTACGCCGCGACCCCATGCCGGGCGGCGAAGGCGGCGAGCTCGGGGTGCGGCATCGGGCTTTCCCGCTGCAGGAAGGCCAGGAGCTCGATCTCGTTGGCATCGAGCTTGCCGTCCATGCCCAGCTGCCCGATCAGCCACTGGCACTCGGCGTCATCAATCCGCTCTTGCGTGACGATCTCCAGTCGCTGCCGCTCCAGCCGTGCCAGAGCGCGCTCCTCGCTCGTCTGCATCCGGAAGGTACTCCACACGCTCCCGGCGCCGCCGGCGACCATGCGGCCGAGGAACCTGCCGATACGCTCACGGGCGCTCGATCCCTGCTCACCACCGCCGGCCGCATCGGCGAGCAGCGCGCCGGCGCCACGTGCGTCGGCGTCCTTGGCCCACACCTCGATCCTCAGCGCCTCCTCACGCGGCGGGACATGATGCCCGAGGCTCGCGAGCACGGAGGCCCCGACCGCCTTGACAAACAACTCGGTCCAAGCAGGTGAGCTCTTCCCCGGGGAGAGCGCCTTGTTGATCGCGATCAGGACTTCGGCTTCAGTGCGCGTCACCGCGATGCCGCCATCACCGCCGAAGGCGAAGAGAATGCGGCGGATGAGGTCGATCTCAGCTTGGCCAATCATGCCCGGCTGGAGCATCTGGCCGGCGCGTGTCACGCCGACGCCGGAGATCACAGCATCACGGACCTGCGCGAGCGCGAACGCCGCGAGGCTCGGCGGCGACCACCGTGCTTTGTCAAGCACGTTGAGCAGCAGCTCGAGCTCGGTGTTCGTCGTGACGTGGCCGTCGCGGCTGATGCGCGCGATCAGCCAGTCGGCCTTATCGACCACGACGTAGCCGTCGGGCTCGGCCTGGTGGACGATATAGTCGGTCAGCGCCTCGATGAAGAATGGCGGCCAAGTGGCGTCGGTGATGCGGCAGGCGCTGTTGAGCGACAGGAGGGCTTCGGCCTCAGGTGCCGAAATGGTGCCGTCGTCGTTGAATGCGCGGCGCATAGCCGCGACGTCGCTGTCACGGATGCTTCCACGTGCACTGATCTCGTCAACAGCAACGCCATTCAAAATACCCATAGCGCCTCACCCAGGACCGTGATCAACGGCGCCGAGGCTAGGGGGATATGGTTACATTTCTGGAAACACAGGGATCAGAGACACGCGCAGTGTTGCGCACGCGTTACGCGCAGCCGGCGCGGACCGCGCGACAGCGCGCCGACCCTCAGCCGGCGAAGCGCGAGAACCTAGCCCGAGACCTGCAGATTGATCGCCTTGGGACCCTTGCCGCGCTTGTCCGGTTCCGTCTCGAACGAGATACGCATGCCTTCCGTCAGCGCGCCGACACCAGACCGCTCCACAGCCGAGACGTGCACGAAGACGTCAGCGCCACCCTGGTCCGGCTTAATGAAGCCATAACCTTTGGTTTGATTGAAGAACTTGACGACGCCCGTCTGCCGCATGCCCGCAATCCTTCTCTACGAGGGTGGTGAGCAGCCCGTGCCTTCCGCTTGGGAGACGACAAACGCCCCTCGCATAACCATGCCCGCCGCGCTTGCCGGTCCGCCGGCTGGGCGGCGCTGTGATGCATGTCGGCGCAGGCACCCCAGCCCGCATCAAAAATATCCGACCGCCAAATCATGCGGGCAAAGCACAATTCCGTGAAGCTCCGGCGATAAGGCAGAGTGCCGAAAATACAGGCAAACCGTGCCCTTATCGGGAGGTCGGATCAGCCAATCCGCATGACCTGCGCACGCGCGCCGGCGCCGTCGGACAGCCGTTCCGCCAGCACGGAGAGCACCACGCTCGAGTCATACTCGAGTGTGTACGGCGGGTTGATGACAATAAGACCCGAGCCATTGAGCCGGTCGACGTCCGTCGGCGCGCGGACGAGCAGCTCGATGGCCAAAGTCCCGGGCGGCGCCATCGCGGCCACTGCCTCATGAAAGCGCCGGGTGAGCCGGGGGTCCTTGATCGGATACCAGAGCAGATACACCCCGCCCGCGAAACGGCGCCGCGCATTCTGAAGCCCCTGCGCCAGCCGCTCGAGCTCGCCCGCTTCCTCGAAGGGTGGATCGACGAGGATAACGCCGCGCCGTTCCTTCGGCGGAAGCTGCGCCTTGAGCGCAAGCCAGCCATCGAGGCCGAGAACCTTCGCGCGCCGATCCCGCGCCAAGGTCCGCGCCAGCGTTTCGGCATCCTCGGCGTGGAGCTCGTTGGCCACCAGCCGGTCCTGTGCGCGCATCAAGGCGAGCGCCAGGCATGGCGAGCCGGGGTAATAGCGGAGACCGCCGTCCGGGTTGGACGCGCGGATCGCACCAAGGTATGGGGTCAGGCGTGCGGCGGCCGCCTCCGGCAGAGGGGAAACGTCCGGCCCCATGAGGCGGCCGATTCCGCGCTGCCATTCCCCGGTCTTCGCAGCCTCGACGCCCGCGAGGTCATACATGCCGATGCCGGCGTGCGTATCGATCACGCGGAACGGCGCCTCCTTCTTCGCCATGTGCACGAGCACGAGCGACAGCACCGCGTGCTTGAGGACATCGGCAAAGTTCCCGGCGTGGTAGGCGTGGCGGTAGTTCATGGGCGAAGCGTCGAGCATCCAGGCGGCCGGCTTGTCAAGCGGCGGGGCGAGCCGCCCGCAAGGGTCATGCCTGACGTGAATTGTTCTCGTTTGAGAATTGTGCGCGCCGTGAGATACATGGTTCGTCACATTTGGCGTGGCGCGGGTGGCCGCTCAGAACGTCGGGCATCGGCCGCGCCAGCTCCAGGCCACCATCACCCGCCGTCCCAGCCTTCCCTCCGGCCGCCATGCAGAAGCCCTCCGATCCGGTCTCCGCGCACCTCCCCTGGTGGCGAGATCCGATGCACCGGGTCGTCCACACCGTCGGCATCACCCAGGTCACGGCCTGGGGCACGGCCTTCTACTGCCTCGGTGTCCTGGCCGCCCCGATCGCGGAAGAGCTTGGCTTTGCGCGCAGCTTCGTATTCCTCGGCTTCACCGTCGCCATGCTTGTGCAAGGCGTGGTCTCGGCGCCCATCGGCCGGCTCATCGACCAGTGGGGCGGGCGCCAGGTCATGAGCCTCGGCGTCATACTGATCGCGATCGGCCTCGCTGCGCTCGGGTTCGTCTCCCACTGGCTTGCCTATCTCGCCGTCTGGGCCTTCCTCGGCATTGCCATGCGCATGTCGCTCTACGATGCGGCCTTTGCCTCGGCCGTGCAGGCCGTGCCGAGCCGTGGCCGTACAGCCATTTCCTACCTGACCCTCTACGGGGCCTTTGCCTCCTCCGTCTTCTGGGTCGTTGGGCATCAACTCTCCGAGGCCGTGGGCTGGCGCAATACGCTGCTCGTCTTCGCCCTCATCAACGTCGTGGTCTGCCTGCCGCTGAACTGGTGGGGCCTCTCGGCCCGCGAGGCCAAGCCGGGGAGCGCCGTCACGACTGCGGCGCCCGCGCGTGCCGCCGATGGCGCCCCGCTCGAGGGGCGCGCGCGAACCATCGGCATGATCCTTTTTGCTCTCATCATGTCGCTCAATGGCTTTGTCTTCGGCGTGATCTCGGTCCAGCTTGTGCCGCTCTTCGAGAGTGCCGGCATGGCGACCGCGACGGCTGTCTGGATTGCTTCGCTCAAGGGCTTCGCGCAATTCGGCGGCCGTGTCATCGAGATCGTCTTCGGCCGCAACCTGCACGCTTTCACTGTTGCCCGCGTCGCGATCGGCGCCTTGCCGTTCTCGCTGCTCCTGCTGCTCTTCAGCGAGGGCGCGTTCGCCCCGATCCTCGCCTTCACGCTCCTGATGGGCGCTTCGCAGGGCGTCATCACCATCGTCCGCGGCGCCGTGCCGCTCGCGCTCTTCGGCGCCGAAGGCTATGGGCGGGTGCTCGGACTGATTGCGACACCGATCCTCGTCGTCAGTGCTTTGGCGCCGACGATCTACGCCTTCATCCTCGACACCTGGGGCAGCACGGTCGGCGTGACGATCCTCTTCACCAGCTCGCTCATGACCATGGCAGCCATAGAGTTCATGGGGCGCTGGTACCGCAAGAACCAGAATGGCGGTTGAAGCCGCCCTATTGCATGATCGGCGCGCCTTGCTGCTGAGCGCTAAGTGGCGCGCGGCCGGATCACGTGGTTCTGCACACCGCCCGCACCGAGCTGCGGCCGTCGGGAGCTGACCATGCCGGCATTCACGCCCGCCCAGCCGATCTCGCCGGAAAGCCGCCCGTACTCAATCTTCGGGCAGCGGTTCATGACGACCTTGAGACCTGCGGCTTCCGCCTCGGCTGCCGCCGCATCATTGCGCACCGCAAGCTGCATCCAGACGACCTTGAGGCCGAGCTTGTCCTTGAGCTTGATGGCCTCGCGCACGATGCCGAGCGCCGCATCCGAGTTGCGGAAGATGTCCACCATGTCGATGGGCTCTTCGATCTCGGCAAGGCTTGCCACCACCTTCTGGCCAAGGATCTCCTGGCCGGCGAGCCCAGGGTTGACCGGGATGACCCGGAAATCCTTGCCGAGCAGGTATTTCATGGCGAAGTAGCTCGGGCGATTGATGTTCGCCGAGGCCCCGACCATCGCGATCACCTTGATCTCGTTCAGGATCGCCGCGATGTAAGCGTCGTCGTAGTGGTCGTGGTTCATGTCGCGTTCGGTGGCGGGAGTTGCGGACGGCCGAGTTCATCCAGCGGCCAGAATGGGTTGTAGGCGATCTCCCAGAGAAATCCATCAGGATCTGCAAAATAGCCGGCATAGCCGCCCCAGAAGACCTTGCGCGCTGGCTGCGTGATGCGTCCGCCCTGCTCGGCTGCGAAAGCCATGGCGGCATCAACCGCGGCTTCGCTCTCGAGATTGATGGCGAGGGACATGCGCGAGAAGCCTTCACCGCTCTCGAGTGGGGCATTGGCGTCCTCCGCCAAGCCCCCGCGCCCGAACAGCGCAAGCACCACGCCATTCAAATCGAAGAAGGCCACGCCCTCATCGTCGACCCCGGCCGCGCGAAATCCGAGCCCTTCATAGAAGCGGCGCGAAGCCGCGACGTCGGCGACGCCGAGCGTCACAAGAGACAGCTTCTGCGGCAGCACGCTCACTCGCCCTTCCAGGCAGGGGGGCGCTTTTCAATGAATGCGCCGATCCCCTCCTCGGCATCACGGTGCATCATATTCCGCACCATGACCTCGCTCGCATAGGCATAAGCCTCGGCGACCGGCCTTTCGATCTGGGCGTAAAAGGCCTCCTTGCCGATCCGGATCGTCGCCGGCGACTTGCTCGCGATGGCGCGGCCAAGCGCGAGCGCCCCGTCGAGTGCCTCGCCTTGTCCGACGACGCGGTTGACAAGCCCGTAGTCCGCCGCCTCGCGCGCGCCGATCATCTCGCCGAGCAGCAGCATCTCCATCGCCCGCTTGCGCGGCACGTTGCGCGACAGCGCCACCATCGGCGTCGAGCAGAAAAGCCCTATATCGACCCCCGGGGTCGCAAACTTCGCCGCAGCGCCAGCGACCGCCAGGTCACAGGTCGCAACGAGCTGGCAGCCCGCTGCCGTCGCCACGCCCTCGACAGCCGCAATGAACGGTTTAGGGCTGCGCATGATGGAGGTCATCACCGCCGCGCAGCGTCCCATGGTCAGCGCATAGAATGCGCGACCGCGATCGGCATCCCGGCGATGCGCCGTCAGCTCCTTGAGATCATGGCCCGCGCAGAAGGCCGGACCTGCCGCCGCGAGAACCACGGCGCTCACCTCACGGTCACCGGACAGCCGGTCGACGGCCGATTGCAACGCGGCCAGCATGTCGAGGCTCAGGCTGTTGCGCGCTTCCGGCCGCGTCAACGTCAGAACGGCAACCGCCCCATGGCGCGCCTCGCTCAGAAGCGAGGCGCCATCCCTTGTGGCGCCCTGTGGCGGTCCGCCATCCTGCATGTCCACGTCCTCATGCGGCGGCGCAGCGCCGCGCGCGCTTACTGCTGGCCCAGCGCCTTTTCCAGCGCCTCACGATGCTTCGAGACCAATGCGATGTTGCTCGGGAACTTGACCGGCGGCGTGTTCTTCAGCGCGTCGTTCAGCTCATCGAGCATCTGCTTCTTCTCGGCAGGGCTGATCTGCGTATCGGCATTGATCTCGGCGATCTCCTTCTTGATCAGCTCGATCGGATCGGTGTACTTGCCCGTGTCCGGATCGATGCCGCTCAGGATCACCGATATATTGTAGGCAACGTCGTCGTACTCAGTATAGTCCTTGAAGCCGTGCTTTTTCGCGATCGCATCGAGCTCGGCCTGCTGCTTGTCCGTCGGCGCCGTGCCTTCCTGCGCCGGATTGCGCTCGATAAACTGGGTGATATCGGGCTGCGCGGCAATGAAACCCTGGATATGTTTCTCGGTGAGCTGGAGCTGGTTGAATGCCTCCTGAGCCTGGACCGCCGGCGCGCCGACGAGCGACATCAGACCTATTGCCACCGCTGAAGCGAGCGCGGCAAGCGTTCCAAACCTGCTGAGCATTGGGGATTCTCCTCGTCCGAAATCTCAAGCCTGCGTCGTTCGCCTGTCCGTTTCGCCTAACATGGCCTCGATGCCGGCGTGCCATCACCAGACCACCAGAGTGGGACACCAATAAGGATGTCAACCGATACCCCACAGCCGAGTCACCTTTCCGCAACGGCCGTTGCAGAGCTGATCGATGCGTCCTTTCCGCAGATCCACGCCTCAGGACGGGTGATGGAGATTGAATCCGTCGGGCCCGATAGTGCCCGCGTGCGCATGCGGCTCAGCGAGCGCAATACCCGCCACGGCGGAACGATCTCCGGCCCGGCCATGTTCACGGTCGCGGATTTCTCGATCTACGTGGCCCTCATCGGTCGCCTTGGTCCCCCCGCCATCCCCGCAGTCACAAGCAATCTCAACATCACTTTTCTCACACGCCCACCGGCGCGCGATGTGATTGCGGAGACGCGACTGGTGCGTGTCGGGCGCCGGCTCGCCTATGCCGAGGTCGCACTCTACTCGGACGGCAGCCACGAGATGATCGCCCATGCGACCGGCACGTATGCCATTCCTTCTTCGGCGACCAAGTCGTGAGGTAATTTGATACCCCTCGTGCGGTAGAATAATACCTTCAGATTAATGCATTGATCTGGCTGGCATATTTTCCAGGTCTTCGCCGCGAATTTGGTTGACCGCGCACGTTTGCCCGCCTAGAAGGGTCGCCGCGGCGCTGGATCTTCGTTGTCAGGATCGCGCCGCTTGCCGTTTCTGCCGTGCAGGCCGGCCCGATGCCCTAAGGCACACGGCCGCCTCGCACGTCCGCAACCAGAACTGAGCAGTTCGAACTGACCAGAACTCCGACGACCGCGCCCTCGGCTCTTTGGCTGATCGGCGCGGGCACCATACGCGAGGGCCAAGCAGATGAAGACGTACAGCGCCAAGCCCGGCGAGGTGGAGAAGAAGTGGGTGCTCATCGACGCCGAAGGTCTCGTCGTCGGCCGGCTCGCCGCGCTCATCGCCACCCGTCTCAAGGGCAAACACAAGCCGACCTACACGCCGCATGTCGACATGGGCGACAATGTCATTGTGGTCAATGCCGAGAAGGTCGTCTTCACCGGCAACAAGTATGAGGACAAGCGCTACGAGTGGCACACCGGTTATCCCGGCGGCCTCAAGACCCGCTCCCCCCGCCAGATCATCGAGGGCAGATTTCCCGAGCGCGTCGTCTTCAAAGCCGTGGAGCGCATGCTCGCGCGCGGCCCCCTACAACGCCGTCTCATGACCAATCTCAAGGTCTATGCCGGCCCGTCTCATCCTCATGAAGCGCAGCAGCCGACCAAGCTCGACATCGCCGCGCTCAATCGCAAGAACAAGAGAGTCTGACGCCATGACCGCAGATGCCAAGTCGCTTGAGGACCTTGGGAGCCTCACCGGGCAGACCACAGACGCTGCCGCCGCCCCGCTGCATGTGCAGAAGCTCGACGCCCAGGGCCGCGCCTATGCCACGGGCAAGCGCAAGAACGCGATCGCACGCGTGTGGGTCTCCCGCGGGCACGGCAAGATCACGATCAACGACAAGGATGTGACGACCTACTTCGCCCGTCCTGTCCTGCAGATGATTCTGAAGCAGCCGCTCGTGGCGGCCGAGCGCATGGACCAGTACGACATCCGTGCCACGGTGACCGGCGGTGGCCTGTCGGGCCAAGCCGGCGCTGTGCGCCATGGCCTTTCGAAGGCGCTCACCTACTACGAGCCGGAGCTGCGCGCAGTTCTCAAGAAGGGCGGCTTCCTGACCCGCGACAGCCGCATCGTCGAGCGCAAGAAGTACGGCAAGGCCAAGGCCCGCCGCAGCTTCCAGTTCTCGAAGCGCTGATCAGACCACGCGCACGCCGGCAACGAAAAAACGGCCCGTTGGACCATCCGACGGGCCGTTTGGCATTTCCGTGCCGGACCGCCTCAGGACATCGTGCCGCCCGTGACGCAGTTGATTGGCCGCAGGTGCACGCAGCTCGAGTTGCGCGGCTTCAAGTAGAAGCGCTCGGTCATATTGAACGCCGACTGGATGAAATAGTTGAAGATCAGAGGCGTGTAGTTATAGGTCGCCTCGGAAACGATCACGCTCTCGCCGGCCACAAGAAGGCCCTGCGGGATGTCCTGGTACTCTTCGCCGCGCGGGTGTGGTGTGCCGGCATTGTTATCGCGCGACCAGTCGATCGTGTAGACGAGCGTGTTCGGGTCGCCCGGCGCCCCCTGGGCAATGACGCTCATCACCTTCACGTAGAGGCGCTGGATGTCATAAGGGGCGATGAGCTGCTCGATGATCTTGAGATCGCGGTCCACCTGCTCAGGCGTCAGGCCCGAGTTCGGCGCGCGCGCGATGAGATCGGCCGTCGAACTCGCCGCCAGAGTCAAGCGACGGTCGACGGTGAGCGCCTGACTGAACTCGATGGTGCCGACGAACAGGAAGAACATGATCGGCACGATCATGCCGAACTCGATCGCCGCCATGCCGCCAGTATCACGGCGCAGGCGGACCAGAAGGCTGCCGCGACCGTTGGGCCGGTGCCAGCTCAGCACGCGTGTGACGAGGCTCTTCATCGCGCACCACCCCATCAGTTGTAAGGCTCGGTCCGGAACGTGGTCGCCGCCTGGATCAGGCGCGAGCCGTTACCCATGTTGCCGAGATTGAGATACGGGATCTTCGAGGCGAGGCTCCACTCGTAGCAGACCCAGATCAGCACCACCTGATCGGCTTCGCCCGGTTGGAATGAGGTCACATCGCTGAGGTTGCCGTCCTGATCGAGGCACTGCGCCGTGGTGCCCGGGCCAATCGCCTCGGAATCGGGAAAGTTCAAAACGTTCACCCGCAGCTTGTTCACACAATCAACGAACGCCGGCGCCAGCTCGCAGACCTTCTCCTTGAACTGCTGCCCGGTCATCCCACCCTGCTGAACCTGGCCGGTCCGGATCAGGCGCCCGGTCCGCTCCACCGCGTTCTCAAGTGAGAAGGTCGTAAAGAAGAAAAGGCCGACGCCCATGATGCCGAAAAGCAGCATCAGGAACGGCCCGGCCACGAACGCAAACTCGATGGCCGTCGTGCCAGAGGCGTCTCTGCGCCAGCGCTCCAGCAACGAACGGCGGATGCGCGCGGGGGGCAGGCCTGCGTCTGAGCGTGGATGCATTGGCGTACGCCTCACTCGTTCACGCCTCGGAGGATCAAAACCGCATCAAATCCGAAAATGCTGAATGATCGCTTAAATCGCGACAGGGCATTGCCGGACGGTAAACGAGGCGCGCTCAACTTGAGGCAATAGTGCCGGCCGCCGTCGCACGACGTTCCGCACAATAATCTATCCCCGCAGCCCACTTGTTATGAGAAGATCCTTCGTTTTCTTACAAGTAATATTGCCAATAAGGCCGCAGCAGTTCTTGCGGTACCAAGATTCTCTCAATATTGACCGTTGACATCGCAACGCTATTCTGATATCAAACAAGTATAGCGCGAAGAGCGTTGGATCCCGACAGGCGATGCCGTCCTGCCTCGCAGCGCTCGCGGACGCCTTCCCAACAAACCTCTCGGTGTTCTGCATGACCGGCTCGGACGAACCCGACTGGCCGCAGATCCGTCGCCAGTATGCTGCCGGCGCCCTGACGCTCGCCCGCATCGCTGAACGGCACGGCATCTCCGTTCAGCGCCTTGCCCGGCGTGCCCGCAAAGAGGGGTGGCCTGCCCGTCGACGGCGCCCGCCGGGCACCGGCGAGAGCCCACTGCGGAAGGCGGGGGGAAAAGCCCCCACGACCGCGGTTCGAAAAGGGCCTCGGCCGCGTGCTGCCCAATCGGCGCCCGAAGGCCGCCGCCGCGAGACCGGTGCGACGTCGCTCAAGGCCCGGCAGGCACTCGTCCGCCGCCTCTACAAAGCAATCGATACCAAGCTCAAACAGATGGAAAGGCGCATGGCGCACGACATGGCCACCAACGAAGGAAGCTCCGACAGGACAGCGGCAGATCACGAGCGCGACACGCGCGCCATCGGCGCACTGATCGCCAACCTCAGCCGTGTAACGGAGATTGAAGCTGACCTCGAGCGACTCCCCGAATCCGCCAGCCCTACCGACCAGCACGGCGATCGCCAGCTCGCCGACGAGGCGGAGCGCTTCCGCCGAGAGGTTGCGGAGCGTCTTGCGCGACTTGTCCGTCCGGCCTGAAACCGAGCGCGAAGCCGCGCTCGGCGCGCTTTCAGCGCCCGAGATCATTCGCCTCGCCTACGATTGGCAGGTTTGGGCCCGCGATGACCAACTCGCCCCGATCACAACCGAGACCGGTCAGCCCTGGCAGACTTGGCTCATTCTCGGCGGCCGCGGTTCGGGCAAGACCCGCGCCGGCGCCGAATGGGTCCGCGCCCGGGCGCTCGGCCTCGACGCCGGCGACGGCCATCCGGCACGCCGCATCGCCCTCGTCGGCCTCACCATCGCGCAGGTTCGCAGCGTCATGATCGAAGGCGTCTCCGGTCTTCTTGCCGTCCACGCCCCGCACGAGCGCCCGCACTATGACGTCTCGCGCAATCAGGTCCAATGGTCCAACGGCGCCATCGCCCAGATGTATGCAGCTGATGATCCCGACAACCTGCGCGGGCCGCAGTTCGATGCCGCGTGGTGTGATGAGCTCGCGAAATGGCGCCGCGCCCAGCACGCCTGGGACATGCTCCAGTTTGCGCTCCGCCTCGGCCGCCAGCCACAGTGCGTCGTGACCACGACGCCGCGCCCCATCGCCCTATTGAAGAAGCTCATGGCCGATGAGGCGACCGTCACGTCGCGTGCGAAAACAACGGACAATGCCGCCAATCTCGCGCCTTCCTTCCTCGCGAGCGTGCTGAAGCGCTACGGCGGCACCGCCCTCGGCCGCCAGGAGATCGACGGTGAGATCGTCGAGGACCGCGGCGGTGGCTTGTGGCGCAAGAGCTGGCTCGATCAGCACCGCATTGCGGCGCCGCCCGAGCTCGCCCGCATCGTCGTTGCCGTGGACCCGCCCGTCACGTCGAACACGAGCTCAGACGCCTGCGGCATCGTTGTCGCCGGCCTCGGCGAGGATGGCCGCGCCTACGTCCTCGCCGACCGCACGATCCGCGGCCGCGAGCCAGCCGTTTGGGCCCGCGCCGCCATCGCCGCCTACCGCGATTTCGCCGCCGACCGCATCGTGGCCGAGGTCAATCAGGGCGGCGACCTTGTCGTCGGCGTCATCCGCCAGGTCGATGCCTCGGTGCCCGTCCGCGCCGTGCGCGCGACCCGCGGCAAGTGGATGCGCGCCGAACCGGTCTCCGCGCTCTACGCCGAGGGCCGCGTCATCCACGTGGGCGAGTGGCCCGAGCTCGAAAGTCAGATGTGTGCATTCGGTGCCGACGGTCTCGCGCAAGGCAAGAGCCCGGATCGGCTCGATGCGCTCGTGTGGGCGCTTACCGATCTCATGCTTACGAACCCGCGCAGCCCAACGATACGGACGCTCTGAATGACCCCGACCTCCGTTGCGACCTCGCTCGGCGCTCTCATCGGCCGCTGGGCCGGCAGAGCCATGCCTTGGCGAACCACGCTGCCGCAGCCGCCGGCCGAGGCGAAGGCGAGCGCCGTCGGTCCGCTGATCGCGCTGGACACACTTCGACAACCCGCCTGGACACCGCGTGATTATGCCGCCTTCGCCCGCGAAGGCTTCATGGGCAACGCCATCGTCTACCGCTGCGTGCGCATGATTGCGGAGACCGCCGCTTCGGTGCCGCTCCTTCTCTACCGTGCCGAGGAAGAGGTCGAGGCGCACGCGCTGCCCGATCTGATCAGCCGCCCAAACCCGGCCCAGGTCGGCCCCGAGTTCCTCGAGACCCTCTTCGGTCACCTGCTCGTTGCCGGCAACAGCTACATCGAGGCCGTCGCCATCGGCGATGAGATCCGCGAGCTGCACGTCCTCCGCCCCGACCGCATGAAGGTCGTGCCCGGTGCCGATGGCTGGCCGGAGGCTTACGAGTACACCGTCGCCGGCCGCGCGGTCCGCCTCTCCGGCGATTGCGTTCCAGGTGTGCGCAGGATCCTGCACATGAAGCTCTTCCATGCCGCGCACGACCACTACGGCATGAGCCCGCTCGAAGCCGCCGCAACGGCGATCGACCTCCACAACACCGCGACGCGCTGGAACAAGGCACTGCTCGACAACTCCGCCCGCCCCTCAGGCGCCCTTGTCTACACCTCGCGCGACGGCAATCTCACGACCGAGCAATATGAGCGCCTCAAGGCCGAGCTCGAGCAAGGCTTCCAGGGTGCCGCAAATGCCGGCCGGCCGCTTCTGCTCGAGGGCGGCCTCGATTGGAAATCGATGTCGCTTTCGCCCAAGGACATGGATTTCCTCGAAGCCAAGAATGCCGCGGCCCGCGAGATTGCACTCGCGCTCGGCGTACCGCCGATGCTGCTCGGCATCCCCGGGGACAATACCTACGCCAACATGGCCGAAGCCACCCGCGGCTTCTGGCGCCAGACCGTGATCCCGCTCGTAGGGCGCACGTCCAAGGCGCTCTCGCGCTGGCTCGCGCCAGCCTGGGACGCGGACCTGGAGCTGCGACCCGATCTCGATGCTGTCGAAGCCCTTTCACCTGAGCGCGAGGCTCTCTGGGCCCGCCTCGAAAAAGCATCCTTCCTCACACCCAACGAGAAGCGGGCGGCCGCCGGCTACAGCCCGCTCGCCGAGAGCGACGGCTTCGCGGCTTCCGCCACGCCCACCTGATCGCGCGGCGCGCAACCCCACCTCAAACCGGAGTGTTCATCGTGATCGAGGCTCGATCGGCAACACCTCAATGCGCGCTTGCGCACGAAGCAAAGTTCACGGCCCTCGACATGAAGAGCGTTGCCGATGATGGCGCTTTCGAGGGCTATGCCTCGATCTTCGGCCGGCAGGATCTCGGCCGTGATGTCGTCATGCCGGGCGCCTTTCGGGACACGCTCGCCGCCCGTGGACCGGACGGCATTCGGATGCTGTTCCAGCACAATCCCGCCGAGCCGATCGGCATTTGGGAGGCGCTGTCCGAGGATTCCCGAGGACTGTTCGCCCGCGGCCGCCTCATGCTGACCGTCGCGCGGGCTCGCGAGATCCTCGCGCTGATGCGCGCCGGCGCCATCGATGGTCTCTCGATCGGCTTTCGCACGATCAGGGGCCATCGCGACCGCGCCAGCGGCGTGCGCCGTCTCGAGAAGGTCGACCTATGGGAAATCTCCATCGTCACGTTTCCGCTGCTACCCGAAGCGCGCATCGCCACCGTCAAGGCGCGGCCGTTCGCACGTCAGCTGCCAACGGAACGTGAGTTCGAACGCTGGCTCACGCAGGACGCTGGGCTAACGCGCACCGAAGCCCGCGTGGTTCTCCGCACGGGCTTTAAGGGTCTGGTCGCCCTGCGGGATGCGGTCACCAGCCCGTCCGAAGCAGCCCGCCTCGCCAGGCGCTGTGCCGCCGTCGCTGCCTACCTTCGCTCGCCGACCTCCATCTGAAGGACCGCTCGTCATGACCGCCTCAACGCCACACCTCGAGACCAAAAGCAGCCCCGACCTGAACCACGCTCTCGATGATCTCCTGCGCGCTTTCGAAATCTACAAGGAGGAGAATGACCGCCGCCTGGCCGACATCGAGAAGCGCGGCGCCGCCGATCCACTCACCATGGAAAAACTCGAACGCCTCGACCGCGCCCTGGACGAGAGCAAGCGGCGCATCGACGAAATCTCCCTCAGGGCTGCGCGCCCTCCGCTCTCGTCAAGCGGCCCGCGCGCGCACCTTGCCCGCGAGCACCGCGCCGCCTTCGACGGCTACATCCGCAAGGGTGAAGCGGGCGGCCTCCTCGAGATCGAGAGCAAGGCGCTCTCCGTCGGCTCCGGACCTGACGGCGGCTACCTCGTGCCCGAAGAGACCGAGCGGACAGTGAACATGGCGCTCAAGGAGATCTCGCCCATCCGTGCCATCGCGAATGTCCGCCAGGTATCCGGCTCCGTCTACAAGAAGCCGTTCTCGATCGCCGGCGCCGGCACCGGCTGGGTCGGTGAAACAGCGAGCCGGCCGGCCACAACGACACCGACGCTTGCCGAGCTCTCCTTCCCGACCATGGAGCTCTACGCCATGCCCGCGGCAACGCCGGCACTGCTCGATGATGCCGCCGTCGACATCGACCAGTGGATTGCCGAGGAAGTCCGCTCCGCATTTGCCGAGCAGGAAGGCACAGCCTTCGTCACCGGCAACGGCACGAACCAGCCGACCGGTTTCATGCACTACCCGAAGGTTGCCAACGCGGGCTGGACGTGGGGCAACATCGGCGCGATCAAGACCGGCGTCGACGCGGCTTTCCCAGCCACCGACCCCGGCGACAAGCTGATCGACTTCGTCTACACGCTCAAGGCCGGCTATCGCGCCAATGCCCGCTTCGTCATGAACCGCGCGACGCAGGCCCTCGTCCGCAAGCTCAAGGACAGCGACGGCCACTACCTCTGGCATCCCGCCATCAGCCCCGGCGAGTCGCCGTCGCTCATGGGCTTCCCGGTTACGGAAGCCGAGGACATGCCGGACGTCGCGGCCGATGCCTATGCCATCGCCTTCGGAGACTTCCGCCGCGGCTATCTGATCGTCGATCGCGTCGGCATCCGCATCCTGCGCGATCCTTACTCATCGAAACCCTACGTTCTCTTCTACACGACCAAGCGCGTCGGCGGGGGCGTCCAGGACTTCGACGCCATCAAGCTCCTGCAATTCGGCGACTGATCGCGTCCCGCTTCGCTTCGGATGAGCCACGCGGCCGGCCCGGGTCCCCGACGGGCGGGCCCGCGAGCAGCTGTCGGCCCGGTCAGGCCCTCGGCGGCCGCCGGCGACCTCGCACGCCTCGGCTGTCGTCGACTGCTCGGCTGCTTCGGCGCACGCCGCCCCGATCGGCGCACGTCCTCCGACGGCCGGCCATTCGGAGCCTGCACGGGCGGGGTCCGGCCCTTCCCCGCAGCCGGTCCCGCCCGTGCACAGCCTGTCTCCCATCGCGCCACACGTGAGGTCGCCATGGCTTCCATTCTCCGCAGCGGCCCGGCCGTCGAACCCGTATCGCTCGCCGAGGCCAAAGTTCACCTGCGCATCGACACCAACGCCGAGGATACATTGATCCAGAGTCTGATCATGACCTCGCGCCTGCACATCGAGGCCGCACTCGATCTCGCCCTCATCACGCAGTCCTGGCGGCTTCATCTCCATCGTTGGCCGCGGGCACGTTCCCTCAATCTGCCGCTGCGCCCCGTGCAGAGTCTCACGGCGGTGAAGGTCTTCGACGATGATGGCGACAGCCAGACGCTCGATATCGCCACATTTATCCTGGACGGCTCCGCGAATCCCGCGCGCCTCATCTTGAGCGGCAGCGGCAGTCTCCCGCTGCCCGGGCGCCCTGCCAACGGCATCGAGATCGACTTCGTCGCCGGTTTCGGTGACGCGCCATCCGACGTGCCGCACCCGATCCGCCAAGCTCTGCTGCTGCTCACGGCGCATTGGTACGAAAACCGAGAGCCGGTCGAGATCGGTGCTGCGGCGACCGTCATCCCGGGCACTGTGTCCGACCTCCTCGCCCCCTACCGCCAGAGGCGCCTCTGATGCGGCCCGCAACCGGTCGCCTGCGTCACCGCCTGAGGCTCGAAGCCGCGAGCCGTGCGCCGGACGGCGGCGGCGGCGCTGCCGAAACCTGGACCGTCATCGCTGAGCTCTGGGGCCGCATCCAGCCAACAGGCGGCACCGAGTTCTTCGAGGCCGACGGCCTCAGCGGGCGCATCTCGCACGAGATCACGTTGCGCTATCGCCCCGACGTGACGCCCGCCATGCGCCTCGCGAGTGGCAGCCGCCGCTTCGAGATCATGGCCGTGATCGTCATCGACGAGCGCCGCCGCTGGCTCAAGTGCCTCTGCATGGAGCGAGATCTGTGAGGCTTGCCGTCACGTTTGCCGGCCAGGATCTTCGCCGCCTCGCCGAACGCGTCGAGGCACTTCTGCGTGCGCGCACTGCGCGTACCTCGGCGCCGGTCGACGACGACCCACCGCCCGCGCCACCTCAAGCCTCGCAACGCCGCCCGCGCGCCGATCGGAGACGCTAGCACATGTCCAGCGCCGCCTGGGACCTCCAGCAAGCCGTCCATGCAAAGCTTGCCGCTGACGCCGTCGTGCTTGCTCTGCTCGGCAGCGCGCGCATCTACGACGATGTCCCGCAGGGCGCCACCTTTCCCTACCTCTCCCTCGCCGGCTTCACCGCCCGCGACTGGGCGACCGGCACCGAGCCCGGCGCCGAGGTCATCTTCACCATCAATGCCTGGTCGCGCGGCGCCGGCCACCGGGAAGCCCATCTCCTTGCCGGCGCGGTCCGCGCCGCGCTTCACGACGCCACGCTCACGCTCACCAGCCATCACCTCGTGAACCTCCGGCACGAGGCCTCTGAGACGCGTCGCGCGCGCGACGGCGACACGTACCGGATCTCCTCCCGCTTCCGCGCCGTCCTCGAACCCACCGCATGACCTCCCGACCCCTAGCCAAGGACCCCACGCGATGGCCGCTCAGAAAGGCAAGGACCTGCTGCTCAAGGTCGACACGACCGGCACCGCGAGCTTTTCGACCGTTGCGGGGCTGCGCTCCCGCTCCATTTCCTTCAACGCCGAGGCTGTCGACATCACGCATGCCGAGTCCGCCGGCGAATGGCGCGAACTGCTCGCTGGTGCTGGCGTCAAAAGTGCACGTGTCGCCGGCGCCGGCATCTTCAAGGATTCCGCCTCCGACGCCACGATCCGCGCCTACATCTTCGATGGCACCATCCGCGATTGGCAGATCGTGATCCCGGACTTCGGCACCATCGAAGGCCGCTTCCAGATCACCTCGTTCGAACTCTCCGGCCGCCACGACGCCGAGGTGGCCTTCGAGATCACGCTCGACTCTGCCGGCCCGCTCACCTTCACGGCCTCGTAAAGGAGCACCCATGGCCAATCTCCACCGTGGCGAGATCGACGCCATCCTCGATGGGCAGCTTCTGCATCTGTGCTTGACCCTTGGCGCCCTTGCCGAGCTCGAAGCCACATTTGGTGACGAGGACATGCTCGCCCTCGCGGAGCGTTTCAGCCGTGGCCGGCTCAGCGCGCGTGATGCCGTACGCATCATCGGCGCCGGCCTGCGTGGTGCCGGCCACCAATTCACCGATGATGCTGTCGCCCGCATGCGTGCCGAAGGCGGCGCCGCCGGCTTTGTCGATATCGTCTCGCGGCTCCTGACGGCCACATTCGGCACGGCAGATGATGCGCCCATGGCCAAAGCCGACGCGGGACCAGCCACGCCCCTGCCGGACACCAGCGGCGCCACCGGCCCTTTCCCTGGCACGACGTAATGCGCATCGGCCTCGGCGTCCTGCGCCTCCCGCCGGCCGTTCTGTGGTCGATGACGCCGCGCGAGCTCGCCGCGGCGCTCGAAGGCGCGCTCGGCCCGCCGCCGGGCCATGACGCCATCGACCGCTCTTCACTCGCCAGCCTGATGGCGCGCTACCCGGACTGATAGGAGCTCGCGATGCCCGAGACCTTCGCCGACTGGCAGATCAATGTCACTGCCGACACCAGTGCGCTCCGCAGCGAGCTTCAGCGCACCGCCCTCATCGGCCACCAATTCAGCCGCTCGATGATCGCGGCCTTCGAAGGCATTGCCGTACAGGGCCGCTCGCTCGGCGATGTCATCCGCAGCCTCGGCCTCAGCCTTTCGCGCATGGTGCTCAGCGCCGCCATGAGGCCCCTCGACCGAGCTGTTGGCCAGATGCTCGGTGGTCTGTTCGCGGGCGGCCTCGGCTTCGCCAGGGGCGGCGTCCTGCAGCGCGGCACGCCGATCCCGTTCGCCAAGGGTGGCGTCGTTGCGTCACCGACGGCCTTTCCGCTCACGGGCGGACGCATGGGCCTTGCCGGCGAGCGCGGCCCCGAAGCCATCATGCCGCTCGCACGAACGACCGACGGTCGCCTCGGCGTCGCCGCCGCCAGTACCACAGCCCCGAGCATCACGATCAACATTGCGACTCCCGACGTCGAGAGCTTCGCGCGCTCCGAGACGCAGATCGCGGCACTTGTCGCCCGCGCGCTCGCGCGCGCCGACCGCAATCTCTGAGCAGCACTCATGAACTTCCACGAGGTTCGTTTCCCGACCGCCATCTCGCGTGGCGCTACCGGAGGCCCGGAGCGACGCACCGATGTCGTTGTGCTCGGCTCCGGCCATGAGGAGCGCAACAGCCGATGGGCCGACTCGCGCCGCTCCTACAATGCCGGCTACGGGATCACGACGCTCGACGACCTCCACGCCGTCATCGCCTTCTTCGAGGAGCGGCGCGGCCGCCTCTACGGCTTCCGCTGGAAGGATCATGCGGACTTTCGCTCCGGTCCACCCTCCACCGCGCCCACCGCGCTCGACCAGCCGATCGGCATCGGTGATGGTGAGACCGCTATCTTTCAGCTCGTCAAGCATTACGGATCGGGGCACGCGCCCTGGTCACGCCGCATTGCCAAGCCCGTCGCCGGAACCATCCTGATCGCCGTTGACGGCCTCCCGGTGCACGTCGGCACCGCCGTGACAGTCGATCCAACCACCGGCACCCTCATGTTCGCACCAGAACATATCCCAGCCCGTGGCGCCGTCATCACCGCCGGCTTCGAGTTTGACGTCCCCGTCCGTTTCGATGCCGACAAGCTCGAAGTGAGCCTCGAGGGCCTGGGGCGTGGCGCCATTCCGTCAATCCAGATCGTGGAAATTCGCCTATGAAGGCTCTCAGCGATGCACTCGCAGCGCATCTCCAGTCCGGTGCGACCACGCTCTGCTGGTGCTGGCGCCTCACGCGGCGCGACGGCGCAAGGCTTGGTTTCACCGATCATGATCGCGATCTCGTCTTCGATGACACGACATTCGAAGCCGCCAGCGGGTTCACGGCGAGCGAGATCCGCGATCAGGTGGGCTTGAGCGTGGACAACCTTGAGGTGACCGGCGCTCTCGTCTCAGACCGGCTCTGCGAGCGTGCGCTTGCCGCCGGCGACTTCGACGACGCGGGAATAGAGATATTCCGCGTCAACTGGCAGGACACCGCACAGCGTGTTCTCATGCGCTCAGGCTCGCTCGGCGAGGTCCGCCGCACAGGCACGGCCTTCAGCGCCGAGGTGCGCGGCCTCGCACACTATCTGCAACAACCCAAGGGCCGCCTCTTCCAATATACGTGCGACGCCGACCTCGGCGACGCGCGCTGCGGCGTCGATCTGGCGTCGCCCGCCTACCGCGCCAGCGGCACCGTTCTTGCCGTCACCGGCACCCGTCGCCTGGCTGTCGACGGCCTTGCCGACTACGCGGCCGGTTGGTTCACGCGCGGCGTCCTCTCGTTTGCAAGCGGCGCCAATGTCGGCCGCGCCATGGAAATCAAGAACCATGCGCACCACGCAGGCACGATTGAGATCGAGCTTTGGCAATCCATGGGCGAGCCTGTCGCCGCCGGCGATGCCATCATCGTTGTTGCCGGCTGCGACAAGCGCCTTCAGACCTGCGCCGCCCGCTTCGCCAATGCGGTCAACTATCGCGGCTTCCCGCACATGCCCGGCAACGATTTTGTCACGGCCATCGCTGAGCCCGGCAATACGCCGCGCCCGGCCGGCAGCTCCGACGCTTCATTGGGCTGACCTCATGACCTACTCGCGCAGCGACATCATCGCCGAGGCGCGGCGCTGGATCGGCACACCCTATCACCACCAGGCGAGCGTGCGCGGCATCGGCACGGACTGCCTCGGCCTCGTGCGCGGGGTGTGGCGTGCACTGCACGGCCGCGAGGCCGAAATCGCGCCGCCATACACGCGAGATTGGGCAGAGGCGACCGGCGCCGAGACCATGCTCGCCGCCGCCCGCCGCCACCTGATCGAGCGCGCACCTCACGCCGCCGAGCCCGGCGACGTCCTCATCTTCCGCTTTCGCGCCTACACCGTGGCCAAGCATGTCGGCATCCTCACTGGGCCTGCCGCGATGATCCACGCTGCCGAGGGCCGGCTCGTCACCGAGGTGCCGCTTGCTGCCTGGTGGCGTCGCCACCTCGCCGCGGCCTTTTCCTTCCCCGGGATCATTTCCTGATGGCCACGCTCGCTCTTGCCGTCGCCGGCGCTGCCGTCGGCTCGGCGCTGCTGCCAGCCGGCGTTACCGTTCTCGGCGCGACGCTGAGCGGCGCCATGATCGGCGGGCAGATCGGAGCCCTTGCCGGCAGCTATGTGGATCAGGCACTCCTCGGCGGCTCGGGCCAGTCCCGTGTGCGCGGTGGCCCGCGCCTTGATGACCTCCATGTTACCGCGTCCACAGAGGGTGCTCCCGTACCGCGCCTCATCGGCCGGGCCCGCCTCGGTGGCCAGGTGATCTGGGCCTCGTCGCTCGAAGAGCAGATCATCAAGGACAGCAGCGGAGGTGGCGGCAAAGGCGGCGCCAGTGGCGGCGCGACCACACGCAGCTACCGCTACTATGCCAACTTTGCCGTCGCGCTCTGCGAAGGCACGATCACATCACTCGGCCGCGCCTGGGCCGACGGCAAAGAGCTTGATCTTACCCAGCTCACATGGCGCCTCCACACCGGAACCGAGACACAAGATCCGGATGATCTCATCGTTGCCTATCATGGCGCTGACCATGCGCCTGCGTATCGCGGCATTGCCTACATCGTCTTCGAGCGGATGCTTCTCGAGCCCTACGGCAACCGTCTGCCGCAGCTCTCCTTCGAGGTCTTCCGCGCCGTCGACCCGTTCGCGCAGAGCGTCCGCGCCGTCGTCATGATCCCGGGCTCCGGCGAGTTCGTCTATGCGACGACGCCGGTGACACGTCGGGTCGGCCCCGGCCAGACCGAAACCGAGAACGCCCACACGCTGCAGGGCGAGACCGACTGGAGCGTTTCCCTCGATCAGCTCGCGGCCACGCTACCGAGCGTCAGGGCCGTGTCTCTCGTTGTGAGCTGGTTCGGCACGGATCTGCGCGCGGGCCACTGCCAGGTCCGCCCGGCCGTCGACAGCGACGACAAGCGCACCGATCCGCTCGCCTGGCGCGTCGCCGGGCTCACGCGCAGCAGCGCGCCTCTCGTCAGTCGTCACACTGGC
>JBKBPL010000009.1:0-114515 GCA_046293075.1 Hyphomicrobiaceae bacterium | reverse complement strand
TTCAATCATCGCTTCGATCTCGCCGCAATGATCCCCGCCCTCGCCCGCGCCGCCGTAGTCACGAAACCGCAACCCTACTGGTGGCTCAAGATGGCGGACTATGGTGCGTAATCAGGACGGGCCATTAATAAGCGCCGAGAACTGCCCATTTCCCGGCGCCCCCGGCCCGGCCATTTCTCCGCAAAATCCTTGACAAGGCAGGCCCTGCGGAGCTACCTGCTGCGGCGGTGGCTGGCACTCGCGAATTAGGAGTGCTAACAATCACCGGCGGCCGCATCCCGCGGCTCTCCAGAATCAAAGCAAAACCCAATTCGGAGCAGGCCCTCCATGAAGTTCCGCCCCCTCCACGACCGCGTGGTCGTGCGCCGCACCGACAGCGAGACCAAGACCGCTGGCGGCATCATCATCCCCGACACCGCCGCGGAGAAGCCCCAGCAGGGCGAGGTGATCGCGGTCGGGCCGGGCGCGCGCGACGAGAACGGCAAGCTCGTCCCGCTCGACGTCAAGAAGGGTGACAAGGTGCTGTTCGGCAAGTGGTCGGGCACCGAAGTCAAGATCGACGGCAAAGAGCTCCTGATCATGAAGGAGAGCGACATCATGGGCGTGCTCGACAAGTAGTCGCGCCGGCCCCCGTCGCTTCCGTCAGAGAAGAAACCGCCTCCCACCTCATCAGGAACCCTGCACATGGCAGCCAAAGACGTGAAGTTTTCCGCCGATGCCCGCGAGCGCATGATGCGCGGCGTCGACATCCTCGCCAATGCCGTGAAGGTGACGCTCGGTCCGAAGGGCCGCAACGTCATCATCGAGAAATCGTTCGGCGCCCCCCGCACGACCAAGGACGGCGTTACCGTCGCCAAGGAGATCGAGCTCGAGGACAAGTTCGAGAACATGGGCGCACAGATGGTGCGCGAGGTGGCCTCGAAGACCAACGACGTCGCCGGTGACGGCACCACGACGGCGACCGTCCTGACGCAGGCGATCGTGCGCGAAGGCCTGAAGTCGGTCGCGGCCGGCATGAACCCGATGGATCTGAAGCGCGGCATCGACAAGGCCGTCGCCCAGGTCGTCGAGGAGATCAAGAAGCGCTCCAAGAAGGTCAAGAACTCGGACGAGATCGCCCAGGTCGGCACGATCTCGGCGAACGGCGAGAGCGCCATTGGCAAGATGATTGCCGAGGCCATGCAGAAGGTCGGCAACGAGGGCGTGATCACCGTCGAGGAAGCAAAGAGCCTTGAGACCGAGCTCAACGTCGTCGAGGGTATGCAGTTCGACCGCGGCTACCTCTCGCCGTACTTCATCACCAACGCCGACAAGATGACCGTCGAGCTCGACGATCCCTACATCCTCATCCACGAGAAGAAGCTCTCCGGCCTGCAGCCGATGCTGCCGCTCCTCGAGGCCGTCGTGCAGACGGGCAAGCCGCTGCTCATCATCGCGGAAGAGGTCGAGGGTGAGGCGCTCGCGACGCTCGTCGTCAACAAGCTGCGTGGCGGCCTCAAGGTCGCGGCGGTGAAGGCGCCGGGCTTCGGCGATCGCCGCAAGGCCATGCTCGAGGACATCGCCGTCCTGACCAATGGGCAGGTGATCTCCGAGGACCTCGGCATCAAGCTCGAAACGGTGACGCTTGATATGCTCGGCCGCGCCAAGCGCGTCTCGATCGACAAGGAGAACACCACCATCGTCGACGGTGCCGGTAAGAAGAAGGACATCGAGGCCCGTGTCAGCCAGATCAAGATTCAGATCGAGGAGACGACCTCCGACTATGATCGCGAGAAGCTGCAGGAGCGGCTGGCGAAGCTCGCCGGCGGCGTCGCTGTGATCAAGGTCGGCGGCGCCACCGAGGTCGAGGTGAAGGAGCGCAAGGATCGCGTCGACGACGCGCTCAATGCGACCCGCGCCGCGGTCGAGGAAGGCATTGTCCCGGGTGGTGGCGTGGCTCTGCTGCGCGCCGCGCAGGCGATCACGGCCAAGGGCGACAACGAGGACCAGGATGCCGGCATCCAGATCGTCAAGCGCGCGCTGCAGTCGCCGATCCGCCAGATTGCCGAGAACGCCGGCGTCGAGGGCTCAATCGTCGTCGGCAAGGTGCTCGATGCCCGTGGCCAGACCTTCGGCTATGACGCCCAGAACGACGAGTACGGCGACATGATCGAGAAGGGCATCATCGACCCGGCCAAGGTCGTGCGCACCGCGCTTCAGGATGCCGCTTCGATCGCCTCGCTCCTCATCACCACCGAGGCAGGCGTTGCCGAGGCGCCGAAGAAGGAGAGCCACGCCGGCCACGATCATGGTGGCATGGGCGGCATGGGTGGCATGGGTATGTGAGCCCCGCGCCATCCAGGCAGGTACACGAAACGGAGGCCGCCTCGGGAAACCGAGGCGGCCTTTTTTCCCACATCAGCCACGCAGGGAGACGCAAAGTGGCGCCTCAAGCCAATCGCAGCAGCACGATGCCAGCCAGCACAAGCATCCCGGCGATGATGCGCAGCCGCAGCAGCGGCTCGCCCAGGTAAAGAATGCCGATCAGCGCCGCAAAGAGAACGCTCGTCTCGCGCATGGCGCCGACGAGGGCGATCGGCGCCTGCGTCATGGCCCAGAGCGCGATGCCATAGGAGCCGATCGACATGGCCGCGCCGAGCAGCAGCATCTTCGCCGAGCCCGTGAACGCTGACAAAAGCCCCCCGCCCCACCGCCAGCCGCCATAGACGACGAGAACAACGGCGCTTAGCAGAAAGCTCCACGCGATATAGGCGCCGACGTGACCGGAGAGCCGCACGCCGACGCCGTCGACCACCGTATAGGCGCCGATCGAAGCGGCCGTGAGCAGCGCAAAGCCGACCGCCCGCACCTCGATCCGGCGCGCGTCACGCGCGCCCCTGAGAGAGAGCAGCACAACGCCAATGGCGAGCGCCGTCACGCCAAGCCAGCCGAAGAGACCAATACCCTCACCAACCAGAAGCGTGGCCCCGACGGCCGTGAGCAGCGGCGCGCTGCCGCGTGCCAACGGATAGACTTGGCCGAGATCGCCCGTCTCGTAGGCGATTCCGAGCGACTGGAAATATATGAGATGGATCGCGGCGGACGCGGCGAGAAACGGCCAGGCAGCGGGCGCCGGCAACGGGAGGGCGAAACAAAGCGGCAGCACAACCAATCCGCTGGCAATCCCGAGCAACGTGCTCGCAATTCGCGGCTCGACGCGCAGCTTGAGAAGCGCATTCCAGCCGGCGTGCAGCGCAGCAGCCATCAGCATGACCGCGAAAACGAAACTGTCCATGAAGTGAAACCGTCCAGAGCCGGTCGGCCCTGCCCCCTGCGGATGGCCGCCCGTGCTGCGAGGCGAACGCTTCGATCACCCGCAATGCCATGGCCGCACCCATTGTGACAGCACAGGCCCCACCGACCAAGGGCACCGAACTATAGGCTTCGCCCCCTCACCGATCACGAAACAGTTAGGGCGCAGGCCCCCGACTTGCGCGCTATAGAAGAGCGTCCCGGGCCCCTGGGGCGCCGGACAAAATGGCAGGGAGCATCTAAATGATGAAATCGAGAGTCCTGGGTGGGGTCGCAATTCTTGCAACAATTGCCATGGGCGCGACCGGCGTAAGCGTGGTGGCGCAGGACGCGATCGGTCAGCGCAAGGAGCTCATGAAGGGGGTCGGCGGCGCCACGAAGACCGGCTCGCAGATGGTCAAGGGCGAAGTGCCCTTCGATGCGACGAAGGCCGCAGACGCGATGGGCACAATCGCGAAGAACTGGGTGGCATTCGTCAAGCTGTTCCCGAAGGGGTCGGAGACCGGTGGCGAGACCACGGCGTCGCCGAAGATCTGGGAGAACATCAAGGACTTCGAGGACAAGGGCAAGAAGCTCGTCGATGACGCAACCGCGGCCCAGAAGGCCGCCACGAATGGCGCCGACGCCTTCAAGACCGCGTTTGGCGAGGTCACCAAGAACTGCAAGGGCTGCCACGACCCCTATCGCATTCCGAAGAAATGAGCTTTCCCTTTATCCGTGCCACCGTCAGAGGACCTCACGAGGCGTAGCCTCGTGAGGTTCATTCGGGAGGTGCTCGACAGCGCCGCTGGCAGTACCTATCAATTCGCCTGTTCCAGTGGCGAGCCCAGCCGTTCGGTGGCTCTGCCGATATCCTGCGCCTGCACCAGCCGTCGTCGAGAGTGCGTGCCCATGATCAGATCGGTTGCCCTCGCCGTTTCGATCATGCTGGCGATCCCACCCGCCGCGGACGCGCACCGCATCAAGACCAAGACGCTCCAGATTGATCACCCCTGGACCGGCGACATGTCCGAGGCCAAGCCGCCCTTCGACCTCGTCGTGCAGATGGTCATCCGCAATACCGGCAAGACGACGGATGTCCTGACCGGCGCTTCGTCCCCCTATGCGCAGCGTATCGAGCTGCGCCGTGCCGGCGCGGGGGCTCACGACGCCGTCGAGATCAAGCCGGGCGCGCGCGTGGAGCTGTCGACGAAGGGCGTCTATCTGCACGTGGTCGGCTTTAAGCGGGTTGTCGATACCTACGGCTACTTTCCGGTCACGCTCAACTTCAAGCGGGCCGGGGCCGTCAAGATCGACGTCATGGTCGAGGACGTGACGGTCGACCTCCCGAAGCTCAACTGACGCCACCTGCAACGAAGACGGCGTGGTTGTCCCATCGCCAAGGCGTCGACGCGCCGGCCATGTGCGCATCCTCCCGCCCCGCGATCATGGCGACGCGCCCCGTCCCGGCCGTCACGAGGAAATCCGCGGGTGCGGCGGCCGGCGCAATGCCGGAGACATCATCGAGCGGGTAAGTCCGGACCAGCGTGCCCGACGCAATATCGAGTACGATCGCGCGCGCACCCTTGGAGCTCGTCACCGCGACGAAATCGCCAGCACGATCACAGGCGACAGAGCTCACATAGCCCGACAATCCGTGCGCAGCCTCCGCCGGCAGGGGGATCGTCTCCAATGGCCGCTGACGCCGATGCCTGTAAACGAGCGCCTCGGCACCGGCGGGACCACGTGCAATCTGCGCGCCGATGATCACCGTCCCATCACGGGCAACGTCGAGGTGGCGCAGCGACAGGGCTCCCGCCGCGCCAAGGCCGTGTCGCTCCAGCAGATCGCCCGTGCGAAGATCGACGTAGGCAAGCGTCGTTTCGATGCTGTTGGGATTGGGAATGCGCCGACCATCACCGAAATCGGGATGCTCGATCAGGCCGCCGTTGGCGATAACAAGCACCGGTGCATCGCCCACCAGGGCCAGATCATGCGGCCCGATACCGCCCGAGGCAAACTCGCCAATGCGGCGGTAACCTGCCCCCACGTCGTAGACGCCGATGACTCCGCGCGCTCCCTCAAAGTCGTTCTCGGTTGCATAGAGCAGGCGGCCGTCACGCGAGAATACGCCATGGCCGTAGAAGTGCCGATCCGCCGGCGTCGTGAAGACGAGCGGCGCCCGGCGCCGATCTGCCGAAAAGGCAACGGCGAAGTTCCCTGGCCGCCGTGCGAAGACGACACACGTGCGATCAATCGGTGAGACCGTGATGTCATGCCCCCGGCCAGGCAACGGCACGGCACGGACATCCCGGCCCTCGTCGGTGAAGAGGGCGGCCGAATAGTGCCCGTCAACGCCGCGCCGCGCCGCCGCGTAAAGTGCCGAGGACGTCTCGGCGCGCGCCCGCGCTACCGCCCCGCCAGCAACGACACTGGCCGCGCCACCCGCCAGAAAGGATCGCCGATCAATCGCCATCGCTCGCATTGAACCCAATCGAGACGCCCGCGGTGAGACCAAGCAGCGCCACGGCCTGTTCGCGGGCATTCTTCAGCGGAAAGCCTATTGCCACGAGCGGCTGCATCATGGCGTCAGGATCGAACGGCTTGCCCTGCCGCACCAGCCGGCGGATCTGATTGCGCGCGGTGGCGATCTCGCGCTCGACGAGCTTCGCGTTGAGCGGCACGGTGACACCAGGGTGCGCGCCGCTGGTATCTGCGATCGCCTTGTGCATGCCGGCCGTGGCATAGAGGTCATACAGTCCGTCCAGCCCGGCCTGGATATACTTCAGCGTGCGGGCACTCTTGCTCAGTACCGGCGTCAGTCGCCGCCGCTGTGGACCGAAGCCCAATGGACCCGCGATCCACTCATCACGCACGCGCTCGAGGCCATTGTCGAGCGCCTTGGCGAGAGCGAGCGTGGTCTCCGATGGCTTCAGGAAGTACGGGTTGCCCGCACCTGGATTGAGCCAGTGGCGGACATAGCGGTCGGGCACCGTCCACTCGGCGAGCACCGCCACCGACACGTTGGCGATATTGGCGCTGATGGCTTTGGCGTAGGCGCAACGGTAGTCGCGCGCCTCGGGCTCCTTAGGCGGCGTGTCGAACAGTGCGATCTCAAGTGCCGCAAGGCCCTGAATCGCGACGCGCTTCTCGGCGAGCTTCGTCGGATCGAGCGCATCCAAATCGCGCGCGCGCAAGGTCTGCACGATCTGGCGCGCGCCGAGCCCGCGCCTGTCCGGCCAGAAGAAGATGCGCTCGAGCCGGTTCGCCTCCGTTACCGGTCCGAAGCGGATGTGCTCGATACGCCCCCAGGCCGTAACGAGCCCGTCGAACGCCCGCTCCATCCCGCGCTGCTGCTCAGGAATGCGCCGCGCGCAATAGCCATCGAGCGCCTTCGTCAGCGCCTCAGCCGCCGAGACGAGAGCGGCATAGCCTGGCCGGATGTGCTTCTCGAGAGCCTGAGTTGCGAGCCCGACATGATCGAACGCCGCTGCCTCTTGTGCGCCTACCGCCCAGCCCGAAACCGACCATGCGCCGAGCGTCGCCATGATCGTGCCGGCGATCCTGCCTGCGCTGGGCATCCGTGCGACCCTCACAGCGAGTTGACAAAGGCAAGAAGGCGCTGGCGATCCGCAAGCGTGAGCCGCGCGAAGGCGTCCCTTGCCCGCTGCGCTTCGCCACCGTGCCAGAGTATTGCTTCGGTCAGATTGCGCGCGCGACCGTCGTGCAGGAAGAACGTGTGGCCGTTCACGACCTCCGTCAAGCCGATGCCCCAGAGCGGCGCCGTGCGCCATTCGTGACCATCCGCACGCCCTTCCGGGCGGCCGTCGGCAAGCCCCTCGCCCATGTCGTGCAGAAGAAAATCCGAGTAGGGCCAGATCTTCTGTCCGCGCAGGTGCGGATCCGGCGAGTCGTTGCCGGTCGTGAAACTCGGCACATGACAGGAGGCGCAGCCGGTCTCGTGGAAGAGCCGCTTGCCGGCAAGCACGTCCGGCGCCGCTGCGTCGCGGCGCGGGGGCACTGCAAGGTTGCGGGCGTAGAAGGCCACAAGGTCAAGTATCTTGGCACTGATCTCGATGTGCGGGGCATTCGGCGTGCCACCGTGCGGGGCCTTCCGGCAGAGCGCCTGGGCCGCGGTGCAGTCGCCCCAAGCATATGGGACGACCCAGCTTCCGATGCCGATGTCCCCCGCGAAAGCCTCCGCCGTCTGCTGCAGCACCGTCGGCTGGCCGGCCTTCCAGCCGAAGCGGCCGAGCATCAAGCGCTTGTGCTCGACCGACCACACCCAGTTCGCACGCCCGGAAATGCCGTCTCCGTCGCGGTCGTCGGGATCTGCGCGCGCGAGAATATCCTCGGCCGGAATTGCCTCGATCAGGCCGAGGCCGATCATCTGCGGTGTCAGGCGCGGCGAGATCATCGTCTTCGCATGGAGCGGACCGTATCCGAGATCCTCGATGCGGTACGTCGGACGGCGCAGGGTCACGACCTCGCCCCCCGCCAGGGTGACCGGCACGTCCTCGTAGGTCACGACCATGCGGCCTTCGCCGACATGGCCCTGGACCCCGAACTCCTGCAGCTGCGTACCGTAGGTCGGCTCGGGGATGACGGCGAGGCGGCCATCGGCGATCGCTTGGCGGTGTGCCTCGGTCTCCGGCGGGATCGAGAGGCGCAGAAACATCGAGACCGAGCGGTCCTCGATGGCCGGTCCACGCGGCGGCTCGCCGCGCCCGTCCTTCAGATGGCAGCTCTGGCAAGCGCGCGCATTGTAGAGCGGCCCGAGTCCGTCCGACGATTTCGTCGATGCCGGCGCGGAGACCCAGAACTTGCGGAAGATTGCATTGCCTATCTTGAAGTCCAGCTCCCTGGCGAGCCCCATGTTCGGCGAGAAGTGCGAGAATGCATCGGTGCTGTCCGTGCGCCGCACAGACGTGGCGGCACCGCCCGGTTTTTCTTCGCCATCCTCGAGCGCGGCCTGCGGCGCACTCTCGGAGCCGGCGCCCCCTAGGGCGAGCACGAGCGCCCCCGCGCACGCGCCAAGCCGCAACGCGCGCACGATGCCAAGGGCACGACCTGTCGCATCCATGGGAGCCGTCTACTTCTTGCGCTCGAGCGCCTTGGCCGGATTATCCAGGCTGTCGGAGCCCTCGAAAGTGATCGCACGCAGTTCCAGCACCGCCACCGCCCGCTCGAACTCCTTGGTTTGCGCGATCAGCGCCTCAATCGCGGCCTCGATCACCGCATTGCCCTCCTTGTTGCCCTCGCCAAGCATCTGGTCATAGGCCTCGACCGTCTCGGCCCGCCTCTTAAGCGCGGCCATGCGCGCGTTGGTGAGCGCCAGCGCCTTGCGCACGCGATCGTCGATCTATGCGGATTTCGCGCGGACGAGATCGGACACGCTCGGCCCCTTGATCATGCTGCCGTCGATGCGCGTGTAGCGGCCGAAGTAGACGTTCTCGATGCCGATGACGTTGTAGTAGTGCGAGTTGTGCGTATTGTCGGAGAAGCAATCGTGCTCCTCCTCCGGATCGTTAAGCAGCAAGCCCAGCTTCATGCGCTCGCCGGCGAGTTCGCCATACGAGAGGCTGCCGAGGCCGGTGAAGATCATTGTCAGCGGATCGGCCTCGGGCGCGAACAACGCCTTGCGGGCCTCGCCATCCGGCCCCCAGTTCGCGGCCATCTCTTCGAGATCGTCGATCAGAAGATCCGTGACGACGCGCAGATAGGCAATGCGGCGATCGCAGTTGCCGCCCGTGCAGCGCTGCGGATCGTAGTCGGTGACAGGGCGGTTGCCGGCACCGGGGCCGGTGCCGTTGAGGTCCTGGCCCCAGAGCAGGAACTCGATTGCGTGATAGCCGGTCGCCACATTGGCCTCGATGCGCTCAGCCTCGTGCAGCGTCGCAGCAAGCAGTTCCTTGGTGATCGTGCGCGCGTCGACCTTGCGCCCCGCGACGGTGAGCATCTGGTTGGCAATGACGTTCGCGCTGTACAGCGGGTTGCTGTCGGACGCCGCGCCATAGCTGTCATCGACGTAGTCGATGAGACCCTCATCAAGGGGCCAGGCATTCACCCGCCCCTCCCAATCATCAACGATCTTATTGCCGAAGCGATAGGCCTCGGTCTGCATGTAGGGGATGCGCGCCGCGATCCACGCGGCGCGCGCCGCCGCGAGATTGTCGTCCGTCGGCATGGCGATCATGCGCTCGATAGCGACCTTGAGGTCCCTGGCACGGACGAGCGAGTCCTCGTATGCCGCCTGCGCAATGTCGGCGTAGGTGACGGCGACGTCCTTGACGGTCGCTGCCGATAGAGGGAGTGCCAGCGCGAGCCACATGAGCGCGGCCATGCCGGTAGTCCACGCTCGACCTGATCGGCTGCTCGACTGCATGATCGTCACCCCCATTTCTTCGTTGGCCTCATCCCTGCCCTGACGCCTTCAGGCAAGCGACGCGCATCCCGCCGCGGCCGTCAGTCGTGCTCGTCAGCCGATCCCGACTGGAGCTGGCCGTAGTTTTCGACGCCGATCTTCGCCAAGAGATCGAGCTGGGTCTCGAGGAAGTCGATGTGGCCTTCCTCATCTTTCAGCAGTTCCTCGAAGAGCTGCATGGAGATGTAGTCCTGCTCAGCCCGACACAGCTCCCGCCCCTTCAAATAGAGATCGCGTGCGATGTATTCGCCCTTCAGGTCGCACTCCAGGACCTCTTTCAGGTTCTGTCCGATCATCAGCGGCGCGATGTGCTGAAGGTTCGGATGGCCCTCGAGGAAGACGATCCGCGTCACAAGCTTGTCGGCGTGCGCCATCTCTTCTATGGATTCGGCGCGCTCTTTCTTGGCCAGTTTCGTAAAACCCCAGTCATCGAGCAGCCGATAGTGCAGCCAGTATTGATTGATCGCCCCAAGCTCCAGCTTCAGCGCCTCGTTCAATATGTCGATAACGGGCTTCTTGCCTTTCATGTCGTCCTCCGCCTGGCTCGGGAAATTTGGAACGACACCAGTGAGCTTAACCGGCGCGCGCCGTCAATGACTGAACCGCGCGTTCGAACGACGTTGCTCCCGCAGATCGCAGCGGCACAAAGGGCTTGGCCAATTTTCGGCACAGCACCTTGGCCCTGAGGCAGGCCGAGTGACTGACACAGTCGATTGGACAGATGACGGCATCGCAGCCTTCGATCATGCCGTCAATGCGGACAAGCGCATGCTCCTCGCCGCCGTCGTGGTGCATGAGCTCCGCGCCCATGCGCGCAGCGACGCGGCGCAGGTTGTCGATCGCTCCACTGCGCCCGCCGATGTAGAGAATGCGCCGCGCGATCGATGTCTGGACCATCTCATCACAGGCATCTGCGCCTGGGCAGACGGGCATACCGCTCATGGCGCGCATCCGCTGTTGCCAACGCAGGCGCTCAAGCTGCCGCTGGAGATCGGCGACCATGCGCTCGGCCGCCCGCGCCCGCTCGCGGGCCGCGGCCAGCGCCCGCTCGCGACGAGTCTGTCGCTGGTCGCATCGCCGCTCCCGAGGACCGGCCAGAGTCAGCAGCGGCGCCGATGGGCGCGTTGCGTCGCCGAGGCGCGCCCGCGCCGCGTCGCGCTCGAGAACGATCCGGCGATGCCGCTCGGCCTGACGCAGCAGCTTGGCTTCGAGGTCGTCAAGGCGCGCCTGAAGCTCGCTGGCGCGGCTCGCGTTCTGATGCGTCACGCGGCCGAGCACGTGGCTCAGCATGTGGACGTCCCCGAAGATGCGCGTGCCCAGCGTACTCGGAACATGCGCCGCGCTCATGAAGGCCCAGTAGGCGCCCGCGACACGCCCGCCGTCGAACTCTTCCTCCCAGAGCGGCACCAGCTCTGCTTCCTCTCGCGCCGCCTGCACGCGACGAATGATCCCCGCATGGCGCTGGTCGAGCAGCTTCTGCACGGTGCGCGCAATCTTGCCGTCTCTGCCCACGTGCTGCACGAAGTAGCTGTGTATCTCGTAGGCACGGGCGCCTTCGCGCGGACGGACGCCGGCCTTGCGACCGATAGCGAGGAGATCCTCCTGCGAGAGGCAGGTACCGATGATCGAGCACTGCAATCCGCCCCGGATCTCCCAGATCTTGTAGCGGGGCGCCCCGCGGGTGGGCGGCTCCGGCCCAAGCGGATCGACGCGCAGATCGATGGCCGGTCGCGCGAGGTGGGCGACACCGATGGACTTCTTCGTGCGGTCCTGCATCTAGCGCCTTGCTCAGATTGACTCGCCTGCGGTCACCCGCGGCTTCTTCCGCCCGGAGAGGCGGGCGAGCTGCTCGCGCGTTGCCGCGGAGCGGTAGGGGCAGATGAGTCCCTGCTTCTCCAGCCGCTCTATGGCCGCATAGATCACCTCGACGGCAATCGGTGCGCATGAGCAGCACTTGAAGCGATGACGGAGCGTGCGATAGACGAGCCCGGGCGTGGGGACCGGCGCATCCGGCAGATTGAGCAGATACAGCAGTGCCCTGCCGATATCCCCATCACTGATCACATTGCAGTGGCAGACGATCATGACAACCGCTCCGATCGCGCACACGCGCGAAGCGCGCACGTCCCGTGGTAGCCATCGAGCAAACGCATCGGCCAGTCGGCCGACAACTCGAGGCCGTTCTCTTTAAGCGTCGCAGCGAGCACACAGGACTGGCCCATCACGTCGGCGCAGTCGCAGGTCTCCAGGAGCGCCTTCGCGCAGGCCTGTAGAGCCGGGCACACGCCATGCTGCATCGACGCAACAAGCGACACGGCGACACACTCGTCGCGGCAGAAGCCGCGGCAAGGTCCTGGGAAGACCTCGATCTCGCGCCGGCTCGCAGCGGTGATCGCGCGCACCCAGCAGGAAAGATCGCCGACGATGCGGCGCGCTGCTTTCGGCCCAAGCTCGCTCTCGAAGAGACGCCACGCCTGTTCCCAGCAGGCGATGTCACTGGTCTGGTAGCCCGCGACCCAGTGGCGGAAGCCGAGCGCCACGAGACGGTCAGCGCCGAAGAGTTCTGGCACGCAGCTGAAGCGCGCTGGCCCAGCCGCTGCATCGTCCCGCTCCTTGAGCGTCGTCATCGCGCAACCGCCGTTCGAAGGGCGCCTAACCTCGTAAGACCGGCGCTGTCAGGCGCCGGGCCCCGCATCGAACTTGACCCTGTCGATGAGCTCGGAGGCCTTCTTGCGGTGCGCCGCAATATCGGCCAGCGGGATCTTGTCCGGAATGAGCCTGCCCCAGCTCTGCACGAGCTCGGTCGGCGGCACCTTCGGGTCGATCGGGTACTCACTGTTGGCCTCTGCGTAGAGCTTCTGGCCTTCTTCGGAGGCGAGGAACGCCATGAGCTTGAGAGCGGCCGCCTTGTTCGGTGCGCTCTTGATCAGCGAGACGCCGGAAACGTTGACGTGCGTTCCGGTCGTATCCGCGTCCGGGAACAGCATGTTGACGCTCTCGGCCCAGGCCTTTTGCTGTGGGTTCTTGAGCATCGCCGCCATGTAGTACGTGTTGCCGATGGCCAGATCGCAGAGCCCCGCGTGCACGTCGCGCACCTGCTCGCGGTCGCCGCCTGCCGGCTTGCGGGCGAGGTTCTCCTTGAGCCCCCTCAGCCATGCCTCGGCGGCGGCTTCACCCTTGTGCGCGATGATCGCGGCGATGAGAGACACATTGTAGACGTGTTGGCCGGAGCGGGTGCAGATTCTGCCCTTCCACTTGGGATCGGCGAGCTCGGCGTAGGTGATGCTCGTCTGCTTGACGCGCTCTTTCGAGGCATAGATGACGCGCGCGCGCAGCGTGAGGCCGAACCAATGACCCTCGGGATCGCGGAAGTTCGCAGGGATCGCGGCGAGCGCCTTGACGTCGGCCACATCAACCGGCGCCGTAATGCCCTTCTCCCTGGCCTCCGTCAGCCGTCCGATGTCGACGGTGAAAAGGACATCCGCCGGGCTATTGGCACCCTCGGCCTGGATGCGCTCGGACAAGCCGGCACTCGCATAAACGACGTTGGTCTCGACACCGGTCTTGGCCGTAAAGGCCTTGAGCAGGGGATCGATGAGCTGAGGCTGGCGGTAGGAGTAGATGTTGACCTTCTCCGCGGCCGATACGACGCTCAAGGTCAGCGACGACAGCGCGGCGGCCGCAGCCAGTGCGCCCACTCGGTGAGGCAGTCTCATGACGGGCTCCAGTGTCTCGGGAGTCAAGGTCCCGGGTCTGAGCGGCTAAACTGTACTAAGCGGGTAGACAAAAACCCGTGGCCGCGCCCCTGTCAAGGGCCTGAATCAAGCGCCTAAGCGATTGGAATTCTTCTAACTATAAGCTGCGTCGTGGCGCGTCGGGGGCCGTACCGGGAAGCCCCTCACGCATCACGCTTTTGGCGGGGATGACCGGCCCGGCCGGTGACCGCGGACCGTGCGCGCAGCAGCCGTCTGCAGTGGCTTGCGAGACGATTTGCCGCGCGACTTCGCCGCCGCCTGAGCGCTTCGCCGCGAAGGCTTCGCGCGGCTTGAAGCATTCGCAGCCTCGCGCGCGACCATGTCGGCAAGCGAGTGGCGGTCAAGCACGGCGATAAACGCCTCGAGCGCGTCATCGATCACGCGCGTGACGCCGGCCGACGCATCTGAAGTCGGCTCGGTCGACTCCATCGCCCGCACGACGTCGCCAATGAAGATCGTGTCGGCCGGGCGGCTCAGGCGGATGCCACCGTGGCGCCCGCGCACGGCTGCGGTTAGGCCGGCACGCGAGAGGATATGCACAATCTTGAAGACATTCTGCATGGTGATGTCGAGCGACGCTGAAAGATCGACGACCTTCACCAGCGCCCCCTCGGCGCGCGCGCAGGCAATCAGGATCCGGATGGCATCGCCGGTCGATTTATTGAGCCGCATGGCGCCAGACCTCTGACATTCGAACCCGTGGCCGACCTCGACCACCCTGCCTTCTGGGCGAGCCGGCCGTGCCATGCGAAGGCCTCCGGCCGAAAACATCTACCTCACATAGTGCCCCTTGGCGAGGCGGCCCCGAAGCCGGACGCTGAGTGGCCGGCACCTGCCCGCCGGCACGGCTGCCCGCTACTTGGTCAGGATCAGCTTGCCGTTGGCCGTGACGCGAAGGCGGTAGTCCGCGCCGTTATGGACGATGATCGCCTCGCGCCGCCCGCCAAGAAGCTCGGCCAGCTCGATACGGATCGGCCCCTCGCTGCGGGGCGTGCCCGCTTTTCCGGACGGAGCCTCATCCGAGCGCTTCGAGGTCATCACCACTCTTCTCTCCGGTTCATACCACGTGCATCCTTCTTATACTTGACTCTCTAGGTCAAGAAAAATACGGTCGCTGCAGCGCCGCAAACGCTCCCGCGGCGTTGAGACCGGCGCCGGCAACCGCAGACCCCGCAGGTGCGGCGCCTGGGCCTGGCGGTGGATGGCCGTGATATTCTCTGGCCATTCACCGCCCCTTTCGGGCCCCGAAGCCCAGGGAGCACGCGCTTAGGAGCTTGCCGCATGTACATCGCCATGAACCGCTTCCGTGTCATCAAGGAGCGGGCCCACGACTTCGAGCAGCTTTGGCTCCAGCGCGAGAGCTACCTGCACGAGATGCCGGGCTTCGTCGCATTCCACCTCCTCAAGGGTCCCGAGGCCGAGGACCACCAGCTCTACGCCTCGCACACCGTCTGGCAGACCTACGAAGACTTCGTCGCCTGGACGAAGTCGGAAGCCTTCCGCAAGGCGCACGCCCGCGCCGGCAACGAGACGACCCGGCCGCTCACACTCGGCGGCCCGCATTTCGAAGGTTTCCATGCCCTTCAGGAGGTGACGGCGGACGGGACGAAGCGTCTTCTTCAAGTGGGCTGAGCCGGACGACCGATCCCCGATCCCTGCCCCGAACGACGGATGCATCGATGAGTTCTGCCATGACCACAACACCGCCGGAACCGCTCAAGGAGCGCCTGGCAAAGAACCCGGACGGCATCATCGAGCGGATCGCGGCCGAGTACGGGGTCAGTCCACTGGCCGTCATTGAGCATCTGCCCGACCGCCACCGCACGCTTGTCGATGGCGCGCACTTCGCCACTGTCATGTCGGACATCACGGGCTGGGGTGAGGTTCTGTTCATCGTCCACACACCCGACATCGTGCTCGAGTGCGTCGGCGAGTTGCCGCCGGGGACCTTCAGCCACGGATACTACAATATCCATGGCGAGAGCCCGATCGGCGGCCACATCCGCGCCGAGCGGTGCACGCGCATTGCCTTCCTGACACGCCCGTTCATGGGGCGCCCATCCTGCTCGGTGCAGTTCTTCAACGGCGCCGGCGAAGCCATGTTCAAGATCTTCGTGCGGCGCGACGACAAGCGCGAGCTTCTGAGCGATCAGGTTGCAAGATTCGAGGCGCTGCGGGCGCGGCTGGCCGCCGATCCGGCATGACCTCCGCCGCGATCAGCTGCCGCCCCGGAAGCGAGCCGCCGGCCCTCCGGAAAGAGAACAAATGATAAACTTATCATCGACGAAGTACGCGAATCAGCGCATGTTCCTTCTACGTTCTGCCCGCTTGCGAAGACCACGGACCCCGCCATGCGCACCTACCTCGTCTCCTACGACCTCGCCAACCCCGCCATGAACCAGCCCTACCTCGCCGACGCGATCATGGCGCTCGGCGAGGCGTGGGCCCGGCCGCTCGCGAACGTATGGTACCTCCGCACGAGCTGCCCCCAGGACGCAATCGAGAGCCGCCTCGCCCGCCTGCTCGATGAGCACGACGGCTTGCTCGTCCAGGCCGTGCGCGAGGAAGCCGCCTTCCGCAACACCGGCCTGCGCTGGTTCCGCCGGCGGCGGCGTGAGGATGACGCCGCGGCGAGCAATATCGTCGCCTTCCCGGCACCTTCAGAAGCGGCCTTCGCGCCAAGCGAAGTTCCGGACGCACCGGCCCAGCTCAGGGCCGCCAGCTGAGGAAGTTGGCGATCAGCGCGAGTCCGAGCCGCTGGCTCTTCTCGGGATGGAACTGAGTCCCGGCGAGGTTGTCACGCGCGACCATGGCGGTGACCGGACCACCGTAGTCGGTCACCGCGACGAGGTCCGCTGGATCGGCCGGCTTCAGGTGATACGAGTGCACGAAGTAGGCGTGCAGTCCGTCGGGGCCGGTGGCGATTCCGTCAAGTAGAGGATGGGGCCGGCGGACGTCCAGCGTGTTCCAGCCCATGTGCGGGATCTTGAGGCTCGGATCTGCCGGCCGGATCGCGTCGACCTCGCCGCCGATCCAGCCGAGCCCTTCGTGCACGCCGTGCTCGAGGCCGCGGCTCGCCATGAGCTGCATGCCGACGCAGATGCCGAGAAAAGGCCGGCCGTTGCGGCGTACTGCCAGTTCGAGCGCATCCCGCATCCCCTCGACGCGATGCAGCCCCTGGTAGCAGTCCGCGAACGCGCCGACGCCCGGCAGCACGACCCGGTCCGCCGACGCTACCACCTCAGGATCAGATGTCAGCACGATCTCCGCGCCCGAGCCACCCTCGCGTGCCGCGCGCTCGAAGGCCTTCACCGCCGAGTGCAGGTTTCCCGAGCCGTAATCGATGATCGTGACGCGCGCCATGGCAGCCATCTTCACCGCCGCGCGCCAAAAGGAAAGGCCGAGCGCCAGCCGCCGGGCTCCCGCCGCACGCCGCCGAGCGGCACCGACGCCTCACCGCTCCCTGTAATCTGCGAGACTGAAAGCGTCTCCGGGCGTATCAATGGCTGTTCGGGCAGCCATGCGTCGAAAAAGCGCCGCTCGCACTCGACGATGTCGCGGCCGGCCACGGTCCCGATCATCTCCCACCCGTTGCGCCTGAGCGTCCAGCGCTCGATCGTGTCCGCTTCAAAGCCAATAAGGACGTGAAGGGCGAGGAAGAAGAGCGAGCTCATCTCGTCGCTGATGCCGAGCGTCCGCAGTCCGAGGGCCAGCACCGTCACAACAACGATATAGGCGATCAAGGCCAGCCAGAAACCGCGAAAGAGCAGCCAAAGCGGGGTGAAGATCGCGGCGGTCCACGAGAAGCCGTCGCGGACGAAGCGCAAGGCCTCGGCCCGGTCGAGCCGGTCCGATGGCGGGTTCCTGGATTCGTGCACCGTATAGACGCGCAACGCTGAACTCCTCGCGTACAGCCCCGGATGGCCGGCCGGTCAGACGATCAGACCGACAGCGTGCCCTTGGTCGAGGGGACGCGCGCCTCCTGGCGCGGATCAATCGCAATCGCTGCCCTGAGCGCGCGGGCCAGCCCCTTGTAGCACGTCTCGGCAATGTGGTGGTTGTTCTCGCCGTAGAGGTTGGTGACGTGCAGCGTGATGCCGGCATTCTGGGCAAACGCCTGGAACCACTCACGGAAGAGCTCGGTGTCCATCTCGCCGAGCTTCGGCCGCGTGAACGCAACCTCCCACACGAGATAGGGCCGGCCCGAGACATCGATCGCGACCCGCGTCAACGCCTCGTCCATCGGGAGATCGATGCTCGCATAGCGCGTAATCCCGCGCTTGTCGCCGAGGGCCTTGGCGAGCGCCTGGCCCAGCACGATGCCGCAATCCTCGACCGTGTGGTGGAAGTCGATGTGGAGGTCGCCCTCCGCCTTGAGCGCGATGTCAATGAGGGAATGGCGGGCGAGTTGCTCCAGCATGTGATCGAGAAAACCGACCCCGGTCGCAACGTCATAGGCGCCCGTCCCGTCGAGGTCGACGCTCGCGGTGATCCGCGTCTCCTTGGTCTGGCGGTCGATCGTGGCCCGTCGGGCCGCTGGCGTCGTCATCGGTATACCCTGATCCCGCGGCGCCGACGGCGGTCCCGTCCGCTGAGCGCCCGCAATGCCTCGCAGATGCGGCAGGCGGGGCGTCGCCGTCAAGGGCGCAGCCCCGCCTTTTCTTTATATTTCCATTAACTTGCTGAATTATTGATCAGCCGTTCCGGATCACGGTCAGGGTCGGTCCCTGCTCGTCGTAGTTGGCGAGGAGCCCTTCGACGACCGCCCATGAGTCATAGTCATCCCGCTTCTGGCGGTCGATCTCCATCGCGAGCAGGCGCATCTGGCCTTGCAGGCGATGGTCGATCTCGCGATGGCCATTGTCCGCCGCGCCGGCGGCATCGAGCTCATCGAGGCACTGGCGTAGCGTCACCTCGAACAGGCCGCCAGGCAGCAGCAGCAGGATCGGCAGCGTGCGGTGGACGGCATTCGCGGCGTCGCGGATCGTCTCGAGCCGCGCCGCATCGTCATGGCCCTGCTCCCGCTCGAGCCGTCGTGTCTCGCGGTCGAGCTGCTCCTGCCGGGCCCGCTCCAGCTTCTTGAGCTGCTCGCCGAGGTGGGTCCGCGTCGCGATCAGCTTCTCGAGCGCATCTCCAGCCTTGAGCGGCCGCTCCTCCTCATCGGCGAGCAGCCCCTCAATAGAATGAAAATCCGCATCGATGCCCAGGCGCTCGACCAGAATATTGAAGCATTCGGGCAGGGTGAGGTCTTTCATCGCAGCTTGGGACGACGCGCCCGACAGATCACTGAGCCGACGCGTGAGGCGGTCGGGCGACGGCGCGTCGCTCGTGAGCTGCGGGCGCACGTCGTGCAGGGCGCCCCCGGCACGGCTCGGCTGCGGCTCCTCGGCCGCAACGGACGGCTGGCTGCGCTGGCCGCGGCCGTGCGCGCCGGCGCGCATGAGCAGGAGCGTGCGGTAGAAGTCGCTGCTGACGAAGTAGCGGGCATCATCGCGCTGATCGCGCAGCACGGCACCCGCTACCGTCGCGCCGGCACCAAGCACGCCCAGCACGAGGCGCCGGCGGGAGGGATCGGCGAGATTGCCGACGTTCACCTCCGCAGCATAACCGGCCAAATCCGAGATCGGGTGCAGCTCCTCGATGAGGGCTTCGGCAGCAGCCTTCGTATCAGGCAGCAGGGCGACGCCGACCACCTTGAGCAGGTCGCGCCGCGCCGCCTCCTCACTCTTCTGCGGCCAGCGCTTCTTCTGCGCGACGGCAATATATCGCGATAGGCCCGTCTTGATCTGGAACTGCGTGCGCCCGTCACCGAACGGACGCACGGCACCGATCGCAGCGCCCGCCGTCAGCACTGAACGCATGTCGTCGGCGAGCGGGTCATGGTCGTCGATCCAGATTTCCGAGGTGTAGCCACCGCTCCCCGCGATCGGTCGCTGGGCCTGGAGCAGTGCGGCCAATGTCCGCGCGGGCTCAGCGGTCTGCATGAGCGTCGCGTCGATCGCGGCTTCAAGCTGCTCGGGCGTGAGATCATTGATGCCGTCGAGGTCGGTGAGCGGCGAGCGCACGACACCGGCGCCGAACAGCGCCGCCATCAGGATGAGCGAGTCGATGCCGATCGCTATGGCAAGGGCCAAGTATGCGAGCCGGTTGCCGTCGGTGAAGGCGTTGAGCGTGACAACGAACCTGTGTGCCTTATCGTCACGCGACAGATCGAGCGCAGAGAGCCGCGCGGCGATCGGCGCCGCATGGTGCGAGGCGAGCCCGGAATCCTGGAGGCACCGGCGGCCGAATTGCAGCAGGCCATCCGTGCCGCTCGTCTGCGGCAGGCGCTCGCCGCCCGAACAGTTCTGTGCGAATGCCGCGAGGCCGGCGTTGAGCGCGAAGACCGGCGCCGCGGCCTCCGTCGCGCGCTTGGGGTCGCAGTCGATGGCCGCCGCTTCGTTCTGCAGCGCCGCAACCTTCAGGCTCACACCCTGCAGCGTCGTACAGAGCGACTGGAGGTTGGCGAGAGTGGCCTGGTCGGGCTTCTGGCGGAAGCTCTGACGTTCGCGTTCGAGCGCGGCCGCAGTGGCCGAGGGATCGGACATCTCATGGCGGTCGCCAGCACCGGCCGTTTTCGCGACCGCGATCATCCGCTGCGCGGTCTCGGCTTCGCCAATGAGCTTGGCGAGCTCACCGTCGATTTGCGCAAGTTCCGCCCGCACCGTCGCGATCCGGCGGTCGATGCCGGTGAGACGCGTCTCGTGCGCGCGCAGGCGCTCCCGCGCAACCTGCAGCTCGGCCTGGATCTTGCCTTCCTCCTCACGCGCCGCGCGCCAGAACTGGCCGCGACCGACCTTGCCTGAGCCCTCGACGCCCTTTTCCTCGGCCAGCACCTTGGCGCGCTGCTCATCGAGACGCTTCTCGACGCTGCCGACCACGCTCTTCTGCTCCTGAACGGCCACCGCGACCTCGGGCCGCTCTGCCGCCAGCCGCGTCAGCTCCTCACTGAGCGCCGTCTTGCGCTGCGCGAGGCCCGCCTGTCCACCGGCGGCGTTGGCGCGCTGCTCCTCGAGCCGCGCGATGCGGCTCTCCTGCTCGCGGAGCGCGCGCACCATTTCCTCGCGGATCTTCTCCGGTGCGATCGCCGCGAGCCGCGCGGCCCTGTCGAGCTCACGCTCGTAGGAGGCCCAAGCCTCGGACTGGAAGAGCGTTTCGGCTTCAGCGATACGCTGGCGGGTTGCCGTTACGCCGACATCGGAGACGATGCCGGCCACCTGGTTGATGGCGCGAATCTCGGCGGCGCGCTCGCGTTCTGCTGGCGGGAAGATCGAGTCGAACAGAGACGCGTACGAGAAGAAGACGCTTGTCCCCATGCACGCGAAGAACATCACCCACAGCACGGCGTTGCCGATCACGATGCGGAGACCATTGGCGTAATCGCCCATGATGCCGCCGCTGCGGACCATGAACAGCGGGCCGATCAGCATGACCGCCACCGCCACGAAGGCAATCTGCTGGACGAATTTGTCCTGCGCAGCAAAGGCCCAGGCCGGACGGCTCGGATCGATGAGGCCCATGTACAGCGCGGCCAGCAGTGCCACGGCAGCAAAGATAAGCCCACCGACGACGAGGCCGGCGATGCCACCCGAGAAACGCCTGACGCCATTGGCGGCCTTGGCCCGTCCTGCGGCGAGCCCGGCGGCGAAACTTTCACCGATCAGCCAGGCAATGATCAGCATCACGCCCTGGATGCCGAACGTGATGAGGCCGGACATGACCCAGTCGCCGGTAAACTGGCTCATCCCGATCCAGGTGCGCCAGCCGGACGCAATGGAGAGGAGGAAGGCGCTGGTCGCCAGGACCGTGAGCTGCCAATTGGTCGTGAAGGCGCGCTTGATCGTCTCACCAAGGCCCGCTCGCAGCATCTGCGCGGCCACCTTCAGAACGACGACGACGCCGATGAGGATCAGGGCATTCCAGAGGAATTCGGACGACGACAGCCACCCCGTGACCGCGACCAGATCAACGCCCGCCATCCGCCTCTCCGCTCAGCCTTGCACACGCGTGCACGATGCCCTCGGTTGAATATTAACCATGTCTTGGGGCGCTTTCACGCCGAGATTGCGGCCCGCCGAAGGCCGGGATGACGGGAGAACGTGGTCACAGCTCAATTCCCGTCGCCGGCGGCACGGATTGGGGCACCGCATACGGCACGCGTGCGGAAGCTTGATCAGCAGCGCTCGAAGAGCGCCGCAAGGCCGAGCCCACCGTTTGCCCCAAGCGCCGCCACGCCGTAGCGCATCCCCCGCGTGCGCCGCTCGCTGCGCACGAGACGCGAGAACAGCCTTGCAACCAGCACCGCGCCGGACGCACCGAGCGGGTGGCCACGGACGACGGCGCCGCCGTCCGGATTGACCTTGGCCTCCTCGAGCCCGAACTGCCGGCAAAGGGCAATTGCCTGCACGGCCGAGGCCTCGCTGAGCTCGAGAACGGAGATGGCGCCGCGATCGAGCCCATTGGACCGGCCCAAAAGCTTCTGGACCGCAGCCATCGGGGCTTCCGCCTCCTGTCCCGGCGCGACGCCAAGGGCCGCATTGACCACGGGCCTGAGCGCTGGTGGCCGGCCGCGGCGCTCCCATGCTGCCTCGGAAACCGCGACAACGAATGCGGCGCCGTCGTGCAGTGTGCTGATATTGGCGACGGTGAGCGTCCCGTGCTCGCCGCAGATCGGATCGAGCTCCGCGAGGTCATGGGCATCCGGGCCAACCGCGCTCTGATCGCGGGCCTCCTCAGTCGTCGATCGCAGCGGTACGATCTCGCCGACGAAACGGCGCGCCTCGCGGGCCTCGGTCGCCTTCGCATGCGATGCGAGCGTCCAGGCATCCTGCTCGGCGCGGGTGATGCCGAGTCGCTCAGCCAGCATCTCGAGGGAGGCGAGGGGTACATGCTCGGTCATGGGCGGCGCCCCCGCGGGCTCCGGCCGGATGAAGTGGGGCGTCTGGAAAAGGCTGCGCGGCCTGGCGATCCGCCAAGGCGCCGTCGAGAGGGCCTCGACCCCGCCGGCCACCACGATCTCCGCCTCGCCGGCCGCAATGCGCCGCGCGGCCGAGAGTATGGCTTCGAGGCCCGAGGCGCACTGCTGGTCGACCGTCGTGGCCATGGCCGTGACGGGGAGGCCGGACGCAAGCGCAATCAGCCGCGCCGGGTTGTCGCCCGCGGTACAGTTGCCAACGATGATCTCGTCGACGTCCCCGGGGCTGACATCGGCATCCCTGAGAACAGCCTCAACAACGGGCGCCCCCAGATCCTCCACGCGCCGGAGCCGGTGCAGCCCACCGATCCGGCCAATGGCTGTGCGCCGCGCCGCAATGATGTACACGGGTAGCCCACGCATCTTTTGACAGCACTCACAAAAACATCCTGTTGCCGCCTTTGGCCCGGACGGCACGCCTATCCCACGCAATGAATGCCTAATGATGAGCACAATCTGGCGTCATCGCGGCGGACCTTGAGGACAGTCGGGCCGACCGTATCGCGCGTTGTAGGCGGGCAACGCAGGGCCAGCCGGAGCAATGCCTTGAGGCACGGGCCAAAGGGTGCCAAAAGTCGCTCCCGGGTCACATCGACAGCGATGGGGCAGCAGAACCGGAGAAAATTCATGGATCGCGAGTTGTGGGAGAAGGGCCTGAAGGCACGCAAGGCGACCCTCGGCGCCGAATACGTCGAGAAGAGCCTGTCGACGGCAGATGCGTTCAACGCCGAATTTCAGGACATGCTGAACGAATTCTGCTGGGGCAAGATCTGGGGTGATGCGACGATCCCGCCGAAGATCCGCTCAATGATGAACCTCACAATGCTCGCCGCGCTCGGGCGGATGCACGAGTGGGAGCTCCACTTGAACGGTGCCCTGAACAATGGGGTGACCCAGGACGAGCTGAAGGCCATTCTGCACCAGATCGCGATCTACGCGGGGTTCCCCGCCGGAGTTGAATGCTTCCGTATTGCCCGCAAGGTGCTGGCCGAGCGCGCCGCGAAGAAGTAAGGCTGACGCCCGCCGGTGCACGCCCGCGCGAGAGCCGAGCCGTGCATCGGCGCTTCGAGGCCCTGACATTGTCTCCCCCATGAGAAGAAGCTGCAATGACCAAGCGCCTGCCGCAGGACTGCAAGGATCTCTCCGAGGTCCGCATTGAGATCGACCGTTGTGACAAGGCGCTGGTCGAGATGATCGCCGAGCGCTTCGGCTACGTGGAGCGCGCCTGGCAGATCAAGCTCGGCCTCAACCAGGAGGCCAACGTGCCCTGGCGCAACCAGCAGGTGTTCGACCGGGTGCGCAAACTGGCCGAGGAAAAGGGCCTGCCGCCCGATATGTGTGAGGCGCTCTGGCGGCAGATGGTCGGTTGGTTCATCCAGTACGAAGAAGAAAAGCTCAAGGATGAGATCGCCGCCAAGGCCCACAAGGGCTGACACGCACCGAGGAGGCCGGCGCCCATGCTCCGCAATATTCCGCCGGACCTGATCGAGATCATCACCCACGCGGTCATGAATCCGGGCACGATCGCGGCCGGCTATCTCATCGGGCGGCGTGCCGATCAGCCTCAGAAGATCATTGTCGGCGCGTTCGCGGCCGGCGCGGCCGGCGTGCTCTTCGCCTGGCTGGTCATGAAGCTCGGCCTTGCGCCCGACCGTCCACGGCTCTTCCCGGGGATCTTCGTTCTCTCCTTCGTGCTCGGCGCGGGCTGGGCTTGGCTTGGCTATTTCGCCGGTACATCGCGGCGAATCAAGTAGCGCCGGCCGCCGCGATCAACTCGGCCGCGTGACCCTCGCCTCGTCGATGACGACGCGGCCGTCGTCGATGTCCGTAAGCAGCCGGCGCATGATCTTGCCCGAGGACGTGATCGGCACACTCTCCACGAACTGCACCGCACGCGGGACCTTATAAGCCGCGAGATGCTTGCGGCAGTGATCGGCGAGCTCCTTGCCGCTCGCGGAGGCGCCGGGCTTCAGCATCACATAAGCCTTGGCGAGTTCCCCCTTGGCCTCGTCCGGCACGCCGCGCACCGCCGCCAGCGCCACCGACGGATGCGCGCACAGGATGCGCTCGAGCTCCGCCGGATAGATATTAAAGCCGGCCGTCAGGATCATGTCCTTCTTGCGGTCGACAATCGTGTAGTAGCCATCCTCGTCGACGGTCGCGATGTCTCCGGTGTGCATCCAGCCGTCCGGCCGGATGGTTTCACGCGTGCTGGCCTCGTTGCCGTAGTACCCTTCCATCACCATGATGCCTTTGACCATCAGCTCGCCGCGCTCCCCGGCCGGCATCTCCTTGCTGGCATCGGCGACGTCGACGATCTTGCAGGAGAATCCCGGGACCGGCAGGCCGATCGTGCCCGGCTTGTTGATGCCGTAGTACGGATTGAATGTTGCGGCACCGGCGAGTTCGGTCATGCCCCACAACTCCAGGACCGGCGCCCCCGTGCGCTCGCTCCATTCGAGCGATCTGGCGACCGGCAGCGTCTGGCCTCCGACCGTGCATCGGGTCAGCGAGGAGAGGTCGTAGTGCTCGAACTTCGGATGGGCGAGCATGTAGTAGTAGGCCGTCGGTACGCTGTCGATGATGGTCGCGCGGTGTTCCTGGATGGCGGCGAACATCCCTTCCTCGCTGAAGCGCGGCAGCATCACCATCTTCGCGCCAACCAGAATGGCTGCATTGAAGACGCAGCTCGAGTAGACGTGCGGCGAGGGGAGTGGCGACACGATCGTGTCGGCGGCAGTGCGCGTGTTCATCATCGCGGCCACATAGGCGGCCGTAACGATGGAGCGGTGCTGCTGGACCGCGCCCTTGGGATGACCGGTCGTGCCTGAGGTATAGCAGATCGCCCCCACATCCTTCGGCGAGCGCTTCACCAGCTCGAAGGTTGCGGCGCCGAGCTTCAGCCAGAGGTCGAAGGGAACCGCGCCTGCCGGCGGCTTCTCACCCCAGACGACGATCTCCGTGAGCTCGGTCTTACCCTTGAGGTCCATCAGCGGCTCGGCCTTGTCGGCCGAGGCAATGAGGACACGTGCCCCCGAATCCTGAACGATGAATGCGACCTCCGACGGCGTCAGCATGACGTTGATCGGATTGACCACGGCTCCGGTCTTCGCGATCGCGAAATACGCCACCATCCACTCGATGGAGTTGGGCCCATAGAGCGTCACCCGGTCGCCGGGCTGGACGCCGGCCCCAATGAGGCCGTTCGCAAAGGCGTTCGAAGCCTGGTCGAGCTGCCGGAAAGTCAGCTGATCGCGGCCGATCACAAGCGCCGTGCGGTCGCCGTAGCGGCGTGCCGCAAAGGGCAACACTTCACCAAGCGTCGAAACCATTCTGGGCCTCCCTCCGTGGTGCGTTTTTCTCAGCGAACTGCCGTCGCCTGATCTTTCGGCAAATGTAGCGGAGGGAATGTGCAGTCCACAATAAGCTTATGTTGCCAAGCCCAATTGACCGGACCGGATTGGACTGATTTGATGGCGGCCAAGCCAAATCCGTCAGAGCCGTGCCGAGAGGCCTTCTCGGCAAAACGGGCATGCTCAGAACTCAGGAGTGATCCCCATGAAAGAGCAGGAATTGCGTGCGCTGATCGATGACGTGAAGGACGGCAAGCTCAGCCGGCGCGCCTTTGTCAGCCGCATGGTGGCGCTCGGCCTGACGGCGCCCATGGCCAGCCAGATGCTCGACTTCTGCGGCGTTGCGCGCGCCGACACGAAATTCCAGTACAAGCCGACCAAGCGTGGCGGCGGCGGCGCATTGCGGATCCTCTGGTGGCAGGCGCCGACTCTGCTCAACCCCCACTTCGCAACGGGCACCAAAGACCAGGACGCCTCGCGCATCTTCTATGAGCCGCTCGCCGGCTGGGACGCGGACGGCAATCTCGTCCCGGCGCTCGCCGCCGAGATTCCAAGCCGCGAGAACGGCGGCCTCTCCGCAGACGGCAAGTCGGTCACCTGGAAGCTGAAGCAAGGCGTGAAGTGGCACGACGGCAAGCCATTCACCGCCGACGACGTGATCTTCAATTGGGAATATGCCTCGGACCCGGCGACCGCCACTGTGAGCATTGCCTCGTATAAGGACATCAAGGTCGAGAAGGTCGACGACTTCACCGTCCGCGTCCACTTCGCCAAGCCGACACCGTTCTGGGCCGATGCGTTCGTCGGGACCCGCGGCATGCTCCTCCCGAAGCATCACTTCGCCGAGTACAAAGGTGCGAAGTCGCGCGAGGCGCCGGCAAACCTCAAGCCCGTCGGCACCGGCCCCTATCGGTTCGTCGACTTCAAGCCGGGCGACATGGTCCGTGCCGAAGCGAACCCCGACTACCATGTGCCCAATCAGCCCTACTTCGACACGCTTGAAATGAAAGGGGGCGGCGATGCCGTGTCTGCGGCACGCGCCGTGCTCCAGACCGGTGAGTATGACTATGCCTGGAACATGCAGGTTGAGGACGCCATCCTCAAGCGGCTCGAGACCGGCGGCAAGGGCACGGTCAATGTCGTTCCCGGTGGCAATATCGAGCATATCCAGCTCAACACCACCGATCCCTGGACCGAGGTCGATGGCGAGCGCTCGAGCCTCAAGACCAAGCATCCCGCCTTCTCGGATCCGGCCGTGCGGCGGGCGATGATGCTGCTCGTGGATCGCAAGTCCGTCGAAGACCACATCTACGGCCGGACGGGCGTCGCAACGGCGAACTTCCTCAACAACCCGGAGCGCTTCCGCTCGAAAGCGACCAAGTACGAGTTCAATATCGACAAGGCGAACAAGATTCTCGATGACGCCGGCTGGAAGCGCGGCAGCGACGGCGTCCGCGAGAAGGGTGGCGTCAAGCTGAAGTTCGTCTATCAGACGTCGATCAATGCCCCGCGGCAGAAGAATCAGGCGATCGTCAAGCAGGCGGCGCAGCAGGCCGGCATCGATATCGAGATCAAATCGGTCGTCGCGTCGGTCTTCTTCTCTTCGGACGTTGCCAATCCGGACACGTATCCGAAGTTCTACGCCGACATGCAGATGTACACGACGACGATGACCCAGCCTGATCCAGAGCTTTTCATGAACCAGTTCTGCTCATGGGAAGCGGCGACCAAGGACAACAAGTGGCAGGGCCGCAACCCGACGCGCTTCCGCAATGAGGAGTATGACAAGATCTACAGAGAAGCGCAGGGCGAGCTCGACCCCGTCAAGCGTGCGGCCCTGTTCATCAGGATGAACGAGATCGTTGTCGGCGAGAAGGACGGAGTGATCATTCCGGTCGTCTACCGTCCGCGCGTCAACGCCCAATCCAAGACGCTTCGCGCAGACATCAGCGGATGGGACAACGATACCTGGGCAATCGCGCGCTGGTACCGGGAGGCATGAGAGCACCAGTAGCGAATAGCTGACTCTCGCAGACCGGAACGGACACGGCTCACAATGGGCTCTTACATCTTGCGGCGCCTGCTGATCGCGATCCCGAGTCTTCTCGGCATCAGCGTGGTGCTGTTCACGGTCCTGGCGCTCGCGCCAGGAGACCCCTTCGAGGAACTTGCGACCAATCCCGCGGTGCCACCCGAGGTCCGGATGGCACTGCGGGCCAAATTCGGCCTCGACGATCCGATAGCGGTGCGCTACGTGCGCTGGATCACGGCCATGGCCCAGGGCGACTGGGGCTACTCCTTCGTCAGCCGCATCGATGTCGACCAGCTCATTCTGCAGCGCCTCGGCGTGACGCTGTTCGTGATCGGCTCGTCACAGATTCTGGCGCTGCTGATCGCGATTCCCGTCGGCGTCATTGCCGCAACGCGGCCGTACTCGATCTTCGATCAGATCGCGAACACGCTCGCCTTCATCGGCTTTTCACTCCCGACATTCTTCACCGGGCTGCTCTTCATCCTCATCTTCAGTATCTGGCTGGATTGGCTGCCGTTCGTCTACCAGGCGGATATCAAGGCGACCGGATGGAGATGGTACTGGGAGCACATCCGCCAGGCGATCATGCCCATCGCGGTGCTCGGCTTCTTCCAGGGCGCCTCGCTCGTCCGCTACGTACGCTCGGCCGTGCTCGACGTGATCCGCCTTGATTACGTGACGACGGCGCGCGCCAAGGGCCTCGGCGAGCGCGTGGTGATCGTCAAGCACGTCGTGCGTAACGCCCTGATCCCCGTGGTCACGCTTGTCGCCCTGCAGATGCCGGCGATCTTCGGCGGCGCCATCGTGACCGAGCAGATCTTCCGCATCCCGGGCATCGGCTCGCTGCTCATCAGCTCGATCCTCGCCAATGACACCCCGGTCATCATGGCGGTGACGTTCGTGTTCGCCTGTCTCGTCGTCCTCTTCAACCTGATCGCCGATATCCTCTATGGCTGGCTCGACCCTCGCATCACCTTCCGCTGAGACGGCAGAGCCCGTGCAAACGCGCGCGCCGACATTCTCGCCGACCCGCGAGGCGTGGCGCCGGTTCCGCCGCCATCGGCTGGCGGTGCTCAGCGCTTTCGTCCTCGGCCTGATGGTGCTTGCGATCCTCATCGGACCGCTCTTCTGGCGCGTTCCGATCAACCACATCGATTTCGCGGCCACCCTCGAGGGGCCCTCATGGAAGCACCCCTTCGGCACCGACGATCTCGGCCAGGATCTGCTCGCGCGCATGCTCTATGGCGGTCGCATTTCGCTCGCCGTCGGACTTGCCGCCATGTTCGTCGCGATCGTTGTCGGCACGATCATCGGCGCCATCGCCGGGATGTCGCGCGGCTGGGTCGGCACGGCCCTGATGTGGCTCACCGACCTGTTCCTCTCCCTTCCGCAGCTCCCACTGCTCCTGCTGGTCATCTATCTCTTCCGCGACACGCTGAAGGAGACCTTCGGGCCGGAAGGCGGCATCTTCATCCTCATCGTGATCGTGATCGGAGGCTTGCGCTGGATGCCGGTCGCCCGTCTCGTGCGCGCCCAGTTCCTGTCGCTGCGCGAGAAGGAGTTCGTCGAGGCAGCCCGCGCGCTCGGCGCCTCGAAGGTCCGGCAGGTCGTGCGTCACATCCTGCCTAATGCGCTCGGCCCGGTGATCGTCGCCGGAACGATTGACGTTGCCGCGGCCATCATCGCGGAGTCGACGCTCTCCTTCCTCGGCCTCGGTTTCCCGCCCGACATCCCGACCTGGGGCCGGCTGCTCTTCGATGCCAAGGACAACCTCGACTTCGCGCCGCACTGGGCACTTTTCCCTGGCGCCGCGATCTTCTTGACCGTGCTCACGATCAACTTCATCGGCGACGGGCTGCGTGATGCCCTCGATCCCCGCCGCGTCCTGTGAGGCCCACGTGATCGATCGGATCGGCTGCAAGTCGCAGACCGCTCACTATTAGCGCGCGACGTACCGTGTATCAGGGAGACAGTATGGATCAGCCTTTGCTCGAGATCCGGGGCCTCGAGACGCATTTCAAGACCGACGACGGCATGGTGCGCGCCGTCGACGGCGTCAGCCTATCGATCTCGCGCGGCGAAACGGTCTGCGTCGTCGGCGAATCCGGCTGCGGAAAGACCGTAACCGCGCTCTCCGTGCTCAAACTCATCGCGATGCCGCCGGGCAAGTTCGTCGGCGGCCAGATCCTCTGGCAGGGCCGCGACCTCATCCCGCTTCCGACGCAGGAGATGGACGACATCCGCTCCAAGGAAATCGCAATCATCTTCCAGGAGCCGATGACATCGCTCAATCCGGTCTTCACGATCGGCGAGCAGATCGCGGAGGTCGTCCGCCGACACGAGGGCGTCGGCCGCAAGGCGGCCATCGACAGGACGATCGAGATGCTGCGCCTCGTGCGCATTCCCGACCCCGAGCGGCGCGTCAACGACTATCCGCACCAGTTCTCCGGCGGCATGCGCCAGCGCGTGATGATCGCCATGGCGCTCTCGTGCAACCCCAAGCTCCTGATCGCCGACGAGCCGACGACAGCGCTCGATGTCACCATCCAGGCGCAGATCCTCGAGCTGCTGCACGACATGAAGTCCCAGTTCGGCATGGCCATCATGCTGATCACCCATGCGATGGGCGTCGTCGCGGAGACCGCGCAACGCGTCGTCGTGATGTATGCCGGCAAGGTCGTCGAAGAGGCTGGCGTCGAGCAGCTCTTCGCCAATCCGCGCCACCCCTACACGCAGGGCCTCATCCGCTCCATTCCGCGCATCGACACGGCTGCGACGCACAAAGTCCGGCTCGAGGCGATCGGCGGCACCGTGCCGAGCCTGCTGAGGCCGCCGCCCGGCTGCCGCTTCGCCGCCCGTTGCCGCCACGCGCGCGCGGACTGCACCAAGGCGGTGCCGCCGCTGCGCGAGGCCGAGCCCGGCCACAAAGTCGCATGCATCCTCTATGATTGATCGGACGTCTCAGGAGACCGGAGACCGAATGGCCCCAGATGGAACCGCGCCAGTGAGAACGAGGCCGCTGCTCACGGTGAACAATCTCGTCAAGCAGTTCCCCATCCGCGGAGGGATCCTCTCGCGTGTGGTCGACCGTGTGCACGCCGTCGACGGGGTGAGTTTCCACATCGAGCAGAGCGAGACGCTCGGTCTCGTCGGCGAGTCGGGCTGCGGCAAGTCGACGACCGGGCGCTGCATCCTGCGCCTCATCGAGCCGACCTCGGGCGAGGTCTGGTTCGAGGGCAGGGACGTCGCAGCGATGGGCAAGAGCGACCTGCGGGCCGTCGCGCGCGACATGCAGATCATCTTCCAGGATCCGTTCGCGTCGCTCAATCCGCGCATGACGGTCGGCGCGATCATTGGCGAGGCGCTGGTCATCCACGGTCTCGCCGCCAATCGCAAGGCGCTCGAGGAGCGGGTCGTCGAGCTCCTGGAGCGTGTCGGCCTGCAGCCCGACCACATGCGCCGGTTCCCGCACGAATTCTCCGGCGGCCAGCGCCAGCGCATCGGCATTGCGCGCGCGCTGGCCGTGGAGCCCAAGCTGATCGTGTGCGACGAGCCCGTGTCGGCGCTCGATGTGTCGATTCAGGCCCAGGTCATTAACCTGCTCGAGGATCTCCAAGAGCAGTTCGGCCTCACCTACCTGTTCATCGCCCACGACCTTTCTGTGGTCGAGCACATCTCGACGCGCGTGGCCGTGATGTACCTCGGCCGTATCGTCGAGATCGCAACCGCGCGCGACCTCTATACGAACCCCAAGCACCCCTACACCGAGGCGCTGCTTTCGGCCGTGCCGATCCCCGATCCGACGGTGAAGCGCAAGCGCGTGATGCTGCAGGGCGACGTGCCGAACCCGATCAACCCGCCTTCGGGCTGCCATTTCCACACGCGCTGCCCGATCCGCCAACTCCCCCTGTGCGCCAACGAGAAGCCGCAACTGAAAGCCGGCGCGAACGGTCACGCCGTCGCGTGCCACCTGAGGCAGTAGACGGGCGCCCCTGCGCAGGTCGGCTCGCGCACAAGGATTAGCTCAGAAGGGGATTTCATCGTCGAGCTTCTTGTCGAAGCCGCCCTTGCTCGCGCCGCCGCCCGAACGGCGCGGCGGTTCACTGTAGCCGCCGTTATCACCGTAGTCGGACTGCGCGCTGTCGCTCATGCCCCCGGGGCGTCCGTCGAGCATTGTCAGCGCGCAATTGAAACCCTGCAGCACGACCTCGGTCGTGTAGCGCTCCTGCCCCTGCTGATCCTGCCACTTGCGCGTCTGCAGCGCGCCCTCGATATAAACCTTCGAGCCCTTCTTGAGATACTGCTCGGCGATCTTGCAGAGCCCCTCGTTGAAGATCACGACCGAGTGCCACTCGGTCTTCTCCCGGCGCTCCCCCGAGTTCTTGTCGCGCCATGTCTCGCTTGTCGCGACGCGCAGATTGGCGATCGGCCGCCCGTCCTGCGTGCGGCGGATCTCGGGATCCCTGCCGAGATTGCCCACCAGGATCACCTTGTTCACGGAACCGGCCATGTCCATAACTCCTTTGCTTGGCACCCGAGCCGGGCCTGCGCGCGAGGTCCGCCACGCAACGACACCAGCTTCCTGGAGCCTGATTCGTCCGCTAGAGAGTACGCGCGAACCAGCCAGGGCCCTGCGGCGAACCGATGCTTATGCACCAAATTCACGGCATCCTCGCCGGACGCTCCGCAGCACGCGCTGCAACCTCCCGCCCGCGACGCAAGTTCTCTTTATGTTCCACCCTAAAGGAGTTCGCTTGCAGGCGCAAGCGCCGGAAAGAAATCTGCGGATGTATGGCCTGACAATCGCCTTCGATCTCGACGGCACGCTCGTCGAGACGGCGCCGGACCTGATCGCGGCGACCAATCATGTGCTGGCCGTTGCGGGCCTCGCCCCCGTGGTGCCGGAAGTTCTGCGGCCTGCGATCAGCTTCGGCGCCGCAGCCATGATCGCGGCGGGCTTCAAGCACCACGGCCAGCAGGTTCGCGCGGACGACGCCGGCGCCCACTTCGAGAGATTCATCGCCTACTACACCGCCAATATCGCGACGACGAGCCACGCCTATCCAGGTCTCGAGGCCTCGCTCGACCGTCTTGCCGCGCGCGGCGCGCGGCTTGCCGTCTGCACGAACAAGCAGGCGGCACTCTCGGAGCAGCTCCTCGGCGACCTCAGGCTGCGCGCGCGGTTCTCAGCCCTGGCAGGGCGCGACACCTTCCCCGTCTGCAAGCCGCATCCAGACCACCTCATCGGCGCCATCCGTATGGCCGGCGGCGACCCGAGGCGCGCGGTCATGGTCGGCGACAGCAAGACGGACATCGATACGGCCAAGGCCGCCGGCATTCCGGTCGTGGCGGTGACGTTCGGCTACACGGACGTTCACGTGCGCGACCTCGCGCCCGACGCGATCATTGAGCACTACGACGAGCTCGAAACGGCCATTGAGCGGCTGATCGGGCCCTGAAACTATCGCCTCAGCCGCGCCTTGAGCACACCGGGGACCTCGTTTGGCGTCGCGCAGACGGTGACGCCCGCTTCCTCCAGCGCCGCCTTCTTGCCTGCATAGGAGCCGCGGTCGCCCGTGACGATCGCGCCCGCATGCCCCATCTTCTTGCCGGGCGGCGAGGCGGCACCGGCAATGAATGCCGCGACCGGCTTCTTCATAGTTGCCGCGTACTCGGCCGCCGCCTCCTCCATGGCGCCGCCGATCTCGCCGACCAGCGCCACCGCCTTTGTCGCCGGATCCTTGTCGAGCGAGATAAGCGCGTCCCGCGTCGTCGTGCCGATGATCGGGTCGCCGCCGATGCCGACGAACGACGATATGCCGAGCCCCGCCTGCACGAGATTGAGGCAGAGCAGCGTGCCGAGCGACCCCGAGCGCGAGATCACACCGATATCGCCTTTCTGAAAGACGCGCGGATTGAAGGCCGGCATGAAGCCGACGAAGTTCACGCCCGTCGTCACGAGCCCGGCCGTGTTCGGGCCGACCACCTGTGCACCGCGCTCGCGCGCCGCTGCGAGAAAGTACATGGTATCCTGCACCGGCACATGCTCAGTGAGACACACGATCTTGCGAATACCCGCTGCAATGATGTCGACCGCCGCGTCCTTCACGCCGAACGGCGGCACGAACATCACGGCGGCATCGATCTTCTGGTCTTTGACCGCGTCCTGCGCCGAGGCCCACACGGGCAGATCGAGATGGCGCTCGCCAGCGCGGCGCGGATTGACGCCGCCGATGACCTTCGTCCCATAGTCGCGCATCCGCTCCGACCAGAACGTGCCCTGCTTGCCGGTGATGCCCTGCACCAGCACCGTTTCGTTGCCGCCGATAATCATGCCCGCGTCCCTTTCGCCGCGGCAACGGCCGCCTTCACCGCATCGTCCATAAGATCATAGGGCTCGATGCCGAGACGATCGCGCACCATGGCAATCGCTTCATCCTCGCCCGTGCCGTGGATGGTGAAGACGATCGGGATCTTCGGTTTGAGCTCCTGCCAGGCGTTGATCACGCCCTCGGCCATCACATCCGTCCGCGCAAAGGCCCCGCAGAAGTTGACCAGCAGCGCCTTCACATTCGGGTTGGCGAGCACGATTTCGAGCGCGGGCACCGCCTTCGTGTAGCTGTCGCCGCCGATCTCCATGAAGTTTGCCGGCCGTCCGCCGAAGTGGCGGATCGCGTCCATGGTCGTCATCGTCAGGCCCGCGCCGTTCGCGAGCACGCCCACTTCGCCGTCAAGCTCGATGTACTTGAGGTGCAGCGCCTTGGCGCGCGCTTCGAGCGCCGTGGTCTTATCCGGCGAGCCGCCGCGCGCGAGTGCTTCCTGACGCGGCAGGGCGCTGTCATCGACGGTCAGCTTGCAATCGAGCGCCACGAAATGCCCGTCGCGAACCTGCACGAGCGGATTGATCTCGATGAGCTCGGCATCGCTCGCGCGATAGGCCTCGTAGAGCTTGAGGAGGATGTCGGTGATGGCGCTCGCGGCCGGTGGATCATAGCGGCGGACGGCCGCCGCCAGCGCGGTCTCGTCGAGACCCTTGAGAATGTTGACCCGCAGGCGCAGGAGCGCGTCCGGGTGCTCGGCCGCGATCTCCTCGATGTCCATGCCCCCCTCGGGCGAAAACAGCAGCAGCGGGCCCTGCGTCTCGGGATCATTGAGAACGGCAGCGTACATCTCGCGGGCGATGTTCACCTGCGGATCGACCAGCACGTGATCGACCCGATGCTCGCCGATCGTCATGCCGAGGATCGCGCGTGCATGATCGGCGGCTTCCTCCGGCGTCGCGGCGAGCCGGATGCCGCCGGCCTTGCCGCGCTTGCCGGTCGGCACCTGCGCCTTGACCACGCACTTGCCGATGCGGCGCGCGGCGTCGGCCACGTCCCCCGGTGTGCGCGCCACAACGCCGTCCGGCGTCGGGATACCGGCGGCGCGCAGGACGGCCTTTCCGGCGTGCTCGGTGAAATTCATGCGGGGATTGCCTCCGGTTTGTCGCTCCGGCCAGTTGGATCCGGCTATTAGCTCATCATCGCACTGGAGATGCCCGCGAGGCCAGCCCCTCAGCCGCGCCGGTTGCTGACGAAATCGACCGCCGCCGCCAGATGTCGCGCCGCATGGCCGAACGGCGCCAGCGCCGCGCGGGCCTCGGCGTTCAGCGCGGCAAGCTGGGCACGGGCCCCACCGACGCCGAGCACCGTGACGAACGTCGCCTTGCCGGCGGCGGCATCCTTTCTGACGGCCTTGCCCGTCGCGTGTGCATCGCCTTCGGCATCCAACAGATCATCGGCAATCTGGAAAGCGGCGCCGATCGCTTCGCCGTAGCGGCGGAGCGCATGGCGCTGTTCCGGCGTCCCTCCGGCAAGGATCGCACCGGCCTCAGCCGAAAAGCGAATGAGCGCCCCGGTCTTCAGGCGTTGGATCGTTGTGACGCCGTCAAGGGTATGCAGATCGCAGGCCGCCCCTTTCTCGGAGGCGAGATCGAGCGCCTGTCCGCCGATCATGCCGGCTGTGCCGCTGACTTCGGCCAGCCCCAATACCAGAGCCGCGCGCACTGCGGGGTCCGGGTGGGTGCCCGGCCGGGCCAGTAGCTCGAAGGCAAGGGTCAGGAGCCCGTCGCCGGTCAGGATCGCGGTGGCCTCGCCGAAGGCCTTCCAGACGGTCGGCTGGCCGCGGCGCAGCTCGTCGTTGTCCATGGCCGGAAGGTCGTCGTGAACAAGCGAATAGCAATGCAGGCATTCGACGGCTGCGGCGGCATCCACGGCCGCAGAAGCTGGCAGACCCAGCAGTCGCGCGCCCTCGATCACGAGAAAGGGGCGGAAACGCTTGCCCCCGCCAAGCACGGCATGGCGCATGGCGGCCCCAAGCACCGGCGGCGTCGCCCCGAGCGCGCCCTCGCCGAGCAGCGCGGCGAGACGGGCTTCCACAAGCGTCGCGCTCTCGCCCAGCCGCGCCTCGAATGTCATGCGCCCATCCTGGTGAACCATGCGGCCACAGGGGACGTGCGCCGCTCCAGCGCCATTCTTATGATGCTCTCTTCGAAGCGTCACGCGTGTTTCACCAGCAAAAGCCGACCATGAGCGACTTCAGAGGCCCCGTCACCGGACCGGGCGCTCCGCCGCCCGAGCCCGCCGCCCCGACCGGGCCACCGGCAGGCCCCGTGACCGAACCCGGAGCAGCACCGGCGCTGCAGCCTTTGGCAGGGCCGGTGATCGCGCCGGTCGATGAGGCGCCGCCGCTGCGCCTGGATGTGCCAGACCCGGTGACCGCGCCCCTACCGCCAGCCGTTTGGCGCACGCGCGTGCGGCGCGCAGCCCTGACCCTCGCGGGCCTCCTGGCCGGATATGCGGTGCTGGTGCTGGCCCTGATCGTGGCCTACCGATGGATCGATCCGCCGCGCTCCGCCTTGATGCTCGCGACCCGACTTTCCGGCCAGCCCGTCCTCTACAAACCAGTACCGATCACGCGCATCTCGTCCCACCTCCAACGCGCCGTCGTAACCTCAGAGGATGCCCGCTTCTGTCAGCACCGCGGCGTGGATTGGCCTGCGCTCTTTGAAGCCATGAGCGAGTCGCGCGGCGGCAGCACGATCACGATGCAGACGGCGAAGAACCTCTTCCTGTGGTCTTCACGCAGCTACATCCGCAAGGCCATCGAGATCCCCATGGCCCTGACCATCGACGCTCTCTGGCCCAAGCGGCGCATCCTTGAAGTCTACCTGAACATTGCCGAGTGGGGTCCCGGCATCTTCGGCGCCGAGGCTGCAGCGCACTACCACTTCGACAAGCCGGCATCACGGCTCACCGCCCATGAAGCGGCGCTGCTCGCGGCCTCTCTGCCGAACCCGATCGCCCGCGATGCCGGAGAGCCTGGGCACATCACATCCCTGCTCGCCTTGCGGTTGCGTGCACGCATGGCGAACTCCGATGCTTTTGTCCGCTGTCTCGGTCTCCGGCCCATGCCCCGCGCAGAGCCGGCTGCCGCACCCAAGCCGCCGCCGAGAGTGACGGCCGAGCCGGCCTTCAATCGCCGGCAAGACTGAGCGCGAGCGCCTCAGCGACGCGGATGCCGTCGACGCCTGCCGAAAGAATGCCCCCGGCATAGCCAGCGCCCTCGCCGGCGGGATAGAGCCCACGCGTGTTGATGCTCTGATAGTCCTCGCCGCGGGGGATGCGAACAGGTGAGGACGTGCGCGTTTCGACGCCCGTCAAGACGGCGTCGCCCATGGCGAAGCCCGGGATGCGCCTGTCGAACACCCGCAGTGCCTCACGGATCGCCGCAACGGCAAACTCAGGCAGGCAATGGGCGAGATCGCTCGGCACGACGCCCGGCTTATAGCTCGGGATGACCTCGCCGAGCGCGGTCGAAGGTTGCCCCGCGAGGAAATCGCCGACCCTTTGCACGGGCGCCGCATACGTGCCGCCGCCGGCCGCAAAGGCCTTGGTCTCCCAGCTGCGCTGGAAGGCAATGCCCGCGAGCGGGCTGCTTGGGTAGTCTCCGTCCGGCGTGATGCCGACCACGATGCCGGCATTGGCGTTGCGCTCGGCGCGCGAGTACTGGCTCATGCCGTTCGTGACGACGCAGCCGGGTTCGGACGTCGCCGCAACCACGCTACCGCCGGGGCACATGCAGAAGCTGTAGACGGAGCGGCCGTTACTGGCATGATGCACGAGGTGATAGTCTGCGGCGCCGAGAATGGGATGGCCCGCTGAAGGCCCGAACATGCATCGATCGATCAACGATTGCGGGTGCTCGATGCGCACGCCGATCGAGAAGGGCTTGGGCAGGATCGTCACGCCACGCCCGTGCAGCATCTCGAAAGTGTCGCGCGCGCTGTGGCCGACGGCGAGCACGACGCGATCGGCCTCGATCCGCGACCCATCCCCGAGCACGACCCCGCGCACGCGTCGCCGGCCGCTGCCTTCGTCCACGAGATCGAGATCGACAACCTTCGCCCCGAACCGGTACTCGCCGCCAAGGGATTCGATCTCGGCACGTACGTTCTCGACGATGGTGACGAGGCGGAATGTACCGATGTGCGGTTTGGCGACGTAGAGAATTTCCTCCGGCGCGCCCGCCTTGACGAACTCCGTCAGCACCTTGCGGCCGTGGTGGCGCGGGTCGCTGATGCCGCTGTGCAGCTTGCCGTCGGAGAACGTGCCGGCGCCGCCCTCGCCGAACTGCGCGTTGGACTCCGGATTGAGGACCCCGCGTCGCCAAAGGCCCCAGGTGTCCTTGGTACGCTCGCGCACGACCTTGCCGCGCTCGAGAACGATCGGACGAAACCCCATCTGCGCGAGCACGAGCGCGCACATGAAGCCACAGGGCCCTGTGCCGATCACGACCGGACGCTTATCCATGCGCGCCGGGGCGCGCGCGACAAACCTGTAGGTCGTGTCGGGCGTGGAATTGATGTGGCGGTCGTCCTTGAGGCGCGCGCGCACGCGCTCCTCGTCGCGCACCTCGGCGTCGATCGTGTAGACGAGCTTGATCGCGGACTTCTTGCGCGTATCCCACGCACGCCGAAACACCGTGAAGCTCAGAAGATCGTCGGAGGCAATCCCAAGCCGCGCCACCACCGCCGCCCGAAGCCCCTCCTCCGGATGGTCCAGCGGCAGCCGCAGCTCGGTGATCCGCAACATCCGCTATTCGGCGGCCTTCGCCGATGTCTGCGCCACCTGGCCCGCGCGGACGTCGGCGACGAACTCGGCGATCGTCGACGGCACCCGCGTCGCCGCGGCGCGCTCCTTCATGCCGAGATCGGCGCACCATTGCAGGCGCTCGGCTGTCGCCTCAGCCATGGTCGGCTCGATGCCCAACTCGCGCAGTGTCATCGCCACCTCCCGCATCTCACCGGCGCGGCGGCCGGAATGCTCCGCGGCGCCGCCGAGCTTCTTGCCGATGAATACTGGCCAGTTGATTTCCGGCATGGTCACCTGAAGCGACGCCACGATGCGATCGGTCACGCCCGCCGTCTCGGCTGCGACCATACATTCCATGAGGATGGCGTCGAGGCCCTTCATGAAGACGCTGCGGCACATCTTGATCGTCGAAGCGGCACCCACATCAGGACCGACCGCCTCCATCTGCACGCCGTAGGGCGCGAGCTTGCCGATCAGCTCCTCGGCATCGGTGCCGGCGAGCAGCATCGGCACCTTGTGCTGCCAGCGCGGCACGAGATCCATGACCGCCGCCTCGACCGAGCGCCCACCCGCCGCGGAGATCGCCTTGGCGACATCGCGCTTCATGCCCGGCGACGTCGAGTTGCAGTCGAGGAAGAGCGTTCCCTTGACGAGATGCGGCGCGATCTGGCCAGCGGCAACAAGGCTTTGGTCCGTCGTCACGAGGCTCAGGATGATGTCGCTTGTTGCTGCCAGCTCTGCGGCGCTGCCGACGGTCTTGACGCCGATGCGGTCGGCGGCCGCCTTGAGCGGCGCGCCCTTCTCGTTGCTCGGCAGCAGGATGTCCCAGGTCGCGATCTCGATCGGATGCTCAGCCGTCGCCGCCTGCTTCAACCCGGTGGCGATGCTCCGCCCCGCCTCGCCGAAGCCCAGGATGCCGACGCGCAGTTTGGCCATGACGTGTTTCCTCCATCGTCCTTCTCTTACCGCAGTGCCGCGCAGGCCCGCTGGATGCGCTCGCAGGCGCGCGTGATGTCCTCGGTCGACGCGGCGAAGGACAAGCGGAAGTGCGGCGAGACACCATAGGCCGCCCCGTGCACGGCAGCGACCCCCTCGCCGTTCATGAGATACATGACGAAATCGCGGTCGGTCTCGATGACCTTGCCTTCTGGCGTACGCTTGCCGATGAGCCCGGCACAGCTAGGAAAAGCATAAAAGGCGCCCGCCGGTTTCACGCAGGTGATGCCCTTGGCCTGATTGAGCATGGAGACCACGAGGTCACGGCGCTGCTCAAAGGCGGCCCGGTACTGCTCCACGGAGTCCTGCGGACCGGTCAGCGCGGCGAGGGCCGCCGCTTGGCCGACCGAAGACGGGCCGGATGTCACCTGTGCCTGGAGCTTCGACATCTCCTTGATCAGCGACGCCGGGCCGGCGGCAAAACCGATGCGCCAGCCGGTCATCGAATAGGTCTTGGAGACGCCGTTAATGATGATCGAGCGATCCTTCATATCCGGGCAGACGGCGACGAAGCTCTCGCACGTGTGGCCGTCGAAAACGATGTGCTCGTACATTTCGTCGACCATGACCGCAACCTGCGGGTGGCGGCGCAGCACCTCGGCGAGGCCGAGATAGTCTTGGCGGGTGTAGACGGCACCGGAAGGGTTCGACGGAGAATTCAGGACGAGCCACCGTGTCGCCGGTGTGATTGCCCGCTCCAGCATCTGCGGCGTGATCTTGAAATTCGTCTCCGCCGGGCAGGGCACGACGACCGGCGTACCGCCGGCGTAGAGCACGCAGTCCGAATAGGCGATCCAGAAGGGGGCCGGAATTACCGCCTCGTCACCCGCCTCCATGGTGGCGACGATAGCGTTGAAAATCGCCTGCTTGCCGCCGGTCGAGACCATCACCTCGTCGGTCGTGTAGTCGAGGCCGTTCTCGCGCTTGAGCTTCGCCACGAGGGCCGAGCGCAGCTCCAGCGTGCCGGGAATGGCGGTGTACTTGGTCTCGCCGCGCCGGGCAGCGGCGACGGCCGCATCAATGATGTGGGCCGGCGTTGGGAAGTCCGGCTCGCCCGTCGAAAGGGCGATGATGTCACGGCCGGCAGCCCGCAACTCGCGGGCGCGCTGCGCGGCAACGATGCTCGGCGAAGGCTCGACGCGCTGAAGGCGCTTGGCGATCTTGAATTCCACGGCGGCTCCCCAGACCCTTGTTCAGGCGGCGCGCACATTACACGAAGCCGCGCGCCGAGGTAGCGGAAAGTCACCCCTTGTCGAGCGGATAGGGGTGGAGCCCGCCGGAGACGTCTTCGATCAGGCCCCTGCCGCCGGATTGCCCGACGTAGTCGGGGCCGATCGGCACCTTGCCGAAGCCGCCCGGCACGTCGAGCACGTAGGTCGGCAACGCGAGGCCGGAAAGGCGGCCTCTGAGCGCGCGCATGATGGCCCGCCCCTCCGCGATCGACGTGCGGAAATGGGCCGTGCCGGGCGCGAGATCGGCATGATGGAGGTAGTAAGGCTTCACGCCGCTCACCACCAGCGCGCGGAACAGCGCCGCGAGCGTCTCCGCGTCGTCGTTCACCCCCTTGAGCAGGACGGTCTGGCTGACGAGCGGGAAGCCGGCGCCCGCGAGGCGGGCGAGGGCGGCACGGGCGGCCTCGGTCAGCTCGCGCGGATGGTTGGCGTGAATGGCGATCCACACGGCCTTGCCAGGCGCCCGCAACGCCTCGACGAGCGGCGCCGTGACCCGCTCCGGCGCGACGACCGGGACGCGGGAGTGCCAACGGATGACCTGAAGATGCGAAATCTCCGCGAGGCCGCCCGTAATCTCGCCGATCCGGCGCGGCGCCAGCACAAGAGGGTCGCCCCCCGTGACAATCACTTCGCGGATGGCGGCATTGGCGCGGATGTAGCCTAGGGCCGCAGCGAGTCCGCCGCCCGCAAGCGCCGGGGCGCCGGCCGGACCGACCATCTCGCGGCGGAAACAGAAGCGGCAATAGACCGGGCAGACATGCGTCGCCTTCACCAGCACACGGTCGGGATAGCGGTGCACGATGCCGGCCACCGGCGAATGCGCTTCGTCGCCGATGGGATCGGCCAGCTCTTCGGGGCCGGTCTCCAGCTCGCGCGCATCCGGCACGAACTGGCGCGCGATCGGATCATTCGGATCGGCACGATTGACGAGCGCCACCATGGCCGGGGTGATCGCGATGGCGTAACGCGCCGCGACGTCTGCAGCCGCACCAAGCTCGTCGGCAGCAATGAGGCCCGCGTTCCGCAGGTCCTCGGGCGTCCGCAGCGTACGATTTGCGCTTCTGTTGCTCATGGCAAGGCCACCGGCGCCCAGAGCACGTGCTCGATGGTCCGTGCGCCCGTCGCCAGCATGACCAGCCGGTCAAAACCGAGCGCGATGCCGCACGCCGGCGGCATCATGGCGAGCGCCGCGAGGAAATCCTCGTCAATGGGGTAGCGCTCGCCGTAGACGCGCTCCTTCTCGGCCATCTCGGCCTCGAAGCGGCGGCGCTGCTCGTTCGGGTCCGTGAGCTCGCCGAAGCCATTGGCCAACTCGACACCGCAGGCATAAAGCTCGAAGCGCTCGGCCACCCGTGGGTCTGTGGGTGATGGGCGCGCCAGCGCGGCCTCAGCAGTCGGATACTCCATCAGGATCGTCGCCTGCCCGCGTCCGATGCGCGGCTCGACGCAGTCGACGATCACGCGGCTGAAGATGTCGGACCAGGTGTCGTCCGGCGCCACGCGTATGCCGACGTCGAGCGCTTGGCGAGCAAGGGCGTCGCGATCCGGCGCTTGTCCGGCGAGCGTCGCCAGAAGATCGATCCGCGCGTGGCGCCGGAAGGCCTCGGCCACGGTCAGCCGCTCCAGCGGCGCGGAGGGGTCGACCGGCTCATCGCGGAAGCTCAGCAGGTCGGTCCCTGCTGCCGCGGCCGCGAGCGACAGAAGCTCCACGCAGTCGCGCATGAGCACCTCATAGGGCTCCTTTGCGCGATACCACTCCAGCATCGTGAACTCGGGGTGGTGCAGCGCCCCGCGCTCGCGGTTGCGGTAGACCGGTGCAAAGGTAAACAGCCGCTGCTCGCCCGCTGCCAGCAGCTTCTTGCAGGCGAACTCCGGTGAGGTATGCAGGTAGAGGGGCGCGACACCGCCCCCCTCGGAGCGCCACTCGGTGCAAAATGCGTGGAGATGCGCCTCGTTGCCTGGCGAGACCTGCAGCGCACTCGTCTCGACCTCCACGAACCCGCGGTCCTCGAACCAGCCGCGGAGCGCCGCCTTGATGCGACCTCTGGCGAGCAGGAAGGGCCGCCGGTCGGCGTGCTTGTCCGGATGCCACCAGGGACGCTCGGTCATTGGGATTTCAACGATCCTCGCCATGGGGCCCGACTTGGCCTCAGGCCCCGAAACAGCTATGAAGCCGCCAAACGACGATTTACAGCGGCCCCCAACGGGGACATGGACGGAGAACGGTTTCGTGGTCAAGGTTATCGCAAGCGAGGTCCGCAAAGGCAATGTCCTAGAGATCGACGGTGATCTCTGCACGGTCCTCAAGGCCGAAAGCATCCGCCCCGGCAAGGGCACGCCGACGACCCACATCGATATGCGCCGGATCTCGGACGGCGTGAAAATCGTCAAGAGCTACCGCACGACCGAGACGGTCGAACGCGCCTTCCTCGACGAGAAGGACTACGATTATCTCTATGAGGACGAAATGGGCTTCCATTTCATGGAGCCGGAAACCTACGACCAGATCGTGGTCCCCAAGGATCTGCTGGGCGACCAGGCCCAGTGGCTGGTCGAGAACATGCGCTGCTCGATCAAGCTCTTCGAGGGCCAGCCGGTCGCCATCGAGCTGCCACAGCGGGTGACCCTCGAGATTGTCGAGGCCGATCCTGTCGTGAAGGGTCAGACGGCGTCCTCCTCCTACAAGCCGGCCAGACTTTCCAACGGCGCCCGTGTGATGGTGCCGCCCCATATCGAAGCCGGCACCCGCATCGTCGTCATGACCGAGGACGGGTCCTACGTCGAGCGCGCCAAGGACTGAACGCGGACTTCATGCCCGCGCCCCGGCAACGCAGCCCACTTGTGCTTCGCGTGCCGTTGACTGCCGGGGCGTGGCTGAGTTGACTGTCTTTCAAAGTGCCAAGACGGCATCGGCAGCCCTGCCAGAGCCGCCGTGAGCCGCGGCGACGCCCACACACGGGGAGACGGTCATGTCAAAATCGGAGGGCGCCGCCAGCGACGGGCCCAAGCCACCCTCCGAATGCGTCGCCCGGCAGAATGCAGCGGTCCTGGATGCGCTGCCTTTCAGCGATACCCAGGATTTCGAGGACGCCCGGCGCGGCTTTCTCGGCACCATCGAGGATGCGCATATCGTCGGCGAGACGGGGCGCGCCGTCTGGAGCATGCGGCCATACGCATTTCAGATCCCTGAGACATCGCCGCCGACCGTCAATCCGAGCCTGTGGCGCCAGGCACGCCTCAATGCCATCCACGGGCTCTTCGAGGTCGTGCCCGGCCTCTACCAGGTGCGCGGCTTCGACATCGCCAACATGACCCTGATCGAGGGGCGGGCGGGGGTGGTCATCGTCGATGCCTTGACCGCCATAGAGCCGGCGCGGAAGGCCCTCGCTCTCTACCGGCGCCATCGCGGCGATCGGCCGGTCACCGGCATCATCTACACGCACACCCATGTCGATCACTGGGGTGGCGCGCTCGGCGTGGTCACGGCCGAGGAGGTCGCCGCGCGCAAAATCCCGGTGATCGCTCCCGACCAGTTCATGGAGCACGCGATCTCCGAGAACGTGATCGCAGGCAGTGCGATGCTGCGCCGAAGCCTCTATCAGTTCGGCGGCCTCTTGCCCCGCGGGCCGGCGCAGCAGGTGGACTGCGGGCTCGGCAAGGCGATCACGGCGGGCAGGGTCGCGCTGCTGCCGCCGAACGATCTCATCACCCGCACCGGCGAGGCCCGCACCATCGATGGCGTCGCGTTCATCTTCCAAATGGCGCCCGAGACGGAGGCGCCGGCAGAGATGCACTTTTACCTGCCGGCCTACAAGACGCTGAACCTCGCCGAGAACGCGACGCACAACTTTCACAACCTGCTGCCCTTCCGTGGCGCCCAGGCACGCAACTCTCTCGACTGGTCGAAGTACATCCAGGAGGCCATCGACCTGTGGGGTGACGAGGCGGAAGTGCTCTGCGGCCAGCACCACTGGCCCGTCTGGAGCCGGAACCGCGTCGTCGGACATCTCGAGGCGCAGCGCGATCTCTATCGCTATGCGCACGATCAGACCGTCCGCCTCATGAATCACGGCCTCAAGCCCGCCGAGATCGCCGAGCAGATCGGGACACCGAGGTCATTGGACGGCGTCTGGGCAACGCGCGGCTATTACGGCCACATCCGGCACAATGCGAAGGCCATCTATCAGCATTATCTAGGCTGGTACGACGCCAATCCGGCCAATCTCGATCCCCTGCCGCCAGTTGAGAGCGGCCGCAGGATGGTCGCTTACATGGGCGGCGCCGAGGCGATCCTGCGGCGCGCGCGGGTGGACTTCGCCGCCGGCGAATACCGCTTCGTGGCGCAAGTGCTGTCGCATCTCGTCTTTGCCGAGCCGGACAACAGCGAGGCCCGTAGCCTGCTCGCCGATACGTTCGAACAGCTCGGGTACCTCGCCGAGAGCGCGACCTGGCGGAATGCCTATCTGTTCGGGGCCCACGAGCTCAGGCACGGGATGCCCGACGTGCCGTCACGATCGCCAATCGGCCCGCACATCCTGAACGCCCTGCCGACGGGACAACTTTTCGACTATCTCGCCGTCCGCCTCAACGGGCCGAAAGCCGAAGGCTTCCGGACAACACAGAACTGGCTCTTTACGGACACCGGCGAGAGGTTCTGCGTCATCGTCTCGAACTCGGCGATGTCGACGTCCGCGCGGCGCTTGGCGCTGGCGCCTGAGGCCACCGTCACGCTGAAGCGATCGGATCTCGACAGCATCATCGCCGAGAAATCCACGCTTGAGACGGCCGTCGCCTCGGGCACGATCCAGATCGCCGGCAATGCTGCAGGAGTCTTCGCGCTCTTTGCGCTTTTCGATACCTTCGAGCGCATGTTCGAGATCGTCGAGCCACGCCGCAAGATCATCACATAGACCTTGAGGAAGCTGAGGCCAGGCACGTCCGCCCCGCAAGCACTGCTGCAAGGAGAGCGTTCGCTTATGCTCAAAGACCCGCCGCTTCTGACCGTGCGCCGTGCCTGGCAACGGCCCGATGCCTTCGCCCTCGGCCGCCTCAAAGGCGTCCAGACCGGCCAGGCCGTGGACGCCATGCAGGGTCGCGGTGCGCTCGATGCCGCGATCAAAGCCGTCGACATCGCGAATGCCACGTTCCTCGGCACGGCACTCCCTTGCGAGACCGGCCCGAACGATAACCTCGCCATCATCGCGGCGGTCGCGCTGGCCCAGCCGGGTGACGTGATCATGGCCGCCTCCGAGGGCTTCACGCAATCCGCCGTGGTCGGCGACAATGTTGCGCTCATCGCCAAGGCGAAAGGCGCGGCCGCGATCGTGATCGATGGCATGGCACGCGACCTCGCCGGTATCGCGCCAGTCGGCCTGCCGGTGTTCGCCCGCGGGATCACGCCCAACTCGTGCGTCAGAAGTGGCCCCGGGCGGGTCGGTCTTCCCATTGTCATTGGCGGCGTGGCGGTCGAAGCGGGCGACGTCGTGATCGGCGATGCCGATGGCGTCGTCGTGCTGCCGCGGCGCCACCTTCAGACGCTCATCCCCCTGATCGAGGAGGTGCTGGCTGCCGAGGCCGCCACTCAGTGCAAGATCAGGAACGGCTTCACCAATATCGGCGGCATCGAGGAGATCCTCGCTTCCGACCGCGTTCGCTACGTCGATTGACAAGATCAGGGGAGCAAGCCCCCCCGCGCCACCACCAGGAGGAGTATATGGCGACCAACAAGAAGAAAGTCCTCTTCACGGATTCCATGGGGACGGCCGGACGGGAGATCCTGGCGGCGCGCCCAGACGTCGACGCCGTTCCCTTCCCCTACATGGCACAGGACGAAGAGTACCGCGCGATCCTGCGCAAGCACGCGCCCGTCCACGCGACCATTCTCGGCGCGACGCGCTTTCGCGGCGCCGAGCTCGATGCAGCGGGCGCCATCGAAGTCGTGGCGCGCACCGGCGTCGGCTACGATGCGATCGACATCCCGGCCATGACCGCGGCGAAGGTGCCGGTCATGATCGCCGGCACGGCGAACTCACCTTCGGTGGCGGAGCACGCCATGAGCTTCATGCTCACGCTCGCACGCAAGGGACCGCAGCTCTCCGCTCTCGTCAAGGAAGGCCGTTGGGGCGAGCGCCTCAATCCCGAGATGATCACCACCGACTTGTTCGAGAAGACCGTGTTGATCATCGGCTTCGGCCGCATCGGCACACGCATGGCCAAGCGCTGCCAAGCGATGGAGATGCACGTCCTCGTTTATGACCCCTATGTTTCGGCCGAGAAGATCAAAGCCGCGGGCTGTGAGCCTGTTGCCGATCTCGACGCAGCCCTGCCGCGCGCCGACTATGTGACTATCCACTGTCCGAAGACGCCGGAGACGGTCGGCATGTTCGGCGCGCGGCAGCTCAAGGCCATGAAGCGCACGGCTTACCTCGTCTCGACAGCACGTGGCGGCATCATCGACGAGGCGGCGCTGCACGCGGCACTCACTGACGGCACGCTGCCGGCGGCCGCCCTCGATGTCTTCGACCGCGAGCCGCCCGATCCGGCAAACCCGCTCTTTAAGCTGCCGAACGTCCTCGCCTCGCCGCACATCGCCGGCGTGACGGCCGAGGCCATGGAACGCATGTCCGCCGAGGCCGCGCGAAACGTGCTCTCGGTCTTCGATGGCGCGCCGCGCAAGGAGAACGCGATCAATCCCGAAGTCTTCGGTTGAGCCACCGCTCACGGTGCGGCGCGTCCGAGAAACGCCTTGGCCGCGCCGGTATCGATCAGCGGATAGACCTCGAAGGTGGCGGGGATGATCTCCGCCCACTCGTTCAGCAGCCGGTGCAGCGTCTCGTTGTCCGGCACATCAAACAAAATGACGGCGCCGCGGCCGGTACGCGCCCAGGCGCCCTTGCACATGCCGTTATCCTGGAGCGGCGCCAGCCATTCCCAATAGGCCTTGCGGCTCGGCACCATCGCTGATGGCTTCTCGGGACGCGGCGTCGAAATCACCATGAAGAGCATGGGGCACCCGCTCAGATCAGATTGCGTTTGGCGAGGTTGCGCATGAGGTCTGCGACACCGAAGGTCCACGGCGGTGCGCGGTCGGATGTCGTCATCACATTGACGAGCGCCCCCAGCGGTTCGGCATGAATGGTGACGATGTCGCCGACCTTGTGCGTGAAGCCCATGCCAGGCTCGCCACGGTCCTCGCTCGGCGCAAACATGGTGCCGAGATAGAGGATCGCGCCATCGGGATACTGGTGGGTCTGGCCGATCAGCTGGCCGACGAGATCGGCCGGATCACGCGCGATCTCGCGCATCGATGATTTGCCCGTGAGGCGGAAGCCCTCCGGCCCGTCTACGGTCAGATCCACGTCGAGCGCGCGCACCGTGTCCAGCGAAAAGGTGTGGTCGAAGAAGCGCACGAAAGGCCCGACGGATGCTGAAGCATTGTTGTCCTTGGCCTTGGAGAGCAACAGCGCCGAGCGGCCTTCGATATCGCGCAGGTTCACGTCATTGCCGAGCGTCGCACCAACAATGGCCCCTTTTGAATTGACCAGCAGCGCCACCTCGGGCTCAGGATTGTTCCACGTCGACTTTGGGTGCAGTCCGGCCGACATGCCGTGGCCCACCGCGGACATCGGCTGCGCCTTGGTGAAGATCTCGGCGTCCTCGCCAATGCCAACTTCGAGGTATTGCGACCATGCTCCCGCCGCGATCAGCGTCTGCTTCAGGGCCATGGCCTCCTTCGAGCCGGGCTTCAACGCGCGCAAGTCGCCGCCGAGCTGGGCCTGGACCTGCTTGCGGATGGCGTCGGCCTTCTCGGGCGCCCCCTTGGCCTGCTCCTCGATCACACGCTCCAGCATCGAGCGGGGAAAGGTCACGCCCGCGGCCTTGATCGCCTGCAGATCAATCGGCGCCAGCAGCCACGGTCCACTCGGATCGCGGTAGATCTCCGGCGTATTGGCAAGAATCTCGCCAAGCGCGCCGACTCGCTCGCCCGCCCCAGTGCGCACGATCGCGGCGGCATCGGTGCGCTCCGCGAGGTCACGCATGGTCGGCGCGTGACGCGTGATGTCATAGACGCCATCGTCGCGTACGGCGACGACCGAGGGTCCTCCGACGTCGGGACGCCAGACGCGGCCGGCGAGCGCGCCCGCCGTTCCATCCTGCGGCAATGTGAGGACCTCGGTCATTCGCGTGCGCATGGTGCGTCTCCTCTCAACGCCCGGGCGGGCCGGATTTGCCGCCGGTCGGGGCCGGCGCTTGAGGACCGAGCTGGCTGCTCGGCCTGACGTCGCGCGCCGTGGCATAGACCATGAGGCCCGCCCCCAGCGCTGCCGCAATGGTAGCAAAGATCCATTGGTAGGCGACGGGCGAATAGCCGGCTGCCGTCTGCGGAAAGTACGCGGGGATGAAGCCGGTGGCGACGGGTAGCATCGCGCAGCCGAAGAGCTGCGCCATGTTGGCCGTCGTGGCGCCGCGTCCGACGAGGTGGTCGGGATAGAATGTGCGCGCGTGGGTCACCACCGCAACGCCGTAGGCGGAGGTCGCGCAAACGCCGATGATGAGCGGGATCGCCAGCATGGTCGGTGGATTCGAGGCCAGCGCGAGAAGCACGACGACCGTCGCCGCGGCGCCGCTCACAGCCACCCACTTGCGCGTGTCGAAAATGCGGTCCATCGGGCCGAAGGCGAGAACGCCTGCCGTCTGCGCAATCGCCATGGCGATCAGCACATTGCCGCGCGCGACGGCATCGAGACCGTGCACGTCGTGCAGATAGGGGCCTGCCCAGAGCCCCATGATCGTCGCCATCACGGCATAGGCGACCGTCTGCAGTCCGAGCACACGCAGCAGGCCCGGCAAGCGCAGAATGGCGAAGAACCCGACGAGCGCATCGGCGAGCGTCTCGGGCGGGCGGGAGACCGGCGCTTTGCCCGGGGGGTCATCCCGCACCAGCCACACGAACAGGAGCCCGACGGCAGCCGCCACGCCCGCCATGATCACGAACGCGATCCGCCAGCCGAGCAGCCCGGCGGCAAGCGCAAGCGGCGTCCCCGCCATGCCGACCCCGACCATGCTCAGACCGAACACCCAGCTCATGGCCGTCGCCCAGCGGGCGCGCGGATACCAGCGCGAGCAGAGCACGACCACCGACATGAAGCTGCCGCCGAAACCGAGGCCGAGCAGAAACCGCGCCGCAATCAGCTCGCCGCCGTCGCGCACGACCGCGTGCCAGAGCGCACCGGCGACGCCGAGAATGGCGAGCGCGCCGACCGTGAGCCGCACGCCGATGCGATCGAAGAGGATGCCGACCGGCACTTGCGCAGCCATCAGCGCAAAGAAGAAGATCGCATTGGCCATGCCGAGCGCCTGCGACGTCAGCTTGAGCTCGACGATCAGCTCCGGCGCGAGCACGGTCACAGATGAACGGAAGAACTGCGAGAGGATCGTCGTCGCCGAGAGCATGACGATGAGGATCGCGGCAGCCCGCGCGGGCGGATTTGAGGTTGCAGTGGTCACGCTCGAGTCTCGGCTGATGGGGCGCCGGTCCCTGTGCCACCGCACGCAACAATAGGCAATGTGCAATGCGCCGGAGGCATGAGGAGCAGTCATGCGCGTCGCCGTTGCGTTGCCGCAATGTTCTGTCAGTATGTTTCAATTGCGTCAGATCAAAGTCGTGTTCCGCCCCATGCTGGTCCCGCCCCCCGCAATTGCCGGAGCTTCCGTGGCGTCCACCCTTGCCGCGCGTGATGACACGCCACGCCCGCTCGGCGAGGCCGAGGCGATCGAAATCTGGATCGCCCGCTGGTTGCGTGTGCGCCGCAAGGATCTCATGGCGCGCTACGGCTGCGACCCGCGCCAGCTTTATGCCATCTGGTGGGGCGAGCGTTTTCCCGCGAGCCGCGCGAAGGCCGAAGCCACGTTCCGCGCGCGCCACCCGGGTCTCGTCGATCGCGTGAGCTTCGGCTATCGCCGCATCCCGCGCGGCTCGGCGAAGGAACCCGAAGGGCAGCTCTCGCTTTTCGAGTGATCAGAGAAACAGCACGTTCCGGGTCGCGATCGGGCTGCCCCAGGTCGTGTTTGAGTTGAGCGCGGCGATGGTCGTCATGGCGTCGAGGCGCTTGCCTTTGTCGACCACGTAGGCGCTGTAACCGTACGTCTCGCAGACCTCGCGCGTCACGGCGAGCGGATCCCGGTAGGTTCCAGAAAGCAACTCAAGCAGCAGGGCCGGATGATCGCGCACGATGGTCTCGCGCGCGCCTTCGAGCACCTCGAGCTCGCTCCCCTCCACATCCACCTTGATGAACTGCACATTGGTGAGCGCCAAGGAATCGAGCGTGCGCATCTCGACCTGGATCACCATCTGGCGCGCGAACTGGCTGTGCGTATTCTTGAGGTTGCCGGCCAGATGCAGCTCGCTGCCGTCGTCCGCGAGTGGGACGAAAAACGAAGCCTGCCCCGCCGCGTTCGACAACGCGAACGGGTACACCTGCGCCCGCGCGCCGAGTGAACGCCGCGCGAAGTCGGCAAATGCCGGGTTGGCCTCGAAGGCGTGAACGATGGCCCCAAGCTCGCTCAGCGCGAAGGCGTAGATCCCCTCGTTCGCGCCGACATCGACCGCCACGCCGCCCTTGCCGACGAACGATCCGAGCATGGCGAGCTCAGGCTCGCCGCCCTCGATCTCCTCGCGCATGCGGCGGGCGTAAAAGGCGTCAGGAGACTCGCTCAAGCGCGCACCTCGCTCTGCTTCCCCCTTTCCCCTTTGGCTTCAATGGGGAGAGGGGACGACCGCCGTTCCCATCGCTACCGCTTTTCTACGAGCAGCGTCCCGATGCGCTCAATGGCCCTGCGGATGTTCTCGATCGAGTTGGCGTAGGAGAAGCGGATGTAGCCCTCCCCGTGAATGCCGAAGCTCGTGCCGGCAACGGTCGCAACGCCCGCGTCTTCCAGCATCCTGTTCTGCAACTCGCGGGCGCTCATGCCGGTTCCGGTGATGTTCGGGAAGGCGTAGAACGCGCCGCCCGGATTGACGCATGTGAATCCGGGAAGCTGGTTCAGCATGGGCACGATCGCGCGGCGGCGCTCGTCGAATGCCTTGACCATGCGGACCACGTCGTCCTGCGGGCCTTCGAGTGCGGCGATGCCGGCGAACTGTGTCGGCGCGTTCACGCAGGAATGGTTGTTCACGCACAGCCGCACCACGTGATCGACGAGCGACTTCGGCCACACCGAGAAGCCGAGCCGCCATCCCGTCATCGCATAGGTTTTCGACCAGCCGTCGAGGATGATCAGGCGGTCGCGGATCTCGGGATAGCGCAGGAAACTCTCGTGCACGCGGCCGTCATAGAGCATCTGGCTGTAGATCTCGTCGGACATCACGGCGACGTGCGGATGCTTCGCGAGACCGGCGACGAGCTTCGCCACTTCCTCCTTGGGCACGGCGCCGCCCGTCGGATTGCCGGGGCTGTTGAGGATGATCAGCGACGTTTTCGGCGTGATCTGCGCGAGCACCTCATCAGCGCTGAAGGCGAACTCGTTCTGCTCGCGTAGCGCGATCGGGACGGGCTTGGCGCCCGAGTATTGGATCATCGAGCGATAGATCGGGAAGCCGGGGTCCGGGTACATGATCTCAACGCCCGGCTGGCCGAACATGAGCACCGCGAAGAACATCGTCGGCTTGCCGCCCGGCATGATGACGATGAGGTCCGGGTTCACCTCGACGCCGTGGCGCTTTAGGAGGTCGCGCGCGACCGCCTCGCGCAGCGGCAGGATGCCCTGGGCCGGCGTGTAGCCGTGATGACCGTCGCGCAGCGCCTTGATCGCCGCCTCGACGATGTGGGCGGGGGTCTGAAAATCGGGCTGACCGATTCCGAGGTTGATGACGTCCTTGCCCTGCCGCTGCAGCTCGGCGGCGCGGGCCAGCACCTCGAAGGCCGTTTCCGTGCCCAGTCTCTTCAGGTTTTCTGCGAGCAGCATGATTTCCTCCCCAGGTCGGCCCCCGTTCGGGGTTGCGCGCACTTATGCACCTCGCGCCGGCGCTTGGAAAGACGCGGCGGCGCTTGCGCTCGCCACTGCCGCGCGCGAGACTATTTGACTTAGTCAAATAATTGGTTGACTTTAGCGCCCGGAGGTACACGCCATGGCCGTCATCGTTGAAGCCGGGAATTCGAGCCCGTTACCGGAGGACGTTGCTGCCATACGGCGCTTCAGCCGCTTCTACACGCGCCAGCTCGGCCTGCTGGCGGAGAGCCTGCATGCGAGCCCGTACTCGCTTTCGGAAGCGCGCGTGCTCTACGAGCTGGCCCACGGCCGCGATATCACGGCGAGCGATCTCACCCGGGAGCTCGGCATCGACGCAGGCTACTTGAGCCGGATGCTCAAGAAGTTCGAGGAGCAGGGCCTCATCCACCGGACGCCCGCCGAGGACGATGCCCGCCGCGCAGTCATCACCCTGACGCCGAAGGGTCAGGCCGCGTTTGCACCCCTTGACCGCGGCTCGCACGAGGGCGTCGTCGCCATGCTGGAGAAGGTGGCGCCGCCCGATCGTCCCCGTCTTGTCGCGGCGACGAAGACCATCGCGCGGCTCCTCGGCGCGCCCGCGCCGACGGCCGAGCCCTACATCCTGCGCGGGCTCGAGACTGGCGACGCCGGCTGGATCACGCATCGCCAGGCGGTCATCTACGCGCGGGAATACGGCTGGACCGATCCGAGGCTCGAGGCCCTGGTCGCGGAGATCCTTTCCAAGTTCATCAGCAATTTCGATCCGAAGCACGAGCGCGCCTGGATCGCCGAGCGCGACGGCGAGGTTGTCGGCTCCGTGTTCGTCACACGCGCCTCGGCGGAGGTCGCGCAACTCCGCCTGCTCTACGTGGAGCCCTCGGCGCGCGGGCTCGGCCTCGGCCGCCGGCTCGTCGATGAGTGTATCCGCTTCGCGCGCGCCAAACGCTACAAGATGCTTATGCTGTGGACGCACGACGTTCTCGTGCCCGCGATCCGCATCTACGCCGCTGCCGGCTTCAACCTCATCAAGGAAGAGCGCCACAACGAGTTCGGCCACGACGTGAACGGCCAGTTTTGGGAGTTGGCACTCTAGAAAGCGCGTCCGTACAAGCGCAGAGACTGCCGGCGCAGCCTGAATGAAAGGCGTATAGTGCAGGCTTCGAGGGAGCGCGCGAGTCGGACGTCTCATTTTGACCAGCGACACACTCTGGCTGACCATTCTTTTCCTGCTTATCGCCGTGCTCTACGCTTCGGTCGGGCAGGCGGGGGCCACGGGCTACCTCGCGGCTATGGGGCTGTTCGGGCTGGCGCCCGCCGCGATGAAGACGACGGCGCTCTCCCTCAATCTGCTGGTTGCGGGCATCGGCACTTTCCAGTTCTGGCGGCGCGGCCTGCTCACGTTGCGCGCCTTCTATCCTTTCGCCGTCCTGGGCTTCCCGTTCTCACTGATCGGTGGCGCGGTTCAGCTTCCCACGCGCCTCTACTATCCCGCTGTCGGCATCATCCTGGTGCTGTCCGCCGTGCAGATGCTGCGCTCTGCGCGACGCGAGGCCCGCGCGCGCCCGTTGCCGCCCGCCACGCCGCCATTCCTCCCGGCCCTGCTGACTGGCGCGGTGATCGGTTTCGTGTCCGGCACGACCGGAACCGGCGGCGGCATATTTCTGGCCCCGGTGATCCTTGCGATGAACTGGGTGAGCGTGCGCCAGACCGCTGCGGTGACCGCGGTCTACAATCTGCTGAACTCGGCCGCCGCCCTCACGGGCGCGTACAGCATCCTGAATGCGCTTCCCACGCCCTTGCCCCTCTGGCTCGGCGCCGTCGGCGTCGGCGGCACGTTGGGCGCGTTCATCGGCAGCCGCTACCTGCCCGACAACGCGCTGCGCATCATCCTCGCGATCATCCTGCTCATCGCGGGCGTGAAGTTGGTGGTGACGTGAGGGTGGGAGCCTTCAAGCTCATTCGGGCGGAGCGGGGCTACGAGTGACGACCGGGACTGACGTCGCAGAAGGCAGCGATCCGATGGTGGAAATCGCCCTCCCATGAACGGAGCCAGACATCCACGGCGTCCTCGGACGTAGGCTTGTGCGAAGATGACCTCAAACGGCATAGAAGAAGCGCGGCACCTTTCGGCACCGCGCTTCCCGTTCGATTCAACAAGTGATCCGAATCACTCCGCCGCCGCGATCGACGCCTCGTGAGGTGCGCGTGCAACGCGTTCGGTTTTCAGCCTTTCGGCGACCAGGAAAGCAAGCTCGAGCGACTGGTCGGCATTGAGCCGCGGATCACAGTGCGTGTGATAGCGGTTCGAAAGGTCCGTCTCGCTGATCGCCACCGCGCCGCCCGTGCACTCCGTCACGTTCTGCCCCGTCATCTCGACGTGGATGCCGCCGGCGTGCGTGCCCTCGGCGCGATGCACCGCGAAGAAGGTATCGACCTCCTTCAGGATGCGCTCGAAGGGCCGCGTCTTGTAGCCGTTCGCCGCCGAGATGGTGTTGCCGTGCATGGGATCGCACGACCACACGACCTTGCGGCCGGCCTTCTCGACCGCGCGGATCAGCTTCGGCAGGTGGCTCTCCACCTTGTCCGCGCCGAAGCGGCAGATCAGCGTCAGGCGGCCCGCAACGTCGTTCGGGTTCAGGATGTCGATCAGCCGCAGCAGCGCGTCGGGCTCGAGCGACGGCCCGCACTTCACGCCGATCGGGTTCTTGATCCCGCGGAAGTACTCGACGTGCGCATGATCCGGCTGGCGCGTGCGGTCGCCGATCCAGATCATGTGGCCCGACGTGGCGTACCAGTCGCCGCTCGTCGAATCGAGCCGCGTCAGCGCCTGCTCATAGCCGAGCAGCAGCGCCTCGTGGCTCGTGTAGACGGTCGTCGTGCGCAATTGCGGCGTATTGTCGGCGGTGATGCCGCACGCGCGCATGAACTCGAGCGTCTCGGTGATGCGGCTCGCCAGTTCCTCGAACCTGCGCCCCTGCGGGCTGTCCTTGATGAAGCCGAGCGTCCACTGGTGCACGCGCTCGAGGTCCGCGTAGCCGCCCTGGGCAAAGGCGCGGATCAAGTTCAGCGTCGCCGCCGACTGTCGGTAGGCCTGGAGCTGGCGCTGCGGGTCCGGAATACGGGCCTCGGGCGTGAACTCCGCGCCGTTGATGATGTCGCCGCGGTAGCTTGGCAGCTCGATGTCGCCCTTCTTCTCGGTCGGCGAGGAGCGCGGCTTGGCGAACTGGCCGGCAATGCGGCCGACCTTCACCACCGGCGAGCCGCCGGCGTACGTCAGCACGACCGCCATCTGCAGGAAGACGCGGAAGAAGTCGCGGATGTTGTCGGCGCGGTGCTCGAGGAAGCTCTCGGCGCAGTCGCCGCCCTGGAGCAGGAACGAGCGGCCCTCCGCAACCTCGCCGAGCGCCTTCGTGAGCTGTCGGGCCTCGCCGGCAAAGACGAGGGGGGGAAACGTCGCGAGCTTGCCTTCCACGTCGGCCAGAGCGGCCGCGTCCGGATACTCGGGCACCTGGACGATCGGCTTCGATCTCCAGCTGTCGGGCGACCAGGGGGCAGGCATGACACGTCTCCACGGTAACCAAGGGGCACGGGCCCGGAGCGCCGCGGCGCCCCAGGTTCCGGCTGCATCGTCCAGCGATTGGGCTTGCAGTGCCGCCTTATAGGGCATTGCCGGCCCGAGGGCTAGGGCCGGCGTGGCGCCCGAATCGGAACTGAGATGGGGCGCACCGTGAGGACACGGTAGCAGGGGCCGGGCGGTTCGCGTATAAGGGCGCCAATCGGCCGCCGCCCTGCCGGCGCGGCCCGAAAAGCCGGCTTAGCTCAGTGGTAGAGCAGCGGTTTTGTAAACCGTTGGTCGGGGGTTCAAATCCCTCAGCCGGCACCATTTCTTTCAGGCTCTGGAACGCGCGGACCACACCTTCGGATCATGGCCTCGAGGAATGAAACGAAGGTCCGCCGCCCAAACCGGCCCAAGTCCAGGCCCGGCGCCCCCGCACCGATGGACCTCAACGCCGGCGACCCGCTCTACCTGCAGCTCTTTCACGCCATCAAGGACGAGATTGTTCGCGGCGTCTATCCGGTCGGCGCCACACTGCCGCCCGAGGACGAGCTTCGCAAGCGCTACTCGGTCAGCCGCTACACGGTGCGCGAGGCGCTGCGACGACTGCGCGAGGACAACCTCGTGCGGTCGCGGCGGGGCTCCGGAACGACCGTCGTTTCGCCCCGCCCCTCCGAGTCGCACGTGCATGAAGTGACGTCGATCTGCGATCTCGTCACCTACGCGGCCGGATCCCGCTTCGCGATCGACACGATCGAGCTGATCGAGCTCGACCGCAAGCGCGCGCAGCAGATCGGCGTCGCCAGCGGCGAAGCGTGGCTGGCCGTCCGCGGCTACCGGTATCGCGAGGAAAGCGAGGTCCCGCTCTGTCGGACAGAGGTCCACATCAGCCGGGACTTTGCGGCCGTCGGCCGGCTCCTGCAGCGCCATGCCGGCCCCATCTTCCATCTCATCGAGGACATGTTCGGCCAGCGCATCGCGGAAGTTCAGCAGGAAATCACCGCCGCGCACATGACCGAGGCAATGGCCGAGGGCCTCCGTGCTACGGACGATCCTATAGCGCTCGTCGTGCGGCGCACGTACCGGCTCGCCTCGGGACAGATCGCGCTCATCGCCATCAATACCCATCCGGCATCACGCTTCCGCCACACTATGACCATGCGGCGCATGAAGGGCTAGGCGTCGGTCGCTGGCTCAATCTTCGATGCCGTGCCCGCGCTTGGGCACCAGCATGGTGCGCTCGAAGCTGATGAACGCCACCCCATCGGCTTTCTTGCCAATCGTGCGCACGGTCACGACGCCCTGCGTCGGGCGCGACGCGGACTCCCGTTTCGCCAGGACTTCCGACTCCGCATAGAGGGTATCGCCGACGAAGACCGGCGCGGTCAGCTTGATGTCGTTCCAGCCGAGATTGGCGATCGCCTTCTGGCTCAAGTCGCTCACGCTCATGCCGACCACCATGGACAAGGTGAGGCAGCTGTTCACGAGTGGCCGGCCGAACTCCGATTTCGCCGCGTAGGCCACGTCGAAGTGCAGCGGGTGCGTATTCATGGTCAGCAGGGTGAACCATATATTGTCGGTTTCCGTGATCGTCCGCCCCGGCCGATGCTCGTAGATGTCCCCGACGACGAAGTCATCGAAATACCGGCCGAACGTCTCGCGATAGCGCCGGCCGCCGGCGGCCTCATGGCTCTGCATAATATCGATCTCCCAAGACTATTTCTGCGCGCCGAGCACGCTCTCGGTATGCTCGCCGAGGCGCGGCTCGCGCAGCACGGGCGCGGCCGGCTCATGGCGGAAATGGATCGGTGGTCCGACATGGGTGCGACCCTGCGCGTCTTTGAGCACCATGCCGCGGGCATGGAGGTTCTCGTGCGCGAAGGCCTCGGGCAGGGTGTTGACGCGGCCGTAGCAGACGTCGAGCGTCGCAAGATACGCATCCCACTCCGCAAGCGTCTTGGTCCGGAAGATCTCTGCGAGGAAGTGCATTACGGGCTGCTGATGCGGCCCCGGTCCCCTGAGGCAGGGCTCAGCGAGATCCGGACGGCCCAAGGCACCAAGCAGGTTTTGGATGAACTTCGGCTCCTGCCCAGCGAGGACGAGGAAGCGGCCGTCGCGTGTTTCATAGGGGCGATAGAAGGCCGCACCCCCGGTCGTGCGCTCATGCGTCGGGATCGGCTGCCGGTTCTCGGCGAATGTGGGGCCGAGAATATTCAGCATCGCGCCGACCGTGACGTCGTGCATGCTGATGTCGATATAGTCGCCGGCGCCCGTCTGGTTCCGGCGCAGCAGCGCCATGAGCACGGCCGCAAGGCCCTGCAGGCCCGCCAGCACGTCGGCCGCCGGAATCGCTGGCATGGCCGGCTTGCCGTCGCCGCCGAGTGATGCCGTGAGCAAGCCGCTCTCGGCTTCGAGCGCCAGATCATGCGCCGGGCGGCCGCTGTACGGCCCGGTCTGGCCGAAAGCGCTGATCGCGCAGTAGACAATGCGCGGGTTGCGCGCGCGCACCGCCTCGTAGCCAACGCCAAGACGATCGACGACGCCAGGGCGGAATGATTCCACGACGACGTCGGCCGCCTCGCACAGCCTGAGCAGCCGCTCGCGCTGATCGGATTTCTTGAGGTCGACGACAATGCTCTTCTTGCCGCGGTTGATATTGCGGAAGAAGACCGTGCTCGGGCCGTCGGAGAGGCCGATATGCCGGCCCGGATCACCTTCGCCCGGCGGCTCCACCTTGATCACCTCCGCGCCGTGGTCGGCCATGGCGAGCGTGAGGTAGGGCCCGGGCAGGAAGACAGAGAGGTCAATGACGCGAATGCCTTCAAGCTTCATGCGCGCCCTCGCACCCTCTCGCCGCCCGGCGCGCCGAGGAACGCGGCATTGTCGGCGCCCATGGGCGGGCAGACGGCCTGCTCCAGCCGCTTGCCGTTGATCTTGATCGGATTGGCGAGCACGCGCATGCCCGGCATGGCCGGATGCGGCACGTTGCGGATCATTTCCGTCGTCTTGAGGAACGGGTTGTCCAAGGCGCTTGCGAGATCGAGGACCGGCGCAATGGGAAGCACGCTGCCGAGACGCGCGAGCCAGTATGCGCTCGGCTTCTTCTTGAGCTCGGCATCGACGATCTCGGTGATCGCGTCGCGGTTCGCCTGCCGGCTCGCCATGGTCGCGAAGCGCGGATCCGCGTTGAGCTCAGGACGCTCGATGGCTGCGACCAGCTCGGCCCAGAACTTATCCGTCATGCACATGACGAAGACCCAGCCGTCGGCGGTCGGGAAGGTCTGCACCGGCGCGACGGAGAAGTGGGCACTGCGCTGCTGGCGACGGGAGACGTGGCCTTCGTTGAGATACCAGCGCGCCACGTACCCGAGCTGATGCAGCGCCACCTCGAAGAGGCTGATATCGACGTCGCAGCCCTTGCCGGTCGAGCGCGCCTGCAGGACGGCCGCGAGCAGGCCGACCGCGGCCGTGAGCCCGGTCGTCTGGTCGATCATGGAGGGCGCACCGATCCGTGAGGGCGGACCATCCGGCTCGCCGGTCAGGTCCATGAGCCCGGACTCGGCCTGCATGAGATAATCATAGCCGGGGCGCGATGCGCGCGCGTTGTCCCGCCCATAGGCGGAGACATGCACGCACACGATGGAAGGCTTGACGGCGCCCAGTGCAGGATAATCGAGGCCCATCCGGGCCGGCAGGTCCCCGCGCAGGTTATTCACGACGGCATCGGCCTCGCTGATGAGATGGCGCAGCGCGGCGCGGCCTTCCTCGCTGCGCAGGTCAAGCGCGACGCTCCTCTTGTTGCTGTTGAAGGCCTGGAAATACTCGCTGTCGTTCTCGCCGAGGAAGTACGGGCCGGTCTTGCGCGCCGGATCGCCGCCGATCGCCGCGTTCTCGATCTTGATCACCGTCGCGCCGAGCTCGGCGAGGAACATCGTCCCGTAGGGGGCCGCCCCGAACTGCTCGACTGAAACGATCGTCAAACCCGCCAGTGGCATCATGCGATGGGGTTCCTCTTGATCCAGTTCTTGGCGATGATGATGCGCTGCATCTCGTTGGTGCCCTCGCCGATGCAGGTGAGCGGTGCGTCGCGGTAGAGGCGCTCGATGTCGTACTCCTGCGAGTACCCATAGGCGCCATGGATGCGCATCCCCTCAATGGCATTTTCAAGCGCGGCCTCACTCGCGAAGTACTTCGCCATGCCAGCCTCCATGTCGCATCGCTCGCCGCGATCGAAGGCAGCCGCGGCATCGAGCGTCAGAAGCCGGGCGGCCCGGGCGCGGGTCGCCATCTCGCCGAGTTTCAATTGGATGGCCTGATGCTCGCAGATGGGCTTGCCGAATGTCTTGCGCACCTGCGCATACGCCGTCGCCAGCTTCAGCGCGCCCTCGGCGATGCCCACACCCCGCGCTGCGACGTTGATGCGTCCGAGCTCGAGGCCGCCGGTCGTCTGATAGAAGCCCTGCCCCTCAACGCCGCCAATGAGATGATCTTTCGGCACGCGGTAGTTCTCGAAGACGAGCTCCGCCGTGTCGATGGCCTTGTAACCGAGCTTCTTGAGCTTGCGCCCGACCGTGAAGCCCGCCTTCTTCGGCGTGATGAAAAGGCTCATGCCGGCGTGCCGCGGCTTCGCGTCGGGATCGGTCTTCACCAGCATGGCAAAGCACGATCCTTCGGCGCCGTTGGTGATCCACATCTTGGTGCCGTTGATGACATAGTCGTCGCCGTCGCGGCGCGCCGTCATGCGGATGCCCTGGAGGTCCGTCCCGGCATCGGGCTCGGTCAGCGCGAGGCCGCCGCGGATCTCACCTGATGCGAGCTTCGGCAGCCACTGTTTCTTCTGCTCCGGCGTCCCGAACTTCTCGATGGCGAGCGCCAGCATGAGGTGCGAGTTAAAGATGCCGGTGATCGACATCCAGACGGACGAGATCGTCATGACGATCTTGGCGTAGGTCGAGGCTGGCAGACCGAGGCCGCCATACGCGGGGCTGACCGTCGCCCCGAACAAGCCAAGCTCCTTCATCTGCTCGACGATGTGGTCGGGATAGCGGTCGGCGTGGTCGTACGCGCGCACGATCGGCTTGAGCTCCCGCTCCGTCCAGCGCTCGATCATGTCGAGAAGCTGGACCTCGTCGGCCGCGTCGTTGATGGTGCTCCTCATCGGATATCTCAGTCCTCATACAATCTGTCCGGACAACCCATCACCAATGCGCCGCGGACATCTGTTTTGCAGCATATCGCCGAAGGGCAGCGCCGACCAGTTGTCAGGACAAACCTATGCGTCCGCCACGGGTCAGGCGATGCCTGGCCCAAGTCGGGCGGCCGAGAGGCCAACTTCGCGGGTGGGATAGGCGGAGCCATTCCGCGCGAACGCGCCCAGCGCCAGCGCCGCCGGCGTAGTGCCAAATGACGTGTGCTGCTTTCCGGCATATGATACTTTTATGACAATAATGGCCGGCCATCCTGGGTGTACCGCGTGAGCCAAAAGGATCCTGTGCTTCCCCCTTCCGTGACGGCCGACGCCTCACGCTCATCCTTCCGTGCCCATAGGGCCGACAGCCGCCGGTGGCCTATTACCGGCCGGCCTCTGCGATCAGCCACCAGCTATGCGCTCAGCGCGGCCTCGGCGCTGGCGCTCGCTTCATGGCTCGCGTGGACCGAAGGCCCGCCGATCACAGTGCTGCTCGCCATCATGGTGAGTGCCACGACCGGCGCGCTTATCATGCTGCTCACGCGGCGCCTGCTGCTTGCTGTCGTGCTTGTGGCGGCGCAGGTGGCGCTCGTCACCACCATCTCGTCACTGAAGCTCAAGTACATGAATATGGTGCTGCACGCCTACGACATCGCCTACTACCTGATGTCGAGCACCAACCTGAGCTTTCTCGTCACCAACTACGGCGGCCCGGTTCTCGCGGCGCTCGTTGTCGGCCTGATGGCGGTATTCTTGGCGGTCGTGGCTTGGCGCATCGACCCCGTGCGCGTGCCGCGCTCGCTCGCCGCAATTCTGCTGCTCGTCTGCGCCTGCGGGGCGACGGCGGCCGCCCTTTCGGTCGGCGAGCGGCGCCATTCGCTGTTCCAGTACAGGGCGATGTACGTCTCGTCATTTTACCGATCATGGGCCGAGACGATCGAGACGCTGATGCGCGGCCAGCTCATGGAGGCTGCGGCGGCATCGGCGGAGTTGCGAATGCCGCCCATCCAACCCAAGGTCAGCTGCACGCCGGCGCATGAGCCGCCGCACGTCATCCTTATCCACCACGAGTCCGCGGTTCAGCCTTCGCTGTTCCCAGCCCTCGAATACGATCGCCAGCTCGACGACTTCTTCCGCTCGGACGATGGTCGCACTTACCGGCTCCGGGTCGAAAGCTACGGTGGTGCCTCCGTCCTCACCGAATTCTCGGTGATGACGGGGCTCTCCACCTACTCCTTCGGCGGTATGCGCCTCTTCGTGCAACGCCTCATGTCCGGCAAGATCAGCGAGACGCTGCCCAACATCCTGGCGAAGTGCGGCTATCGCAACGTCATGTTCTATCCCATGCTGCGCACATTCACCGGCGCCGAGCGCTTCTTCACGAGTGTCGGCATCACGGATTTGCGCGATGCCAGGGATCAGGGGGCAACGCGGGCCAACGAGCGCGACCGCTTCTACTATGAAAATGCGCTCGAGGAGATCGCGCGTCACCTCGCCACGTCACGCGCGCCGCTCTTCACATTCATTGAAACCATGGCCGGCCACTGGCCCTTCGACCACCCCTACGAGCCACACATGAATCTGCCCGGCGGTGGCCCCGGCACCCATCCCGAGATGCATGAGGTGCTGCGCCGCCTGTGGCTCTCCCGCCTCGACTACCAGCACCTCGTCGGAGAGCTCGAACGCCGCTTTCCCACAGAGCGCTTCCTGATCGTGCGCTACGGTGACCATCACCCAATGGCGACGCGCGTGCTCCTCGGCTTCAGCGACGAGACGGAGGCGGAAGACGTGCTCGTCACCCGCGGCTCGATCGGCTACCAGACGTTTTTCGCCATCAACGGCGTGCGCTTCGAGCCCCGGTTCTCGAGTCCCGAAATCCTTGACGTGCCCTACCTCGGCACGGTGCTGCTCGAGGCCGCCGGTCTCCCCTTGTCCGACGCCCATGCCAGCCGCAAGCGGCTTAAGCTCCTCTGCGATGGCTTGTGGTTCGATTGCCCAAAGCGCGAGCACATTCTGAGCTTCCACCGCCAGCTTCTCGATGTCGGGCTTGTCAGCGCCCGATAGATCTGTGGCGATGAGCGCGCCAACGATCGGCCGACTTCGGGCGCGCCGCCGGCTGCCCATGACAGCGTCATAGCAGACACCCGTCCCTCACACACCGCTGCGTCGACGGCGCACGACACAATCGTGGAAGCTGTCACATGACTGCGATGTGAAGACGCTATTGGCACTGTTCGTGCGCTGCGCTCCGCAGACCACCGCATCTGCAGCGCCCGTCGTCAGTACTGCCCACCCACCAGTGAGCGGATCGCGCACGTGTGACGACGAAGCCTCTTCAGGTCGACGAGGTCGGACATGACCGTGCTCATTGCGACGGACGCTTGGCATCCGCAGATCAACGGCGTCGTGCGCACGCTCGAGGCGCTCCGGCGCAGCCTCAATGAGCGCGGCACCGCTGTCGAGTTTCTGACGCCTGAAGGGTTCCCCTCCCTCAAGGTCCCGACCTATCCCGGCCTCAGGTGCGCCATTCCCAATGGCCACGAGATCGCGCGGCGGATCGCGCGCGCCTCGCCGGACGCGATCCACATCGCGACGGAAGGGCCGATCGGGCTTGCGGTGCGCCGTTATTGCCTTCGTCGCGGCCTGCCCTTCACGACCAGCCTTACCACGCGGTTCGCGGAGTACGTCGCGGCACGATTTCCCGTTCCGGTCTCCTGGGGCTATGCAGCGCTGCGTCGCTTCCATTCGGCGGCGGCAGCAACGATGGTCTCGACGCCGTCACTCAGGGCCGAGCTCGAGGCGCGGGGCTTTACCAACCTCTGCATGTGGTCGCGTGGTGTCGATACGGCGCTGTTCAGGCCCGACCGAGCCATGCATCTGGATCTCCCGCGCCCGATCTTCATGAATGTCGGGCGCATTGCCGTCGAGAAGAACCTCGGCGCCTTTCTCTCCCTCGATCTGCCGGGCACGAAGGTGGTGATCGGCCATGGGCCGCAAGAAGCGGCACTGCGAGCCCGCCACCCGGACGCCGTTTTCCTCGGTGCGATGAGCGGCGAAACACTCGCTGCGCATCTGGCGGCGGCTGACGTCTTCGTCTTCCCGAGCCGCACCGACACCTTCGGCATTGCACAGCTCGAGGCGCTTGCGTCGGGGGTCCCCCTTGCCGCCTTCCCCGTGACCGGACCGCTGGATGTCGTCGGCCGCGCTCCGGTCGGCGTGCTCAGCGAGGACTTGCGCCAAGCCTGCCTCGATGCGCTCACCTTGTCCCGCGCCGCCTGCCGAACGCACGCACTCGGCTTTTCCTGGGCCCGCAGCGCGGGCCAGTTCATTGCGAACCTGCGGCCCATCCATGCCGAGGTGGAGCCGGCTGTCGCAGCGATGGTCGCGGGGGTGAGCGCCGGAGCGCTTGGTCGGGACGCGGGCGTGTCATCGGCGTGACACAGGTGAGCGGCCGGGGGGCGACCGTCGGCTGGGGACGAACTGGCAAACTTGGAGTGGAAAGATATGACGCGAGCCATGGATCGCGAGGGCGTGGTCAAAACCTATGATCGCTGGGCGCCGATCTACGACCTCGTTTTCGGCTCGGTCTTCGAAAAGGCACGGCGCGCCGCGATCGCGGCGTGCGAGAACGTCGGCGGGCGCGTGCTCGAAGTCGGCGTCGGCACGGGCATTTCGCTGCCGTACTACTCGGACCGCTGCCGGATCACTGGCGTCGATATCTCGGCCGCCATGCTCGACGTCGCCCGCCAGAGGGTTGCCGACTTGCGAATGACGAATGTCGAGCGGCTCGCCATCATGGACGTGCAGCATCTCGAGTTCGAGGATGACTCGTTTGACGTGGTGACAGCGCAATACGTCGTCAACACGGTACCCGATCCCGAAGCGGCGCTCGATGAGTTCATGCGCGTGCTCAGGCCCGGCGGCGAGCTGATCGTGGTCAACCGCGTCGGCGCCGACAAGGGCCCGCGGCTCAAGGTCGAGAGACTGCTGGAGCCGGTTGTCGAGCGGCTCGGCTGGCGCTCGGACTTCCCGTGGGCGCGCTTCGAGCGCTGGATGGCCGAGAATGGCGGCGTAATGCTCGCCGAGCGCCGACCGCTGCCGCCGCTTGGCCACTTCGCACTCCTGCGCTTCCGCAAGATGCCCGCGAGCTCTCAGACCAAGCGCGAGCTCGTCTCCGCCGCCTGAGGGCACCCATCGCATTCGCGTCACGCCAACCGTCGAATGGAGGACTATGAGAATGGCCAGCTTCACGGAGACACTCCGCCAGCAGCGGTGGGACGACCATCGCTTCTACCACCAGAGCCGCATCAACCAGTCGCTGCACTTCATCAGCGCCATCAGCTTTCTCGTCGCCTACGGCATGCTGTTCTACGATCCGCCAATGGCCGCCCTGATCGCATGGCTGATCGGCATGCTGACCCGCCAGAGTGGGCACTTCTTCTTCGAGCCCAAGGGCTATGATCATGCCAATCAGGTCACCCACGAACACAAGGAGGAGGTCAAGGTTGGCTATAATCTCTTCCGCAAGGTCATTCTCATGGGGATCTGGGCTTTCCTGCCGCTCGTCGTGATCCTCGATCCGACCCTGATGGGCCTGCTCGAGCCCTACGAGGGCTGGACCGGCTTCGCCCGTCACGTCGGCACGATCTGGCTTGCGCTCGGCATTGCCGGCGTACTCTTCCGGATGCTTCAGCTTTTCTTCATCCAGGATGTGCAGGCAGGCATCGTGTGGGTCACAAAGATCCTCACCGACCCCTTCCACGACATCAAGCTTTACTACAAGGCGCCGCTGGCGCTCCTGCGTGGCGAGCTGATCGATCCCGAGATCGCATCACACCGCCCGCATTGATCTGCCTCGCGAACGAGGCGCCCTGCTTCCCCTCTTTCCGCATGCGGGCAAAAGGGGAAGCAGGAAGTGCTCAAGCCGGCATCGACTGCCGCTTCAGCACGCCAAGCTGCCACATCTCGCGCAGCACGCGCCGCCTGATGTTCGCCGGCGCCCCTTCCCACCACCACCCGTCGCGCGCCATCTCCTCGGCGGCCGCGACGAAGTGATCGGCAACTGCCGCGAAATCCTGTGCCGAATAGTTCAGGCTGAAAATGAGACGGCCGCTCCCGACCCAGCTCAAGGCCAGGCCATGCTTGCGCAGGTAATACTGGAACATCCAGTTGTACCGCGATGGCCGCGTGTAGAGGACCGTCCAGATCGTCGACATGTTCGCGACTGCGACCGGCAGACCAGCCGCCGCAAGCCGCGCGTTGAGCGCGTCCGCGCGTGCCGTCCAGGTCGCATCGAGATCCTGGTAGAGCGCCTGGCACTCCGGTCCCGAAAAGCGGCGCAGAAAAGCATTCATGGCCCCCATGACATGGGGATGGGCGTTGAACGTGCCGCGGGCAAGGCAGATGTCGCCCGGCCGATCCTGCCGGTAGCGCTTCATGAGGTCGCCGCGCCCGACGAGCACACCGACCGGCAGCCCGCCGCCCAGCGTCTTGCCATATGTGACCATATCGGCATGGATGCCGAAGTATTCCTGCGCACCGCCCGGCGCGAGCCGGAAGCCGACGAAAATCTCATCGAGAATGAGCACGATTCCGCGCTCAGTGCAGACCTCGCGCAGTCTGCGGAGCCAGTCGGCATAGGCTGTACGGTCGAAGCGGGCGCTGCGCGCACTGTCGAGGAGCGCCGAGTCGCTCGGCGGTCCGGCATTCGGATGCATGGCCTGAATGGGGTTGACCAGCACGCAGGCGATATCGCGTCGGCGGCGCAGGACCTTGAGTGTGGCCTCCGACATCTCGGCAAGCGTGTACGTCGCCCGCGCGGGCTCGGGATTGCCGACCCCCGGCTGCACGTCACCCCACCAGCCATGATAGGCGCCGGAGAAGCGCACGAGGTGCGAGCGGCCGGTATGATACCGTGCAAGGCGCACGGCCTGCATGACGGCCTCGGTCCCGGACATATGAAACGACACCTCGTCGAGGCCGGCAATCTCGCGGATCCGCGTTACATTTTCCGCAACGACAGGATGGTAGGCGCCGAGCACCGGACCGAGCGCCGCAACGCGCGCTGCGCCCTCTGCCAAGCACTGCTTGTAGAAGTCGTAGCCGAAGACGTTGACCCCGTAGGAACCGGCGAGATCGTAGTAGAGATTGCCGTCGGCATCGCTCAGCGTGACGCCGCTCGAGGCCTCCAGGAACGGGCTCGCGCCGAGGTTCTCCCGCACCATGCGGCTGAACGGGAAGGGCACGCGATAGGCATCCGTGAACTGCATGTCGGAAATGGCGCCCTTGACCTCCGCCTTGAGCGCGATCGTGCGCGGATAGCGCTGCCGGTAGTCGTCCGCGAGCGCCCGGAAGGCATTTCGCCGCCGCGCCGCCACTTCCGGCGGGGCGTCGTCGCAGTCGAAGAAGCGATCCTCACCGAACTCGTAGTAGGGGATCAGGGAGGCGATGCGCCGCGAAATCCGGACATGCCCGGTCAGCGACGGGTGCTTGGCGCGCGACAGCTCGAGGCGCGTCCTGGTCTTGGCCGCAGCCGTCGTCAATGCCGCAGCCCCAAGGCCGCCAAGCGCGAGGGTCGTGAGACTCAGTTCCATGAGCGGCGACCGAATCGCAAGAACAATACAGGACGATGACAATGCGCACGCTGCTGGCGCGCCTCGCCGGCCACGATGGCCTGAACTACCTGCTCACGAACAGGATCCCGCGGCGGTCGCTCACGCGTTTCGTCGGCTGGCTCGCCAGGGTCGAGCAGCCGCTGGTCCGTGATCTCTCCATCGCGGTCTGGCGGCAGTTCTCTGACCTCGATCTCAGCGAGGCCCGCAAGACGACGTTTCGCAGCCTGCACGACTGCTTCATCCGCGAGCTCAAGGAGGGTGCGCGGCCCGTCGACCCGCGACCGGATATCCTCACGAGCCCCTGCGACGCCATCGTCGGCATGAGCGGGCGGATCGTCGACGGCGTCATGCTGCAGGTGAAAGGCTCCACTTATGCGCTTGCGGAACTCGTGCGCGATCCTGCGCTCGTCGAAGCCTATCGCCACGGCACCTATGTGACGCTGCGCCTGACGGCCAGCATGTATCATCGTTTCCACGCCCCGCACGACTGCCACGTCGAGCAGGTCCATCACATTGCCGGCGATACCTTCAACGTCAATCCACCAACACTGCAGCGGATGAGCCGCGTATTCTGCCGCAATGAGCGGGCCGTTCTGCGCCTGCGCCTCGATGCGACGGGCCACCGGATCGCGCTGGTCCCCGTGGCGGCGATCCTCGTCGCCGGACTGAAGCTTGGCTTCATGGACATGCCGGACGAACGGCACCATACCGATCCCTGGGTGCGACACTGCGATTTCGCGCTGGCGAAAGGCGCGGAAATGGGCTGGTTCGAGCACGGCTCGACCATCATCGTTCTCGCGCCGCCAGGGTTCGCACTCGCAGAGCCCATTGCCGAGGGTCGCGCTATCCGAATGGGGACGCCGCTCATGCGTCTGCCGTAGGGGCGAGGCACGCTGTGCGCATTGTCACAAAAGCTTTAAGGGCGCGCACTAAGAGCACGATCCATGCCCGATGCTCAGCGGATTGTTGACCAGCCGGAGGCGCGCGCCATTGCCGCGCGCCAAGAGCTGATGGGCATCTGCGCTCAAGCAACCGAAGCCGAGCTTGCCGCAGCCGTTGACGCGCTCGACCCGCCTCCCGAAGTGGCCGATGTGCGCCCCGCCGAGATCGGCCTCGTCATGCTCCGCGGCAGGACCGGCGGCAATGGCGCGCCCTTCAATGTCGGCGAAGCGACGGTCACGCGTGCCGTCGTGCGGCTCAGCACTGGCGAGACAGGATTCTCGTACCTGCTCGGCCGCGCCACGAGACGCGCGCGGCTCGCCGCCATTCTCGAGGCGGCCGGCCAGCGTCCAACGTACCGCCGGTCGATCGTGCAGCACCTCATTCGTCCGGTCGCGGAGCGGGTGGAGCGCGAACGCCGATTGTCGCGGCAGGAGACGGCGGCGACGCGGGTCGAATTCTTCACGCTCGTCCGCGGCGAGGACTGATTCATGAGCATCGCAGCGATCGCCCGCGGCTTCGGCGACCCCGTGCACGAGTCGCAAAAGGTCTTCCGGACCGTCCTCGACGCCATGGCGCGCCCGGGCCGGATCGCGCAGCTTGCCACAAGTCTTGAGCCGCCCTCACCGCTGCTCGCCACGTCGGCGGGCTTGATGCTGGCGCTTGCGGACTACGAGACGACAATCTGGATGGACGACACTCTCGCGGAGGTACCGGCCGTCGGCGACTTCATCCGCTTCCACACCGGCGCTCGCCTGACGCAGTCCCTTCGCGACTCCGACTTCGCCCTCGTTGCCGCGTCCGATGCCATGCCGCCGCTCGCGTCGTTTGCGCAGGGGACGCCCGAGTATCCGGACCGCTCGACGACGCTGATCATTCAGACCGAGATGCTCGCCAATAGCGGCTGGCAGTTCCAAGGCCCCGGCATTTCGGATCGCATCGCCTTCTGCGCTGCCCCGCTGCCGGCGGACTTCCCCCAGCAGCTGGCGGCCAATCGCGGTCGGTTTCCCTGCGGCGTCGACGTCGTCTTCGCGACGCGCACTGAGATTGCGGCCCTGCCGAGAAGCTGCCGCCTCGTGGAGGCCGTCTGAATGTACGTTGCTGTAAAGGGCGGCGAGGCCGCGATCGCGGCAGCCCACACCCTGCTCGCGAAGGAGCGCCGTGGCGATCCTGCGATCCCCGAGCTGACAACGGACCAGATCCGCGAGCAGCTCGCACTCGCCGTGGACCGCGTGATGTCCGAAGGCTCGCTCTACGACCGTGATCTGGCCGCGCTGGCCATCAAGCAGGCGCGCGGCGACCTGATCGAGGCGATCTTCCTCGTCCGTGCCTACCGCTCGACGCTGCCGCGCTTCGGCTATGCGCAGCCGATCGACACGAGCGCCATGGCGATCCGCCGCCGCGTCTCAGCGACGTTCAAGGATCTGCCCGGCGGCCAGGTTCTTGGGCCCACGTTCGACTATACGCACCGGCTGCTTGACGACAGCCTCCATGGTGCGACAGAGGCCGTGGCGCCCGCACGCAAAGCCGCAGCGGACGACACCCACGCGCCACACGTCTCCGCATTGCTTGGCGAGCAGGGCCTTATCGAGCCAAACCCGGAACTTGTGGGCCCCGCCCCCATTGGCGACCTCACCCGCGAGCCGCTCGCCTTTCCGGCCGAGCGGTGCCTCAGATTGCAATCTTTGGCGCGGGGCGACGAGGGCTTTCTCCTGGCGCTCGGCTATTCGACGCAGCGCGGCTATGGCCGCACGCACCCCTTTGCCGGCGAGATCCGCATGGGCAGCGTCGCCGTGCACCTCATTCCCGAGGAGCTCGGCTTCGAGGTGCCGCTCGGCGAGATCATCGTCACCGAGTGCGAGATGGTGAACCAGTTCAAGGGCAGCGCGGAAAGCCCGCCTCAGTTCACACGCGGCTACGGCCTCACGTTCGGGCACTCCGAGAGAAAATCGATGTCGATGGCCCTCGTCGACCGGGCATTGCGGGCGCGTGACCTCGGCGAAGAGGTGGTCGCGCCGGCCCAGGACGAGGAGTTTGTGCTCTCGCACGCCGACAATGTCCAGGCGACAGGCTTCGTCGAGCACCTGAAACTTCCGCACTACGTCGACTTCCAGGCCGAGCTGCAGCTCGTCCGCCAGATGCGCCGCGAGTGGGAAGTGGCGCAACGCAAGGAGGCCGCCGAATGAGCGACGCGGCCGCCTACAATTTCGCTTATCTCGACGAGCAGACCAAGCGCATGATCCGCCGCGCCTTGCTCAAGGCCGTGGCCATTCCCGGCTACCAGGTGCCATTTGCAAGCCGCGAGATGCCCATGCCTTATGGCTGGGGCACGGGCGGTGTGCAGGTGACCGCCTCGGTGCTCGGTGCCGACGATACGCTGAAGGTCATCGACCAGGGCGCCGACGACACGACGAACGCCGTGTCGATCCGCAAGTTCTTCGAGCGTACCGCTGGCATCGCAACGACGACCCGCACGCGCGAGGCGACGATCATCCAGACACGGCACCGCATTCCTGAGACGCCGCTGCGCGAAGGCCAGATCCTCGTCTACCAGGTGCCGATCCCGGAGCCCTTGCGCTTCCTCGAGCCGCGCGAGACCGAGACGCGCCGCCAGCACGCGCTGGAGGATTACGGCCTCATGCACGTCAAGCTCTACGAGGACATCGCGCGGCACGGCCATATTGCGACGACGTACGCCTACCCGGTGAAGGTGGATGGCCGCTACATCATGGACCCATCGCCGACGCCAAAATTTGACAACCCGAAAATGGATATGTGCCCGGCGCTCCAGCTCTTCGGGGCCGGACGCGAGAAACGCATCTATGCACTGCCACCCTATACGAAGGTCGTGAGCCTCGACTTCGAGGATCATCCGTTCGAGCGGACCAAATTCGATCGCGGCTGCGCGCTCTGCGGCGCGGAGGGCATTTACCTCGACGAGGTCGTGACCGACGACCGCGGCGGGCGCATGTTCGTGTGCTCCGATACCGATTTCTGCGAGCGCCGGCGCGCGACGCCCGACGACGATGGCCCAGCCACGCTCGAGGTGCCGCAATGACCGTCCCGGCTGAGCGCCCGCTGCTCCTCGCGCAAGGGCTCACCAAATACTATGGCACCCACCTCGGCTGCGCGGACGTGTCATTGGACATCCATGAAGGCGAGGTGGTCGCGGTCGTCGGCGAATCGGGCTCGGGGAAGTCGACGCTACTCGGCCTGCTCTCGACGCAGCTCCTGCCGAATGCCGGCACCGTCCGCTACCGGATGCGCGACGGCGAAGAACGCGATCTCTTCGCGCTTGGCGAGGCCGAGCGGCGCTTCCTGCTGAGGACCGACTGGGGTTTCGTCCATCAGGACGCACGCCTCGGCCTGCGCATGGGCGTTTCCGCCGGCGGCAATGTCGGCGAGCGGCTGATGGCCGTCGGCTGGCGGCACTACGGGCGCATCCGCGCAGAGGCCGAGCACTGGCTCGAGCGCGTCGAGATTGCACGTGAGCGCATCGACGACCGGCCCGAGACCTTTTCCGGTGGCATGCGCCAGCGCCTGCAGATCGCCAAGAACATGGTGACGCGCCCGCGCCTCATCTTCATGGACGAGCCGACGGGCGGCCTCGATGTCTCCGTCCAGGCGCGGCTGCTCGACCTCATCCGCGGGTTCGTCAATGACTATGGCCTTGCCGCGGTGATCGTCACACATGATCTCGCGGTCGCGCGGCTGCTCTCCCATCGCATCGTGGTCATGCGCCACGGGCGCGTCATCGAGACGGGCCTCACCGATCAGGTGCTCGACGACCCGCGCGAGCCCTACACGCAGCTTCTCGTCGCCTCGATCCTCCAGGCCTGACCGTCATGACGCAACATCGCGAGATGATCCGCCTCGACGCCGTCGCCAAGACGTTCGTCATGCACCTGCGCGGTGGCGCGCGGCTGCCGGTCGTGGCCGACGTCTCGTTCAATGTCAGAGGCGGGGAGTGCGTGGTGCTCGGCGGCCCCTCCGGCACGGGAAAGTCCTCGATCCTAAAGATGATCTACGGGAACTATCGCGTTGACGGCGGGCGCATCGAGATCAACGGCCCCGCCGGCTGGGTCGATGTCGCGCGCGCGGTGCCGCGCGCCGTGCTATCGCTTCGAAAGAGCACCATGGGCTATGTGAGCCAGTTTCTCCGGGTCATTCCACGCATCGGCGCTCTGGATATCGTCGTGGCCGCCGGCCGCGAAAGCGGGCTTGAGGAGTCAGCGGCGCGCGCACGCGCCGCCGCTCTGCTCGATATGCTCAATGTGCCCACGCGCCTGTGGACCTTGCCGCCCGCGACGTTCTCCGGCGGCGAGCAGCAGCGCATCAACATCGCACGCGGCTTCGCGGCCGAACGGCCGATCCTTCTTCTGGACGAACCCACAGCCTCGCTTGATGCCGCAAATCGTGCGGCCGTGGTCGACCTGATCGAGGCGCGCAAGCGGGCCGGTGCCGCCGTTCTCGGCATATTCCACGACGCGGATGTCCGCGATCGCGTCGCTGATCGCGTTATCGACGTTACCAAGTATGTTCCGGAGGCTTCGGTCCGATGACCCGCGAGCTCGTACTCGGCAATGCCAAGGTGGCCCTCGCCGACCGGATCATCGACGGGTGGCTCGCGGCGCGCGACGGGATCATCATCGAGGTCGGCCATGGTGCCGCGCCCCGCGGCAGCCTCGATGTATCAGGCGATCTTGTCATTCCGGGCCTCATCGAGTTGCACACCGACCACCTCGAGACGCACCTCAAGCCGCGTCCGAAGGTGCACTGGCCGGAGGCCTCGGCCATCATGGCGTTCGACGCCCAGATCGCCGCATCCGGCATCACCACGGTCTTCGACTGCATCCGCGCGGGACGCGACGTCGACTATGCGCCACAAGCCAACGAGATCGTGTCGGTGATTGACAGCCTCGCACACGCGCGCGACCGCAAGATGCTGCGCGCCGACCACCGCCTGCACTTGAGATGTGAACTCACCTCCGACGGCGTTCTGGTCGAGGCGGAGGCTGCGATGGCGCGGCACCGCGTCGATCTCATCTCGCTGATGGACCACACGCCAGGTGCGCGCCAGTTCACGAGCATCGATGCCTGGCGCACGTACTATGGCGGCAAATCGGGCCTTCCCGCAGATCAGCTCGACCGCCTGATCGAGGACAAGCAGGCGATGCACGCCCGCAACTACAAGCGTCATCGCCGGGCGATCGTGGCCCTTGCGCGGCAGCACGGCATCGTGCTCGCGAGCCATGACGACACGACACCTGCGCATGTCGATGAATCGATCACCGATCAGGTGTCGATCGCCGAGTTTCCGACCTCGATGGAGGCCGCGCGCCTCTCGAGCGAGGCCGGAATCGATGTGCTCATGGGCGCCCCCAACGTCGTGCGTGGCGGCTCCCATTCCGGAAACGTGGCGGCTGAGACGCTCGCGCGCGCCGGGCACCTCGACATTCTTTCGTCCGACTATGTCCCGGCGAGCCTCCTGCTCGGTGCCTTCGAGCTGGCGCGGCGCATCGAAGGCTGGGATCTCGCCAAGGCCTTGCACACGGTAACGCTCAATCCAGCGCGCGCCGCCGGTCTCAGCGATCGCGGCGAGCTTGCCGAAGGCAAGCAGGCCGATCTTGTCCGTGTCCATCTCGTCGATGGTCAACCCGTCGTCCGTGAGGTGTACCGGGAGGGGCGCCGTGTCTCCTGAGACGGAGGAAATCCGCCCCCGAGCGGACCAGCTCGGTCCCGGCACGCTGGCCCTGGTCGTCGGCGCGAGCGGCGTCGGCAAGGACGCGCTGATCGCCGGCGCGCGCACTATTCTGGCTCGGGACGCCCGCTTTGCATTTCCCGAACGCATCATCACCCGCCCGCCGCACAACGCCGAAAACCACGCATCATTGAGCGAGGCCGAGTTCATCCGGGCCGCACAGGAGGGCCGCTTCGCGCTCACCTGGGAGGCGCACGGGCTCTGCTACGGGGTGCCGGCCAGCATCGATGAGATGATACGGGACAGCCGAACCGTCGTCGTCAACGCCTCACGCGCCATCGCCGGCATGGCACGGCGCCGCTACGCACGCGTCTGTCTCGTGCTGGTGGAGTGCCCGCTGGCCATTCGCGCGGCGCGGCTCGCGCACCGGGGCCGCGAAACGCATGAGAGCGTTGAAGCGCGCCTCGCCAGGCAAATCGCCACATTTGATCCGGCGGACGCTGATGTGCGGATCGACAATTCAGGCCCGCTTCACGACGGCGTGCGCGCGTTCGTCGAAGCCCTGAGGACACTACCTGGGCACGCCTAGCGGTCGAGGCCGATGACCGGGGCTGGCGCTCGGAGCGGAAACCGCTCGATAAGACCAAAGCGGCCTTCCCGCGTCGGCTGAACCAGCACAGAGATGGCATCGACCCAGACAGGTCCGCCGGCACGGCGATAGAGAGCCTTGAGCGCCTCAAGTGCGCGCGGCTGAAGCGCTTTCGGGATCGCGCCCGTAAGCGTCATGTGAAAACGGAAGTCCTCGAACACATAGGGGTAGCCCCAGCGGTCGAGATGCGCGTGCTGTCGGGGCGTGAGCGCCTGCGACAGGCGCCGCGCCCGGTCATCCTCGCCGAGCGGCGCGCGCAGATGGTCGAAATCCCGAACGCAGGCGGCCGCCAGCCGGTTCAGTTCGGCATCCTCCGCCAGCGGACACAGCGCCACGAAATCCCCAAGCCGTGCGACCTCCAGCGCCGGCAGATAGACGGGCGCGCAGCGGGCACTGAACACCGCGGCGCGTTTCAGAAGCTCGGTCTCCGTCACTCCGGGTGCGAGCGCGAATGGCGGCTTCAGCGTAGCGTGAAAACCATAACGTGCCGGCGTCTCCTGTAGGCGCGTGAACCACGGCTCGCGCCAAAGACCGTGCTCGGGAAAGGCGACGGCTTCGCGCGTCACTGCGTCATAGCCGAGGACGGACGAGCCAAAGCGCCAGAGCGCCGTATCAGACGCCGGCGTGAAATAGACCGCGTAGCGCATCACCGAAGATCAATAACGCGGGGCAGTAACAGGTTTGTGACGCTCTGACATCGGCCGGCCGCGTATCGTGGGCGGAGTCGCCAGGATGTCATACGCGCGTCGCGTGACTCTGGTGAACAAGGCCCCCGGGGTCATCCAACAGCGAGCCAGGAATGTCCGCCGCCGTTGTCGCCGCTGCCGCCTTCGTGCTGATCGCCACCCTCGTTCATCTGCTGTCGGTCGGCCTCGTGGTGCTGCGCTGCCGACGAACAGCGAAGCCGCCGCCGTGCGATCCTGGCCCAGGCATCACGCTGGTCCGCACGATCCGCGACATCAGCGCGCTTGAGGCCGAGACGCTGCGCTCGTCCTTCACGCTCTCTCATCCGAACCACGAGGTCTTGTTCTGCGCGGCTTCGGAGAGCGATCCAGCGGTCGATACCGTGCGACGGCTCATGGAGGAGTACCCGCACGTCCGCGCCCGCTTGCTGATCGGCGACGACCGCATCAGCGCCAACCCGAAGCTCAACAATATGCTTAAGGGCTGGCGGGAGGCACGGCACGAGCTGATTGTCTTTGCGGACAGCAACCTCATGCTGCCGCCGGACTACCTTCAGCAGGTTCTGGCAGCATGGACGCCTGACGCCGGCGTCGTGTGCGCCCCGCCCATCGGCAGCCGGCCCGCCGGCTTCTGGGCCGAGGTGGAATGCGCCTTCCTGAACACGTACCAGGCGCGCTGGCAATACGCCGCTGACAGCATCGGCTTCGGATTCGCACAGGGCAAGACAATGCTGTTCCGCCGCGCTCTGCTCGAAAGCCAGGGCGGCATCGCCGCGCTGGCCTCGGAGCTTGCCGAGGATGCAGCAGCGACGAAGGTCGTCCGCCGTGCCGGGTGTCGCGTGCGGCTGGCCGGCCCGTCCTTCTTCCAGCCTCTCGGCCGACGCGCCGCCGCGCACGTGGTGGCACGGCAGCTCCGGTGGGCGCAGTTGCGCCGTCTCACTTTCCCCGGATGGTTCGCACTCGAGCTTCTCACCGGCTGCATGGTCCCTCTGCTGGCGATGGCAACGGCCGCACCAGCCTTCGGCCTGCCGCCCATGCTGGCCGTCGCCGGCCTGGCGGCGGTCTGGTTGCTCAGCGAGGCCGTTCTCGCCCGGATCGCGGGCTGGCACCTGTCATGGCGCTCGCCGCTCTCATGGCTTCTGCGGGATCTGCTCATCCCCATCATCTGGCTGCGTGCCTGGACAGCGAATGCCTACCAGTGGAGCGGGCACAAGGTCGCCTGGCGAACGGGCGGCTCGGCCAGCATGACGAACGAGGGTGCTGTTGGCATCAGGTGAGGCGCAACGAGACGGTGGCCCGGCGGCTGTCATCGCGCTGAAACGAGAATCCCCTAGGAGCTCGCCCATGCAAGACGCCCTTCCTTCCGAGCGCCTGACAGCCAAGCCTCACCCGCCCTATCGCGCGGTCTTTATCTCCGACATCCACCTCGGCACACGCACGGCACAGGCACCGGCCCTCCTCGATTTCCTGCGGATCGTTGAGGCCGACACCTATTACCTCGTGGGCGATATCGTCGACTTTTGGAGAGTCCGGCGCGGGCCGCACTGGCCGCAAGCGCACAACGACGTCCTCCAGAAGCTGCTCCGCAAGGTGCGCAAGGGCTCCCGGCTCATTTTCATACCCGGCAATCACGATGAGGGGCTCCGGGACTTCTGCGGGATGCATTTCGGCGGCATCGAGGTCGAGCGCAACTGCATCCACGAGACCGCAACGGGACAGCGTTACATCGTCATGCACGGTGACGAGTTCGACATCGTCGTGCGCCATGCCAAGTGGATCGCTTTTCTCGGCGACCGCGGCTACGAGGCCGCCCTCTGGCTCAACAATCCGCTGAATTGGGTCCGCCGCCACCTTGGCCTCGGCTACTGGTCCTTCTCGGCCTACCTCAAGAACCGCGTGAAGAAGGCCGTGGCCTTCATCGGCGCCTACGAGGAGGCGGTCGCCGGGGAAGCCCGCCGGCACGGGGCGGACGGAATCATCTGCGGCCACATCCACCACGCGGCCAACCGCCGCATCGGGGATGTCCACTATCTGAACTGCGGCGACTGGGTCGAAAGCTGCACGGCCATCGTTGAAACGCGCGAAGGTGAGCTGCGCCTCATCCAATGGGCTGCCGACACAGCCTGGCGCACGTCACCGTCGGTGCCCGAACCGACCTACGCCCTGGGCTGAGCCCCGCGAGGCCCCGGCGCCAAAGGGTGCCGCGAGGCCTGGAATATCGTCACACGATTGTAGCACCGCGGGACTAGGTGTGGCCGCCATGATGCGGTCCAACACCTGAAGAGGTCCCATGCTTGTGCTCGACGGCGTCTCGCGGCGATTTGGAACACTTGCCGCTGTCTCAGGAGCCTCGTTCGAGGTTCAGCGCGGTGGTTTCGTTGGCGTCATCGGCCGCTCGGGTGCCGGCAAGTCGACCCTTCTGCGCATGATCAATCGGCTTATCGATCCAAGCGAAGGACGCATCCTTTTCGACGGCCGCGACGTGACCTCGCTCAAAGGCCGCGAGCTGAGGCTCTGGCGCGCTCGCGCAGCCATGATCTTCCAGCAGTTCAATCTCGTCGGTCGGCTCGATGTTCTCACGAACGTGCTGACCGGCCGCCTTGCCGAAGTCCCGACATGGCGCGCTGTGGCCCGCGCGTGGAGCGCGGACGACAAGGCCATTGCGTTCTCCGCGCTCGAACAGTTCGAGATCGGTGCGCTCGCGGCACAGCGTGCCGAGCAGCTCTCGGGCGGGCAGCAGCAGCGCGTCGCGATTGCCCGTGCCATGGTCCAGCAGCCGGAGCTGATCCTTGCGGATGAGCCTGTCGCTTCGCTCGACCCGCGCAATACCAAGATTGTCATGGATGCGCTGCTGCGCATCAACAAGCACTACGGCATCACCGTGCTGTGCAATCTCCATTCGCTCGATCTGGCCCGCACCTACTGCGATCGGCTGATCGGCATGGCAGCCGGCCGCATCGTCTTCGATGCGGCACCCGCGATGCTGACCGACGAAGTGGCGCGCGAGCTCTACGGCCTCGAGGCCGACGATGTCCTCGGTGGCGCCACCTCCGAAGAAGGGCGCCGCGCGGAGCCCGCAATGGGGCAGGCCGCCGCCGCCTAGGCTGCCTCAGACGCGCATCCGATTCAGTCGAAGAGTGACCCAACCCCAACCGGACGAGAGTGCAATGATGAAACGCTGTCTCCTCGTGGCCGCCGCCGCCTGCCTCGCACTCACCGCGACGGCAGCAGTAGCGCAGGATTGGAAAGCCAAATACCCCGAGCTGGTTCTGGCCATCGTTCCAGCGGAGAATGCGTCCGGCGTCACGAACAGGTTCCAACCGTTCGTCGACTACCTGAGCAAGGAGATCGGCACCAAGGTCACGCTCCGGATCGCGAATGACTACGCCGCGGTGATCGAAGGCCACAAGGCGGGGAACATTCATATCGGTTACCACGGCCCATCATCGTACGTGCGCGCGTGGACGGTCACGAACGGTGGCGTCGAGCCTTTCGTCACCACCATCAACTCCGACGGCTCTGTCGGCTACTACTCGGTCGCGTATGCAAAGGCTACGGCGCCGGGCAAGACTCTTGAGGACTTCAAAGGCAAGAACCTCTGCCTCGTCGATCCGAACTCCACCTCGGGAGGCAATCTGCCGCGTTTCGCAATGAGCAAGCTCGGTATCGACCCCGACAAGTTCTTCGCCAAGGTCGTGTTTGCCGGAAGTCACGAGAACGCCGTGACCGCCGTCGCACAGGGCACGTGCGATCTCGCCTTCAACTGGTGGAACTCCGAGACGGATTCCAATCTCACGCGCATGGTCAAGAAGGGCATGGTCAAGAACGAGGACTTCAAGATTGTCTTCAAATCCGACCTGCTGGCCGGCTCACCCTACATCTACATCACCTCCATGCCGAAGGAGCTGCGGGCGGCCATCGCGAAGGCGTTCATCGAGGCGCCGAAGCGCGCGAAGGAAGCTTTTGAGCGGCTCTCGGACGGCAAGGATCTTGGCTTTCACCCGGTGACGCACAAGGACTACGAAGCGGCTGTGGCCCTGCAGCGCTTCGTCGATGGTCTGCGGCGCAAATCAACGAACTGAGCTCACTTCCCAATATGCCGGACATCGATTTCCTGCAGCCGTCCGGCGCATTCTCATGGAGGCACAGCATGTGGACACGCCGGACTATTATTGCCGCAGCAGCCGCCGCGCTGCTTGCGGCGCCCGCCAGCGCCAGCGACTGGCGCAAGCAGTATCCCGAGGTCGTCTTCTCGATCATCCCCTCTGAAAACGCCGGCGGCGTACTCAACCGCTATGAGCCGCTCATGCAGCACCTCTCGGAGGTGCTGGGCGTCAAGGTGACGCTCCGTGTCGCCAACGACTATGCGGCAGTGATCGAGGCCATGCGCTCGGGCCAAGTGCATGTCGCCCACCTTGGCCCCTCGGCCTATGCGCGCGCTTATCTTGTGACCAATGGCGACGTCGAGCCCTTCGCGACGGCCAAGAACTCGGCTGGCGTTGTCGGCTACTACTCCGTGCTCTATGTGCGCGCCGACGACAAAGCGCAGAGCATCCAGGATCTCAGGGGCCGGAACCTGTGCCTTGTGGATCCGAACTCCGCTTCGGGCAACAATGTGCCTCGCTTCACCATGGACAAGATGGGGATCGATCCCGAGACCTTCTTCGGCAAGATGGTCTACGCCGGCAGCCACGAGAATGCCGTGACCGGCCTGTTGCAGGGCACCTGCGATGCGGCCTTCAACTGGTGGAACACGGAGAAGGAGTCGAACCTTATGCGCATGGCGGCACGCGGCGCCGTCAAGCCGGAAAGCGTGCGCATCATCCTGAAGTCCGACATGATCCCTGGCTCGCCGACCACGCTCAAGCGCTCGCTCCCCGAGGCCATGAAAGCCGACATCAAGCGGGCCTTCCTCGAGGCGCCTGTGAAGGGTCGCGAGGCTTGGCTGCGCATCAGTGACGGCAAGGCAACCGGCTACCAAGAGGTCACGCACGAAGACTACAAGGTCATGATCGACCTCAACCGCTTCGTCGATCGCCTGCGTCGCAAGCCGTCATGACAGCAGCCGAGCCTGGCGCGGCAGCGAGCCTCACGCTGCCGCGCCTGCCTGACCACCAGCTTGCGCCCCTCGCCGCCGCCCATGCGCGTGCCAATGCCGCAAAGCGGCGCAGCACGCTGCTGCTCATTGCCGCCTTTGTCGTCGCGTCGCTCGTCGCAGGCGGTGTCGCCGAGGTCGATCCCCTGAAGTTCTTTGCCAACATCGACCGGCTCACGAGCTACATCGTGCGCCTGTTCTATCTCGACAGCGGCGCGCCCGTTTGGACCGACCCTGCCGAATGGTTCTGGGGCTGGAAAAAGTGGCTGGCGCTGCTGGGCGACACACTGTTGATCGCCTACCTCGGCACGCTCCTCGGTGCGCTCGCCGCCTTCTTCCTCTGCTTTCTTGCCAGCGCCAATCTCAATACCAATGCGTGGACGCGTGGCCTTGTCCGGCGGTTCCTCGAGTTCTGCCGCACGGTGCCGGAGCTGGTCTTCGCCCTCATCTTCGTGGTCGCCTTTGGCCTCGGCCCGCTGCCCGGCGTGCTCGCACTCGGCATCCATACCGGCGGCGCCCTCGGCAAACTCTTCGCCGAGGTGGTCGAGAACATCGATATGAAGCCTGTGGAGGGCGTCACGGCAGCGGGCGCGACCTGGTGGCAGACCGTTCATCTGGCTGTCGTCCCGCAGGTGTTGTCGAACTTCGCGAGCTACGGGCTTCTCCGCTTCGAGATCAACGTGCGGGGCGCCTCGGTCATGGGCTTCGTCGGCGCCGGCGGCATCGGGCAGGATCTGATCGAGAGCATCCGCAAGTTCTACTACGCCGACGTCTCGGCCTTGCTCCTGCTGATCATTGCCACCGTGATGATCATCGACGTCGCGACTGAGCGCGTTCGCCATCACTTCATCGGGCAGGGAGTGCGCCCATGACGGAACGCCGCCCCATGGTTCTGCCCGCGGATCCGGCCGTCCTCGCCAACCACAGCGGCCTCTTGCGCGCGCAAGCGAACGCTCGCCTGCGGATGGCGCTTCTCGCTTGCGCGCTGATCGCGCTTGCCGGCCTCGCCATCTGGCGGCTCGATGTATCCTTCTGGCGCATCATCACGGGCCTCGGCGAGCTCGGCACCTTTGTCGTCCTGATGCTGCCGCCGAGCGCCGGGTCCTGGGCGAACGTGCTCATCTATCTGCACGCACTTGCCGAGACTGTGGCCATCGCCTTCCTCGGCACACTTCTGGCGGCGATCTTCGCCTTTCCGCTCGGCCTGCTCGCGGCGCGCAACGTCGTGCCGGCGCGCCTTTTCCAGTTCATGACGCGACGCTCGCTCGATACCATACGCGGTGTCGACACGCTCATCTGGGCGCTCATCTGGGTCAACGTCGTCGGGCTCGGACCGTTCGCCGGCGTACTTGCCATCATGACGTCGGATATCGGCTCATTCGGCAAACTCTTCTCGGAGGCGATCGAAGCGTCCGACCGCAAGCCGGTCGAGGGTGTGACAGCGGCGGGCGGCAACCGCCTGCACCAGATCCGCTTCGGCATCCTGCCGCAGGTGCTGCCGGTGATGCTCTCACAGGTGCTCTACTACTTCGAATCCAACACGCGCTCCGCAACGATCATCGGCATTGTTGGTGCGGGCGGCATTGGGCTGCACCTCGTCGAACAGATCCGCACCTTTGAGTGGGACCGCGTCGCTTTCCTCATCCTGCTGATCCTCATCGCGGTCGCCGCCATCGACTGGCTGTCGGCACGGCTGCGGCACGCCGTCATCGGCAGGTCGGCCGTCGCTCTCTGAGACGGCCCGATCGGTGCGAAACGGCAGCCGTCCGATCGTCCGCGCAGTGCGCGCGGCGGCCGACGGCTCCACGCCGAATTGCTTCACGAAAGCGTGACATCATCATTGACGACGCGCTGACGAGTCCTTGATGGGCAAGGTTTTATCTGCCTGTCACGCGACCGACGGCATCCCGCTGCTCGCGTCGCTCAACTGACAGGAGGAAATCATGAAGACGTTGAAGCAGCTGATGATCGCAACAGCCATCCTTGCGGCGCTGGCAACCCCCGGCGCGGCGCGGACGACCGCGGATGAGATCTGGGATCAGGTCAATCAGACCATGCCGCATCGGCCGAGCGCCGACGAGTTTCGGGACGCTCTTCCGTGATGCCGAGCGTGCCCGGCTCAGCGGATCGGGTCACCCCCGGTTCCGATCCGTCGGGATGATCATGAGCACGCATACTTGCAAACAAATGTCTCAAAATCGTCCAGCACCGGTGACCTGTATATGATCGCATTCGATGAACACACGGGCATCAGTGCCGAGGTCGGCGGAACGCCCGCTCCAGGCTTCCAGTGCGGCCTCCTCCGCGGGATGTGGTGGACCACAAGCGATCGCAGTGGGGCGACTGCATCCCGCCATTTCAGCGGAGGGTATGCATGGCTCTGGCACCGGGGCTGCGCCGTGTCGATCGAGGCCGACGACGTGCCGCTCACGGGTATTGCCTCGCATGAGGCGGCTATTGCCAAGGTGGAGCAGCACCTGCACGGGCGCCACGACGTGAAGGCCCCTGTCGATCCCCTGTGCCGACGCCCGACCGAGCCATAGAGACGACAAATACGGGCTGCGCGCCGTCCGGGTTTAGCTCCGCACGGCGCGCAGGGCGGTGTCTGCGATGAACGGCAGGGGCCCGAAATGTGCCATGCCTGCACATCAATAGCAGACCTGCTCCAATCGCCAGCTCGTGATCTTGCACAACTCGCGGCCGTGCTTGTCGTACGTGCAGGTGCGGACCGGGAATCGTCGATAGGAGCAGTAGTAGCCAGGGAACAGAAAGCCTTCATAGCCCTTGAGGGCATGACGGCTCTCGAAGGTCCAATGCTCGACGCGGCGGCCTCGGGCTTCGGCATCGCCGGCAGTGAGCACGGCCGTGCCACCGACGGCAACGGTGAGGGCGGCCAGCAACGTGCGTCTGATCAGCTTCGTCGACATCATCGTATCCTTTCATCTTGGACCATTCGGATCTGCCGCCAATCCGAAGGGCTCGGTCGACGGCCTTGCCCCTATGGCCTAACCGGAGAAGGACGCGCGTCGCTGTACCGGACGGAACAGCTCAAACAGTTTCAGGTGTCGGGAAGACCGCGCGATGCTGCGCAGCATCTCGGCCAGCCGATCGCTCGGCCGGCCGTTCGGGCCGCAACGGGGCCCGCGGATCTAGTTGCGACGCTCCACACCGCCGTCCTCGCTCACGATCGAGAACCGCCCGTCAATCCGCGCAATGCCGAGCGTCGTGAAGCCAATTCCGCTGCGGCTATCCTTGTCGTTGGATACCTCGAACAGGTAGCGAAAGCTTATCTTCACCGTATCGTTGGGGCCCGGCGCCGCGCGCAGGCTATCGCTGATGAGCTCATACTGCCGGCGCGGCCAGCGCTTGTAGTAGTTCGATTTCTCGACCAGCACGGCTTCGCGGGAGATCACGCCCCTCTTGTAGTAGTTGACACGCGGGGCAAACAGATCCGCGCGCCCGCGATGATCAATCAATCCATGGCCGAGATACTCGATCACGACGAACCGATAGAGCTGCTCACGAAGGCGTTGACCGTCGCTATCCTTTGTTGTGCGGCCATGCTTCGTCGAGAGGTCCGCAAGGCGCGTTGACGGCGAGAACAGATACCAGTGGGCAAGCTCCAGTCCGTCGCCGAACGCACCTTGATCGCTCTGCCGGAAGATCCACTCCGATACCTTGCCGTTCTCGGTCTTCACGTCGATGACGCATTCCCCACCCCTCGGCGCCACTTCGCTCGTATAACGAACACCCTGAGGGTGACGCTCGCTGCGCGGTGGCCCGGTGCCGCGGCAAAGGTCCGGGTCACCGCCCGCGCCATAGCGCTCCTGGGCGAAGTAGTTCATGTTTACGCAGGCATTGCACATGCCGAGCGCATCGAGGGCCGCTTCGCGGTCAATCCCGTAGAGATGGATGCGGAATCGGATGGCCTTGCCGACAGTATCGATGGTGTAGAACGCATCCGGGCCCTGCGCCATCATCTCCGCCATCAGCTCCGGCGTGATGCGCTTCACATCGTTCCCGACTCCAAGCCGCATGAACTCGGATATGGACCTGATGCCCTCGCTGAACGCGAGACGCACCTGCTCGGCCTCCACGAGCACCTCGCGATCTCCTTGCCCCTTGGCGATGTACGGGGCATGAAAGCCGAGCACGCCGCGCACGTGGAGATAGCGGTTCAGTTCGCCCTTCCATGGATAGGTACCGCCCATGAAGATGATGGCGCACGCCGAATAGCACTCGGCATCCTCGGCAACTGCCGTACCGATACTTTGCGCCATCAGGTACTCAGCGATGCGCAGTCCCTCGCGGTAGTCGCCGCCGGGAGAGTTCAGGCATAGGCGCGGCACGTCTGCAAGCTTGCCTGCTCGCTGCCTATCAACGACCGCCTTGAGCCTCTCGTAGTCGCCGACCTCAATGATCCCATCCAGAAGCAAATTGCACGCGATCGGCCCGTCCTGGCGCAGATTGTGGCCGACGCCGATGTCGACCTCGATGCTGCCATTGTGCTGACCGTCGAACCGCTCGAGCTGGATCACTTCCACCCGGGCCGCATTGGCATCATGCCCGTGCGCGGGAACCAGGATCAGAAGTGCGCCAAGAAGGATACTGCGCCAAGGCAACATTGAGTGCACCTCCCGCTGGTTCGCGCGCGCTGGCCGTGCGGCCGGTCGATCGCGGCAAATATACCAGCGGCACGCGCAAGGGCGAGCCGCTGCGCACGCCGAAGATCTTGCCCGGCAAGAATGGCGGGATCACAGATTGGTCAGTGCGAGCACAATGCCCGGCGCGACATAAATGCAAACGATCGTCGCAAGCATGAGCGCGACGAACACCCAAGCGCCGGCCGCCACGTCTTCGATCTTGGCGCGCCCTATGGACTGGATCACGAACAAGTTGAGCCCCACCGGCGGCGTGATCAGAGCGCACTCGATCATGATGGTGAAATAGACCCCGAACCAGATCGGGTCGATGCCGAGCTGCCCGAGCGTCGGCGCCAGGACCGGCACCATCAGAAGCATCATCGAGATGGCCTCGAGGAAGCATCCCATGACGAGCAACACCACCGAGACGAACAGCAGAAACGGCGTCGCCTCGCCGAAGTTCGCGATGATGAAGGCCGATACGTCCTGAGGGATGCGGTAGAGCGCGATCGCCTTGCCGAACACCTTGGCGGCGGCGACGATCAAAAGGATGGCGACCGTTGTGACCGCCGCCTCCTTGACCGCCTCGGTGAACTTCTCCCACGTCATGGTGCGCAGGATGACGGTGGTGATGAGCACCGAGAAGGCGAAGCCGACGGCCGCCGCCTCGGTTGGCGTGGCCGCGCCGGAGTAGATGACGATGAAGATGAAGGCGGCCACCGCGAGGGCCGGCAACGCCCGCACGGTCGCTTTCCAGCGGTCGGCGATGGGCAAGCGCTCGCCGCGCGGGATCTCGCGATGCCGGAGCGCGAAAATGACCGAATAGGCCGCAAAAAACAGGCACATGAGGATGCCCGGACCGATTCCGGCGATGAAGAGCTTCGTAACGCTCTCCTCGGTTATGAACCCATAGACGATCATCGGGATCGACGGCGGGATCAGGATGCCCAGCGTACCGCCGGCGGCGAGCAGGCCATAGACGAAGCGGGGCGGATACCCTCGCCGTACCATTTCCGGGATCGCGACGGTGCCGATCGTGGCGGCGCAGGCGACGGAGGAGCCCGAGATTGCGGCGAAGAGGGCGCAGGAGATGATGGTCGCGATCGCCAGTCCGCCCGGCCAGTGGCCGACCCAGGCCTGAACGGCCTCGAACAGATCGCGCCCGACGCCGCCCTTGAGCAGGATATTCGACATCATCAGGAACATCGGCACCGACAGCAGAATGAAGCTCTGCGTCGACGCCTGGAGACCCGACGGCACCATCAGCGGCGAGAATCCGCCAGCAAGAAGCAGGATGATCCCAAGGCCGCCGAGAGCAAAGGCAACCGGGATGCGCAGGGCCAGGAGACCGAGGAGGCCACCCAGAATGGCGATGGTCAGCATGGCGGCCTCAATGATCCGTGCCAGAGATCAGTGTCGGCTCCCAGCCGCGGCCACTCACGGCGCGCAAGAGCTCGACCACCGTCTGGACGGCAGCCCACGCGCACCCGATGGGGACCGCGGCCTCAGGCCAGTAGGCCGGGATGTCGACCATGGTCCCTGTTGTGGTGCCACGGGCGATGCTGTCGGCCACCATCTCCCATCCCGCCAGCACGGTGAGGACCAGGAATGCCAGCACGAAGGCGAGTGCGATGATATCGAGCACGCGCTGGAGGCCGCGCGGCACATTGGCGTAGAGAACATCGATCGCGATGTTCTTGCGGGCATGAATAAGCATGCCGAGCATCAGGAATACGCCCCAGAGAAGGAACAGCTCGGAGAGCTCCTGTGCCCAGGTCGTCGGTGCGCGCAGGACGTAGCGCGCCGTCACCTCGTAGCTGAGGAACACGCCGGTGAGGAACATCAGCACAGACCCCACGAGGCCCAGTCCCTGGCTGATCCGGTCAATCAGGCGCACGTTCCAAGCCTCCTGCTCGTGACCAGGCGACGCGAGCCCCAGGCCGCGACATGCCGCAAGTCATCTCATGAAAGCGCCCGGCGGATGATCACCGCCGGGCTCCACACACCGAGAGATCCCAAAGCGCCGCGTCCCGCGACAGGAGCTGGGACCTCCTCGGCTCAGTTCAGCTTGAGCGCGGCCTCGTAGACCTGCTTGCCGAGCGGGCCAGCACCGGCAAGGAAGGCATCGCGCACGGCATCGGCCGAGGCGCGCCACTTGGCGGCCTCCTCGGGGCTCGGCGTATGGATCGTCATGCCGTTGGCCTTGCCGGCCTCGATCGCCTCTTGCGCGATCTTGGCGAACTGATCACGCAGGGTCTGCTCGGCGCGCACCGAGGCCTTGCTGATGATCTCCTGCTGGGCCGGTGTGAGCTTGCCCCAAGCCTTGTCGTTTATCACGACGACGAACTCGACTGCTGCCTGACCGGCGAGCGTCACCGACTTCATCACCTCCCACATCTTGCGGCTCTTGATCGTGTCGGGCGCCGTCATGCCGATATCGACCGTGCCACGCTGGTAGGCCATGTACTGCTCGGAACCAGCGACGTTCACGGGCGAGCCCCCGTTGGCCTGAACCCAGGTGCCAAGCAGCTTGCCAAAAACGCGCACCTTCTTGCCCTTCAGCTCCTCCGGCGACTTGAGCGGCTCGCCCTTGGTCAAGAGGATCGTCGAGCCATAGGCCTGCCACCAGAGCACCCTGGCGCCAGTCTTGGCAATGGCAGTATCGAGAGGCCCGCGCACGGGCGAGCCCGGCGCGACGGCTGCGCGCAGCTTGGTATCGGAATCGAACAGCGCCGGGATGTAGAAGACGTCCGCGGCCGGCACGTCACCGACGTAGCGCGCAAGCGAGGCGACGCCCATCTCGATCTGACCGGAGCCGACCGCCTTGGGAACGTCCTTGTCTTGATAGAGCGAGCCCGAATCGAAGATCTGGATTTCGATCTCGCCGTTGGTGGCCTTCTCGACCTCTTCCTTGAACATCTGCACGTTCTGGCCGAGCACGCTCTTCAGCGGAAGCTGCAGTGTCAGGCGGAGCGTGGTCTTGGCCTCGGCCGCGGTGAAGCCGGCCGCGAGCATGGCAGCCGCAGCGAGCGGCGCAATCAGAAAGCGCATCATGAATCTTCCCTGTTTGGTTGGCGTTTCCTCCCGACGCAGTCCGGATCGGCCGGCCGGCATGGCGCGGACTGTGCCAAATGCTTGATCGCGGGGCAAGCGAGGGGCCCGATTTTGTTGCCGGAGCCCGAGCCGGGGACCAGGTACATGGGCCCAGGGCAGCCCTCCCCCCAAGTGCGGAGCCCGACTGCGGATGCGCGCGTGGGCACCGCCGCCTGCGGCGTGCTAGTCGACGGCAACGATCGGCGGCCGGCTGTTGAGCGTCTCGCGGTCGAATCCGGCGAGCCGCTTGTAGCCTGCGGCGGCGGCCTCGAGCTCCTCGGTCGACAGCACGTCCTCGATGCGCGCATAGCCGGCCGGCGCCCGCTCCTCGACGAGCTGCATGACCTGCTCAGGACCGTTGGCGCGATTGGCGAGCACGATCTGCGCCGTCGCCGGATTGCGCTCCGCCACATAGGCGGCAAGAGCCGCGGGGCCCGGCCCCTGCGCGCGGATCTCGCGGGTCAGCACCCGTGCGTCGAGAATGGCCTGGGAGGCCCCATTCGAGCCGATCGGATACATGGGATGCGCGGCATCGCCGAGCAGGGTCACCCGTCCGCTCCCCCAGCTCGGCAGCGGATCACGATCGACCATCGGATACTCGAAGCAGGCGCGGGCGCCACGGATCAGCCCCGGCACGTCAATCCAGCCGAACTGCCAGCTCTCGAAAAACGGCAGGAACTCTTCGAGACGCCCTGGGCGGTTCCAGTCCTCGCGGCGCCATTCGTAATCGGGATTGTAGCGGAGCTCCGCGATCCAATTGATGAGCGCGCGCCCGCCGTCGAGCGCACGGCGCGAGATGGGATAGCACACAAACTTCTGCCGCTCGTGGCCGGCCATAATCATGGTGCGGCCGTCGAGGAAGGGCGCGCTCTCCGTCACGCCACGCCACAGGATGGACCCGTTCCACTTCGGCGGGCCTTCATTCGGCACGAACTTGGACCGGATCGTCGAATGAATACCGTCGCAACCGATGAGCAGCGCGCCATCGACCACCTCGCGCGGCGCCCCGCTGCGGCTGTCGACGAATTCTGCCGTGATGCCGGTGTCCGTTGCCACGAAGGCGGAGAAATGCGCCCCGGTCCGCACGGCATCGCCCCCGAGCCGCTCGAGCACCGCACGATAGAGGATCATCTGCAGCTCACCGCGGTGGATCGAGAATTGCGGCCAATTGTAGCCGGCCGCCCGGCCACGCGGCTCCGACCAGATCAGCTGCCCGCGCTTGGAGAAGTAGGAGAGTGTCGAGGTCGGGATGGCCGTTTCGGCAATCTCATCGGCGAGCCCGAGTTCCGTCAGCTCGCGAACGGCGTGCGGCAGGAGGTTAATGCCGACACCCAAGGGCTCGAGCTTCTCGACGCTTTCGTACACGCGCGCCCTGATCCCGACCTGATGCAGGCTGAGCGCCAGCGTCAGGCCGCCAATCCCTGCGCCAACAATGACGACGGTCACGGAGGATTTCCCTCGCAGATCTTCTTGCCGCATACGCAGCACAGATTTCGCGACATAGGAAGTGGCTTCGTGCCGCGCCCCGCGGTGGACGCCCCTGCGCGAGCGCGGCATGATGCGGCTCTTTGACGGCGCAAAGATGAGGCCGACCAATGCCCGATGCTCTTGGCTGGCGCTGCAAGCTCGGCGTGATGGCGCCGTCCACCAATACGATCGTCCAGCCCGATTTCGATGACATGCGCCCGATCGGCGTGACGAACCATTACAGCCGCATCTTCACCCCCAACGTAAGGGCGCTGAGCGACGACTCCTTCCGTGCCGGTATCGACACCATCGGCAGCAACGTCATGGACGCGATCCGCAGTGTCATGACCTGCGACCCGGACTATCTCGTCATGGGGATATCTGCCCTCTCATTCTTCGGCGGGGCGAAGGGCGCTGAGGCTTTCTCGAAGCGGATCGTGGAGGAAACCGGCCTCAACGTGACCACCGGCAGCCAGGCAATGGCCGCCGCGATCGAGGCCCTCGGCGGCATCAGGCGCATCGCAGTTCTGACGCCCTACTGGCCGGTCATGAATGCGGAGGTGAGGCGCTACTTCGAGGATATCGGCCTGACCGTCGTCCGCGACATAGCGCTCCGGTGCGCGTCGTGGACGGCCATTGCCGAGGTCAGCACCGCGCAATGCCGTGAGGCGCTCCGCGCTCTCGACGGTGACGACGTCGACGCGATCGTCCAGGTCGGCACGAACCTCTCGATGGTTCGCCTTGCCGCAGCGGCAGAGCTTTGGCTCGGCAAGCCCGTGATCGCCATCAACACCGCGACCTACTGGCACGCGCTCCGCGCCAACAGCATCCACGACCAGAAGGCCGGACTTGGCTGCCTGCTCGAAGCCTATTGAACAGGCTCCCAGCAGGCCGCGAGCCGTTCCGCACTTTACTGCTTCGGCGGCTCAGCCGGCGTTGCGGTCGGTGCTGGGGACGGTTGCGTTGCGGGTGCTGTCGCGGCCGGCGCCTCGGCAGGCGTTCCGCCGTCGGGCAGAGGCATCGCGTACCAGGCCAGCGCGAGGGCCAGCACGACCGCTGCGATCAGGACCACGGTTCTGTTGATCATGGGGAGTCCTTCCCTCTCGTTGGCGCGGCGCCAAGCGCTGCGTCTTCAGATGCCGGAAGTGGCCGACACATGAGCCCCGGAGCACTGTCCGGGCACCCAACGTCGAAGAGTTGTGAGACCACACCATGGCGCTCAATTGAGCATAATGTGGCCGTCGGCGGCAGCCGAATACGGCGTTTCTCTTGACGGAGTATGAAGGCCCGAGCGCTAAACCCGATCAATTGCCCGGCAGCGATGGGCGCGCGAGGAATGGCCGAAATCGTGCCCGCTCAGGCCGAGCGCGGCGCCAGCCGCGTCACGTGTCCCATCTTGCGGCCTGGCCGTGCCTCGCGCTTGCCATAAAGGTGCAAGCAAAGGTCGCGGTCGGCGGCAAGGGCCGGCCAGCCATCGACCTCGTGGCCGATAAGATTGCGCATCTCGGCATCGCTGTGTCGCGCCGTCGAAGCAAGCGGCCACCCCGCAATGGCGCGGATGTGGTTCTCGAACTGCGACGCCGCGCAGGCATCCATGGTCCAATGGCCGGAATTGTGCACGCGCGGCGCGATCTCGTTGACGAGCAGTGCTGTCGCGGCATTCGGGCCGAGGTAGAACATCTCGACACCGAGCACCCCGACATAGTCGAGCGCGGTTGCGATCCGTCCAGCGATATCGCGCGCCTGCGTTTCGACACTTGGCGGCAGACCCGCCGGTACGAGCGCGTGACGCAGGATGCCGCCCTCGTGCGTGTTGCGCGGCACATCATAACAGTCGAGGCTCCCGTCAAGCGCCCGCACGGCCAGCACAGAAACTTCGAAGACGAACTCGACGCGCTGCTCAAGCACCGCCGGCACGCCGCCGAGCCCTGCGAAGGTCGGCGCGAGCTCACCGGGCGCCGCAACGCTGGCTTGGCCCTTGCCGTCGTACCCGAGCCGCGCGGTCTTCAGAATGGCCGGCCGTTGCCAAGCCGTCATCGCGCTGGCAGCCGCCGCAAGATCAGCGGGCTCCCGGATCATCACGAACGGCGCGACCGGAATGCCAAGATCGGCGATGAACGCTTTCTCGTTGCTGCGGTCCTGCGCCACGCGAAGCGCTTGTGGACCAGGCCGCACGGGCACCCGCCGGGCAAGATGCTCGGCCGCCACCACCGGCACATTCTCGAACTCGTAGGTCACAACATCGACGCCGCGGGCGAACTCGTCGAGGCGGGCGAGGTTCTCGTAGGGTCCGATCAGGTGGCTGGCGGCGATGTCCAGCGCCGGCCCCCAGTCGTCCGAGTAAATGGCGGCGCGGAACCCGAGCTCGGCCGCGGCCTGCACAAGCATCTTGGCAAGCTGCCCGCCGCCGAGAATGCCGATCACGCTGTGCGGGGCGAGCGGCGCCGGTGCCGTCATGGTCCTTCGGGCGCCTCGGGAATGCTTGCCGTCTGGCGGGCGCGCCAGTCGTCGAGACGGGCGGCGAGCGCGGCGTCGGAGATGGCCAGGATTTGCGCGGCGAGGAGGCCGGCGTTCACCGCACCAGATTCGCCGATCGCGAGGGTACCGACCGGGATTCCAGCCGGCATCTGGACGATCGAGAGCAGACTATCCTGGCCGGAAAGCGCGCTTGTCTTGATGGGCACGCCGAGGACGGGCAGCGTCGTCATCGAGGCGGTCATGCCGGGAAGATGCGCCGCACCACCGGCCCCCGCAATGATCACCTTGAAGCCGGCGGCGCGCGCCGTGTGGGCGAAGTCGAAGAGCCGCTCGGGCGTACGGTGTGCGGAAATGACCCGCGCCAGGTAGCTGACGCCGAGCTCGTCGAGAATCTCGGCGGCCCGCTTCATGGTCGGCCAGTCCGAGCGGCTGCCCATGATAATCGCCACGTCTGCCGCCGCCCCGGCCATTTCCCCACGCTCTTCCGGTTTCCAGTGAAACTTCACGTCATAGGACGACGGAGCCTATTGGTCCCGTCACGCCGCTGCAAGCACTCCCGCTCGACATGGTGTGGAGGATCCGCCGGACCTGTGCAGATCAGGCGATGATGTCGGGCGTGATCTGGTCCTCGAGCGCGGTGATCCGGTCCTTGAGCAGCAACTTCTGCTTCTTGAGCCGCTTGATTGTGACCTGGTCGCTGGATTGCTCGGCTTCAAGCTGCACGATGCGCTCGTCGAGTTGGCGATGCTCGGCACGTAGAAGAGCCAACCTCTCGCGCACCTCACGCTCGTCGGGTCGCTGCGTCAATGGCCTCTGCTCCGCTCCTGCGTGGCCGAACGGAGCTCCGGCATAGCCTCGACCAGGCCGGCGCGCAAGTCGGGTGTTGTGCCGACGCCCCGGAATGCGGCCCTCGGCCCTTGCGCGCGTTGGGGCGCCCGGCCAATCTCCGGAGCATGAGGTCGTGACGACACCCTATGGATCGGGTCATGAACGCATATCGGGCGGCGGGGGCTCTCGGCGTGGCAGCCCTGATGCTCTGGCTTGGTGCCCTATCAGCAGGTGCCAGCGATGACATCGAAAAGGGCCGGGCGCTCGCCGAGCGGCTGTGCGCCCACTGCCACATGGTGCCGGGACAGGGGGAGAAGCAGGCCGCCAATGAGATCCCGGGCTTCGCTGCCGTGGCGCGGCGGCGCAACCAGAAGCCGGAAGGTATCGTCCTTTGGCTGCGCAGCATCCCGCCGATGATGCCGAACCATCATCTCAGCCAGGACGAGATGTATGCGCTGGCCGCGTTCATCATGACGCTCGGTGACGCCCCCAAGCGGTGATCGAGCACCGGTCCGGAGCCTGACCGGCTGACAACACTCCTGACGTCTGCAATGCTCGCACCCCATCAAGCTGGCTCCGGGAGGATCGAAACCATGCCGCGCTTTGCCGCAAATCTCTCGTTCATGTTCCTGGAGGTGCCATTCCTCGACCGCTTCGAGGCCGCCGCCAAGGCCGGATTCCGCGCCGTCGAGTTCCTTTTTCCCTACGACAACGAGCCGGCGGAAATCGCGGCACGGCTGAAAGCCAACGGTCTCACGCAGGCACTCTTCAACCTGCCGCCCGGCGACTGGGCCAGGGGCGAGCGCGGGCTCGCCGCCATTCCCGGCCGGGAGGCCGAGTTCGAGCAGGCAGTGGCCACAGCCCTCCGCTATGCCGAGGCGACGGGATGCCGGCGCATCCATGCCATGCCCGGGCTTCGCCATCACGGCGCCGAGCGGCGCACGTACGTCGCCAACCTCAAGCGTGCGGCGCGGCTTGCGGCCAAGGACGACGTCGATGTGATCATCGAGCCGATCAACACGCGCGACATTCCAGGCTTTTTCCTGAATACCACCGCCGAAGCGCGCGCTGTCATCTACGAGGTCGGCGAGGCGAACCTCGGCCTCCAGTTCGACCTCTATCACCGTCAGATCCAGGAGGGCGATACGGCCATGGCAATCCGCGAGTTCGGACATCTCGCGCGCCACTATCAGATTGCGAGCCCGCCCGACCGCGGCGAACCGGATGATGGGGAAATGAACTATGCGTTCCTCTTTCGGGAGATCGACGCAAGCGGTTTCTTGGGTTACGTCGGCTGTGAGTACAAGCCGCGCAGGGGCACGGTCGAAGGGCTCGGATGGGCCGCGAAGTGCGGCGTGACACTCAGCTAAGCTGACGCCCAGGCCGGCGCCCGCTGAAAGGCTTCACACTTTCGACACCTTGGCATCGCAACAGCGTCCAAGGCTTGTTCCGGGGACGGGCGAACGAATGTCAGGCATGATGACGAAGCGCACGCTGACGCGGCGGACGGCCCTTCGGATCGGCGCCGCGGCGATGCTTGCGCCCCCCTTGCTGCCGGCCCTGCCGGCGGCGGCGCAGCAGCGCGGCCCCCTGCAAGTGGACATCGATCAGGCCAACCTCCGCCCGCGGCCGATCGCCATACCGCCGTTCATCGGCGAGGATGCCCGCTTCGCCGCCGATGTCGCCGGCGTCGTGACGGCGGACCTCGAGAGCTCGGGCCTCTTCCAGCCGCTCGACCCGCAGGGCTTCATCGAGCGGATCGGCGACCTCAATGTCGTGCCGCGCTTTGCCGACTGGCGCAGTGTCGGCGCCGAGGCGCTGGTCGTCGGTCGCGTCGCGCAGCTCCCGGACGGTCGCGTCCGGGCCGAGTTCCGGCTCTGGGACGTGGTGCTTGGCAAGCAGGTGACGGGGCAACAGTTCACGACGGCGGCAGCGAACTGGCGCCGCGTCGGCCACATCATCGCGGACCAGGTCTGGGAAAAGCTGACGCTCGAAAAGGGCTATTTCGACTCCCGCATCGTCTTCATTGACGAGACGGGGCCAAAGCAAAAGCGGGTGAAGCGCCTCGCAATCATGGACCAGGACGGCTTCAATGTCCGCGTCCTGAGCCAGGGCAGCGAGCTCGTGCTCACGCCACGTTTCAGCCCCAGCAGCCAGGACATCACCTATATGTCCTACGGAGCGGGTGCTCAGCCGCGCGTCGTGATGCTGAACATCGAGACCGGGCAGCGGAGCGTGGTGGGCGACTTCCCCGGCATGACGTTCGCGCCGCGTTTCTCGCCCGATGGGCAGCGCATCATTATGAGCCTTCAGCAGGAGGGCGACAGCGCGATACTCGAGATGGACCTGCGCAGCCGCCAGATCCGCCGGCTCACCCACGGCCGTGCGATCGACACCGGGCCCTGCTACTCGCCCGACGGCCGCCAGATCGTCTTCGAGTCGGACCGTGAAGGCCGCCAAGCTCTCTATGTCATGGAGTTCGATGGAGGCGCCCCGCGCCGCATCAGCCTCGGCGAGGGCCGCTACTCGACGCCTGTTTGGTCGCCACGCGGCGACTACATCGCTTTCACCAAGCAGCTCTCGGGGCGCTTCCTCATTGGCGTCATGCGGACTGACGGCTCGGGTGAGCGCGTTCTCACGGACGGGTATCACAACGAAGGACCGACCTGGGCGCCGAATGGACGGTTCCTCATGTTCTTCAGGGAGCAGCCGGGCCCCAATTCCGGGCCGCGCATATATTCCATCGACCTCACCGGGCGAAACGAGCGGGTGATTCGCACGCCATCGTTCGCTTCCGACCCGGCATGGTCGCCACTATTGCGCTGAAAGGCCCCCGCAGAAACGTATCCGGATCGATTCGGCCAAATAAACCGGTGGTTTTTCGGCAGTTCCTGCCTACTGGACTGCTTTTCAGTGTCATTTTCGCATCTCTAGCGGCACAAAACATCCACAGAAGCCCCACTCTCCTTGATCTGAACATCGCTCACAGGTACCCAGAATAGGGCGACTGCCACGTCCGACGGGGGCTCATTGGGTGCTGTCGTTCAAGATGGTGCCTGGACTCGATCACGGTCGTGGCCATTGGGACATGCGCGCGCCCTAGCGTCGTATGCGCCAATGAGCGTGGCGCCAATGCGCCGGTGACGGGGCAGGGTCTGCGTTGAGAGTCAATCCCATTACGGGGTTCACTTAGGGGAGACTGAACTATGAAGAGTGCTATCGTTCTTGCCACGGTTGTCGCGGCCGTCGCTCTTGGCGCGTGCCGCAAGGAAGTGGCCCACGAGTCGTACAAGCTCGGCGCGGGTGACATCGCCCCCGTGACGCAGCAGGTGCGCTAACTGATCCCAAACCGGGGCTGTCCGGCTGACGGACCACTCCGGCCTTCGGACAGCATCGAAGCCGCATTGCGTGCCGCCCAGGCAAACAATGCGGCTTCGTTGTATGTTGGGGCCACCACAATTTCCGCGCGCCGGCTGGCGCAGCGAAACGGCGACCGCCGGCAAAATCCAATCTGCTGTATTGGGAACGCGCGTGGACGCGGGCTCAGGCCGTCGCGCCGCCACGAAGATACGGAAGCCGCCCGCGCAGCCGAGCGCCGAAGGCAAGCACCGGAGCCAATAGCTCAACACGACGGAAATCGATGCGATGGGCGCGGGGAACAACGGCCGGCAGATTGCTGGACGCGGGGACATCGACCCGCCGCGCGATCGGGTCGCGCTCAACAGCCGGATCATCATCCGGAGCCGCCATTGCGAAGCCGGCAGCCAGCGCAGCGCGATGCAGTCGCTCGATACTCATGTCGCCGACCTCGCTTGACCACCGCCAGACCATTACGCGATCTGTGGTCGATCCTCGCTGTCCTGCCGATGAATGAACGTATCGCAGGACATTGTGGATAATGTGCGACACTTTATCTTCACGTCAAGTAAAAATTGGTAAACAAGCGTGATGCTTTTGTATCGGATGTATTATCGTTCGGACATTGATTGGCCGCTCGCGGAGGCATCAATCTTTCGCGCTCATCCCGCCGCCGGCGGCTAGCGCCTTGAAGGGCGCGACGGTGACGTGAGCGGCAGCCAGCGTCCTCACCCATTGCTCGCCAGCCAGGAACGCCAACTCGGCATCGCGCTGCGCGGTCATCGGGTCGAGCGCGGCAAGAGTTGTATCTGAATATCCGGGGTGGCACATGGCGAGCGGTCGCGGGCCGAGCTGCCGGATGAACCGCGCGAAAAGGCTCCCGAGATGATGACCGCCCGCACCAAGATCGTAGACGCCACTGAAGCCATCATTCGTCTCAAAGCCCTGGGCCGCCGCAGCGTGCTGGAAGCCTGTTCCGAGCGCAGAGATCACGAGCGCCTTTCGCCAGGCCACGCCGCGCGCCAGCACGCGAGACACCGGCTCGTGGCATGAGCGCAGATAGGGGCGCGGCCCGCCCTGCCGCGCCAGCACCCTGAGCAGCGCTCCCCGCACCCCGGGCAACTGATGAACGTGGTGATGGCCGTCGACATGGGACGGCGGCCGCTTCCAGACGTCCACGAAAGCCAGGAGTTGCCGCTCGATCTCCGCCTCGATCTCCGCCACCGGCAGCCTCCCAATCAGGCTCCCGCGCACCAGGGTGGCAATCGGCGGCAGACGGCCGGCGGGTGCCAACTCGGGCATGGCGCCGAGCGGCGCGTGGTCCGTCAGCGTGAGATGCAGCCCGATATCCGCTTCGCCCGCCACCGCGGCCAGCGCCGCCCCCTCCTCGGGCCAATAGGGGCAAACGGTCATGGCGCTCGTCGCCGAGATGCGCCGCGCGGCAATCAGCTCGCGGATCGCCCGACTGACGCCGGGCGTCAGCGCATAGTCGTCAGCGCAGACGACGAGCTTGGTTCGGCCTTGCGTCGGCATTCGATGGCACCTTCACGTGCGCCGCTCAGGCTGCCGCGCGCGGCATTGGCAATGCGGGCAGACTGCGATACTGCAAAACAACGCGCGCAGCCAGCGCCGCCGCGCTTCGCATTTCCATTCAAGACCGCAACCGGGAGGACGACATGGGCCGCCTCGAGGTACACCAGTTTATCTGTCGCAGCGACAATTTCGGGGTGCTGCTGCACGACCCGGAGACCGGGGCGACCGCGAGCATCGACGCACCCGAGGCCGCCGCGATCCGCCGCGAGCTCGCCAACAAGGGCTGGCGGCTGACCCACATCCTCGTCACGCACCACCATGGCGATCACACGGAAGGCATTGCGCCGTTGAAGTCCGAGACCGGCTGCAAGGTCATCGGGCCGAAAGCCGAGGCCGCGAAAATCCAGGGCCTCGATGAGCTCGTCGCCGAGGGCGACACGTTCGAGTTGGCCGGACACCGGGTGAATGTCATCGACACACCGGGCCACACCGCCGGCCATATCAGCTACGTGCTGCCCGACCAGAATATGGCCTTCGTCGGCGATACGCTCTTCGTCATGGGCTGCGGGCGCATCATCGAAGGCGATCCCGAGATGATGTGGCATTCGCTGCAGAAGATCGCGCGGCTGCCGAAGAGCACGGACCTCTACTGCGGCCACGAGTACACGGTCGCCAACGCCCAGTTCGCGCTGACCATCGAACCCGGCAATGAGAAGCTCATCGAGCGCACGGCGCAGGTGACGGCCATGCGCGCCCGCAATGCACTGACGCAGCCGACGCGCGTCGACATCGAACTCGAGACCAATCCATTCCTGCGCCCTCATGTGCCGGCCATCCGCGAGCGCCTCGGCATGAAGGACAAGAAGGACTGGGAGGTGTTCGCCGAGATCCGCGAGCGCAAGAACCGAAGCTGAGAACCGACGTTGCGCGAAAGCAGAGTTTCATGCAGACCATCCTCCACGAGAATCCCGCTCCGGACACGAACGCACACGGCCAGCCGATCGGCAGTCCCGTCCCCGGCTGGACTCCCCGTGCGCAGCCGCCGCGCACGCCCATGACCGGCGCACGCAGCGAGATCGTCATCCTCGATCCCGCCGCGCATATCGACGACTTGTGGGAGGCGTTCTCGGCCGATCCCAGTGGTCGGAGCTGGACCTATTTGTTCGTCGAGATGCCGGCGAGCAAGGAGGCCCTGCGGGCCTATCTCGATGCGCAGTCGCAGCTCAGCGATCCGCTCTGCCATACGATCCTCGACCGCGCGAGCGGGCGGGCCGTGGGCATCGCGAGCTATATGCGCATCGACCCGAAAATGGGCGCCATCGAAGTCGGCAACATCAACTACTCCGAACGGCTGAAGCGGACCGCCATCGCCACCGAGGCGATGTATCTCATGATGAGGCGTGTCTTCGATGAGCTTGGCTACCGCCGCTACGAGTGGAAGTGCGACAGCCTCAATCATCCTTCGCGCCGGGCCGCCGAGCGCTTCGGCTTCGTATACGAAGGCACGTTCCGCCAAGCCGTCGTCTACAAGGGGCGCAACCGCGATACCGCGTGGTTCTCGATCATCGACAAGGAGTGGCCGACGCTGAGGCGCGCCTATGAGGCTTGGCTCGATCCGGCAAACTTCGATGCCGCCGGCACGCAACGGCGCGGACTTGCGGCGCTGATCGCGGAGGCCAAGCGGTAGCCGCCCCCCGCGGCGCATCGCGACGGGTACTGGTCATGAGTACGGCGCCGACATCTGCGCACACGGCGCAAGACACGATCTTCGCGCTCTCGAGCGGATCGGGGCGCGTCGCCCTTGCCGTGGTCCGTGTCTCCGGCCCCGCGGCGGGCATCGCCCTCGACCGTCTCGCCGCGCCGCGCCCGAAGCCGCGCTTTGCGGCTCTCCGCAAACTTCGCCACCCGGACACGGGCGAGGTGATCGATCATGCGCTCGTCCTCTGGTTCCCCGGCCCGAGGAGCGAGACCGGCGAGGACATGTGCGAACTCCATCTCCACGGCGGGCGAGCCGTCCTCGCTGCGGCGTTCGCGGCCTTGTCCGCCATACCTGGATGTCGCCCGGCCACAGCCGGCGAGTTTGCCCGTCGCGCCTTCGAGAACGGCAGGCTCGATCTCACCGCGGCCGAAGGGATCATCGATCTGATCGACGCCGACACCGAGGCCCAGCGGCGGCAGGCGTTGCGACAAGCTTCCGGCGCACTCGCGGATCTCTACGAAGGCTGGCGCACGGAGCTGATCGAGGCGCAGGCCCTCCTGGAGGCTGCGATCGACTTCTCCGACGAGGGGGACATTGCGGAGACGACCGAGGCGAGCGGGATTGTCATTGCGCGCGACCTCGCCCGACGGATCCGGAGCCATCTCGAGGACGGCCGGCGCGGCGAGATTGTGCGCGAGGGCTTCCGCATCGTGATTGCGGGGCCGCCGAATGTCGGCAAGTCGAGCCTGATGAATGCGCTCGCTCGCCGCGACGTGGCGATCGTCTCGGATGAGCCTGGAACAACGCGCGACGTGCTCGAAGTGCGCCTCGATCTCGATGGGTACATGGCCATCGTCGCCGATACGGCGGGACTGCGCGAGGCCGCGGGCGCCATCGAGCAGGAGGGCATTCGCCGCGCCTTGAGCCGGGCCGGAGAGGCCGACCTGATCCTCTGGATCATCGATGCGACCAAGCCCGCAGCAGACCTGCCGAGCGATCTGGCGCGCGGGAAGCCGCGCGTTCTGCGCATCCTGAATAAAATCGACATGGCAAAGGCTGGCCTTGCCCTGCCGATCGACCACGCGATATCCGCACTGACCGGTGCCGGGGTTCCGGAGCTGGTCGCGAAGCTCGCCGGGATCGTCCGCAAGGCCGCGGAAGGCAGCGAGGCGCCCGCGATCACGCAGCTCCGCCATCGGCGGCAGATCGAAGCCTGCCTGGAGGCGCTCGACGCGGTCGGCCCATCGACGTCGCTGGGGGCGGAGATCGCCGCCGAGCAGCTCCGCATCGCCGCAGACGCGCTCGGCCGCATTATGGGGCGGATCGATCCCGAGGATGTCCTCGACCAGGTCTTCGCCCGCTTCTGCATCGGAAAGTGAGATTTCGGGACGGCCAGCAACGATTGTTTCACGTGAAACACTCGGCGCCGGCTCGCCTTGTTGAGGGCCCGGGCGGTCCTCAGACTAGGCTGCAGGAGGACCGCCTGCACGGACGTAAGCGATCGTGCCACCTGCGTGCCCCCGCCTTTTGACCGCTGCCGTTCTTTGCCGTATGGCTCTGGCTTCGCGGCAAATGAGGCATTTTGAACGGCACGGACATGACCGAGGCGACGTACGACGTCATCGTCGTTGGTGGCGGCCACGCAGGCGTCGAGGCCGCAGCCGCGGCCGCGCGCATGGGTGCCCGCACGGCCCTCGTCACGCACAGCGCCGCCACGATCGGCGAGATGTCATGCAACCCGGCGATTGGCGGCCTGGGCAAGGGCCATCTCGTCCGCGAGGTCGATGCCATGGACGGCCTAATGGGGCGCGTCGCGGACGAGGCCGGCATCCAGTTCCGCCTGCTGAACCGCTCCAAGGGCCCTGCAGTGCAGGGCCCCCGCGCGCAGGCGGACCGCAAGCTCTACCGGCAGGCCATGCAGGGCGCGGTCGCCGCCACCGAGAACCTGACGGTCATCGAGGGTGGCGTCGACGACCTTCGGGTGGAAGACAGCCGCGTTGCCGGTGTCGTCCTAGCCGATGGCCGCGCGTTTCGAGCCGGCGCCGTCGTGGTCACCACCGGCACGTTCCTGCGTGGTCTCATTCACATGGGCGAGACGCGAACCCCGGCCGGCCGCTATGGCGCTGCTCCGGCAGTGAAGCTCGCCGAGCGCTTTGCCGCGCTTGATCTGCGCATGGGCCGTCTCAAAACCGGGACACCCGCTCGTCTGGCCGGTCCGTCGATTGATTGGGCAAGCCTCGACATGCAGCCCGGCGACGACGATCCGGTGCCCTTCTCTTTCCTCACGGAGCGGATCACGCGCCCGCAGATCTCTTGCGGCATCACGACGACGACCGAGCGGACGCACGAGATCATCCGCGCCAATCTGGCCCGCGCGCCCATGTACTCCGGTGCCATCCAGAGCGTCGGCCCGCGCTATTGCCCCTCGATCGAGGACAAGGTCGTCCGTTTCGCCGACCGGGCCGGGCACCAGATCTTTCTCGAGCCTGAGGGTCTCGACGACGATACGGTGTACCCCAACGGCGTCTCGACCTCGCTGCCGGCGGACATCCAGGATGCTTTCCTGCGCACGATCCCGGGCCTCGAGCGCGTCGAGATCCGTCGCCCCGGCTATGCCATCGAGTACGACTACGTCGATCCCCGGGAGCTGTTGCCGACGCTGGCGGTCAAGCGCCTGCGCGGCCTTTATCTCGCCGGCCAGATCAATGGCACGACCGGCTACGAGGAGGCCGCGGCCCAGGGCGTGCTGGCCGGGCTCAATGCCGCGCGCCATGCCGGCGGTGGCGACGGGGTTACCATCTCGCGCACCGAGGCCTACCTCGGCGTGATGATTGACGATCTCGTGACCCGCGGGGTCTCGGAGCCCTATCGCATGTTCACGTCGCGGGCCGAGTTCCGCCTGCGTCTGCGCGTCGACAATGCCGATCAGCGGCTGACGCCGAGGGCCATCGACCTCGGCTGCATCGGGCCGGATCGGCGCGCCGCCTTCGCTCGCCGCAACCAGGCGCTCGAAGCCGGCCGCGCGCTGCTCGAGAGCCTGGCCCTCAGCCCGAACCAAGCGGCCGCCCACGGTCTTGAGATCAACCGGGACGGCCGCCGCCGCACCGCCTTTGAGCTGCTGGCCTTTCCGGATGTCGACTTGGCGCGCCTCCGCGCCATCTGGCCGCAACTGGGCGGCCTGGAGGCGCCGATCGCTCGCCAGCTCGAGGTGGATGCCCGCTACGCCTCCTACATCCTTCGCCAGGAGGCGGACGTGGCCGTTCTTCAGCGCGAGGAGGCCCGCCGCATCCCCGACGACCTCGATTTCAGCGAGATCAGCGGCCTCTCCAGCGAGGTCGTGCAGAAGCTGGAGCGCCACCGTCCGGCGACCCTCGCCCATGCGGGCCGGATCGACGGCATGACACCCTCGGCGCTGCTCCTGCTGCTCGCGCACATCCGGAAATCCAACAGGCGGCGCGCGGGATGACCCGGCCGGCGCGTCCCCTACCGCCGATTGCCGGGCCCGATGACTTCGCCCGGGCCTTCGATGTTTCACGTGAAACAATCGAAAAACTGAACATTTACGTGGCGCTGCTCAACCAGTGGCAGCGGCGGATCAATCTCGTCGCTGATGCCACGCTTCCCGAGGTCTGGCACCGCCACATCGCCGACAGCGCCCAGCTCGTGGCCCTCGCGCCCGATGCCCGCACATGGCTCGATCTCGGCAGCGGTGCCGGCTTTCCCGGCCTCGTCGTTGCGATTCTACGCGAAGGAGCCGGCACCCGGGTTACCCTCATCGAGAGTGACCGCCGCAAGGCTGCATTCCTCGCCGAAGTGGCCCGCCAGACAGGCGTCGCGGTGGAAATTCATGCCGTCCGCATAGAACAAATCGCGACTCAGGGTATGCTGGCAACGGTTGACGTGGTGAGCGCGCGTGCGTTGGCACCCCTGGTGCGGCTGATTTCCCTGAGCCTGCCCTTCTTTGGTGAGCACACCGTTGGGATCTTCCCCAAGGGTCGAGGGGCGGAATCTGAAATCGCCGAAGCGCGCGCGGCCTGGATGTTTGACGTCGAGACGGTCCCAAGCCTCACCGACGAGGCCGCCCGGATCGTCCTCGTCCGGCACCCGCGAGCGAAAACGGAGGGCTAGGCCCGTGACTGGTAGACACTCTGGGGCGCACGGTCTGCGCACCCTGGCCATCACCAATCAAAAGGGTGGCGTCGGCAAGACGACGACCGCGATCAATCTCGGCACGGCTCTCGCCGCGGTAGGGGAGAACGTGCTCATCATCGACCTCGATCCGCAGGGCAATGCCTCGACCGGCGTCGGCATCGCCCCCGAAGACCGCCACCTCACTTCCTACGACGTGATGACTGGGCAGGCATCGCTGAGCGCAGCCCGCCTGCAGACGGCCGTCCCGGGGCTTTCGATCGTCTCGGCCAACGCGGACCTCGTTGGCCTCGAGTCCGAAATGATGGAGGACGCCAGCAAGCCCTACCGCCTGCGCGATGCCGTCACGGCGCTTGCGGCAGAGCAGCGCGCCCGGCCGGGGGAGCAGGCCTACACATACGTGCTCATTGACTGCCCACCGTCGCTGAACCTGCTGACGCTCAATGCACTTGTCGCTGCGAACGCCGTCCTCGTGCCTGTTCAGTGCGAGTTCTTCGCGCTTGAAGGCATCTCGCAGCTCAAGGACTCCATCGACCAGATCCGCGCAACGCTCAATCCCGGCCTCGAGATCCAGGGCGTCGTGCTGACCATGCACGATGCCCGCACGGCCTTCTCGCGCGAGGTCGCCGAGAACGTCCGGCAATTCTTCGGGCCCAAGGTCTACGACACGATGATCCCGCGCAATATCAAGGTCGCTGAGGCCCCTTCGCACGGCAAGCCGATCCTCCTTTACGACTACGAGTGCGCGGGCAGTCAGGCCTACATCCGCCTCGCAACGGAGATCATCGAGCGCGAGCGCCAGTACAAGGCGGCTTAGCGCGATCCGGTCGAAGCATGACAAATTTCGAGGAAGCGGGGGAAGTTGAATGAATGCACCATTGCAGAAGAGCCGGCTCGGTCGGGGATTGGCGTCGCTGATCGGCGACGCGCCAGTCACGCAGCCCCGCATTCCGCCGGAAGGTGAGCAGCGCATGGTGCCGATCGAACAGATCCGTGCCGGCAAGCTCAATCCGCGCAAGAGCTTCAAGGAGGATGAGCTGTCCGAGCTCGCGGACTCGATTCGCGAAAAGGGCCTCGTACAGCCGATCCTTGTACGGCCCGAGCCCGCCAGCAGCGGCAGCTATGAGATCGTCGCTGGTGAGCGCCGCTGGCGCGCCGCGCAGCGTGCCGGCCTGCACATGGTGCCGGTGATCGTGCGCGATCTGGCCGACCAGGAAGTACTCGAACTCGCTATCATCGAGAACGTCCAGCGCGCCGACCTCAACCCGATCGAGGAGGCCGCCGGCTATCAGGAGCTGATCGAGCGCTACGCCTACACGCAGGAGCGGCTCGCCGAGGTTATCGGCAAGAGCCGCAGCCACCTTGCCAACACGCTGCGCCTGCTCAAGCTGCCGGCAAGCGTGCAGAGCATGGTCGAGGACGGCAAGCTGACCGCAGGGCACGCGCGCGCGCTCGTCGGCCGCGAGGACGCCGAGGCGCTGGCGAAGCAGATCGTGGATAGAGAGCTTAATGTGCGCGATGTCGAAGCGCTCGTGCAGGCCGGCACCGAGTCCGTGCAGACGACGCGCCGCGTCCGCGACAAGGACGCCGACACCAAAGCCTTCGAGAAGGAGCTTGCAGACATTCTCGGTCTCAAGGTCGAGATCCGGCGCGGCTCCGGCGAGAGCGGCGTCCTGCAGATCAAGTACGGCAATTTCGACCAGCTCGAATACATCCGACTGCGCCTGATGGGTGGCCCGCCAGGCTGAAGGTGCCCCTCTTGCTGCGATGTGAATTGGGGCGGCGGCCAGCTATCCGGCCGCCGCAAGCCGTTTCAGGGCCTCAACGGGATCGATGCGGCCGTCATAGAGCGCCCGGCCCGTGATCGCACCTGCAAGGATCGCACACTCGGGGGCGAGCAGGGCGTCGATGTCGGCCATCGAGGCGAGGCCACCGGACGCGATCACCGGGATCGACGTCTCGCGCGCGAGCGCGACCGTCGCGGGAAGGTTCAGTCCCTTGAGGACGCCGTCACGTTCGATGTCCGTGTAGATGATCGCCGCGACGCCGGCATCCTCGAAGCGCCTGGCCAACTCGACCGCCGTCAGCTCGCTCGTCTCGGCCCAGCCCTCGACCGCCACCTTGCCGCCCTTGGCATCAATGCCGACCGCGACGCGGCCGGGATACGCCTTGCACGCCGCGCGCACGAGCGCAGGATCGCGCACGGCTACCGTCCCGAGGATCACGCGCGCGATGCCCTTCGCGAGCCAGGCCTCGATGGTCGCCATGCTGCGGATACCGCCACCAAGCTGCGCCGGTATGGCGATGCTCTGGAGAATGCGCTCGACCGCGTCCGCGTTCGCCGGCTTGCCCGCAAATGCTCCGTCGAGATCGACAATGTGGAGATAGCGAAAGCCCTGTCGTTCGAAGGTGCGCGCCTGGGCCGCTGGATCATCATTGAAGACGGTCGCCGAACTCATCTCGCCGTGCTTGAGGCGAACGCATTGACCGCCTTTGAGATCGATCGCCGGAAAGAGGATCACGCCGCCCTCGCATTGAACTATGTTTATTGAACGTAAGCCACGCGCAAGGTTCCATCGGCAAGTCGAACCATGCGTTGCGGTCCGCGTCTCTATGAGACGAGCCTCAGCCGCCGCGCAAGAGCGATGGTGGCGCGGGCCTCGCGGAAGAACGGCTCGTCGACCATGCGGCCATCGACAGTGAAGGCGCCCTTGCCCACGTTCTCCGGAAGCTCGGCGGCGGCAAGAACCTTCGCGGCCCACGCGATGTCTTTTTCGCTCGGCGTGAAGATACGATTGGCGATCTCGATCTGCGTCGGGTGGATACAGCTCTTGCCGAGAAAGCCCATCGCGAGCGCGTCGCGGGCATCGCGCTCGTAGCCGGCACGGTCATTCACATCGGTCCATACCGTGTCGTAGGCCGCGACGCCGGCCTCCGCAGCCGCCAATTTCACCGTAAGCCGGACCGGCGCCAATGCCGCCGCGTGGCGCGCAATGCGCAGTGGCGCAAAGAGATCTGCGAGGCCGAACTGCAGGCCCACGATGCGCGGATCGGCCGCGGCGATTTCGTGCGCAAGCCGCAGGCCCTTCGGACTTTCGACGTTGACCAGCAGGCTGACCTTCTTGTCGAGGCTCTTGCGCGCCTCTGCCGCCTCGATCACGAGGACGGCCCGCTCGACATCATCGGCACTCTCGATCTTCGGTAGATTGATGAGGTCGAGCCCGGCGCCGACCACCGCGTCGACATCCTCGGTGAACTGCGCATCGTTGACGGCGTTCGTGCGTACGACCATGAGCTTGTCATGGCCCCTTCCAAGCCCCTGAAGAAAATCACTAATGGCGCGGCGCGCGGCCGGCTTCTGCGCCGGCGCCACGCCATCCTCGAGGTCGAGTGTCAGAGCATCTGCAGCCGAGCGCATGGCCTTCTCGAAGAATTCCGGGCGGCTGCCGGGTACGAACAGCTTCGATCGCATCATGGGCTTCACGTCCGCGCTTTCGGCCCAAACATCGGCTTACCGGGGTAGGGCATCTCGGCCACGAGGATGTGCCCTGTTTCCGACTCCGTCATGAAAAGCTGCTTACCGTTGAAAGCGACGTTCGTGACAAAGTGGCCGACCGGCGGCTCGATGAAGTGCGTCGGCCGGCCCAGATGATCGAAGCGCCATACGCCGAGGCCTATGTGGGCGACGACCAACCCGCCTTCGGCATCCAATGCCAGGCCGTCTGGTCCCCCGAGCCCGCCGGAGAGCTGGATCGCAAGTCCAACCTTCGAGACGCCGCCATCGATCATCAGCGGCACGCGCCACACGGCATTGCCGCGTGTTACCGCCACGTAAACGACGCGCTCGTGGAGATCGAGCACAATGCCGTTCGGGCTCGGGATCGTGTTGACGAGGCAGTTGAGCTGCCCTGCTGCCGAGTAGCGATAAACGCGGCCGGTCGGATCGTGCAGCCCCGTCTGGCCCTGATCGGTGAAGTAGAGATCGCCGTTCGACGCGAAGTGCAGATCGTTGACGCCCTTGAAGCTCTCCGAGCGGATCGTCTCGATGAGCGGCGTCACCTTTCCGCTTGCCATGTCGAGCGTCATGATCCCGCGCTTGTAGTCGGTAATGAAGGCGCGGCCATCGGCGTGGAACTTGAGGCCATTCGGCCAGCCATCGTACTCCGCGACCAGCGACCAGGTGCCTGACGGCGAGACCTTGAAGATCCGGCCGTGCGGGATGTCGGTGACGACGAGATGGCCGTCGGCATCGAAGCTCGGTCCCTCGAGAAAGCAGTCGACGGGCTGGCCGGCCTTATTGTAGTCGCCCCAAGGCGTCCGCCGCGGCCGCCGCAAGGCGTCGGGCATCCGCGAGAAGATCTCAGCCCGGATCGTGGCCGGCGACGCAAATAGGTTCATGATCCTCGCTCCTGCCGCCCCGCTGCGCGTCATGCGTCCCCGCGCTCTGCAGGAGACTTGGCGCGGCGAGCCGCCTCGTGCTGTATTCCGTCTGTATTGCCGGGGGCATCAAATGGGCCGCCGACGCGCCTGTCAAGGAACGCGGCCGGCTGCAAGCCAGCCCCGCGGGACATGGAGATGATCGACGCTATGCCCACCAATGATCTGCCGCTCGCCGGCGTCCGCGTGGTCGAATTCTGCCACGTAATCATGGGCCCGACCTGCGGCCTGATCCTCGGCGACCTCGGGGCCGACGTGATCAAGGTCGAGCCGGCCCCGAACGGCGACAATACGCGGCGCATGGTCGGCTCCGGCGCGGGGTTCTTTGCGACCTACAACCGCAATAAGCGCTCGCTGGCGCTCGACATGAAGACGCCCGAGGGCATGGAGATCGCCAAGAAGCTGATCGCGTCGGCCGACGTTCTCACGGAGAACTTTCGCCCCGGCGCCATGGATGCTCTCGGCCTTGGCTATGAGGCGCTGAAGGGACTGAACGAGCGGCTCGTCTACTGCTCGCTCAAGGGCTTTCTCTCGGGTCCCTATGAACAGCGCTCGGCGCTCGACGAAGTCGTGCAGATGATGGCCGGCCTTGCCTACATGACCGGCCCGCCGGGCCGCCCGCTGCGCGCCGGCGCATCCGTCAACGACATCATGGGCGGCATGTTCGCGGCCATCGGCATTCTCGCGGCGCTGCGCGAGCGCGATCGCACGGGCAGGGGCCAGCTCGTACAGAGCGCGCTTTACGAGAACTGCGTCTTCCTCTCGGCCCAGCACATGATGCAGTACGTCGTCACCGGCAAGCCGGCAAACCCGATGCCGGACCGGCTCGCGGCCTGGGGCATCTACGATGTTTTCGACTGCGCGGACGGGCAGCTCTTCCTCGGCGTCGTCACGGACACGCAGTGGAAGATCTTTTGCGAGGAGTTCGGGTTCCCGCACCTCTTCGCGGACGAGCGCCTGAAGACAAACGCGATGCGCTGCCACAACCGGGAGCTGTTCCTGCCCTTGCTGCGCGAGCACTTCGCACGCTGGAAGCGCGACGCGCTCGAGGCGAAGGTTGCGGCCGCGGGACTGCCCTACGCGCCGATCGTCAAGCCACACGAGCTGTTCGACGATCCGCACTTGAAGGAGTCCGGCGGGCTCCTGCCGCTGACGCTCCCCGATGGCAAGGAGACCGTCACACCGGCGCTACCGATCGAGCTCGCCGGTCGCCGCTTCGGTGCGCGGCGCGACCCGCCGAAGATCAGCGAGCACGGCGCCGAGATCCTGACAGAGCTCGGCTATGATGCGGATACCGCAAACGACCTCATCGCGCGCGGGATCGTCGCAAAGGCCCAGTAGAGTCTTCGCGCCGCGAATCTGCCTACCCGTGCACGAAGGGCTCGAGCCCCGCGAGCCGCATACGCTGCTCGAGCTTCGCGGGCTTGCGCGGCGGATACTTCTCGACGTGCTCGCGAATGTGACGGATGTGATCCGGCGTCGAACCGCAGCAGCCACCGACAATGTTGACGAGCCCATCGCGCGCCCAGGGCTCGATCTGGCAGGACATGTCGTGCGGGGTCTCGTCGTACTCGCCCATGGCATTCGGCAAGCCAGCGTTCGGATAGGCCGAGACGAGCGTGTCGGCGACAGCGGCAAGCTCTGCAATGTACGGTCGCATCATCTCGGCGCCGAGCGCGCAGTTGAGCCCGATCGCGAACGGCTTGAGGTGCCGCATCGAGTACCAGAAGGCTTCCGCCGTCTGCCCTGAGAGCGTGCGCCCCGAGCGGTCCGTGATCGTGCCTGAGATCATGATCGGCAGCTCGACCCCCTTCTCATCATAGACGTCCAGGACCGCGAGGCCTGCCGCCTTGGCATTGAGCGTATCGAAGACCGTCTCGATGATCAGGATGTCCGAGCCGCCGTCGATGAGGCCGCGCACTTGCTCGGCGTAGGCCTCATGCAACTCGTCGAAGGAGATGTTGCGGAACCCGGGGTCGTTCACGTCCGGCGAGATGGAGGCCGTGCGATTGGTCGGCCCAATCGCGCCGGCGACCCAGCGCGGACGGTCCGGCGTCAGCGCCGACCAATGGTCCGCTGCGGCGCGCGCGATCTTCGCCGCCTCGAGATTGATCTCGTACGCGAGCGGCTCCATGCCGTAGTCGGCGAGCGAGATGCGCTGGGCGTTGAACGTGTTGGTCTCGATGATGTCAGCCCCAGCCTCAAGATACTGCTCGTGGATCCTGCGGATGATCTCAGGCTGGGTCAGCACCAGCAGATCGTTGTTGCCCTTGAGATCCTTCGGATGATGCGCGAAGCGGGCGCCGCGATAGTCCGCCTCGTCCAGCTTGTATTGCTGGATCATGGTGCCCATAGCGCCGTCGATGATCAGGATGCGCGCGCGCGCGGCGGCATGCAGCGCCGTAATGCGCGCATGACGCTGCTCCGTATCGACCGGACCAAAGCTTGCGTCGTTCATGCAGCACCTTTGGCGATCGCCGATCCCGCGCCGGCGGGCTGCGGCCGCAAGCCGAGCAGATGGCAGATCGCGTAGACCAGATCCGCGCGGTTCAGCGTGTAGAAATGAAACCGGCGGATGCCGTTATCGACAAGGTCGAGCACCTGCTCGGCAGCAACCGCGGCCGCGACCAGATGGGTGGTCGCGGCATCATTGTCCAATCCCTCGAAGCGGCGCGCGAGCCAGGCCGGCACACGCGCACCACAGCGCTGCGCGAAGCCCGAGACCTGATTGAAGTTGTGGATCGGCACGATGCCCGGCGTGATCGGCGCCCAGATGCCCCGCTTGCGCGCCGCCTCGAGAAAGCGCAGGAAGTGCGCGTTGTCGAAGAAGAACTGCGTGATCACGCGATCGGCCCCGGCGTCGATCTTGGACTTGAGGTTGTCGAGATCAGCCTCGACCGAGGGGCTTTCCGGATGCTTCTCGGGATAGCCGCCGACCGAAACGTCAAAAGCACCGATCGCCTTGATGCCGCGCACGAGATCGGCCGTGCTCTGGTAGCCGCCCGGATGGGGCTCGTAGCGCGCGCCGACACCGGCCGCCGGATCGCCACGCAGCGCGACGATGCGGCGAACACCCGCTTTCCAGTAGTCCCGCACCACCTCGTCGACCTCATCGCGCGTCGCGCCAACACACGTGAGATGCGCTGCGGGCGCGAGCCGCGTCTCATTGATGATGCGCGTGACCGTCGTGTGCGTGCGCTCGCGCGTCGAGCCGCCGGCGCCGTAGGTCACCGAAACGAACTCGGGCGCCAGCGGCTCGAGACGGCGGATCGCGGACCACAGCGCCTCCTCCATGCGCTCGGTCTTCGGCGGGAAGAATTCGAATGAGACGGTGATCTCGCCATCGCCGACGAGGCGGCTGCGCCGCTCGTGCCATTGCTGTACTGACTTCATCACCCGACAGCCTCTACTTTCTTTATGCGTTCCGTCTGGCGGCTGTGCGCGTACACGCGCAGGCGCTCTGCCGTCCACAGCATCACGGTCAGCTTTCCTTCCGGCTCGCTGGCATCGGGCGCCAGCGTGTCGACGGAAAGAACTCTGAGCCCACTTTCCTGAAGCCACTGCTCGACCTGGGCCGGCGGAAAACCGAGCCGCTCGTGCGCCTGCGCGTCACGCAGGAACTCCAACTCATGCGGCGCAAAATCGACGATCAGCAGCCGCCCGCCCGGCTCCAGGATCCGTGCGGCCTCGCGTACCGCCTGCGCGGGATCGCTCAGGAAGTGCAGTACCTGGTGCACGACCACGGCATCGGCACTGCCGTCCTCGAGCCCGAGATCGTAGATGTCCCCGTGACGCACGCGCGCGTGGGCAACACCTGCCGATGTGAGCTTGGCCCGTGCGTAGGCGAGCATGGTGTGGTTGATGTCGATGCCGGTGCCGCGCTCAAAGCGGTCGGCAAAAAGCTGCAGTACGCGGCCTGTTCCCGTGCCCGCATCCACAAAGTGACGGAATGGCCCCGGCCCGAGCGCCGCCCGCATTGCCGTCTCGACGGCGCTCTCGGTCACGTGCAGTGAGCGGATCTCGTCCCACTGCGCTGCATGGGATTCGAAATAGGCCTGGGCAGCCGCCTCACGTTCGCGCTTCACGGCCTCGGCGCGATTGCGGTCGCGCTGGAGCTGGGGGTCGGCGAGATCGACGCTATCGAGCAGCCGGCGCGTCAACGCGCCGGCTGGCCCGGCGACAACGAGCTGGAAATAGGCCCAACTGCCCTCGCGCGTGCGCTCGATGAGCCCCGCCTCAGCAAGCAGCTTCAGGTGCCGGCTGATGCGCGGCTGACTCTGGCCGAGGATGCGCGTCAGGTCCTTCACGTTGAGCTCACTCGCAGCAAGCAGCAGCAGGATGCGCAACCGCGTCGGCTCAGCCGCGGCCTTCAGGACGGTGACGGCGTTCTGCGATGACAGCGACATGCGCGGCCCTTCTCTGCCTCCACCAGGAGGAAGGATGAAATCATATAAAGATATCTTTATGCGTCAAGCGCCGATTGGCGAGCGTCCTGCCCCCCCTTGCGCAGATCCGCCTTACCGATGGTGACGTTGACGGCGCCGGGGGCCCTGCGCACGGTGCGCGCGCGACGACAGTTCCGCTCCGAGGCGGCACTGCCGCGCGCGCAGCCATCAGAGCCAAGAAGGACCAGCACCTTGCCGGCACTGCATCTCCTCGGCTGGGCGACGGGCGCCATGTTCTTCTTCTACGCCTGGATCCTGCGCGTCGCGCCGAGCGTTATGATCGATGAAATGATGCGCGACCTCGCCGTCGGCGGTGCCGTCATCGGCAACCTCTCGGCACTGTATTTCTTCGGTTATGCCGGGATGCAGGTGCCGGTCGGCATGCTGATCGACCGCTTTGGCCCGCGCCGGCTGATGACGGCAGCTGCGCTCGGCTGTGTCGGTGGCTGCGCCATTTTCGCGCTCAGCGGTGGCATCGCGGGCGTCGCGGTCGGCCGCCTCGTCATCGGCGGTGCGGCCGCTTTCAGTCTCGTCGGCGCCATGGCGGTTGCTGGCCTGTGGTTCCCGGCGCAGCGTTTTGCCCTGCTCTCAGGGCTCGCGATGATGATGGGCATGCTCGGCGGCGTTGTCGGCCAAGCCCCCTTCCGGCTTCTTGTCGAAGCTCTCGACTGGCGCGGCGCCGTGCTCGCGCTCGCCGTTGGTGGCATCGCCCTCGCGGCAGCGGCCTGGACGACGGTGCGGGACCGCCCGCGTGAGGCGAAGGCTT
>JBKBPL010000008.1:0-118168 GCA_046293075.1 Hyphomicrobiaceae bacterium | reverse complement strand
CTCACTCGTCATGGTGGCTTCCTTCTCTGACTTCTCCGGTTGACGTCGCAATCACCAGAAAAGCCCGAGTCGGGGCCGCCAGCCTTCAATCACTTGTGCGAAACATTCTGTACGTTATCCCCTTCAGCCATCGCCCCGGCGCGGCGCGCGTCGGGGTGTGCACGCATGCGCCCCCCTCCCAACACATACGCCTAAGCCCTCCCCACGACGGCCGCGACGCGCGCCCCATCACGTACAGGGAGCGGAATGAGCGCGGTGTGCGGCGCGGCGGGGGCGTCGCGCGGGCCGATCACCCCGGCATCCGCGCCAGCTCATGGACTGCGCCCTCGGCGGGGATCTGCGCGCCGACCTGCCTGCCCATGTCGATGGGGCCGGAGCCCATGAGGCTGCCGCCCTTGCCGAGCCAGTCCCACGGGCCATCGAGCCGGCCGCCGCGGCGCCTGCCCCCGGTGTGCGCGCCGCCGTCCGCGTGAAGGCGCGTCTCGCGCTTGCGCGGCGGCTTCGCCTTGTCCTACCTCTTGCACGTCCGACGCTCGGACGCGGCTGTCACGTGCAGTGAGACGGAACGCGATGTCGATCACGCTCTACGGCATTCCCAATTGCGACACGGTCAAGAAGGCGCGCGCCTGGCTCGAGGGCCATGGCATCGCGTACGCATTTCATGACTACAAGAAGGCCGGTATCACAGCGGCGAAGCTCAAGGGCTGGTGCAAGGTGCTCGGGTGGGAGCGCGTGCTCAATCGCGCTGGGCCCACCTTCAGGAAGCTGCCCGATGGGGCGAAGGCGGATCTCAATCAGGCGAAGGCCATTGCGCTCATGATCGCGCAGCCGTCGATGATCAAGCGGCCGATCGTCGAGCATGAGGGCGGGCTGCTCATCGGCTTCAAGCCGCCGGAGTGGGAGGCCGCATTCGGCACGTGACGCGGGGCGGGCTCTGGCGCAAGGAAGCCGCGCTCATGCCGCCGCTCATGCCGCCGCTCTGGCCGCCGCTCATGCCGCCGCTCTGGCCCATGCCCTGGTGCATGTTGCCGAGCGCTGGCGAGCGCCAGCCGCCGCGCCGGGCGCGCGCCGGACATTTCCACGCGGGGCCATGCGCGCGGGGCCGCATGGGCTCGGACCGTCCTCCGACGCTCGACTTCAGCCGGCATGAGGGATCGAGGCGACGTGTGTGCGGCCGGCATCACAGGCGTGGCGGCACGTCCGACACCCGGCAGGGGGCCGTTGCCGAAGGGACGATTCGGCGTGCTAGTGTTCCAATCGCGAAGTTCGTCACCATGAGCAGCGGGCTCTCGAACGGACTTCGCGATCGAAAGGACACGAGCAAGTCTAGGTTTTTGGTGTGGTTCAGATTCCGAAGTCCGCCTCCGGCACCTGCCGCGACGTGGTGGCGGACGTCGGCATCACCACACTAGAAACAGCGCATCCGACGGCGGCGCAAGGCCACGGCGCTGCGGTATGACAGCAGGCAGGGGCCGGCATTGATGAACACGATCGCCTCAGCCGTCCGGGAAGGCGCAGCGAGCCTCGTCGATCCTTATCTTGCGACCAGCGCCGGCGCTTACGATGAGCTGCGCGATCCCGATGGCCGGGCGCGGCGCCACTGGCGGCTCTTCCTCGATGGGATCGGCGCCTTGCCGCCTGCCGAGCGCGCGGCGCGTGCGGCGCGCATCGACCGGCGCGTGCGCGAAACCGGCATGGCCTACGACATGTTCGCCGATCCCAATGCGGCGACGCAGAAGTGGCAGCTCGATCTGATGCCGATCGTGCTCGCCAGTGCCGAGTGGCGTTGGCTGGCGAAGGCCCTCACGCAGCGGGCGCGCCTTTTCGATGCCTTGCTCACGGATCTCTACGGCGCGCAGAAGCTGATGCGCGACGGCCTCGTGCCGCCCGAGCTCATCTTCTCCGACACGGCCTACCTGAGGCCCTGCCAGGGCCTGCTCGACAAGGCCGGCCCCATCCGCTTCTACGCGGCAGATCTCGCGCGGGGCGCCGACGGACAGTGGCGCGTCATCGACAATCACCTCGAGACGCTGGCCGGCCTCGGCTTCGTGCTCGCCAACCGCGTTGCGCACACGCATGTAACGGGTGATCTCTTCAAGCAGGTCAATGCGGTGCGCCTCGCGTCGCACTGCCAGAGGCTTCAGAACGCACTCGCCACCCACGCTGGCCGCGATAACGCGGCGATCGCCCTGCTGACGCCCGGACCGCACCACGAAGATTATTTCTCGCACGCCTATCTCGCGCGCTATCTCGGGCTGCTGCTGGTCGAAGGGTCGGATCTGCGCACGCGCGGCGGCCGCGTGTACCTGAAGACGCTCGAGGGCCTGAAAGAGATCGATCTCATCGTCCGCTGCGTCGATGGCCGGCAGATCGACCCGCTGGAGCTTGACCCCGGCGGGTTCATGGGACCGGCGGGCCTCCTTCGCGTGAACCGCGAGATGCCGCGTCTCATTGTGAATGCTGCTGGCTCGGCGCTGGCGCAGAACCGGGGACTCGGCCCGTACCTGCCGGCGCTCGCGAGGCATCTTCTCGGCGAGGAGCTGCTGCTCCCAGACGCGCCGCGCTGGTGGCTCGGTGATGCGGCGGTGCGCCGCCATGTGCTCGACCATCTCGACGGCCTCGTGATCCGCGCCGCGCAGGAGGGGACCGGGCGGCCGGGACAGGCGGCCCTCGGCCAGTCCCCCGGTGACATTTCGATGGCGGCGCGCGAGCAGCTCAAGGGCGAGATCGCGCTGCACGGCGCACGGCTCGTCGCGGAGGAGAAGATCGGATTCAGCACCTCGCCCGCCTTCGAGGGCGACAGCCTTGTGGCGCGGCCGTTCGCCGTCCGCCTCTTCGTGGCGCACACGGGCACGGACTACGAGGCCATGCCCGGCGGGCTCGCCATGACGGTCGATCCGGCGCGGGCGGTGGCGCTGAGCGCGCCGGACGGCCACACGCGCGATGTCTGGGTGCTCTCGGACGCGCAGCAGGCGCCGCACGTGAGCCTGTGGCGGCCGAAGCTCGAGACGGCGCGCGTCGAGCGCTCGCAGCGCGTGGTGCAGAGCCGTGTCGCCGATGATCTCTATTGGCTCGGGCGCTACGGCGAGCGCGCCGACTGGACCATGCGGATGCTGCGCGGGGCGCTGCGCCGGATCGCCGAAGACAGCGGGCCGGTCGATGGCCTTGGCGCGGTGCGCCGCTGCCTCGACATGCGGCTGACCGATCCCGAGACGGCCGATGCGGGCGTGCGCCCGTTCTCCGGCGCCGGGGATGTCGAAAGCAGATGCCTCGACCTCGTGTCGCGCGCCCGAAGCCCGCGCACGCTCGCGCGCACGCTGGAGGGCCTCTATCAGGTGTCGTATCTTGTGCGCGACCGGCTTTCATATGAAGCCTGGCAGACGCTGAGCCGCTTCCGGCCGGGCGATCCGTGGATGCGCACGCTCAGCACAGCCGGGCCCGGCACACTGCTCGATCTGCTCGACGAGGGACTCGCGGCACTTTCCTCGTTCAACGGGCTCACGCACGAGAATATGACGCGCAACTACGGCTGGTCGTTCCTCGACATGGGGCGGCGCCTCGAGCGCGCCTACAACCTGAGCGAGGCGATCCTGACGCTCTTCATTCCGCCGCCCGATACGGAAGAGGAAACGAGCAGCCTCCTGCTGCTGCTCGAGCTCGCCGACAGCTTTATTACCTATCGCTCGCGCTACCGGCTCGATCCGATGCTGGCGCTGGTGCTCGACCTGCTGCTGCTCGACGAGGACAATCCGCGCGCGCTCGCCTACCAGCTCGCTGCGATCTCGCGGCACCTCGAGACGCTGCCCGATGCGCGCCAGGGCGTGAGCCTCGCCGAGGACCGGCGCCTCATTCTCTCGCTGTTGACGACCATCAGGCTCGCCGATGTGATGGCCATTGCCGAGGAGGCGGACCGGGCGACGCTCGCGCGGCTCATGCGGGAGCAGCTGCAGATGCTGCCCGAGCTTTCCAATGCTGTGGCGCGCCACTATTTCAACCTGACCGAAGACACGCCTCATCGTGCCGTGACGCGCAGCGAGCCGCGGCCATGATTTTCGAGGTCTGCCACCGCACGCACTACCGCTACACGACGCCCGTCGCGCAGTCGCAGCACCTCGTGCATATGACGCCGCGCGCCGCCGCCTGTCAGACCACATTGCGTCACAACCTCATGGTCGAGCCGGCGCCGGCCATGCGCTATGAAGGGATCGACGGCTTCGGCAATCCATTCGTCGTCCTCGAGGTCGAGGTGCCGCACAAGGAGCTGGTGCTGCTGGCGCGCAGTGCCGTCGAGACCTACGCGCCGGCGGTGGCCGATCTGGCCGCAACGACGGCGTGGGACCGCCTGGACGACGTGCTCGCGCGTGGACCCGGGGGGCTCGATCTCGACGTCATTCAGTATCGGTGCAGCACCCGCGCGACCGGCGCCACGCTGGAGATTGCCGACTATGCGCGGGCATCCTTCGGGCAAGGACGCCCCGTTCTCGATGGCGCCATGGACTTCACGCGGCGCATCCATGCCGACTTCCGCTTTGATCCCGGCGCGACCGACGTCTCGACGCCCGTCGCGCAGGCCTTCGCCGTGCGCCGCGGCGTCTGCCAGGACTTTGCGCATCTCGCGCTCGCGGGGTTGCGGGCGCTGCGCGTGCCGGCGCGCTATGTCAGCGGCTATATCCTGACCCATCCCCCGCCGGGCCAGCCGAAACTTGCAGGCGCCGACGCCTCGCACGCCTGGATCTCAGTCTGGTCACCTGAGACGGGCTGGCGCGATTTCGATCCAACCAACGGCGTTGCCGTCGGCGAGGAGCACATCACGATCGCCTATGGCCGCGACTACAACGACGTAAGCCCGATCAGCGGCGTGCTGATCGGCGGCGGCGAGCATGTCGTCACGGTGGGCGTCGACGTGGTGCCGATGGCTGCCGCGCCCGCCCCGTGATGCGGGAAGCCGCTCACGTTAGCACAGCGATCTGCTTTCGCTTGATGAGGTCGAAGTCGATCTCGGCGCCGATGCCGGGTGTCTCGGGGCAGTGCGCCATGCCGTCCTTGTCGATCGTTATGTCGTTCAGGAGGCCGTACTTGTGGGCGCCGTGCGGCAGCAGCACCTCGAAGTAGGTCGTATTTCTCAACGAGCAGGCGAAGTGAAGCTGGGCCATGTTGTTGAGCGAGTTGCCGCCGTGGTGCACCTCGTAGTTCATATGGAAAGCCTCGGCGAGGTGCGCGGTCTTGATCATCGTCGATAGCCCGCCCTTGATCGGGATGTCACCGCGCAAGTAGTCGGTCGCGCGCTCGGTCAGCCAGACGGCGTAGGTGCCGATGTCGCCGGCGGGGTATTCGGTGGCGAGGATCGGGATCGAGAGCTTTTGGCGCAGCTTGACGTAGGAATAAATGTCTTCCTCGTTGAGCGGATCCTCGTACCAGAGGAACCCCATGTCCTCGATGGCGCGGCCGACCTTGAGCGCTTCCGGATAGCGGTAGCTCCAGGTTGAATCGAGCATCAGCGTGTAGTCGTCGCCGACGGCCGTGCGCACGGCCTCGCACACCTTGATGTCCTCGTCGGGATCCTGTGGCGGATGGATCTTGTAGGCCTTCCAGCCTGCGGCCTTGAACTCGGCGGCTTCGCCAGCATAGGCCTGCCGGCCATCGAGGATCTGGCTCGACGCGTAAGCGCCGATCGATGAGCGGCCGGCACCGAGGAACTTGCAAAGCGGCAGGTTGGCAGCCTTGGCAGCAATGTCCCAGAGCGCGGTATCGCAGGCGCCGACGGTGCGCAGGCCGGCTGTGCGCTGGCGGGCGCGCAGTGCAGCATGAAGATCCGTGCGCGCGAGCGGATCCTTGCCCATGAGCACAGGCTTGAGGAAGCGGATGAGGGCGCCGGCGTCGGTTTCCGCGGGGTTCGTTGCACCGCCGAGGAAGGCGTGGCCGTCGATGCCCTGATCGGTGCGCACGGTGAGCAGACCGAGATTGCTCCGTCCGCCCGAGTTCTGCGATCCCGCGTGATAGCGCGTCGGCGGGATGTCATCCCAGTTGAACAAGGTGAGCTCGACGTCAGTGATCTTCATGGCGCATTCCTCCGGGCGTTGTTCGTTGGCGCCACGATCGCTTGGCGACTGAAGCGGGGTCAAGCGCGCGCCGTGCGCATTGACGTCCGCGATGTTCTCGTCTTCACTCCATGCAACGCTCGAACGGCGGAGCTCAACCATGATGCGCACGCGACGCGAGATGCTCTACATGACCGCAGCGGGGCTGTTGCTGCCGCTCGCGGCTGCCCCCCTTAAGGCTTCGGACAAGCCCGAACCGCTGCGGAATGACGACGGCCTCTATACGCAGCCCTGGTTTCACGAGTCCTTTCTCGATCTCAAGGAGGACCTCACTGAGGCCGAGAAGGCAGGAAAGAGCCTTGCCATTCTCTTCGAGCAGCGGGGCTGCCCCTACTGTAGGGAGACGCACGTCACCAACCTCGCCGATCCCGAGATCGCTGCCTATATCCAGAAGCACTTCCTGGTCATCCAGCTCAATCTCTATGGCTCGCGGACAGTGACCGATTTCGACGGCAAGGAGCTCGAGGAGCGGGCACTGGCCCGGCGCTGGGGCGTGAACTTCACGCCGTCGATCCTCTTCTTCGTTCCCCCCGCTGATGCGCTCGCCGGCAAGGACGGCGGCTCGGCGGCAGTCTGGAAGCTGCTCGGCTACTGGAAGCCGTTCCACTTCCACTCGACATTCGTCTACGTGCACGAGCGCGCCTACAAGGAGCCCGGCGGCTTCCAGCGCTGGCTCGGGGAGCGGGCGGACAGGCTTCGCGCAGAGGGCAAGGACGTCCGTCTTTGGTAGCCGGGCGACATCAGATTCAGGGTCAGACGAGAGGACAAGGGATGGCACGACAGGTCACGATGGCCCTTCTGGATGAGATCCAGGATGGCTTCAACAAGCAGGATGTGGACGCGATCCTGTCGCACTTCACGGATGACGGCATCTGGCTGATGGCGCGCGGCCCGAACGCGCCCGAAGGGCGGCGCTGCGTCGGTAAGGCGGAGATCGGCGAGGTGCTGCGCGCGCGCTACAGGGACATCCCGGACATGCGCTGGGAAGAGATGCGCCATTGGATCGTCGATCAGACGAAGGCGATTTCCGAGTGGGTCGTGCGTGGCACGCCGAAAGGCGGCAAGCCCTTTGAGTACCTCGGATGCGATCTCTGGGAGTTCCGGGACGGCTATGTGACCAAGAAGGATACGTACTGGAAGTATATCGGCTGATCTTCAGCGAATGTTTGGACTTTTCTGATCGACTTTTGGCATCCCTCTTCGCGACTGCGAGGAGAGGACCACGGCGGGGGGCGGCGGATGGTGCCGATGAATGCGCCGCCCCTCGTCCTGCTTCTGGCCCCGACAATCGCGCCGGAAGCGGGCGGCGGCCCCGAGGTTATCCCCGACCATGCGCATCGAGTATCATCGCTCGCTGATCGCCGACACCGGGCGCATTGCTGCTTTCGAGCGCGCGCTCGCCAAGGTGATCCGCAAAGGCGAGACGGTGGTCGCCGACATCGGTACCGGCAGCGGCGTCCTTGCCATGATCGCGGCCAGGCTCGGCGCCCGCAAGGTCCTTGCCTACGAGTTTGCCGAGATCGGCGCGCTCGCCGAGCGCCTCATCAAGCTCAACAAGCTGCGCAACATCGAGCTGATCCCCATGCGCTCGACGGAGATCATCGAGCCCGAGCCCGTCGATGTGGTGGTTACCGAGACGCTCGGCAACTATGCGCTCGAGGAGTTCCTGGTTGAGACAATGAACGACGCCAGGGCGCGGCATCTGAAGCCCGGCGGCGTTCTCATCCCGGAACGTCTCGAGCAGGTGGTCGCGCCCGTCATCGCACCGCGCTGCCGCGACGAGCTTGTCGCCTGGGAGCGGATCGGCCGCGGCCTCGACTTCGCCCCGGCCAGCGCCATGAGCCTCAACAATGCCTATGTGCGGACCTTCCCGCCGGCCGAACTGCTCGATGAGGGGCGAACGGCCGTCACCTGGGACCGCCTCGACTTCCGCGTCCGCAACCGCTTCGCGCGCAAGGGCACGGCGGAATGGCGGATCACCGCGCCTGTCACCGTGCACGGGCTTGCCGTCTGGTGGTCGGCGGAGCTGGCGCCGGGCGTGATCCTCTCGACCTCCCCGCTTGCCGCGCCGACGCACTGGGAGCAGCTGTTCCTGCCCGCCCTGGAGCCGGTTGTGCTCAAGGCCGGCGAGACGCTGATCGCGAGCGTGCGCTCCCACTCATCGGAGGAGGGGGGCACGGACCTCGCCTGGGGCTTGCGCGTGCGCACGGCCAATGGCAAGCAGCGGCTCGCCCAGGACCTCAGTCTCGAGAAGGGCTTCCTGCCCTGACAGTCCCAAAAACGTGAGAAGACGTGACGAGATCTTGTCGTCGGATCGCGCTATGAGTCGTCCGTTGCAAGGTCCAAGCGTCTGCTCCCTCGGGCGCTCCCGCCGTACGCCATGTCCCACGTGCCTGTTTCAGCGAAGTCGAGGCATTGCCATGCGCGATCCCACGCGACGCCGGTTCGCCGCCACGATGATCGGTGGTGTCGCCGCAGCCAGTGGCGGCGTTCTGCTCCTCCGCCACATCCCGGTCGCGGCTTCCGACAAGCCCGTCAAGAAATTCGAGATCGAGCGGACACCCGAGGAATGGCGCAAGCTGCTTACGCCGCAGCAGTACTATGTCTTGCGCGAGCACGGCACCGAGCGCGCCTTCACGCATCCCTATGACAAGCTCTATGACGCCGGCGTGTACCACTGCGCGGGCTGCGACCTGCCACTCTTTTCCTCGACCACCAAGTACGACAGCCGCACCGGCTGGCCGAGCTTCTGGAAGCCTCTCGACAACGCGATCGGGACCAAGGAGGATCGCTCCTGGTTCATGGTGCGCACCGAGGTGCACTGCCGACGCTGCGGCGGCCACCTCGGACACGTCTTCGATGACGGCCCGCCGCCGACGCGGCTGCGCTACTGTATGAATGGTACGGCGATGAAGTTCGTACCGGCGGCTTCCGGCAGCCCACAAGAGCAGCAGAGTGTCGAGAAGAAGTCCTGAGGTGCGGCGGCGGAGACCAGCCCTGGGAGGAAGTCCAATGCGAATGCCTTTCGGCAAGACCTTCCCGCTCGTTGCGGGCGTTCTGGCCGCTGTCCTTCTCGCAGCGGCTTCGGTCCTTGCGCAGTCAACGCCGCCGGGCGGTGCCAAATCCGAGAGCAAGCTGGCGGTCGCGACCTTTGCCGGCGGATGCTTCTGGTGCATGGAGCCGCCCTACGACGCCATCGACGGCGTGGTCTCGACCGTGTCCGGCTTCATGGGCGGACGGACCCCGAACCCGACCTATCAGCAGGTCACGGCCGGCGGAACGGGACACATCGAGGTCGTGCACGTGACGTACGATCCGCAGAAAGTGTCCTACGAGAAGCTGCTCGAGGTCTACTGGCGGAATATCGATCCCTATGACGCGGGGGGCCAGTTCTGCGATCGAGGGGAATCCTACACGACCGCGATCTTTGCACACACCGCGGAGCAGAAGAGACTTGCCGAAGCCTCCAAGGCGGCACTCGCCGCCTCGGGCCCGCTCAAGCAGCCGATCGCCACCGTCGTGCGCGACGCAGGCCCCTTCACGCCGGCCGAGGATTACCATCAGGACTACTACATGAAGAATCCGCTGCGCTATAAGTTCTACCGCTACAACTGCGGTCGCGATCAGCGGCTCCAGGAGATCTGGGGAAAGACCACCCACTGAGCGTTGGGCGGGCGCGGCCGATCAGCGGCGGGACTTCGGCTTGCCCTTTGGTGCAGGCACGTGGCCGACATCCCGCTTGATGCGCATGTTGTAGGAAAAGCGGTTGGCGGGGTGCAGGTTGATTGAAAGCTCGACCAGCCGGCGCCCTGTCACGTAGTAGCGGCGGATCACGCGCAGCGCCGGCGTTCCATCGGCAACCTCGAGCAGGCGGGCGTGCTCGCCTTCAAGAGTGACAGCATCGATCTGCTGCTCGACCTCGATCAGCGTCTCACCCGACTGGCGCTCGATCATTTCCCAGATGGCCGTACCGACGGTCGGGATCTCGGACTTGATCGCACTGAAGGCATCATCGATGAAGATTTCGGCATGGCTGACCGGCTTGTTGTCGCGGTCGCGCCGGCGGATGCCTGTAATGCGCAGGAACCGCCGCCCCGGGCGGGCGCCGATCAGCGCGGCCTTGCTGCCCCGCAAGACCGTCTCATCGACGTCCTGGATCTCGAGCCGCATGCCGGTCGCATACTGGCGGATGTCCCCGACCGAATGCATGGTGAGCAGGAAGCGCGCCGCCGCCTCGCGCGCCTCGACCCGCGTCCCGACGCCTTTGCGGGCCGTCACCAGCCCCATGGATCTGAGGTGTTGGATGGCCTGGCGCACGACGTAGCGCGAGACGTGGAACTGCTGCTGCAGCTCAGCCTCGGTCGGCAGCAGGGAGCCGACAGGATGGGCGCCCTGCGCGATCTGGCCGGCAAGCGTCGCCGCGATCTGCACGTAGAGCGGCTGGCGCCGTGCAACGCCAGCGGATGCCGCGTCGGTGCCCGGCGATGTGACGTCCTCTGCCTCTAACTCGTCCATGGGCCTTGCCAAGCCGGATGATGTCAACTGGTAGCCTAGCCGCTATTGGCGATCAGTACATCAATCAAAAGTCTAGAGGTGCCTGTAGCGCTTCGCTGGCAGAAAGGTAAATGTGTGCCGCTCGCCCGAGGCCGGGCGTTGACCTGAGCTCAGGTCAAGGGCGGGAAGATGTCCCGATAGCCCATGGCTGCGGGGTCGAAAAGGATGTCGGCCGGCCGGAGCGGGCGGGCGAGCGCCAGCCCCTCCAGTGAGCGGCAGCGCGATAGCGCCACGTAGGCCTGGCCATGGGCGAAGGTGCCGCGGCCGAGGTCGATGTAGACGCGATCGAGCGTCAGGCCCTGCGACTTGTGGATCGTCAGCGCCCAGGCCAGGCGTAGCGGGAGCTGCTTGAAGGTGCCGGCGACGCTCTCGACGATCTTCTGTGCCGCTTGGTCATAGGCATAGCGGCGCTGCTCCCAGGTCACCGGCTCGACCTCCTCGATCTGGCCGTCAAGGTCGATCCACACGCGCTTGTCCTCGAGGCGCGCAATGCGGGCGATAGTGCCGTTCACCCAGCGTCGCTCGGGGTCGTTGCGCAGCAGCATGACCTTGGCGCCGACCTTCAACACAAGCGTCTCGTCGGTCGGGTGGGCGGCCTGTGAGAACTCGCCGGTCGTGGTCGCGGCAAAGGCGAGCGGTGCGGCAGGGATCGCATCAAGGTAGGCCATATTGATGCGGTTGGCGGCGGCGTTGGTTGGGGTGAGGATGACGTAGGGTTCGCCCTCCGCCAGCGTGCGGATGGGGGCGACGCGCGCGTTGAGTAGCGCGAGGTGCTCCGCCTCGACATCGCCGCCGCGGATATGGGTGAGGACGTCGATCAGCGCCTCGTCGCTCTGGCGGAAAACGTGCGAGAGCTCCAGCAGATGCGTGCCGACGCCTTCCCTGAGCGCGCCGATGCTGAAGAAGAAGGGCCCGCCGTGGGTTTCTTCGAGATGCGCCGCGACCTCCGCCTCCTGCACGACGGGTGGAAGCTGGTGCAGGTCGCCGAAGAGCACGAGGCGCACGCCGCCGAAGGGCTCGCGCGGACGGCCGCGGTTGATGCGCAGCGACTGGTCGATCGCCCACATGAGGTCCGAGCGGACCATGGAGACCTCGTCGATGACGAGCAGCTTCAAGCGGCGCATGACCGCGCCATTGCGGCTGCGGCGGATGTCCTCAGGCCGGATGAGGCGCGGCGGCAACCCGAAGAAGGAGTGGATCGTCTGTCCGCCGACGTTGACTGCGGCGAGGCCGGTTGGTGCGACGATGACGTGCTCGGCCTCGATCATCTCGCAGAGCGCACGGAGCAGCGTCGATTTGCCGGTGCCGGCGCGACCGGTGACGAAGAGGTGGCCGCCCGCCTCGCTCAGGTAGTCGAGCGCGGCGTCGTACTCGGGCGTCGGACCGAGATAGGACGGCCACTGGCGTTGAACGCGAACGGTGGGCATGGCGTGCGGCACGTCTTGTTCCCTGGCGGCATGATGGGCACCGCGTCGATCCGTCAGTCACCATAGAGCTGGCGCGTGGCGACGGGATAGACGCCTTCCTGTCCGAGCATCCACACGCCGAAGCCATCATGGCCGAAGAGCGGCAGGAACGCCGGGTCGAGCACGTTGAGGCCACCTGTGAACGTCCCAAACGCCGGCAGCACCAGCCGCAGGCGATTGCCGACGAAGCAGGGCCGGCGCAGCGTGTGGCCATAGAGCGAGACGCGGGCCGCCGGATGAAGGTGGCCCGCGATTTCATGTGTCGTGCGGCCGCCGGTCGGCAGGTGGACGAGGCGGAGGCCGGAGCGGGTCAGCGCGTCCACGACCTCGCCGCCGAGCTGGCGCCCGATCTCGGGATCGTGGTTGCCGGTGACCCAGATCCAGCGGCGGTCCTCCTGCAGGATGCGCAGCGCGGCGAGATCACCGGCGGCGATGCGCTCGGCCGCGCCGCGGTCGTGCAGGCTGTCGCCGAGCGCGACGACGGTCGCGGGATTGTAGCGCTCGATGACGACCGCGAGGCGCTCCAGCGTCTCGCGCGTGTCGTAGGGTGGCAGAAGCACGCCGCGTTCGGCCTGCGCCGAGGCTTTCTCCAGGTGCAGGTCGGCAACGATCAGTGTGCGCTCGCCGGGCCAATAGAGCGCGCCCGACCTGTCGGCGAGAAGCTGCTTTCCGCAGATCGAGAGGGGCAGCGCGGCGGCATCGCTGACCCGCACCCGCTCCGGGCTCAACGTGAGAACGCTCATCGGGCCTCCAGGCTTCCTGGTTCGACGGCTTCGGCAATCAGTGCTTCGGCCGCCTCCCTGAGCAGGGCCTCGGCGGAAGCGCCGTGGACCGACTCACGGCCAAGCTCGACAATCAGCGGTACCGCCAGCGGCGACACGCGATCGAGCGCACTATGCCTGATTCTCCCCTTGATTCGTGCCAGGAAGCCGGCAAGGCGCTGGATATCCAGGAGCCCCGTTGCCGCGTCCTGATAGGCCGCTTCGAGGAGAATGTGATGCGGGTCGTGGCGGCGCAATACGTCATAAATGAGGTTGGTCGAGACTGCGAGCTGGCGGCTGTTCTTGCGGTGGCGGGGCGCGCGCCGCTCGACGAGACCGGCAATGACGGCGCACGAACGGAACGTGCGGCGCATGAGGCTCGTCTCGGCGAGCCAGGCTTCGAGATCATCGCCGAGCATGTCCTCGTCGAAGAGGTGGGCGAGGTTCAGGTCGCCGTCGGCCAGCATGCGGGCGATGTCGCGCGCAGCCCAGACCGAGAGGGCGTAGTCATTGGCGACGAAGCCGAGCGGCAGGGCGCCGGCGCGGTAGAGGCGGCGCGTGAGCAGCATCCCCAAGGTCTGGTGCGCAATGCGCCCCTCGAAGGGATACGCGGCGAGATAGTGCCGCCCGTTGCGCGGAAAGGTCTCGACGAGCACCTCATCGGCGGCGGGGATGACAGAGACGCGCTGCTGGATGTCGAGCCAGGCGGCGACGGCCGGCGGCAGGCTCGACCACCGCGCCGGATCGGCGAGCATCCGCCGGACGCGCTCAGCCAGATGGGTGGAAAGCGGGAACCTGCCGCCGGGGTAGCTCGGCACTTTGGGGTCTTTGGCGGTGGCGCGCGAGACGAGCAGCTCTTCGTCCGTAAGACCCTCCATGCGCAGGATGTCGCCTGCGAAGGCAAAGGTATCGCCGGGGCTCAGCTCGGCGGCGAAATCCTCGTCGATCTCGCCGAGCACGCGCCCGCCCATCAAACTTTGGGCGGAACCAGGGCGCCGGCGCCGAGCGCCGACGAGACGCACCTTGAGCAGCGGCTTCTCGACGATCGTGCCGACATTGAGCCGGTACTGCTGGGCGAAGCTCGGATGGGTGAGCCGCCAGCGGCCATCAGCATCGGGCTTGAGGCGCGCGAAGCGCTCGTACTGGCGGAGGGCGTAGCCCCCCGTCGCGACGAAGTCGATGACGCGGTCGAAGTCGGCGCGCGAAAGACCGGCGTAGGGGAGCGCGGCGCGCACCTCCGCGTAGAGCGCGTCAGGATGAAAGGGGCCGGCGCAGGCCGTGCCGAGAACGTGCTGCGCGAGCACGTCCATCGTTCCCGTGCGGCGGATGACGGCGTCCTGCTCGCCTGCGAGCGCAGCCTCGAGCGCGGCACGGCACTCGAGTACTTCGAAGCGATTGGCCGGCACGAGGATGGCAGTCGACGGCTCATCGAGGCGGTGATTGGCGCGGCCAATGCGCTGGATGAGGCGCGACGCTCCCTTCGGCGCGCCGAGATGGATGACGAGATCGACATCCCCCCAGTCAATACCGAGATCGAGGGTCGAGGTGGCGACGACGGCGCGCAGCGCGCCGCGCGCCATGGCCGCCTCGACCTTGCGCCGCTGCGCCACATCGAGCGATCCATGGTGAAGCGCGATAGGCAGGTTCTGCGTGTTCGCCTTCCAGAGCTCCTGGAACATGAGCTCGGCCTGCATGCGCGTATTGACGAAGATGAGCGCGAGGCGATGGCGCGCAATCGCGGCGAGCACCTCCGGCACGGCATAGCGCGCGGTGTGGCTCGCGATGGGCATGCCTTCCTCGGTCTCGAGGATGGCGATCTCGGGCTTGGCGCCGCCCGCCACAGCCACGATGTCGGCGAGCTGGATCGTGGTTTCAGGTGCCGCCTGCGGCGCGAGCCAGGCCCTGAGTTCGCTCGGATGGGCGACCGTTGCGGAGAGGCCGACCGACATGAGGCTCGGCGCAAGGGTTCTCAGACGCGCCACGTCGAGCGCGAGCAAGTCGCCGCGCTTGGAAGGGGCGAGTGCGTGCAACTCGTCGAGGACCAGCGTGTCGAGGTCGCCGAAGATGTAAGGGGCATCCGGGCTCGCAAGGAGGAGGGCGAGCTGCTCCGGCGTCGTCAGCAGGATCTCGGGCGGGCGGAGCCGCTGACGCTGACGCTTGCCGGGCGGGGTATCGCCGGTGCGCGTCTCGACGCGGATGTCGAGGCCCATCTCCGCTATGGGTGTCAGCAGGTTGCGTGCGATGTCGACAGCGAGGGCCTTGAGCGGCGAGATGTAGAGCGTGTGCAGGCCGGACGCCCGGGCGGGGCGATTGCTGCGCGTGTGCAGCGTGAGAAGACTCGGCAGGAAGCCAGAGAGCGTCTTGCCGGCGCCGGTCGGGGCAATGAGCAATGTGGATCGCCGTGCCGCCGCCTGGGCCAGCAGAGCGAGCTGATGCGGGCGTGGCTGCCAGCCCTTGCCGGCGAACCAGCCGGCGAAGGGCTCGGGCAGGACAATGGCCGGCGCGGCCCGCGCGCGGGGCCGTGCCGCGGTCAAGGGTCTGGCTTTGAGGCGCGCTGGCATGGCCGCGAGCTTACCACGGCGGCGTGCCTGGTTCCTGCGGCGACCGCGGCGCCATCACGAGATGGCGCGCCTCCTCGGGCAACCTGCAAAGAGCCGCGCGTTCGGGCAAAACGCCGGCTGCTCGTCAGGTGACGCCTTGCTTTCGAGCCAGCGCAGGCATTCGTCAGCCGATTTACAGAACAGGCAGCGGGTGCGCGCCTCGGCATAGGCCTCCCCCTGCCGCAGCCGGGCAAAGGTGATCGGATCGACTCCAAGCCGATCCATCATCTCATGCATGCGCACGGCCTGGCGTTCGACACGGCGATACATTGGCCAGTCCATAGCCGTCTCCCTCGGTTGAGACGTCCGCGTTTCGTATTAGCGGGATTTGGTGGCGGCACTGGCCCTTCATCAAGGTCAAGAGCGCCGCGCGCGCATTGGTCGCGCCTGCACTGCGACGCGCTGCCACAACGATGCGCGCCTTGTCCCCGTATCGGCTTGATCGCCACTCCACGGAACTCGATCACGCGGGCCCCCTGCTGCAGCGTGAGATAGCCCTCGGTGAAGCGGCCATTGTGCAGCGCAGCAGTTTTTCTGCCCGTTCAGAACGACGGTGATCTTCACCAGCGTGTGATAGCGCGCCGCAGCACGCGGGGCGCTCAGCGCATGACGCGGCCGAGCGTCGCCGCCGCGACGCGGGCCGGTACGATACGCGGCACGTCGGCAGAGAAACGGCCCGAGTAGACGAACCGGATGAGCTTGGCCTTCGTCTCGGCCGTTTCCTCGAAGCGCACGACGTAGCTTTCCGCTCCGGCGCGCAAGAGCGTGCCTCGAATGCTCATGCCATCGAGAACGACGGTGACACCTGTCCCGACGGGTGCGGGCGAGGGCCCGGCGAGGCGCGCGCCGCCGAGGGACACATCAAGGACGCGCGCCTCAGCGAGATTGCCGTCTACATCGATCAGCGCCATGCCACGTGCGCTGAGCCGCTCGGAAGCGCGCAGGCGCGGCTGTTCAATGCAGACAATGCAGGCGATCGTGAGCACGACGATATTGTACCAGCTCCAGAAGAGGCAGAGTGCCGCGGAGTCACGGAGCTTGTGGCCATCTTCGAAGATGAAGGCCCAAATGAGCCCGGCGATGGTCAGCGCGAGATAGATCAGAAAGACGCGCATGAGCGGCCACTGGATGAACCGTCTGCTGCGGTCGCCGCCCTTGGCCGTCACATGGAACTTGTGGCCCTTGGGTTTGATGAGGCCGTGTGCCACCGCGCGCGTGATCTGCGCGGCGGCGAGCAGCTGCGTCACGTCTGACATGATGGGCATGACGCGGCCGCGCGCCATCCAGCCCATGATGGTGATCTGAGAGATGAAGTAAGGAAGATAGTAGCCGAGCGTATCGATGACGTCGGCCTGCACGGCGTGCACGTTGAAGAGGAGGTAAAGTATCGGGATGATGATGCCGAGCAGGCGGAAGGAGTGGGCAGCGGACCAGTACAGGAAGGTTTCCGTGAGGCTCACCCGGTCCATGAGCGAGAGGCCATTGTTGCGGCGGAACGGCCCGAGCGCGCCACGGTAGATCTGCACGAAGCCGAGCGCCCAGCGGCTGCGCTGGGTGACGTACTCCTTGAGACCCTCAGGCGCCAGACCGAGCGAGAGGCGCTCATTGAGGTAGACCGTGCGGTAGCCCGCGGCCTTCATCTTCAGCGTGACGAGATAGTCCTCGGTCACGGACTCGGTTGGAAAGCCACCAATCTGTTGCAGAACGGGGAAGCGGATCACAGATGACGTGCCGCAGCAGAAGGATGCGCCCCAGGCGTCCTTCGACGCCATGACGACATCAAAGAAGTAGCGCTGCTCGTCGGGCCAGACGCGGGCGATCGAGAGATTGCTCTGCAGGGGGTCCGGGTTGATGAAGTGCTGCGGTGTCTGAACAATGCCGACGTCGTCCTCGCGAAAGAGGCTCAGCGCGCGCCGCAGGAAGTGCGGGGCCGGGACGAAGTCGGCGTCGAGGATGCTGATGAAGTCGGGCGGCTCGGGGAGCGTGGCGACGTGGCGGAGCCCATTGTTGATATTGCCGGCTTTGGCATGGGCGTTGTCGGGGCGCGTCAGATAGTGCGCGCCGAGACGAGCGGCGAGGGCTTCGAGCCAAGGGCGGCGGCCGTCGTCAAGCACCCAGACACGATAGCGTGGATAGTCGAGGGCGAGCGCGCCGACGATCGTGCGCTCGAGGATCGCCTCTTCCTCGTTATAGGTGCAGATGAACACATCGACGAGCGGCGGGGGCGCCTGGGCCATGAGCCAGGACTGGTTCCGGTCGGCATCGGGCGTGCGGTTGGTCAGGCGGACCAGGAACGTGAGACTGATCGTGGCCCCGGCGACCACCAGCGTCTCGACCGTGACGAAGGTGACCCCGACGGCGAAATCCAAAGTGAGCCCAACGGGGGGCAACGTCACCATCCAGCGCCACGCCATGTAGCGCCACATGAGCACGAGCATGATCGCGACCATGGCAGCGCGGGCCCGCTCGTCCTCGGCCTTCAGCCACGGAAGCACCATCCAGGCGAAGCCCAGGACGAGAAAGCCCGGTGCGAGAGCCTCGAAGAGCAGGGCCATGGCGTTAACGCTCTAGCCGAAGGTGACGCGGCCCGTGCGCCCGACGCTGCAGCGGCCGGAAGTCGCCAATGCCGGCAGCGCCACAGTCACGCGATAGGGCTCCTTGGCGAGCGCTGCGGGCTGAATGGCGAGATTGGCGGGAGCGGTCGCAACGCCCGTGAGGCTGATGATGCGGCCCTCATGGTCGGTGCTCTCGCCGCGGAAGCGGAAGCGCGCCGGCTGACCGACACGGAGCTGATTGTAGGCGGCTTCGCCGACGGTTGCGGTCACGACGAGGCCGGAGCAGTCGAGGAGGCGCACGAGATCCTGCCCGCGCACGACCGATTCGCCGGGCGCCGTCATGACCTCCCAGACGCTGCCGCTGACCGGCGCCACGAGGCCGGCGGCGGAGCGCTGCGCATAGCGCATGTTCTCGGCGGCAAGCTCGTTACGCAGGTTCGCGAGGCGCGCTTCCCGCTGGGCAAGATCCGCGGTGACCTCATTGAGGCGCAGCGCGATCTCATCGGCGCGCTGCAGGGACTGCGGGCGGTCATTGTAGCTGTCGCCGACATAGACGCCACGGCGGAGGGCTGAAAGCTCGACGTCGAGCGTATTCAGGCGATGGCGAAGGGCCTCCAGCGTCTGAGCGGCGACGGTCGCATCGCGCCGGGCGCGCTCGAGCGCGACGACGGTGCCGGTGCCTGTATCCGCGAGGGCCTGGGCGCGCTCGAGCGTCTGCCGGGCCTCCTCGTGGCGGGCCGTGGCGGCGGCGACCTCGCTGCGTGTCTCGGCCATGCGCGACTCGAGCTGGGCAATGCGCCCCGTCCGGAAGGCTTCGGCGTTCGTGCTGTGCTCGCGGCGGAGGCTCAGGAGGCTGTCGCGACGGGCCGTGAGCGCCTTGATGTCGCTCTCGAGCTCGCCGATGAGTTGGCCGATGGCATCAAGCCGGCCGCGGTCGGCGCGCGGGTTGACGATGCCGAGCACCTGCGCGCCCGGCTCGAGCTCCGTGCCGACGGCGACCTGGCTGAGCCAGGAGACCTGGCCTTCGATGGGTGCGCGCAGCGTAATGAGGCGCGCATTGATGATCGCCTCGGTGCTGGTCGTCCGCAGGAGCGCCTGCAGGGGCATCCAGCCCACCACGACGACGAGAATGACGCCGGCGAGGGTCTTGAGGATGCGCCGATCTACAGTCCGAAGCTGGGGCAAACTGCGTTTTGCCGGCGCAGCAGCGGGCGCCGGGGCGGGCCTGACCTCCGGAGCGGGCTCTGCGGCAGGCGCAAAGGCCTTGTCGAGGGCGGTAAGGCGGCCCAAGGCATCAAGATCGGCCAGCGGCTGGATCGTCGGCTGCACCTCCGTGGCGACCGCCGCGCCCTCGCGCGCTGGCAGATTCGTGAGGTCGCTATCCCCACGCCTGTTTTGCGACGACATACTGGCAATGCGACTCATGGCGGTTCCAAGGCCCCTGGAAAAACTGGACGATGGCTCGGGCGGGCGGACAGGGGGCGTGGCCTGCTCAGCTGACGAACTGAGCTCGGATCGTAGTTTTGGAGATTTGCTTTAGCGTTAATCGGCAGCGGCCGGCGGGGAGAAATTCCTGCAGGAAATGAGAGCCGAATACATCCTCTGATTGCATTATGGAGACGCGCCATTTAGGCGTGCATCATGGCGCTGAGGCGGCGACAAAAATATTGTGCCGTATCAAAAGATTAGTTTTCGACCGCGCGAAGCCGCCAAATGTGGCGGAAAAGCCTCATTTCCTAAGCTTTGGTTATAAGAGGAATTTGACCGGGATCCTTATGCTGGAATCAACTTATCCTCAAGCCGGTGGGATATGCCGTGGCCGGTTCATTCGCCGCGGCGGTATTTGCAGCGTCCAATCAGGCAACAGTGAGCACCGTCCCGCGGCAGATTGCGGGAGGCTTAGCTGTTGCCTGCCATCGGCGGAGCTGCCGATGTGGAGGGCGGAAGGCGCGGGGCTGAGGGATCTCGATGTCCAACCGGGCGCGTTTCGGCGCAGCACAGGGCGTGCGCGCAGGGCTGTTCGGTCTCCACAATGTTCCAGGCCCCCTGCACGAGCAGGTGCGTGGACTGATCCTCGCCAGGATTGAACGCGGCGACTGGTCTGCAGGCGCGCCGATCCCGCCCGAAGTTCACCTCGCGCGTGAGTTCGGCGTCAGCATTGGCACGGTGCGCAAGGCCCTGGATCAGCTCGCCCGCGATCGCGTCCTGGTGCGCGAACGTGGGCGCGGCACGTTCGTCAAGGCCGGTGAAGCCTGGCGTACCGGTCCGGCGCTGCGCCTTTGCGGCGCCAATGGCACGCCCATTGAACCCGAAATTGTGCTGGCGGGGACGGAGTACGTGGCTGCCACCCCAGCCGAAGTCTCGGCTCTCAGGATGCTGCGGCCAGCGTCGATGGTGCCGCGTGCTCTCAAGCTGCGCCGCGAGTGGCGCCATGACGGCACGCTCATCGCGATCGAGACGATCACCGTCGATGCCGCCCGCTTCCCCAATCTACAATTCGAGATCGATCCGGCCGCCGAGGTGCTCTTTTCCGTCTATGCCGAGACGTACCACGCGGCCGTGGACCGCACGCTCTGGACGATGAAGCCGCTCGCCGGGAGCGATGAAAGTGCCCGCCCGCTCAGAGGTGACAGCGATACCATCGTCATGCGCTGCGTGCGCACGGCTTTTGATGCCAAGGACACGCCGCTCGAGATCTCGGAGCAACTCGTGCTCTTCGACGGCCGTCTCTCAATGATGGCGAGCCAGTAAGCGCGCGAGCTCAGGACGGCGCCCTGGTTGCGACCTGTGTCCCTCCCGACTCGTTTTTTTGGCGTCCGCCATTGCGCATTTCTGAGAGGACGGCAGCGAGCTCGCCGAACACGCCTGGGCAGGGCGGATCATCCGGAAGCTGGGTGAGAAAGCGGTAGAGCACAGGGGTCAGCAGCACCGCCTGATCGAGCTCGAAGTCGGCCTCGGCCTTGTAGGCGCCGACGGCACGCAGATCACGCGTCTCTTCATAGCGGGCGATGATTGTTCTGAGCCGCCGGACGAGTTCGGCCTCCTCCTTGCTCCAGGCGAGCGGCGCCAGGCGCGAGATCGATGTCAGCGGATTGATGGCCGGATAGCGGCCCTGGTCGGCAATCGCCCGGTCGAGCACGATGTGGCCGTCGAGAATGCCACGAACGGTATCGGCAATCGGCTCGTTGGAGTCCTCGCCATCGAGCAGTACGGAGAACACGCCCGTGATCGAGCCCGAGCCCGGCTTGCCCGGGCCGGCGCGCTCAAGAAGTCGCGGCAACTCGGCGAAGACCGAGGGAGCATAGCCGCGGGCAACAGGCGGCTCGCCAGCGGCAAGCGCTACCTCGCGCAGCGCATGGGCGAACCGCGTGATCGAGTCGACGACGAGCAGGACGTTGTCACCGCGATCCCGGAAGTACTCGGCGACGGCCATGGCGGTCTTGGCCGCATTCTTGCGCATCATGGCGCCTTCCGAGCTCGAGGCGACGACAGTGACCGCACGCGGCGCATGCGGCTTGACAACATCATCCAGGAACTCGCGGACTTCGCGGCCCCGTTCCGCGACGAGCGCAATCACGATCGTGTTGAAGCCGTTCGTCCGCGCCAGCATCGAGACGAGCGTGGACTTGCCGACGCCCGATCCCGCGAAGATGCCGATGCGCTGGCCTGCGCAGATGGGCGTGAAGAGGTCCACGGCCTTCACGCCGGTGATGATCGGACGGCGGATCCGGTCGAGGGCCATCGGCGGGATCGGCTCGTGATCGATGGAATAGGGGATCGTACCGCTGGCGAGCGGGCCCTGGCTGTCAATCGGCTGGCCGAGCGCGTTGATCACACGCCCGAGCCAGCTCACGTCGGGGCAGATCTCGATGCTGTCGCGAATCCAGACCGGTGCGCCGAGGCCGAGGCGCGGTGAGGTGGAGAAGAGTTTGACGTTGGCGCAGTCAGGTTCGATGCCAATGACCTCGCCGAGCCAGCGTGCGCCGCCACCTTCGACCTCGACCGACGTGCCGAGCTCGACATGGCGCTCGATGCCGCGCACGAGCACGTGGCTCGGCGTGACTTCGCTCACCCGCCCGCCGTGGCGCACGAGCGGCAGCTTGCCGAGATGACCAGAGAAGAGACGCGCGAGCTGCTCGAGCGGATCATGGGCGGCACTGCCGGCAAGGAGGGGCGCGGGATCAGCGATTTCTGAGGCGGTCATCTGGAATACGGGCCGATCGTTGCTCGCCCGCGCGGGGAAGGAGCAAGGGTCAAGGACGCGCAATCGACAATGTGGCGAAATCGCTTGGCCCGTGTGGGCGCCGCATGCGGGACGGGGGTGTGGCAGCGCATGGAGCCGATCGTCGCCATGGGCGTGAGCTCAATCTCCACGGGCTGCCGTCTAGCGCCCGCTGCCGAGCGTCTTGATCGCGTCGCTCAGCTTGCGGTCAGACTGCTCGCTGGCCGCCGTGATCGCTTCGAAGGCGCGCGTCACCGAGATGAGGCGGGTCATCTCCATGACCGGATTGACATTGGCCTTCTCGATGTAGCCTTGCGTGAAGCCTTTGCTTACGAAGTCGACAACCGGCTCGGCCGGCAGGTCAGGCACCACGGCTGCCCCCTCATGGCGGACGAGCTTGGCGTTGGCTGGGATCTGGAAGAGGCCGATGCGGCCCACGCGCTCCCCATTCTGGCTGATGGTGCCATCCCGTGAGATCTGGATGGGGCCGCGATTGGGATTGATCTGGATGGGACCGCCGGACTGGTCGAGGATCTGCTGCCCGTTCATATTTTCGAGATCCCCTTGGGTCGAGATGCGCATGCGCCCATCGCGGGTGTAGACGGGGCCGTTGGTGCCGTTGATGCTCAAGAAGGCATCGCCATGGATGGCCACGTCGAGCGGGTTGCCGGTCTGCACAATCGGTCCGCTCATTCGTGAAAACGTGCTTTCGCCCGTGCCGGAATAGGCGACGGTCGAGCGCTGGGTTTGCGAGAGCACGGTCTCGAAGGTGACATTCTCAGCCCGGAACCCGGGTGTCGTGCTGTTCGCGACGTTGTTGGCGATGGTATCGAGGCGCCGCTGCAATGCAAGCTGGCCGGAGAGCGCGACGTAGATACCGGCTTCCATGGCTCAGACCTTCCGAATTTTCTGCATCTGGGTCAGGAGATCGACACTTACAAGGCTCTCGGTATCGGTGAAGAGCTGGATGACGCCGCTGATCGACGGCGTGCTCGGATGCTCGATCTCCCAGAGCGCCGTGAAGCGCTCGATGAACTTGTCGAGCTTGGCCGGCTCCTTGAGATCCTCGATATCGAGCTTCTTGGAGATCAGCTCGGCTTGGCGGTCGATATCCATGTTGGAGGCGGACTCCGGGATGCCGAGCGCGACCTGCGTGACTTTGAGCAGAGCGCGGTCGGCCATCAGGTGGTAGGGCGTTTCCACACTGGCGGCCATGCGCTGGAAGTAAAGCGCCAGACGCACGCCCTCGTTGGTCTGGCCGGCATCGCTCTCGAGCGTCTGACGGACGTAGCGGTCGACCGTGCCCTGGCGCGTGCGCTCGAAGATGGTGGTGCCGGTCGAGTAGCGGGCAAAGTTGAAGGTTTCCGCGAATTCCCGGTAGCGCTTGTCCGTGAGCTTGTTGGCGAAGCTCTCCGGATCGTCAATGCCCTCGGTCAGCACCTTGCGCATAAAGGCCTTGGCATAGTCCATGTCCTGTAGGCCGAAGGCTTTCATCGCATACTTGAAGACGCGGTCGTTCTTAAGGAATTCGTCGATCGATTTGATGTCCTTGATCGCGGAGAGGTAGTATTCGCTCTCGCGCTGAACTACGGGCTGTTCGGCGGTGCGCTTGAGTGCTGCCGTCAGATCCGAGGCAATGAGCTTGTAGCCGATCGGCGTGCTGAACATTCCTGCTTTCCTCGCGACGCGGGCCAGCCTCAAGTAGTGCACGCAGGACTTGCATGAAGCTGACGTGACAGCCAATCCCCTGCTGGGGTGGCTCTGCGCGTGCCGCTACAGCCTCACGCAAGGCATTCGCCGCATCGTCGCGATTCAATCAGAAGAGATCCAGTGAGCGCAGCACGCGAATGACCATTCCGCTTGGCCTAGTTGTAACGCTCGTCTGCATGTTTGGTGGCTTTGCGGCCATGGGCGGCAAGATCTCGGTGATCTGGCAGCCCTGGGAGTACGTCATCATTCTCGGCGCCTCGATCGGCACGTTCATCGTCGCCAATCCGATGAAGACGATCAAGGACAGCGGGGCAGGCCTCCTGGAGGCCATGAAGAATGACGTGCCGAAGAAGGAGGATTATCTCGTCATTCTGACGTGCCTCTTCAGCTTGATCCGGGAGCTCAAATCGAAATCGCGCGCCGAGGTCGAGAAGCACATCGATAACCCGACCGAGTCGGCGATCTTCGCGGCATACCCCGGGGTGCTTAACGACGATAAGATGCTGACGTTCATCTGCGACTACTTCCGACTCATCCTCATGGGCAACGCGCGCACCCACGAGATCGAGGCGCTGATGGACGAGGAAATTGCGACCATGCGCGGCGACAAGCTTAAGTGCTACCACTCGCTCGTTGCCATGTCGGAAGGCTTGCCGGCGCTCGGCATCGTGGCGGCCGTTCTCGGCGTGATCAAGGCCATGAGCGCGCTCGACCAGCCGCCGGAGATCCTTGGCGCCTATATCGGCGCCGCGCTCGTCGGCACGTTTGCCGGCATCTTCTTTTCGTACGCTGTCGTCACGCCGATCGCGACGCAGGTGAAGATCGTGCGCGAGAAGCAGATGCGCCAGTACATCGTCATCAAGCAGACGCTGCTCGCGCTGATGAATGGCGCCATGCCGCAGATCGCGGTGGAGCACGGGCGCAAGGCGATTTCCGCCGGCGACCGCCCCTCGGTCGACGAACTCGAGAACGCGACGCTGGCCACTGGGAATGCCGGCGCGGCCGGCGGCGCAGAGAAGAAGGCCGCGTAGCTGGCGGGGCCGCAGGAGAGAGGCGCGCATGAACAATGTTGAGGGCGGCGGGGCCGCCGGTGGGCTGGGTGGCCGAGAGCAAGGCGACTGGAGGTCCGACTTGACGCATGTGGAGGCTGCTGGCGGGCAGGAGGGAAAATCCGCCGATGGTTGGGGCGCGCGCGGCCATGACGCGGTGATGCGCATTCCCGTGTCGGTCCGCTTCGTGCTTGGCGCGGCGAGAATGCCCGTCGCCAAGCTCATGAGCCTGACGCGCGGCGCGATCATTCCGCTGGACCGAAAGGTCGGGGACCTGATCGACATCGTCGTGAACGATCAGGTCGTTGCGCGTGGTGAGATCGTCGCGCTCGATGAGGAGGCGACGCGCTTCGGCATCTCCGTGCGCGAAGTCATGCCGCCCGGCGGCGAGTAGCCTTTCCGGAGAGCCTATCCCCCTATCCTGCGCACCCTTCCGCAATGCTGAGCCGCGGCGCTCGCCCACTTTCATTGAACTCAGGTATCGAGCGCCATGGCTGAGCAACCGGACAAGGAGTCCAAAACCGAGGAGGCGACGCCCCGGCGCATTGAGGAGGCGATCAAGAAGGGCAACACGCCGGTTTCGAGGGAGGTTGCCCAGTTCGCCTCAATTCTCGCCATTGCCGCCTGCGTGCCGATTGTCGCGCACGCCTTCGGTGCAAGCCTGCTTGCGAGCCTTATGGCGCTTATCGAGCGGCCTTATGATTTCCGGCTCAATGTCGGCGCGGATGCGGTGGTGCTTCTTGCAACCGTCGGCTCGGCGGCGACCGCGGTGCTGGCCCTGCCGCTCGTCGTGTTGATGATCTTCGGCATTGTGGTGTCGGTGCTGCAGAACCCGCTGCGGTTTGTGGGGCACCGGATCAAGCCGGAGATATCCCGCCTGTCGCCGGTCAAGGGGTTTACCCGCGTCTTTGGGGTCCAGGGGCGGGTTGAGTTCCTCAAGTCGGTCTTCAAGCTTACGATTCTCTCCGTGTGCGCGACGGCGTTCCTGCTCAACTACAAGTCGGATCTCATCAATGCCATCCTGCTCGAGCCAGCGGCGCTGCCGCAGGCGCTCGCGCGGCAGATGCTCAACGTGCTGCTCGCCGTCGGGCTCAGTCTCGCAGGGATCGTCGCCGCCGATCTCATCTGGAGCCGCATCAAGTGGCGCATGGATCTGCGCATGAGCAAGCAGGAGGTCAAGGACGAGCACAAGCAGAACGAGGGCGATCCGCTGCTCAAGGCGCGACGCCTGTCGCTGGCGCGCGACCGCGCGCGGCGGCGGATGCTCTCCTCCGTGCCAAAGGCGACGGTCGTGATCGCCAATCCGACGCACTATGCTGTAGCGCTGCGCTATGTCCGCGGCGACGCGGGCGCGCCGATGGTCGTTGCCAAGGGGCTCGATCACATCGCGCTCAGGATCCGCGAGATTGCCGAGTCACACGATATTCCAGTGATCGAGGACAAGGCGCTGGCGCGCAGCCTCTATGCCGCCGTCTCGCTCGATCGCCCGATTCCGCCCGAATTCTACAAGGCGGTCGCCGAAATCATCCTCTACCTCATGTCGCGTTCCGCCGCGAAAGTCGCCGCTCCCTTGCCGCGAGGTGCATAATGCAGCCTGAGCTGAATGATCTCACCGCAAGCTTTGAGGGGCTCCTGGCGGCCAGTATTGCGGATCTTACGACCGAGTTCCGCAACCATGACGTCGCCGATCTCGTGGCGCTGATCCGGCTCGACCGGACGGCGACCTTGCAGAGCCTTCTTGACGGCGAGTGCGAGCTGTTCTTCAAGCCCGGCACGATGCAGTTCAGCGGCCATGCCGAGGCCATCGTCGGCTGGCGTGCGCCGCCTTCCGTGCGGTTGGCGATGTCATTTCGCAGCCAAGGCGTCGAGCTCTATTATCGTCTGACGCTGGAGGCCAGCGATGCTCATGTGCAACTCGACCTGATTCGCTTCGAGCCGCCGGAGGCAAGCCCGGACGGGCGGTGCCGCCGGCTCGCGAGTGCCCTTGGTGCGGCACGCGCCCATCGGCCATCCTGTGCGGGCGGCCAGCTTCAGGCAAGAGACGTCGGCTATCAGGGGAGCTGAAGCCGAAGGACTGTCTCATGGCCGACCTCGCACTGTTTTCGATTGCCAGTGACCGCACCCGCTGGCTCGCGACGCGCAGCGCGGCGCTCGCGGACAATATCGCCAATGCCGATACGCCGGGCTACAAGGCGCGCGACGTGCCTTCGTTCGAGGCCGCGCTCAATTCGGCCAATGCTGCCATGCTGCGCACGAACGCCAATCACCTGGCGCCGACCCAATTCGGCGCCCGCACGTTCGAGCTCGTCAATCGCCCCGGCGAGGTGCCGAAGCACTCCGGGAACACGGTCAGTCTCGAGGTCGAGCTCGCCAATCTCGGTGAGGTTCGCTCCCAGCACTCGCTGGTCTCGGGCGTGATCGGTGCCTTCCACCGCATGCTGCTTTCGAGCGTCAAGGGGTAGCCGATGGCCGACGAACTCAAGGCCGCGATCATCTCTTCCGCATCGGGCCTGCGCGCCCAGTCGACGCGCATCCGCATTGTCTCGGAGAACCTGGCCAACGCGAGTGCGACGGCGACCGTGCCGGGCGGCGATCCGTACGCGCGAAAGACAGTGAGCTTCGCCCAGGAGCTCGACCGCGCAACCGGCGTGAATATGGTCCGCGTCCGGGGCATTGGCCGTGATCCGGCGCCCTATCCCGCCCAGCATATACCGGGGCATCCGGCGGCCGACGCGAATGGATACGTGAAGCTCTCGAACGTCAATCCGCTGGTCGAGCTCTCGGATATGCGCGAGGCGCACCGCTCCTATGAGGCCAATCTGCAGATGGTGCGGCAGGCGCGGGAGATGATCGGCGACCTTATCGACCTGTTGAAGGGTAGGTGATGATCGATTCGATTTCAGGCGTGGGTGGGCGTGCGCTGCCGGCGGGCCAGGCCGGGGGTGTGTCGCCGTCGACCACGGTCGCGGCGCCGAAGATGGTGCCCGCGGTCCAGGGCGCGGCGTCCATCAGTCAGCCCGATCACGATTTTGCGACGTTGCTCGGCAATGCGATCAGCGAGTTCGGGCAGAAGATGCGGCAGGCCGAGGCGGTCTCGATCGGCGGCGTCAAGGGGACGGCGGCGCTGCAAGACGTCGTCGAGCATGTGATGTCGGCCGAGCAGAGCCTGCAGGCGGTGATCGCGGTCCGCGACAAGGTCATCTCGGCGTACCAGGAAATCAGCAGAATGGCGATCTGACGGGAGCGGGATCAGGCAATGCGGTCACTTTCCATCGCCGCGACCGGCATGACGGCGCAGGCACTCAACGTCGAGGTCATCGCCCACAATGTGGCGAACATCAATACGACGAGCTTCAAGAGGTCCAGGGCCGAGTTCGTCGATCTGCTCTACCAGACCCAGCTTGCGGCCGGTACGCCGGCGGCGGGCGGTGTCGAGGTGATCCCGGAGGGCGCGCGCGTCGGGCTTGGTGTGCGCGCGGCAGCCATTCGCAATCTCCATCAGCAGGGCGCGCTCGCGCAAACCGGCAACTCCCTCGATCTGGCCATGATGGGCCGCGGCTTCTTCCGTGTGACCGGGCCCGAGGGCGAGACGCTCTACACGCGCGCGGCGGCCTTCAACAAGGACGCGACCGGGCGGATCGTCACCGCCGAGGGCTATCTTGTGCAGCCGCAGATGACGGTGCCGCCCGAGGCGACGGCCATCACCGTCAACGAGCAGGGGCAGGTCTACGCCACCATTCCGAACGAGGTCCAGCCGCGGCTCCTCGGTCAGCTCTCGGTGGCAAGCTTCGTCAACGAGGTCGGTCTGGAGCCGCTCGGCGGCAACCTGTGGCGGGAGACGGCAGCCTCGGGAGCTGCAGTGGTCGGCATTCCCGGCGAGAACGGCCTCGGTCGGATCAAGCAGGGATATCTCGAGTCCTCCAACGTCGATCCGGTCAAGGAGATTACCGAGCTGATCTCGGCGCAGCGCGCCTATGAGATGAACTCCAAGATCATCCAGGCGTCCGACGACATGATGGGCCTTGTCACCAAGGGTATCCGGTGATGTCCCGGCAGCTGCCGCGCCATGCGGGGCAGTGATAAGTAAGGGGTGGGTCATGCGACGTATTCTGCAAGCGGCTGCGATCGCTCTCGCGGTCGTCGTTACGCTTTCCGCGGAGGTGGCGGCCGGCGGGATGGCCTTGCCCGTGCCGACCGTGACCATTCTTCAAGGCGATGTTCTGGCCGACGAGTTGGTCGGCGAGCAGCGCTTCACTGTGAATGCCCGCCAGGTCCAGGGGTTTCATACCTCCCGCGATGCGGTGGTCGGCAAGGTGGCCCGGCGTGTTCTGCCGGCGGGGCACGCCATCCCGATCAATGCGCTGCGCGAGCCGTGGGTGTTTAAGGAGGGCGATCGCGTGCCGCTCGTGTTTGCCTCGGGCGGGCTCAGCATCGAGGCGACGGGCATTGCGCTCGAGCCCGGCGTCGCCGGCAAGCTCATCAGCGTGCGCAACGCCGACACCGGCATCATTGTTCGCGGCGTCGTGCAGGCAACCGGTCGCGTCCAGGTGGGGGGGGATTGAGGACGATGGTGCCTCTGCTGCGCACGGTGGTCCTCGTGGCGCTCTGCCTCCCGCTTCTCGCCGGCGAGACGTGGGCGGACGTGCGGGTCAAGGATGTCACGAGCGTGCGCGGCGTCCGGCCGAATCAGCTCGTCGGCTATGGCCTTGTGACGGGCCTCAAGGGAACGGGCGACAGCCTGCGTAATGCGCCCTTCACCGAGCAGTCCATGAACTCGATGCTGGAGCGGCTCGGCGTCAACGTCCGCGGGCTTGACATGCGTACGCGCAATGTCGCCGCCGTTCTCGTCACGGCGGAGCTGCCGGCGTTCGCCGTCGGCGGCAACCGCATCGACGTTTCCGTATCCTCGCTTGCTGATGCGACCTCGCTTGCAGGCGGCACCCTCGTGATGACACCGCTTCAGGGGGCAGACGGGCACATCTATGCCGTGGCGCAGGGCTCGGTGGTGGTCGCCGGCTTCCAGGCTCAGGGCCAGAGCGAGAGCCTGACGCATGGCGTGCCAACCTCCGGGCGGATCTCGGGTGGGGCGCTCGTCGAGCGCGATGCGCCGGACCTTCTCGCCTCGACGCGTACGCTGCACCTCGAACTCAAGAACCCGGATTTTGGCACCGCTGTTGCGATCGTCGATGCCATCAATGCCTACACCGTACAGACGACGAAGCGTCGGCTTGCGCGGGAGGCCGGACCGAGCTCGCTGGCCGTTGAGGTTCCGAATGGGACGAGCGCCGCGCGCTTTCTCGCGAACATCGGCCAGCTCAAGATCGAGCCCGACGTTCCGGCGCGCATCATCATCGACGAGCGGACGGGCACGATCGTCATCAGCCGTAATGTCAAGGTCAGCCGCGTTGCGGTCACGCACGGCAATCTGACCGTGCGCGTGGTCGAGACGCCGGCCGTTTCGCAGCCGGCGCCCTTTTCGAGGGGCCAGACGGTCGTGACCTCGACGACGGAGATCACGGCGCATCAGGAGAACGGCAACTTCGCGATCGTCGACGGCGTCGATCTGCAAAGCCTGGTGACCGGCCTCAACCGCATGGGCCTGAAGCCACTGGGCATCATCGCGATCCTGCAGGCGATCAAGTCGGCAGGCGCCCTGCAGGCTGACCTCGTGGTTCAGTGAGAGCGCGCGCGGAGATGAGAATGAAGAAGGGGCAACGGGCGAGGTTCAGGCGTGCAGCGGCGACGCTCACTCTGCTGCTGCCTATCCCTGCCCTGACGGAAGGCGCGAGCGCGCAGGCGCCAGCTGTCAAGGAAGTCCCGAAGGAAGCCGCCCGAGCCGCACCCAAGGCGGCGCCCCGGGGGCAGCAGGCGCTGCGCATGGTGCCGATCGTCCCGGAGCCCAAGCAGGCGCCGGCGCGCGAGCCTGAGCGGGCGCTCTCCGTTGCCGAGCAGTATTGCCGTGCCGTGCTCGATCCGGCGCGCGAAGCACGATACGCCCATCAGACCGCCGAGCTCCAGGCGCTGAGCCATGCCCTCGACGAGCGCATGGCCAAGATCGAGGCGCGGATCGCCGAGCTCAAGGAGTGGGTGGCGCGTCGCGAGGACTTCGCCACCCGCGCGAGCGAGCAACTGGTGACGATCTACTCCGGGATGCGTCCGGAAGCCGCCTCTGAGCAACTTGCGAAAATCGAGGAGAGCACGGCGGCCGCGATCCTGAGCAAGCTCGCGCCCCGCGTCGCGAGCCAGATTCTCAACGATATGCCGCCCGAGAGGGCAGCCCGGCTCGCCACGTTTCTGATGGGCGCGTCGCGGAAGACAGACCCTGGAGGCGGCTAGTGGGCACAGCTACGGCGATATCGCGATCGGCCACCTGGGGCCTCAGTGCTTCAAGGGCACTTTGGCGAGCGCGCGTGGGCTTGGTCGCCATGCTGGCAACAGTGGCGGTCGGCTGTTCCATGAAGGTCAACGAGATCGGCAAGGAACCCTCGCTCAGCCCGGTCGGCGCCGGCATCGAACAGAAGCCGGTGACGCCGGCGACCTACGATCATATGCATCGTGCGGCATTCAAGAGACCGGACGGCCACAACAGCGCCTCGCTCTGGACCCCGCGCGGTGCGGACCTCTTCCGCGACCGCCGCGCGCGACGCCTCGGTGATATTCTGACCGTCACGATTTCGATGAAGGACCGTGCGATCATGGACAACCGCTCGAAGCGCTCGCGCGATTCCGCGCATGGCTTCGGGCTCGATTGGGCGCATGGGATCGACACGTTTGGTGTCAAGTCCGAGGGCAAGGCGGCGGTCAACTCGGCGCTTAAGTCGAACACGGCATCTGATGGCAAGGGTGAGATCGAGCGCTCGGAAAGCATCGATCTGAGGCTCGCTGCCGTGGTCACCGACGTGCTGCCGAACGGCAACCTCTTGATCCAGGGATCGCAGGAGGTGCGCGTCAACTTCGAGCTTCGCGTTCTGACATTCACGGGTGTCGTCAACATCGGCGACATCCGTGCGGACAATACGGTTCCCTATGAGCGCATCGCCGAGGCGCGCATATCCTATGGGGGGCGCGGGCGCTCGATGGAGATCCAGCAGCCGGCCTGGGGGCACCAGTTCCTGGACCAGATCAGCCCCTTCTAGGTGCGGGCGGAGCGCGAGCGGATGACCGAGGAAACCGAAAGCAAGGCAGTGGGAGGCGGCGGCAAGGGCGGCTTCATCATCGCGTTGGCGCTGCTTGCCGTCCTCGGGGCCGGCGCCGGGGCGGGCTTCAGCCTGATGTTTCTCAATGCTGGCGCGCCGGCGCAGGAAACCGCAGGTGCCAAGCGCGATCTGCAGATCCTGCAGGGCGCGGCAAAGGCCGATGCCGGTGGCGTGACCGCGAAGAACCCGGCGTCCGACGGCGGCAAGGTCCAGATTGCGAACCTCGATCCGATTCTCGTCACGCTTGCAGGCTCCCAGCGGAGTTGGGCGCGGCTCGAACTGGGCGTCATCCTCGATGCACCGAGCACGCCCGATGATGCCGTGCTGCTCAAATCCATGACCGAGGATATCATGAGCTTCATGCGGACGGTCCCACTCGCGCATGTCGAGAGCGCCGCCGGCATCGAGTACCTGCGTGAGGATATTCAGGAGATTGCGCGCCTTAGAAGCAGGGGGCGGGCCCGCAGCATCATCCTGCGCTCGCTGGTGGTCGAATGAGACGCCGTGCGGTCATGGCCGCGCTGGTGCTGCTTCTGCTGCCAAGTGCGGCGCTGGCGCAGACGATCAATCTTCAGGATCTGATCCCCGAGGGGCAGGGCTCGACAAGCGCGCGCATTCTCCAGTTCATTGCCCTCATATCGGTGCTGTCCGTGGCGCCGGGGCTGCTTGTCACGGTCACCTGCTTTACGCGTTTCATCATCGCGCTCTCGTTTCTGCGCTCCGGCGTCGGCCTCCCCTCGACGCCCTCCAACATCGTGCTGATCAGCCTTGCGCTCTTCATGACGTTCTTCGTGATGGCGCCGGTCTTCGACCGCATGTGGACCGAGGGTGTGCAACCGCTCATGGAAAACCGGATCGGCGAGCGCGAGGCCTACCAGCGCATGACGCGGCCGCTGCGCGAGTTCATGCAGGCGAACGTGCGCGAGAAGGACATCCAGCTCTTCGAGAGCATCGCGCGCACCCGGACATCGCCCGCGACGCCCGACGAGACGGGCCAGCCCGTCGAGGTTGACCTGCGCGTCCTGGTGCCGGCCTTCATGATCTCGGAGCTGAGGCGCGGCTTCGAAATCGGCTTCCTGATCATCCTGCCGTTTCTCGTCATCGACCTGATCGTCGCAACGCTCGTCATGTCCATGGGCATGATGATGCTGCCGCCGACTGCGATCTCATTGCCCTTCAAGGTCCTGTTCTTCGTGCTTGTCGATGGGTGGAATCTGCTCGTCGGCGGCCTAGTGCGCTCATTTGGCTAGCGGTGCGAAAAAATTCCTAAGGGCCGGCAAATAGAGATTGGCTAATTCGACGAATAAGATTAACTGGACCTTAGCAGATCGACAGTACTAGTGGCGTTCATAGCGGGCCGGGGGGGCCATTCCGCAAGGAATGATCGCCGGGGGCATGATGCCGCTCCGCTATACCGGACGATCCGGTATGTCCCAGACAGTTCTCCTCCTTTCGGGGCATACAAATGGCCAACAGCATCAATACCAACTTCGCCGCGCAGACCGCGCTGCAGAGCCTCAACAACATCAACAAGAACCTGACCACGACGCAGGCCCGGATCTCGACCGGCCTGCGTGTTGCGACGGCTCAGGATAGCGCCGCCTACTGGTCTCTGGCGACCTCCATGCGCGCCGACAACAAGTCGCTCTCGGCGGTCAGCGACGCGCTCGGCATCGGCGCCGCCACGATCGACGTCGCCTACACGGCGATGAACAGCGCCGTCGAAGTCGTCAAGGAGATGGGCAAGCTGCTCGTCACCGCCCGTCAGCCGGGCATCGACAAGGCGAAGATCCAGACCGAAATCGACGAGCTGCAGAACCAGCTCCGCACGATCGCGAAGTCGGCCTCCTTCGGCGGTCAGAACTGGCTCGGGGTCGACACGGGCGCCGGGAGCTACTCGGCCGAGCAGTCGATCGTCTCATCGTTTGCCCGCAGCAACGGCGAGAACGGGCCGGAGGTGTCGGTCGGCACGCTGGCCATTGATGTCGCAGGCATGTTCCTGCTCAATGCCAACACGGATGGCACCGCGGGTGCCGCAGCCGATTCGGGTTCTGCAGGGGTCGACGAGCTCGGCATCCTGGGCTCGGCGCGTCTTACCCGCGCGGATGCTGATACGGCTGGCGTCGCGCGTGGCTCCATCGATGCGTCCGGCACCATCGTGATCGTGAACTACGATCCGGATACGGCTGCGGTCGCTGAAATCGACATCACGAATGCCACTGACGAAGACATCGAGGACTACATCCAGGCCGTTGATGCCGCTCTGACTGAAATGACGGCAGCGGCGACGATCATGGGCTCCACGAAAAAGCGCATCGACATCCAGAAGGATTTCGTGTCGAGCCTGATGGACGCCCTTGATCGCGGTATCTCGACGCTCGTCGACGCCGACATGAACGCTGAATCGACCCGCCTCCAGGCGCTGCAGGTCCAGCAGCAGCTCGGCATCCAGGCGCTGTCGATCGCCAACTCCAACAGCCAGAACATCCTCGCGCTGTTCCGCTAAGCGAACTGAAGGCGCGCGGGCTCCCCTGACCGGAGCCCGCGCGCTTGCTTTTTGAAGGACGCCCCAGGCGGCTCCGGCGCGAGCGCAACGCCCATCGGGCCCGGCATCATCGACGTCTTCCCCGACAACTTCGCGCAAGGTTCCTGGCCGATGGTGTCCATCGAGCTCTTCCTCTTGCGCATGTGTGGTGATGCCCAGCAGTGATCAACTTTCCCGGCTCATGTCGGGCTTAGCGGCGCTCGGCACGCGCCGGCTCGTGCTTCTCGGGCTGGTTGGACTTTCGGTCATGGCCGCCGTCGTGACCGCGGCCGTGCATCTTGGCCGGCCGGCCATGCAACCCATCTACACGGGCCTTTCCGCTCAGGACGTGTCGCGCATCACGGCCGCGCTTGCCGAGGCCGGCATCACCTTTGACGTCAACGAGCAGCGCAGCGCCGTCATGGTGCCGTTTGGCCAGACCGCGCGGGCGCGTTCGCTGCTCGCCCAGAAGGGCCTGCCGAACAGCTCGCGGGCCGGCTATGAGCTGTTCGACCAGCTCGGTTCCATCGGCCTGACCTCCTTCATGCAGGAGGTGACACGGGTGCGTGCGCTCGAAGGCGAGATCGCGCGCACGATCCAGGCGGTCGACGGCGTCGCTGCTGCCCGTGTGCATCTGGTCCTTGCGGACCCGGGTTCCTTCCGGCGCGAGCGCCGCGACCCCTCGGCCTCCGTCCTCATTCGCATCGACGAGCGCTGGCAGAACTCGGCCGCGCAGGCCGTTCGGCATATCGTTGCCGCGGCCGTTCCCGGCATGAAGGTCGAGCAGGTCAATGTTGCGGCGACCGACGGCCGCCTGCTCGCCTCCGGCGGTGATGAGCTCACGCTCGGCACGCACAAGCACGCCGAGATGGAGCGCACGATGGCCGCCGAACTCGAGCAGCGCGCGAGCCGCACGCTTGCGGCCTTTCTCGGGCCCGGCAATTTCCAGGTGAGCGCGACGGTCCGCCTCGACGTCGACCGTCAGCAGGTCAGTGAAACCGTGTTCGACCCGAAGTCCCGCATCGAGCGTTCTGTTCGCACGGTGAAGCAGTCCGGGCAGTCGGAGGACAGCGGCACGAAGCCGGCGGTCGGCGTGGTGGCCAATCTGCCGAAGGAGGAGAGCTCGCAGGCAGAGGGTGAGAAGCGCCGGCAGCGCGAGGATCGGCGCGAGGAGCTCGTCAACTACGAGCTCAATACCAAGACGGTTCAGACCGTACGTGAAGGCTATCGCGTGAAGCGGCAGGCGATCGCGGTCGTGATCAGCCGCAAGCACTTGGCGGAATCGCTCGGCGGCGACGCGAAGCCAGAGGCGCAGGAGGCGCGTCTCGCCGAGCTGAAGCGCCTCGTGGCGGCTGCGACCGGCGCAAGTCCCGAGCGCGAGGATCTGGTTGAGATCGCGGCGGTCGATTTCTCGGCTGGGGACGGCGCGCTGGCGCCCGTGCCGGGGCCGGGTTTGCGTGACTATCTTCTCATGAATGCCGGCACGGCGATGAACGCGCTCGCCATGCTGGGCGTGGTGTTCCTCGTGGTTTGGTTCGGCCTGCGACCGGTGACGCGGATCCTCGGCCAGCCCCCCGCGATCGCTCTTGAGGCGACCGCCGCGCCGGCTCTCGAGAGCCCGGCCGGCGGAATGGCTGCGATCGCCGGTCCGCAGGGCGAGGCTGCGGGCCTTGTCACCGACCGCGCACATGAGGGCGGGGCACGGCAGTTGCCGCGACGCAAGAACAACGCCGCGATGCGCGAAAAGCTCGAAGCGCTTGTCGAATCCGATGCGGCGGAGGTGACGAAAGTGCTCAAGGGCTGGATGCAAAGCGCGAAAAGCACATGATGGCTCGGCCCATTCATCATTTTCTGAAGGAGTTCGATAGCGGCGAAGCGCCCTTCCAGCCGCCGCTGCCGGAGCCAATGCCGGCGCCCGCCGTCAAGGCGGTGACGCCAGCGCTTGATACGCTCGCGCAGCGGCTTCAGGAATCCTATCAGCAAGGGGTCACGGCCGGTCGCGCGCTCGAGCGGGAGGCGGCAGAGGCGCAGGCAGCAGAGCTTGCCGTCGACTTCGAACGTCGGCTTGAGGACGCGCGGAGCACCTTCTCGGCGGCGCTTGCCGATGCGCTCGCCGCGGAGCTGCGCGCCGGCATCGAATCGGCGCGCGCGCGTCTCTCATCGCATGTCGCGACGGTGCTCGTGCCGTTCCTGCGCGACGGGCTCACGCGGGCCGCAATCGACAGCTTCGTCAAGGAGCTCGGCAATATGATCGACACCACGGAGGGGCTGTCGGTCGAAGTGGCGTGTCCCAAGGAGATCATCGAGCTGCTGCGCGAGCGGCTGGGAGAGGCCATGGCGGCGCGTGGTGCGCCGCCGGGCAGCGTGCGCTGCATACCCGGTGATGCTGCCGATATCCGTGTCACGCTCAATGAGACAGTGATCGAAACGCGGCTCGCGGACTGGCTTGCACGGCTTGAGGGAGTGCTCCGCTGATGTCACAGCCCAGTGACGCGCCGGCAGAGCCCATCCAGCTTATCGTCCGTCGCCGCCATGACGAGGACGAAGGGCACCACGGAGGTGTGTGGAAGATCGCCTATGCCGACTTCATGACGGCGATGATGGCGTTCTTCCTCGTCATGTGGCTGGTCAATGCCGCCAATACGGAGATGAAATCGTCCGTCGCGAGCTATTTCAATCCGATCAAGCTCTCCGATACCGTGATCCGCAAGAAGGGCCTGCTCGACGTTGACGGCAAGGCCAATGCGGAGGAGACGTCGCAGGCGCGTCACAATACGCCGCCAGGCATGTCCGAGCGCAAGGCCGACGAAGGCAAGCGACTGCAGCCGGGGGATGCCGGCGATCTCGGGGTGGAAGACCAGCACGGCAAAGCGGCGGCCCCCGAGCCAACGGACTCGCCGATGGGACGTGACGGGAACTCGGTCAACGCGGGGCGCGCGAGCGAGGCCGGGCGCGCCTTCCGTGATCCCTTCAATCCGTTTGCACCGGCCCAGCTCATGTCCCAGGAAGGCCGCGACCCGGCGCAGATGCCCGCACGGATTGCCGGGACGCCGACGGACAGCGGGGAGAGCCCACCCTCGTCCGCACGCGATGCGGCGCCGGCGCCGCCTTCGCTGCCGAGGTCGCGGGCTGAGCGGGGGACGCCTGCGCCCGCGGTCGGCGCCGGCACACAGCCGGCCTCCGGGCGCATGGCGGCGGCGGGCGATCGCCGTCCGGGGCCGGACGACGACGCTGAGCAGGTTGCCCGCCGGCATGGGCCCGCCGGCGAGGCGCAAGGCGGCCGCATTCCCAATCCGGATGGAGAGGACGTTGGCGGGCGCCGGCCAGGCCCAACAGGGGATGCGCAAGAGCTCCGGCTTCCGGGAATCGCCGAGGCCGCCCGGCAATTTGCGCGAGGGGCTGACGCACCAGCGGAAAAATTTGCCGACGCCGCAAAGGCGCAGCCCGAATCCCGGCCACCTTCTGGGGCTGGACAGAAAGAGGCGGCCGCGGACGGGAGAGCCGAAGCGCCGGCCGCGTCGGGCCAGAAGCCGCTGGAGACGGCGGCTGGCGATCTCCTGCGCGACATACAGCAGGCGGCAAAGCCGGTCGCCGGTGCGGGTGGACCGGGCATCGAAGTCACGATCGAAAGTAATGGCATCGTGCTCAGTCTGACCGACACGAGCACGTTCGGCATGTTCGCGATCGGGTCGTCGGATCCGAGCCCGCAGACGATAGAGCTGATCGCGCGCATCGCACCCGTCCTCATCGCCAACGGTAAGCGTATTGTTGTGCGCGGACATACTGACAGCCGCGCCTACCGGACCGACCGGAACAACAACTGGCGCCTCTCCATGTCGCGGGCGGAGGCGGCCTACGCAATGCTGGTGCGGGCGGGCGTGGACGAGGCGCGCTTCGTGCGGATCGAAGGCTATGCCGATCGCAAGCTAAAGGTCCCGGGCGATTCCGAGGCGGCGGCCAACCGCCGGATCGAGATACTGCTGCAGCAGGTGGACGAATGAGGGGCGCGAGAGAGCACACACGCCGGCGTGCTCGGACGGCAGGGCGTTCGGCGCTCTTGCTCCTTGCGCTGGCGCTCGCAAGTGCCGGGGCCACCAGTGCGGCGCCGCCATCGGCTGGCGAAGGGGGTGGTGGCGAGCGCGCTTCGGGTGCTGCGGGACGTCAACCTTTCCATGTGGTGCGCACGCTCGGCACGCTTCAAGAACGGATCGCGCACGGCGACGAGGCGGCCTTTTCCATGCAACGGGAGGTGGTCCAGGAGATTGCCGACGAGCTCAAGAGATTTCCGCCTGCTGTCTGGCGCGAGCCGCGCAATAGGCTGGCGCTGGTCAAGTATGCACTGAGCGGGGGCGATCCCGAGCAGCTCCGCGCCGTCTTTTCCCGGAAGCTGTTTGCCGAAGACGAACTGGCGCTCGCAGAGGGAGCGCTCGCCTATGCCGAAGGGCAGCGCAGCCTCGCCTTGCGGCATCTCGAGAAGGTGGATGCCTTCGCGCTGCCGCCGAGCCTCGCGGGGCATGTGGCACTGGTCAAGGCGATCGTCATTGGCAATACGGACCTCGCACGCGTGGTGCGCCTGGCCGACGAGGCGCGCTTGCTTTCGCCGGGCACGCTTGTCGAGGAAACAGCGCTTCGCCTCGCCATGGAAGGGGCGATTGCGCGGGGCGATCGAGCGAAGCTCGAAACGCTCGCTTCGCGCTACTTCCGACGCTTTCCCCGTTCGCCCTATCTCGCTGCAGTGATCCGGCCGGTGGCAAAGGCCATGGTCGAAGGCGACTACGGGGAGCGGTCAGAAGGCGTGCGGTGGCTACGCGGCGTCGTGCACCATCTGGACCCGCAGAAGCTCGTGCAATTCTATGCTGCCCTTGCCGAGATCGGGTTGCGCTCGGGCAAATTGGCGACAACCGTCAATGCCGCACGTATGGCGCGCAAGTACGCCCGCGAGGGCTCGCCTGAGCAAGCGTGGACGCAAGTCTACGAGGGTGCCGCGCTCGTCGTCGGCCTCGCGCCGGAGGAGGGGCTTGCGCTGCTGAATGCCGCCGAGACAGCGGGCGTGCCTGAGCCGATCCGCGAGTTGATCGCTGGCGCACGGGCGATCTCGCATCTCATTCGCTCGCCGCCACCGCCCGTGCCGGAGCCGGTGGCCGAGGCGGCAAAGCCCGTGCTCGCGCCTATTCCTGTTGCCGCAAAGTCGATGCCGACGACGCCGGCAGAGCCGCACGCCACCGCAGTCCGGATCAAGGCGCGCGTGGCTCAGATCGACAAGATGTTGAAGGACATTGACGAATGAACCTGCTCATTCCCTCGGCTCCGACCGCGGCGCACGGCATGCCGGGCGCCGGTGAGGACGCCCTCGCCCGGCGCGAAGTCCCCGATGGGGATTTTGCCGCGGCGCTGGCAGAGACCCTTGGCGATGTTGGCGATGATGTCGGCGGCGACGAGCCCAAGATTATGAAGCCCGAGGACGCCGGGAATCGCTCGCGCGTGGTGCGGCGCATCGAGATGCCGAGCGCGCGCGGGCGCCAGAATGGCGAGGTTCCAGTGCTGCGCAATGGCCCGTCCATTGAAGTCGTCGGGACGACCGAGCCCAGAGGCGTGCGGCGATCCGAGGAAAAGGCGCCGGCGCAGCGTGTGGAGCCGGGTGAGCCGCGCGAGGCGCCGGTTGCAGCTGTGGGGCCGGAGCCGCTCGCGGTCGCCGCGGCCGTGCGCGACGTTCTCGCGGTGCTCACGCCTGACTTGGCGGCGCGTTCGGAGCGCGCAGCCCCGCCCGAGTTTGCAGCGACCGTGCGCAAGGCCACAGGCGCGACGGGCGCCGACCTGGATACGCGCCGCACGGACAAGGCCGACGGGTCAGACCGCGACGATGGGGCGGAGGTCGCGATTCTACCCGTGCGCGTCGTGCGCCAGGAGAAACATTTTCAGCCGGCGGGCGTGGAGGCGCGGCTCTGGCAGATCGCGCAGGACAGCGTTGAGGGGGCGCGCCCCGCGTCTGCGCCCGCGCTTGTGCCGGATGCGGCGAAGCCAAGCGGGGCTGAGATCGCGCAACGCGAGCGTCCTGTTGCGTCGGCAGCTCTCGCCCGCGCGCCCGAGGCCGCAGCCCCGGTTGTGGCTTCGATTTCTCCGGCCGGCGAACTTTCGCTGGGTGGCGTCGGCGTGCAGATTGCGGACCGTGTGCAGCAGGCCCTGGGCACTCCCCCCGGGCCAGGCGAGCCGCCGCCTTCACCAGCAGAAGGTGGCGTGTCGGACACGCGGCAGACCTTCGCGCCGGCCTTGCGCACGATCAAGCTGCAGCTCAACCCTGCCGAACTCGGCACCGTGACGATCGTGCTCTCGGGAAGTGACGAGGGACTGCGAATCGAGCTCGCGGCCGAACTGGCGGATACCGTGACCAAGGTCGAGAACGACCGCGGCGTACTTGCGGCGCGGCTGAACGGGGCCGGTTATGCGGTCACTGAGGTGACCGTCGCACGCTTGACCGGTCAGGCCATGGAAAGCGATGCACGCGAGCAGGGCGCGCGCCAAGGCGGTGCGCAAGAGCAGGTTGCTGGCAACACCACGCGCGAGGGCGGCGCGCAGCTCGCCGGCCAGCAGACCAGCCGGCAGTTCGCCCGGCGGCCTCCTGATGCAGGCGTGAGACCGGGACCATCTCAGGGGGCGCCCGCCGCGCCCGTGCTGTCCGGAGTCTCGTACGCAGGTCGTTTCCGACCCGTCTGAGACAACGCGAATCCGTTTATCATTGGTCTCTGCCCGGGGGCGGATGCGCACGCCTGTCAGTCAGCCGCAAGGTCGGCGTGGCAGAAATGCAGATTGAGCGATTCCCTCGGTCGCCGTCGGGCAGTGGCGCGGGCACCGGACGGCAGCGGTCAAGGACGCGATGAACGGCGAGAACATGAGCAAGGCGGTGCCGGCGAAGCGCGAGGGGAGCGTGCCGCTCAGCGCAGTCGACAAGGTGACGGCGTTGCTCCTCACGTTGAGCAAGCCGTACGCCGATACGATCATCAAGCAGTTCGACAACCAGGAGATCCGCCTCGTCGGTCATTCGGCATCCGCACTGCCGCCGGTCTCGGACGACGTGATCGAGCAGATTATCGACGAGCTCTATGCGGCGCTCGAGACGTCGGACACGCTGGCCGGCTCGACGAAGGGCGTCGAGCAGCTCCTCTCGGGCGTTGTCAGCGAGGATCAGATCTCGGATATCGTGGCGGAAGTGTCCGGCAGGTCTGCGGAGCGAATCTGGGCACGGCTCAGTGATGTGAGGGACGAGCGGATCGCCGAATTCCTTGCTGGCGAGCAGCCCCAGGTTGCGACCGTGATCCTCTCGCGCCTCGATGCGAGCAAGGCCGCAAGCGTCATGGAGAAGCTCAGCAGTGAGCAGCGGGCAGACCTGAGCCGCCGCCTTCTGACGCTGAGGCCGACGACGGACGCCGCCATGCAACTCGTCGCCGAGCGGCTGCGAGAGGCCCTCTTCGCCGAAGTCGTGGCGGAGGCGGAGGAAAACAAGCACGCCAAGCTCGCCGCGATCCTGAATAAGCTCGATCGGGAGCAAATCGAAGAAATCCTGACCAGCATCGGCGAGAGCGACCCGGATGAGGCGGAGCGGGTGAAGAACTATGTCTTCACCTTCGACGATATTGCGGGGATGGCAGCTGAGGATCGCGCGCGGCTCATGGACGAGGTGCCCGCCGAGAGGGTCGTGACGGCCCTGCGTGATGCCGATCCCACGCTCGTCGATCTGGTGCTGCAGACGCTGTCACCACGCTCGCGGCGCATCGTCGAGGCCGAGCTTGCGACCGACACCCGGGTGGCCCCACAGGCCATCAGCGAAGCGCGCCGTTGGATCGCCGTACTGGCGTTGAGCATGGCTGAGCGGTCGCTGATCAAGTTGCGGCCCGATCCTGCACCACCGGAGCCGTGAGGCCGAGCAAACAGGATGGCGGTGATGGACACGGCACCCGGTGAGGACCAGCTCAAGCGGCTCGAGATCACCGAGATCTTCCACAGCACGATTGCCCCGATCGTCGAGCTGCCAGCGCTCGTCGCGCTGCTCGAAGCCAGTGTTCAAGACTGCTCTGCGGCGCTCGACGCGACTTTCGCGCTCAAGGCCGAGGTCGTGCTCGAGCGCATGGGGCAGCAGGGATGCTACGAGGCGCTGGGCCCGTGCTCGGGAATGATCGGCGCCATCTATTTCATCGCCGAGTGGAATGCGCGCGCCGTCGTCGCGTTCGATGCAACGCTGCTCTTCCGCGCGCTCGATACGATGTACGGCGGCGATGGCCGGCAGCTTGGGGAAGCGCCAAAGCGCGACCTCAGCGGGCTTGAGCGATCTGTCGCGGACCAGCTTGCCCGCGCGATCATCGGCCAATTCCAGGCGCGGCTTGCGCCTTACGTCACCTTTGGCTGCAGTCTGGAGCGGGTCGAACGCGCGTTCGATGCCGAGCCCTTTGGCAAAGACAAGTCAGAGCTGGTCGTGGCTCAGATGCTTCTGGAGGCGTTTGACGAGCGGATCGTTGTGGCGCTGCCGGCGCGGGGCTTGGAACTCGTGCGCGATCAGATTGCGGTGCCGGAGGAGGAAGCTCCGGTCGAGATCGATCCGAGCTGGAGCCGCAATCTCGCCGAAAGCATCGGCCGGACCGAGATCGACCTTGTGGCGGTTGCAGCAGGGCCTGCGCTGCTGCTCGGCGAGGTCGCCGCATTGCGGCCCGGATCTGTTATCGAGTTCGATGCCAAGCAGCTCGAGCGTGTACGCATCGAAAGTGATGGCGAGCCGATCTTCGAGGGGCAGCTCGGCCAGCAGAAGGGCTATTTCAGTATTTGCCTCGAGGCGCCTGTGGCCGCCAAGCCCGATGAGGCAAAAGGACCGCCGGCGCGGCGGCGGGCGTGATGCTGCGATCCAGGTTGACGCAAGCTCGTTCCCGTTTTCTTGGGCCTTCCGAGGCGCGGGAATTGCGAAGGGGGGGCACGTGGACACGGCTTTGATCGTCTTTACTGTTGGAACGGTGGCCAGCTTCCTGCCGCTCTACTGGCTCGCAACGCGCCTCTCCTCCCGATGGAGCCGGCCTGCGGTCACAACGATCACGGGGAGGATCGACCTGCCGGGGCGGCGCGAGTTCCTCGATCTCCTGCGGCGCGAGGCGGCGAGCCGTGCCGTTGCCGTGCTGCACGAGGCATTGGTGGAGGCGCGTCTTACGGCCGAGCGCGGCAGCGGGCGTAGCGCGCTGAGTGCGGAGATGCGCAGGAGCCTTGCGGAGACCGGCCGGCTTGTCGATACGCTGTTCGCGCCTGACCTCAGGGACAAGTTCCGGCAGGGTGCCGAGGCACTTGTTTCGGCATCATCGAGCACGCTCGGCGCGGCAAGCGTGGCGAGCGCGTCCGCCATCGCAGCCTTTGAGCGCGCCTTGGAAGGCGAGACGGGGCGGGCGGCGGTATTGCAACGCCGCATCGGCTGGGGTGGCCTCCTAAGCAAGGGGCGCGGATGGCTTGGCGCTGCTGGCGTTCGTGCGGCCGCCTGAGCGCCGGCGCGCATTGAGGGGCACATCTTGGGGTGCTGCGCACTTGAGTGTGCGGCGCCCTTTTGCCTGCCGGCTCGTAATCAATAGCGCTCGATTAATTACTCTATAGTTTATCGCGAGTGCTATCTAGAAGCGTTGCTTTTTCGTTGCGGTGATGCGGGAACGGACGGCCCCCCATTTGTAAAGCTGTTAGTTTACGTTAATCAATTGTTGGGGAATGCACTGATTCGCCGGGGGCAGCGAAATGATCGTCATCGTGGACGACCGCAATCTTGTGACCGACGCATTTCGATCGTCTTTTGATCGCGAGGGAATTCCAGCTGCAGGTTTCTCGGGGGGGGATTTTGAAGGCTGGGTCGAAACGGCCGCCAGTGACGACGTGATGGCGATCAACGCCTTTCTCATTGGGCAGTGCAGCCGGCCGGATGTCATCGCTCGGGTGATCAAGCGCAGGACCGCCGCTGCGGTCATTGCCATGAAGGATCACAAGACGCTTGCAAGCACGCTCGAGCTGTTCGCGGTCGGCGTCGATGACGTGATTTCCAAGCCCTGCCATGTGCGCGAGATCCTGGCGCGGATCGAGGCGATTTCGCGCCGCACGGGCCTCGAGCGGGGGCGTCAGGAGCACACCGCGGCGATCCGCATCTTCCGTGACGGCCGCGATCCGCTCGTCTGCGGCGAGCCGCTGCCCTTGCCCCGCAGGGAGCTGAGAATCCTTGAGTTTCTCGTCGCGAATCAGTCTCGGCGGGTGACCAAGTCGCAGATTTTCAATTCGGTTTACGGGCTGTTCGATCAGGAGATCGACGAGAATGTGATCGAGAGCCATATCTCCAAGCTGCGCCGCCGTTTGCGCGCCCGCCTGGGGTATGATCCGATCGACTCGAAGCGGCACCTCGGGTACCGCCTCGTGGGGGCCTCCAAGTCGGACGCCGATGCGGCGCCGGGCGACATCGCGACCGCGATCTGAACGCTCGACAGCCTGGCGCAAGGTGCGCGGCCCTATTCTGGGCGCGAGATCTGAACCGGCTTGGGGGCAATCACATGAGTGTTTACGGGTTGATGCGCACGGGCGCATCGGGAATGAATGCGCAGTCCAATCGGCTGGGCACGATCGCCGATAATATCGCCAATGCATCGACGATCGGCTACAAGCGTGCGAGCACGCAATTCTCCTCCCTTTTGCTGAACGATACGACCACGTCCTACAATTCGGGCGGTGTCGTCACGGACGTGCGTTACGGCATTTCCCAGCAGGGTGTCCTGTCGCCGACGACATCGCAGTTTGATCTGGCCATTTCCGGGGCTGGTTTCATGGTGGTCTCGGCGCCGGACGGTAGTCTCGCGCTGACCCGCGCCGGCGCCTTCGTGCCGAACGGTGAGGGTTATCTGATCAATTCCGCGGGCTATATGTTGATGGGCTATCCGCTTCCGGAAAATGCCGCGGGACCTCCGGTCATCAACGGAACGGCCGGTCTTGTGCCGGTGTCGGTGACGGCTGGTGGTATGCGTGCGGCGCCGACGACCATCGGCGCCATGATCGCCAATCTTCCTGCCATGGCGGACGTGGTGGCGCCGGCCGATCTGCCTTCAACAAACGCCGCCGGGGCAACGTCGACGGCGCGCTCCTCGGTGCTCGTGTATGGGAACCTTGGCGAGGAGATCATGCTCGATATCCACTTCGCCAAGACTGCGACCGGCGAGTGGGAGATGGTCGTCTACAACGCCGCCGATCGTGATGCCGGCGGCGGCTTCCCCTATGCAAGCGGTCCGCTTGCCCAGGCGACGCTGCAGTTCGATGCGACCGGCCAGCTTGACCCGTCCGGCGCGACGTCTCTTACCGTTCCCGTGCCGGGTGGTCAGCCCATGGAGATCGATCTCTCATCGATGACGCAGGTGGCGGGCGACTATGCCGTCGACCTCCTTAACACCAATGGCAATGCGCCGAGCCGCGTGCAGTCGATCGAGATTGCCGCCGATGGCAGGCTCTACGAGGTGTACGAGGATGGCTCGCGATTTGCCTCCTATCTTATTCCCCTAGCGACCGTGCCGAGCCCCGATCGGCTGACGCCGAAGGCCGGCAACATCTTCCTGCCGTCCAATGACTCGGGGAATCTCCGGATCGGGATCGCGGGGACGGCCGGATTCGGCAGCGTTGTATCCGGCGCGCTGGAGAGCTCGACGGTCGATTTGGCGACCGAGCTTGCCGACATGATCGAAGCGCAGCGCAACTATACGGCGAATTCGCGCGTGTTCCAGACGGGCTCCGAACTCATGGAGCTCGTCGTCAATCTGAAGCGCTAGGTCTGATTCGCGGCGTCGAGTTGGGGGAGGTGGATGTCACTTACGCTTGCTCATGAGGTCGCCAGGGGGGCGTTGCTCGCCAATGCTACGCAGTCGTCCCTGGTCGCGCGCAATATTGCGAACGTCGATAACCCCAACGCCGCCCGCAAGTACGCGCATACGATCACGTCCGAAATCGGCGTTCGCTTAGGCGTGATCGGCAATGCGGTCTCGATGCGGCTGCTCGAGAGCGTGCTCTCCAATACCGCCAAGTCAGGCGAGCTTTCGAGCATGACCAGCGCGCTCGAGCGGCTGGCCGGCTCGATCGCCGATCCGGAGCTCGGCATCAGCCCCGCCGCCATGCTGACGGCCATGCAGCAGGCGCTCTACGCCGCGGCTGCCGATCCGAGCAATGAATCGCTTCTGCGCAATGTCGTCTCAGTTGCCACGAATGTCGCGAATACGTTGCAGGATGCGGCCAATCTGGTCGTGCAAGTGCGCAAGGAGGCCAATAGCGATCTCGCCGAGGCCACCCGCCAGCTCCAGACACTGCTCAAGGATTTCGAGGACGCCAACAACGCCATTGTCTCCGGGACGTTCGCCGGTCGCGACGTGACCGACCAGATCGACCGGCGCAACATGCTGCTGCGGGAGATATCGGGCCTCATCGATATCCACCCGACCACGCGCGCCAACAACGATATGGTGCTGTTCACCGCGAATGGGACCACGCTCTTCGAGACGGTGCCGCGTACGATCGCCTTCGACAATGCCCCGCTCTTGCCTGGCCAGCCCGGCGGCTTGCTCACGATCGACGGCGTGCCGTACTCCGGAGCTGCGGCCAGCCGGCTTGGCGGAAAGATTGGTGGTCTTCTCCAGATTCGCGACGATGTCGCCATAAGCTATGGTCGCCAGATCGACGAGATGGCGCGCGGCCTCATTGCCGCCTTCGCGGAAAGCGACCAGTCGGGCGCCGCAGCGCTTCCGGATATTGCGGGTCTCTTCACCTGGTCCGGCGGGCCGGCCCTGCCGCCAGGCGGCGTGGTTCTGGACGGGCTTGCACTCTTGATCCGCGTCAATCCGAATGCCGATCCGGCGCAGGGCGGCAATCTGGCGCTCATCCGTGATGGCGGCATCGGCGATCCCGGTGAGCCGAGCTATGTGTACAATACTGGCGGTGGCGTGGGCTTCAGCCAGCGGCTGCGCGATCTGGCGGCGGCTCTCTCGGATGCGCAGGTTTTCGATCCGGCGACCGGTCTCGGATCCTCGAAGAGCCTCATTTCGCTCGCCTCCGACAGCGCCGGCTGGCTCGAAAGCCGCCGGAGCTCGGCCAGCGAACGCCTCGCGGATGTCGAGGTGCTTGGGGAGCGCGCAGTCAACGCTTGGCATGGCCAGATCGGCGTCAATCTCGACGAGGAGATGACAAGCCTGATGGCGATCGAGCGCTCCTATCAGGCGACAGCGCGCCTCATGTCGACGGTCGACCAGATGTTCCAGGCCATCTTGCGCGCCACGGGAGCGCTATAGCGCATGAAAGCCGATACCGTCTCGTCATTTGTGAGCCGTGAGATACTGCGCACGGCCATGGCCCGGAACCAGACCAGCCTTGCCGACGCGCTAAAAGAGTTCAGCACGGGCCGCCACGCCGACGTCGGCAAGGCGCTCGGCGGACGGGTGGGCGGCGTACTGGAGATGCGCAACGTCGTCGGGAGCCTTACGGGCCTGACGAACACCAACTCGGTCGTCAAGCAGCGCTTGACCCATGTCCAGTCGTCGCTCACGGCCATGCGCGATCTCGGGGCGGATTTCAGCGGCTCGACGCTCGGCGCTTACAAGTCCGGCTCCGACAGAGGCCTGCTCATCGCCGATGCCAAGGCGCGGATGGCGACGCTTGTTGATGTCCTGAGGACCAGCACGAACGGCGTCTACGCATTCTCAGGGCTCAACATTTCAGTGCCTCCCGTCGAGGACTACCTGAGCGAGCCGACGAGTGCCGCGCGCGCGGCTGTGATTGCTACGTTCACCGCCGAGTTCGGTTTCCCGCCCGATGATCCGCAAGCCGCGACGATAACGCCGGCACAGATGACGGCCTATATAGACGGCCCGTTTGCGGCACTCTTCGAGGAGCCCCAGTGGAGCGCGAACTTCTCCCAGGCGACGGACGAGGTGATGCGCGATCGCATTTCGCATCGCGAGGAGATCGACAGCTCCGCGACGGTCAACGACCCCGGCATCCGCAAGCTCTTCTTCGCGCTGACGCTGGCAATCGACGGCGGCGCCGAGAATCTGAGCGCCGACACCTTCGAAGTCCTGGCAACCCGGATCGCGACCTCGGCGAGCGAGAGTGGACACAGCATTGCCGCCACCCAGGCGAGGGTCGGTGTCGCCGAAGAACGCCTTGCGCAAGCCAACGAGCGTATTGCTCTCGAGAAGCAGACGCTCGAGCTGAGGATCGGGGATCTCGAAGGTGTTGATGCCTATGAAGTCGCCGATCGGCTCAGCCTGCTGATGACGCGGATCGAGGCATCATACTCCGTAACCGCGCGGATGCAGCAGCTCACGCTGCTGAACTATCTCTAAGGCGGCAGCACTGGGCGCCCTAGGCGGCATGGAGAGGGTAATGCAGCGCATAAAGTACGGGGATCTTCTCGAGGATGACCAGCAGGAGGCGCGGGAGCGCGAGCGCGCCGCTCTCGACCAGTCCATCCTGCTGCTCGAGCAGGCCGCAGCGCCAGGGGCGCCGCTGGCCTCGGGAGCCGAGGCGATCGCCTTCACCAGCAGGCTGTGGACGCTGCTTGTCGAGGATCTCGCCAATCCGGAGAACGGCCTTCCTAAGGAGCTGAAAGCGCAGATCGTATCGATCGGCATCTGGATCCTGCGCGAACTCGAGGCGGCGCGAACAGACGAGGCAAAATGCTTGGCCGACGTGATCGTCGTCTCCAAAGCAATACGGGACGGGCTTACGTGAGCGGACACCTCAAAGTCCATCTGAAGCCGAACGAGCGCGTCTACATCAATGGCGGCGTGATCAAGGTCGACCGCAAGGTGACGATCGAGCTGATGAACGAGGTTGTGTTCCTGCTCGAGGGTCACATCCTGCAGGAAGAACAGGCGACGACGCCGCTGCGCCAGCTGTACTTCATTGTGCAGTCGATACTGATGGAGCCGAAGAGCGAGCCGGTCGCACGGCGGATGTATGAGCAGTCTCATCAGGCGCTGATCATGGCATTCAAGAGCCAGGACGTACTCGATGGCCTGATCGAGGTGAAAGCGCTCATGGAGCGCGGGCGCACGTTCGAAGCCTTGCGCAAGATCCGGGCGTTGTTTCCACTGGAAGACGAGATCCTCAACTCCCGGGACTGCGGCAAGGGCCAGTTGTCCCAGGAGCGGGTCAAGAAGTCATTCGCCTAGTGCGCGAACTGAGAAGCTGGTGCGTGCTTCAGGAGGCTGAGCTGCCATGGACATAACGGCCATCCAAAATACCACAATGACGGCGGGAACAACCGCGACCGCGGAGGCGGCCTCGACGCCAACGCTCGACTACAATGCCTTTCTCCATTTGCTGATTGCGCAGATGCGCAATCAGGACCCCATGGAGCCGATGAAGTCGAGCGACTATGTCGCCCAGCTTGCCACCTTCTCGCAGGTGGAGAAGACCATTCAGACCAATGAGCGCATTGCGTCTCTGCTGAACACGAACAACTTGCAGCTTGCCGAGAGCCTGATCGGGAAAACGGTCATCTCGTCGGAGAACAACATTGGCGGCGTGGTCGTCGCCGCCAAGGTCATGTCCAACGGCGTAATGGTGCTCCTGGACAACGGTGCCGAGTTCATGGTTGGCCCGGGCCTCATTATCGGCGAAGGCGCGAGCCCGCCGCCTGCCGGAGGGGATACGCAGGCCGACGGCGAGGGCGAAGCGTGAATGAAGCCGATGCCATGGAGCTGGTTCAGGCGGCGATCTGGACCGTGATCATGGTGGCGGGCCCGTGCGTGCTCGCGGCGATGGTGGTCGGCATCACCATTGCACTGCTGCAGGCGTTGACGCAGATTCAGGAAATCACACTCACCTTCGTGCCCAAGATCATGGCGATCTTCCTGGTCGCGATGTTCTCCGCCCACTTCATGGGCGCGAATGTTTTCTCCTTCGCGCAAATGACCTTCCTGCACGTCGAGAAGGGGTTCTGAAACCCCAGGTGCGCACTTAGTCAGCTCCCGATCAGCATGGCTTGCGAAGATGGGCACGCGGAGGCGCGCTCAGCGTGATTCCGCGCGGACATGGCATTCAGTCGAGGGGTCTCAGGGTGTCGCAACCGAGCATGCGCGAGCTGCCGCTCAATGGTTTGGCAGGGCTGACGGACATGGGCTTTGCGGCCGGGATCGTGCTGATCCTGGCCGTGCTGTTCCTGCCACTTCCGCCGCTGCTGATCGACGCCGGCCTTGCATTGTCGATCGCCGCCGCGGTGCTGATCCTGATGGTGGCGCTCTGGGTGCAGCGGCCGCTCGAGTTCTCGTCCTTTCCGACGATCCTGCTCATCGTGACAATGCTGCGCCTCGCCTTCAACGTGGCGACGACGCGAATCATCTTGACCGAGGGCGCGAACGGTGAACACTCCGCGGGCTACGTTATTGCCGGCTTCTCGAAGCTCGTCATGGGCGGCGACTTCGTCATCGGCGTCGTCGTCTTCATCATCCTCCTTACCGTCAACTTCATCGTCATCACCAAGGGTGCCTCGCGCATCGCCGAGGTCGGCGCTCGCTTCGCGCTCGACGGCATTCCCGGCAAGCAGATGGCGATCGACGCCGATCTCTCATCGGGTCTCATCGACGAGCGCGAGGCTCAGCGCCGCCGCCGCGAGCTCGAAGAAGAGAGCTCCTTCTTCGGTGCCATGGACGGTGCCTCGAAGTTCGTACGCGGCGATGCCATCGCGGGTCTCATCATCACCGCGGTCAATGTCTTCGGCGGCATCCTGATCGCGGCCTTCCGGCACGGAATGCCGGTCTCGGAGGCTGCCGACGTTTTCACCAAACTGTCGGTTGGCGATGGACTGGTCACGCAGATTCCCGCGCTGATCATCTCGCTCGCGGCGGGCCTCGTGGTCGCCAAGGGCGGCACCCACGGTTCGGTCGAGAAGACGGTCATCGGGCAGGTCGGCAACCACCCCAAGGCGTTGCTGATGACGGCGGCGGCGATGGGCCTCCTGGCTCTCGGGCCGGGCCTGCCGCTCATTCCTTTCGCCATCCTCGGCATTGTCGCGGCCGCCGCTGGCTACGCGATCCCGCGCCGATGGGCCCAGCAGAAGCTTGCCGAGGATGCCAAGGCCCGCGAGGCAACCCAAGTGGCCGAGGAGGAAGCGCGCCAGTCGATCAAAGGGGCGCTCAAGATCAGCGAGATCGAGATCGTATTCGGCCAGCGCCTGTCGGCTGAATTCATCCGCAAGCACGAGGAGCTGGCGCAGCGCGTGGCCAAGCTCAGGCGCAAGTTTGCCAAGCAGTACGGCTTCGTCGTGCCTGAGATCAACCTCTCGGACGACTTCTCGCTCCCGGCGCGGGGCTATCAGATCCGCATCCATGGCGCCACCGTCGGCAGCCACGAGCTGCCGATCGGCGATGTTCTCGTTATCGTCGGCGACGGTCCCCGGCCGACAGTGACGGGTGTCGACACCGTCGAACCTGCGTTCGGGCTCAAGGCGATCTGGATCCCGGAAGCCTATGCCAAAGAGGTCAAGCGCGAGGGCTTCGCGACCGTCGACATCATGACCGTGCTGCTCACGCACCTGAGCGAGGCCATCCGCAACAACCTTGCCCAGCTCTTTTCCTATCGCGACATGCAGATGCTCATGGATGGCCTGCCCGCCGAATACAAGCGGCTCCTCGATGAGATCCGGCCGGCGCACATCTCCTTCTCCGGCATCCAGGCCGTGCTCAAGATGTTGCTTGCCGAGCGCGTCTCGATCCGCAACATCCAGCTCATTCTCGAGGCGATCGCGGAGATCGCGCCGCATACGCGCCGCTCGGAGCAGGTGACCGAGCATGTGCGTCAGCGCATGGCCCAGCAGATCTGCGGGGATCTCGCCAAGGACGGCACGCTCGCGGTGCTGCGCCTCGGCAGCCGTTGGGATCTTGCCTTCCATGAGAGCCTGAAACGCGATCAGCGCGGCGAGGTCATCGAGTTCGACATCGACCCGCGCCTCATTGAGGAATTCAGCAAGGACGCCTCGCGCGTCATCTCGAGCCATACGGAGAAAGGCGAGCAGTTCGTCCTCGTGACCTCGGTTGAGGCGCGGCCCTTCGTGAGGATGGTGATCGAACGGCTCTTCCCGACGCTGCCGGTGCTGTCACATGCCGAGATTGCACGCGGGATTCAGGTAAAGGCGCTCGGCAGCATCGCAGGATAATGCTTGAACTGGACGACTACGCGACCGGCGTCATCTTGATCCTCTGCCGGATCGGGACGACGCTGATGCTGTCGCCCGGATTTGGCACGGCGCGCGTGCCGGGGCGTGTCCGGCTTTACCTGGCACTGGCCCTCGCACTCGCGGCGGCGCCCGGCGTGCTCGATGGGGCGACGCTCAAGCTCGCGCGAGGCGGCCTGTTGCTGGGCTTCGTCATGGCGGAGTGCCTCGTCGGTGCCGTGATCGGTCTCGTCTGCCGCATCTACATTGCGGCGCTCGAGTTCATGATGAGCGCGGTCTCGAACTACATCGGCTTGAACGGGCTCGCAGCGGGAATCGACAACGAGGAGCCGGCGCCCGCGCTCGCGACGCTTATTGCGCTCTCGGCGACACTGCTCATCCTGCTTCTCGACTTCCACCACGTCCTGATCAGGACGGTGCTCGATTCCTACGGGCGCATTCCGCTGGGCGTGATGGCAGAGCCCGAGTTCGGCCTGCGTCTTCTGACGTCGACCCTCAGTGTCGCATTCATGATCAGTCTGCAGGTGACGGGGCCGTTCATTGTCTATGCCCTTCTCGTCAATGTGTTGTTCGGCATCCTCGGCAAGCTCATCCCCCAGGTCCCGTCATACTTCGTGTCGATCCCGTTTCTTCTGATGGGGGGCCTCTTCTTCCTTTATCTCATGGTACCGGAGATGCTGCAGATCTACTTCGATGCCTTCAATACGACCCTGACGAATCTGTGAGGTGCGACCATGAAGCGACGCTCCATTGCGCGTCTCAAGCGGCTGGTTCGCCTGACAGAGTACCTTTACGAAAAGGAGGCGCGCGCCGCCGGCGAGCTGATCCGCGCGCGCGACGATGCGGCAAAGGCTGCCGCAGTGACACGGGCTTACCTTGATCATGAGAACCTCGTCGGCACGGTATTTCCGGAACTGGTCAGCGCCAGGGCCGTGAAGCTCGAGCGGCGGGCGGGCGAGCTCGGCGCCGAGGTCGAGCATCAGATCGAGCAGGTGGCGGCTGCGCGTGGCCGTTTGACGGGCCTCTCGAACAAGCTCGGGCGGGAGATCGCCGACGAAACCCAGGCTCAGGAGGCGCGCCAACTTGAAGATGCCATCGATCAGTTCGTTCGCCGGCGCCTCGCAAGCCTGAAATAAGGTCGCGATGCCACTCTCGGAGGTCGGGAGAGGGCCGTCGCGGGAAGGCGGCCACCTCTCAGGCTGCAAGCCGTCATAGGTTACAATGGGCATTAATCTGCAGGGGATCGTGCGGCTCGTCGGTGCGGGCGGCAGCGGAGCGTCCGGCCTTGCGGCACCGGCGGGCGCCACGGGATTTGTCACGACCGTGACGCGGGTCGGCGAGATCGCGCCTTTCGAGACGGTGATCCACAAGGCAGCGGCAGAACAGGCCCCGGCCGCTCGAGATCCGCAGACCGCGCCGGGTGCCGAGGATTTCAAGGCCAGGAACGCCAGCAAGGCGCGCAGGTCGTTCGAGGCCTTCGCGCTGCAGGTGTTCATCGGTTCGATGCTGCCGAAAGAGAATACGCAACTCTTTGGTACGGGCTCGGCCGGCAAGCTCTGGCAGTCGCTTCTGGCTGAGAAGCTGGCCGACCAGATCGCCGCGAGCGGCCGGCTGAAGCTGTTGCCCGACGAGGCCGTGGCTCCGGCTGATTCGAAGACGCAGCCCGTGGAACGCAAGACTGAACCAAGTGGAGAGGCACGCTGATGCACGCGCGCGAACAGGAGCAGAGGATCATCCCGTCGGCGGCCTCCGACCCAGCGGCCCTCGAGAGCGCCCGGCTGATGGAGGCGATCCTGCATCTCGCCGATCTGATCAGCGAGGTCGTGAAGGAGGAGAAGTCGCTGATCGCACATCCCGAGGGTGCAGACTTCAGTGCCTTGGTCGCGCGAAAAAGCCATCTCGCGCTGGAGCTTGGCAAGCTCATGAAGGTGGCTGAGGGCAAGGTGCCGAGCGAGCGTGTGCGCCAGCGGCTTGCGACACTTGCCGGCGAGCTTGCAGCCAACGAGCGCCTGCTGCGCCGGCATATGGACGCCGTCTATGAGATCTCCTCGCTCATCGGTGAGGCCATAGAGCAGTCTACGGCTGACGGCACCTATTCGAGCGAGATTGCAAAACGTGGGCCGCGGCCATGGTGAGGATGCTGCTTCTTGGCCTTGTCGTAATGCTCGCGACGCTCGGCGGCAGCTATGCCGCGATGCAGCTTCCCAAGGGAACACCGGCTGCAGAGGAACCTGCCGAGAAGACTGAAGTCGTGAAGATCGACCCGGTCTCGGTGCCGGTCGTGCGTGCCGGCAAGATCCAAGGCTACGTGATCGGGCGCTACGCTTTCTCGGCGCCTGCAAGCGAGGTCCGCAAGGACAAGGATGCCCTGATCCTCTACGTCAGCGAGGCAATATTCATGTCGGTTTATGAGGAGGAGGAGCTCGATTTCTCGGCGCTCAAGATCGTCGAGGTTGACAAGCTGATCGGGCGGATCGTCGCGAAGGCAAACGCGCGCATTGGTCGCCCGATGATTGCACAGGTCCTCGTCGAAAACATGAACTTCCTTGCTCACGACGCTGTGCGTTGCCAGCCGGCCAAGTAGTGCCTGGTGGCGCCAAGGGGACACCAGATGATGGTAACGCTTAAGGGTCCGCACGCCCTCTCTTTCGATGCGATTCAGCGCGTGCTGCCGAAGGCGCGCTCGGGCATATTCGCCCTCGGATATATCGACGGTGAGGGGCGGTTCCGGGTGCAGAGCGTTGGACGGGACGACTACGACGTGCGCGCGCGCCTGAGCGAGTTGATTGGTTCAAGCGCCATGTTCAAGTATGCAGTGATGACCAGCGCGCATGAGGCCTTCCTGCAGGAGTGCGCACTGTTTCACGCGCTGAGGCCGCCATCGACCATCATTCATCCAATCCGGCCACGCGGGACGGACTGGCAATGCCCTCACTGTCTTCAGCACGTTCTTTGAGAAACGAGAGCATATCGCTGAGACCCCGGTGATAGCCGAGATGCCAGTACGCCTGCTCGGGCGAGTGGGGCTCGAGATGGCGCTGATCGGCGAGCGCGTACGGCGCCTCCTCCTCGAGCCAAGCGCCGAGTTGGGCAATGCGCTGCACGATGCGCTCGTATTTCTTCTCGTCGATCATGCCGGCCATAGTGCCGGCCGGCGGCTGAGAAACCGCTAAGATTGGGTGAATTGTGGTTCTTTGGTTAGCCGAGGGTTAATCGCCTGGCTCAGGTCGTGCGCTCCTGGCGCTCGGAGCGTGTTTCCGCCGATTTCAGCGGGTCGGCGAGCGCGGAGCGCATCTGCAGGTCGAACATCAATGTGAGGAACATCGACAGTGCTTGCGCCGATCGCGTATCGGTGCTCTCGCCCGTCGGTTCTGTTGCCTCCCCATCGCGGAGGGACGCTAGGTTCTGAGGATGGGATAGCTTGGGCTGCGCGGTGTCGCCCGGTGGGGCGGCCGCGGTCGAAGGCGAGATCGCCGGGACCGGTGGCGGCGGTGGACCTGCAGCAATGGCGGGTGCCGGCCGTGCCGGTTGGCCGGTTGGGGCTCCGCCGCTCCCGATCCAGTCGAGCTCGGCAAGGCGGCGGCGGACGAGGCCGGGCAGGACCTCGCCCCCGGCTTTCGTGTACTGGAGGAAGCGCTCCTTGACGGCTTCGATATCCTGGTTGCGCACGGCTTCGCCGAGCCCGCTCGCAATCCAGCGGGTGCCTGCATTGAAGGTCAGTGAGGTGAGGGCGGCCTTTGTCCCCTCGTCCCAGCCGGCGGCGTGCTTTTCGACAATGGCGCGTGCTGCCGCAATCTCGGCAGCGAAGCGTCGCTCGGCCTCCTCGGGGGTAATCGCCTCGCCCGGATAGAGGGCTTTCGTACCGTATCCGTTGCTGAACTGGGCATAGTCCCAGGCAGCCTTGGGCGTGAAGCCCTCAAAGGACTTGATGGCCTCGAGATAGCTGTGATGCATATCGGCGCGCCGGGATCCCTATCGTGCAGCCACAACCTTTAAGAGTTGTGCCTCTCCGTTCAAGGTTGCGCTACTTTGCTTGCGCGGGCCTCGCCGTCTACGCTTGCTACCGCAAGCGTGAGGACGAGGGCCCGCAGGGAATCCTGGGCGCCGGGCCCACTGGGGGGCACACCATTGTGGCGCCGTTCATCTTATGGCCCGCAAGGTACGCCAGGCACTGAGCCTCGTCATCGGTGCACCCTGTCGGCCGCATCGCCGCTTGAGGCTTTGCGCTGCTTTCATCGGTCATTGCCGGGCCCCCGTGGCCGGGCGCCAGGTAGAAAGAATGAGCGAACGCGCGCCCAATGCCGTTACTACTAAGATGACCGTGTATCTAAGATGACCATTTATGAAGCGGAGCGGGCAGGAGAGAACGCAGGTCGTGGGGCGCTGACGACCGGGGCGCTCCTGGTGGCGTTCGTCGCCTTCGGGATCTACTGGCTCACGGCGGTTCTGCTCGATGCGCGCGAGGCGGCATGGCACTTCGGCGCTGACTCACACCACTATGCCATGCTGGCCGACATGCACGTCCATCACCGCGCGGCTCGCTTTCATCCGGTGACCACTGCGCTGGGGCTCACATGGATGAAGATCTTCGCACCGCTCACCTTCTGGCTCGCCCCGGCAACGCTTCTCAAAGCCATGTTTGCGACCGTCGGCGCACTCGGTGTCTGGGCCGCCATGTCGGCGTTTGCAGTGCTACTCCCGAGAGGCTACGCGCTCCTCGGCGGTATCCTCTACGCCAGCTCACTCGGGGTCTGGTACTTCTCCAGTATTCCGGAGTCCAAGATCGTCACTGCAACATTGTCCGTCCTCTACATCGCGGCATACATCCGACTTCGCGAGCGTTGGAGCGTGTCCGGCGTGATCGCCCTCTCTGCGATCCTGGCGCTCGCTTGCCTCAATGAAATCGCCGCCGCGTTCCTGCTCGCGATCCCCGTTCTCGACGTGCTGCGGGCGCGCGGCCTCGACTGGCGGCACGTCCGCTGGCTCACCGCCCATGCGCCGGCTGTGCTCGTCGCCTGGGTTGTGCTCGAGGTAATCGTGAACGGCTGGCTCGTTCCGACAAGCGGCGATCCAGAAGCAAAGTCGCACGTCAGCATGTTTCTCTTTTACCTAGTGAAGAACGACTACGGGATCGCGACCATTCATGGCTTCATCGCGAACTGGTTCTTCTTCAATCTGGTGGCCCCGACGCCCTATGCGCTGCAGTGGCCGCAGGCCGGTGGATACTTCGCATCGACCCTGCTGGCCTATTCGGCGTCGCCGCTCGCACTTTCCACGCTCATCGTGATTGCCGTGATCGGGGCCGCGAGCCTGTTGCCCCGCTATCGCGCGGCGAGTCTTGGACCTGCTGGCGGGCTCCTGTTACCGCTCGCCGCCTACGCGCTGGTTCGGGCCGTGTTCTTCTTCATCTTCAACCCCACCGAGGCGCTGCTGTTCAGTCCGGCGGTCACCATCGTGCATTGGCTGATCCTGCTGGCGCCGTTTGCGGCCTCACGCTTTCCGGCGAAGCGACGGGTGCTCGCCCTGCTCTGCCTCTTGCTGTTCGCGACGAACGCTGGCTTCATGCTCGGCCCCAACGGCTGGTCAGGGTTTGTTGGCCATTTCGCCGGTTCGTGAGCCCTTGTTTTCGTCGCGATGAATCCCGACCGTATTGAGCCTACCCGATTTCGAGCACGACGCGGCCGCGGACCTTGCCGGCGAGGATCTCCGGCGCGAGCTTCACGACGTCGCCGATCGGCCGCGTGACGGTGAGTGCGTCGAGCTTGTCGAGGTCGAGGTCGCGGGCAAGGCGGGCCCAAGCATCGAGGCGGCGGGCGGTCGGGGCCATGACACTGTCGACGCCAGCGAGAGTCACGCCGCGCAGGATGAACGGTGCCACGGACGAGGGCAGGTCCATGCCTTGCGCAAGCCCACAGGCGGCAACACAGCCATCGTACTTCGTCATCGAGAGAACGTTGGCGAGCGTGTGGGAGCCGACGGCATCGACGGCGCCAGCCCACCGTTCCTTGCCGAGCGGTCGCGCCGGGCCGGACAACTCGGCGCGGTCGATGATTTCGCTCGCGCCCAGATCTTTGAGATAGCCCGCTTCTGTGGTGCGCCCCGTGGAGGCGATCACTGTGTAGCCGAGCTTCGCGAGCAGTGCGATGGCGACCGAGCCCACGCCGCCTGCCGCGCCGGTCACGAGCACCGGGCCGCGGTCAGGCGTGATATCGTGGCGTTCGAGCGCCAGGACGCACAGCATGGCCGTGTAGCCGGCAGTTCCGATCGCCATGGCCTGCGCCGGCGTAAATGCGGCTGGCCGCGGCACAAGCCAATCGCCTCTGACGCGCGCGCGCTCGGCGTAGCCGCCAAGGTGCGTTTCCCCGACGCCCCAGCCGTTCAGAATGACGCCGTCGCCGACCTTGAAAGCAGGATTGTTGGAAACGATGACCTCGCCTGCGAAGTCGATACCGGGGATCATCGGCCAGCGGCGCACGACCGGCGCATTACCGGTGATGGCGAGGCCGTCCTTGTAGTTGATTGTCGAGTGCGTGACGCGGACCGTCACGTCGCCGTCCATGAGGTCGGCATCGGTCAGCTCCGCCCAGGTGGCGATTGGGCCGGCCTCTCCCTTCGTCAACAGCAGTCCTTTGAACGACGGCATGGTTTGCCTCCCTGGCGCGCATTAAGTTTGGCCCCGCCTTTACGCTACGCGCACGCCCCTGTCGAGGTTGTGTCGGGTGCGGGCCGAGAAGGAACGGTCATCGGCCGACAATGCGTTATCTACAGTGGCATCGCCGTACTTGCCAGCTTCGGCCGGCTCTGGGATCGTTGCTCACGGCTTGGGGACGCGCCGGATGATGAGATGGGGGGCGCCGTGAGATGGGGACCGCGGAGAGCTATCGTGCGGCAGGGTGCACTTGCGGGTCTGGTGTCGCTTGCCGTCGCCGGGTGCGAAGGGTCCGGCGTCCTCAAGACGGCAAGTTTGCCGACCTCGGTCTCGCTCGGCAATCACAGCAGCAGCCACGCCGAAAGCACATCCGAGATCTACTCGCGGGTCGCCCGCGGCGCTAAGGCCTGCTGGTTTGGTCCGGGCAAGCCGCTGGAGAAGGCTTTTGTCTTTGAGGGCGAACTGGCCCCTGACAGCGAGGGCGGTGCGGCCGAAGTTGCCGTTCACGTGCGCACGCCCGATCAGCCGAGCCCGCGTGGCGGCAAGGTCTTCATCGTCTCAATCACCAGGGAAGGCGAGGGCTCAAGCCTCGTGGCGGAGAGCCGGCGCATTCCTGAGACGCTCGCGCACGCGATGCGCGCGGATGTCGCACGCTGGGCCCGCTCGGGCACCCTTGAGTGCAGCGCGTTGGTGCTGTCCGAAGGGCAGGTCGCGGCCAATGCGCCGCCACTGCCCGAGCGCAAGCCGGCAGCAAAGAAGGTGAAGGCCAAAGGCAAGAAGTAGCGGATGGCGCGACGCGGAGGCAGCAGAAAGACATAAAGATTTCTTTATATGCGCCTTGCGGCGCCTTGGCTCTCCCGCTATACAGCGCCGATCCATTCCTGCCCGCGCGCAAGCATTGGTGAAGTGCTGGCGTTGTGCCGGGCTAGTGGCCATCACGCGTTCCAGAAAGGCGCCTCATGCCGAGCACCAAGGACTACATCGTCAAGGATATTGCCCTCGCCGACTGGGGCCGCAAGGAGATCGCCATCGCCGAAACCGAGATGCCTGGTCTGATGGCGACACGCGAGGAGTACGGGCCGAAGCAGCCGCTCAAGGGCGCGCGCATTGCCGGCTCTCTCCATATGACGATTCAGACGGCGGTGCTGATCGAAACACTGAAGGCGCTCGGCGCCGACATCCGCTGGGTGTCCTGCAATATCTACTCGACGCAGGACCATGCGGCCGCCGCGATCGCCGCCGCTGGCATTCCCGTCTTCGCCTGGAAGGGCGAGAGCCTCGTCGACTACTGGGACTACACGCGCAAGCTCTTCGAGTGGGGCGACGGCGGCACGCCGAACATGATCCTCGACGACGGCGGCGATGCGACGCTCTTCGTGCACCTTGGCGTACGGGCGGAGAGCGGCGATACGGCATTCCTCGACAAGGCAGGTTCTGAGGAAGAGCAGATCCTGTTCGCCCTCTTGAAGAAGACGCTCAAAGAGAAGCCGAAGGGCTGGTTCGCCGAGATCGCGAAGAACATCAAGGGCGTGTCGGAGGAGACGACAACCGGCGTCCATCGCCTCTACGAGATGCAAAAGAAAGGCACGCTGTTATTCCCGGCAATCAACGTCAATGACAGCGTGACGAAATCCAAGTTCGACAATCTCTATGGCTGCCGCGAATCGCTCGTCGACGGCATCCGCCGCGGTACAGACGTCATGATGGCGGGCAAGGTCGCGATGGTTGCCGGCTTTGGCGATGTGGGCAAGGGCTCGGCGGCATCGCTTCGCCAGGCTGGCTGCCGGGTGATGGTCTCCGAGGTTGATCCGATCTGCGCGCTGCAGGCGGCCATGGAAGGCTATGAAGTGACGACCATGGAGGAGGCGGCCCCGCGCGCCGACATCTTCGTTACTGCGACCGGCAACAAGGATGTCATCACCGTCGAGCATATGCGGGCCATGAAGGACCGCGCCATCGTGTGCAACATCGGGCACTTCGATAACGAGATCCAGGTCGCGGGCCTCAAGAACTTCAAGTGGGTCAACATCAAGCCGCAGGTCGACGAGATCGAGTTCCCGGACGGCAAGCGCATCATTCTGCTGTCCGAGGGCCGCCTCGTGAATCTCGGCAATGCCATGGGGCATCCCTCGTTCGTCATGTCGGCGTCGTTCACCAATCAGACGCTTGCGCAGATCGAACTCTGGGCCAACAACAAGGACGGCAGGTACAAGAAGCAAGTCTATGTGCTGCCCAAGCACCTCGACGAGAAGGTTGCCATGCTGCACCTGAAGAAGATCGGCGTGAAGCTGACCAAGCTTAGCGACGAGCAGGCGGCCTATATCGGTGTGAGCCCGGCAGGTCCGTTCAAGTCCGACCACTACCGCTATTGATGCCCGGCCCTCGGCTTTGGCCGGCCGCGATCTTCAGGATGGGCGCCCCACAGGCGCCCATTCGTGTTATCAGGCTGGCGGCCTGAGGATGGGTGCTGCAACCCGGGGGTGGCCGCGCGCTGGACGCGGCTTTGACATGCTCCAGCCGCTCTGCCCGAACGGCAAGGCCCGGCCCATATTCGCCCCCGGTGCCCGGGCATTCGGATGCGGGCGGACACAATCGCATCGGCTTGGCGTCGGTTCGACCGGTTCAATTTCGCCCCTTGTTTGGAGGGGGGCCGGTCGTTCATAAGACGGCAACACGCCGCACGCCCCGCGGGGCCAGGCTCACGAGGAAACGTCGAATGTCTACCCGCCAGGACGGTGCGCCCTCCCCGATGGTGCGCTCGCGCGCCGATCTCGTCGACTGGATTGCCGCCGGCTGCAAACCGGCCGAGCAATGGCGCATCGGCACCGAGCACGAAAAGATCGTCTTCCGCACCGATGACCTGAGGCCTGTGCCCTACGAGGGGCCGCGCGGCATCCGCGCCATCCTCGAGGCGCTGATTGCGCGCTACGGCTGGCTGCCGATCATGGAGGGCGAGAACATCATTGCCCTGAAGCGCCCGGAGGGCGAGCCGCAGGCGACGGTGTCCCTGGAGCCCGGCGGGCAGTTCGAGCTGTCGGGCGCCCCGCTCGCCGACCTCCACGAGGTTGCAGACGAGACCCAGTTGCACCTCGACCAGGTGAGCGCGATCGGCAGGGATCTGGGCGTCGGATTTCTGGGGCTCGGCTTTTCCCCGCTCTGGACACGTGAAGAGACGCCGCAGATGCCAAAGCGCCGCTATGCGGTCATGACCCGCTACATGCCGACCGTCGGTGCGCGTGGTCTCGACATGATGTACCGGACGGCGACGATCCAGGTGAACCTCGACTTCGGCAGCGAAGCTGACATGGTCAAGAAGCTGCGCGTTTCGCTGGCATTGCAGCCGATCGCGACGGCGATCTTCGCGGCCTCGCCTTTCACAGAAGGAAAGCCCAATGGCTTTCTCTCCATGCGCAGCGAGGTCTGGCGCGACACGGACAGGCGGCGCACGGGGATGTTGCCGTTCGTGTTCGAGGACGGTATGAGCTTCGAACGCTATGCCGACTACGCGCTCGACGTGCCCATGTACTTCGTCTACCGCGACGGTGACTATATCGACGTCGCCGGCGCCTCATTCCGGGACTTTATGGATGGCAAGCTCGCCGCGCTGCCCGGTGAGCGGCCGACCATCGATGACTGGTCGGATCATTTGACGACGCTCTTTCCGGAGGTGCGGTTGAAGCGCTTCCTAGAGATGCGCGGTGCCGATGGCGGGCGCTGGCGGCGCATCTGCGCACTCCCCGCCTTCTGGGTCGGGCTGCTCTACGACGACAGTGCGCTTGAGGCCGCTTGGTCGCTGGTGAAGGACTGGACGGCAGAGGAGCGGCAGGCGCTGCGCGACAGCGTACCGCGGTTGGCGCTCAAGACGCCCTTCCGGAAGGGCAAGGTGCTGGATGTTGCGCGCGAAGCGGTGGCCATCGCGCGGGGAGGCCTCGCCGCGCGGGCGCGCAAGAATGCAGCCGGCAGCGATGAGCGGGAGTATCTGGCCCCCGTCGAGGAGATTGTCGCCTCAGGCCGCACCATCGCCGAGCAACTGCTCGAGGCCTACCATGGCCCCTGGAAGGGCGACGTCCGCCGCGTCTTCACGGAATATGCATTCTGATGGCAGCGGGCGTGGCCTAGACCTTGCGTCTCAGTCTCCGGCGCACGTCGGTTGAGATCAGCGTGCCGGGTGTGCGCATCAAGGCGAACTGATCCGCCGCGGCGCATGGTCGGGTGACTGCACCTATCGTCCGGCCGCAAGGGCGCGCAGCCCGCGGGCGATCTCATAGTCCGAGATGATCTTTCGGGAAACGGCGAGCGGGATCCCGTTTCGGCGCGCGTACTGCTCAACGGCATCGCGGCCGTCCATCTCGTAGATGATGAGGAGCTTCTCGGCGAGCTTCGAGGTGCGATCCTGCATGGCATCGATCAGACGCGATTCGCGCGGCAGATTCGCGGCGGAATCCGGCCGTTTCAGGGACGGCATTATCGCGGGACGGAAATAAGCAGGGCGATTGCGGCCAGGTGGTCCCCGGCGCGGGCACGCTCCCAGCTTTCCCGGATTGCTGGAGCCGCATCGGGCGGCGACTATTTCGATTCCGCGCATTCGCGGAAAATCCGAAGCTGGTCCTCACTGAAGTAGTCGGTTCGCCAGTTCTTGTTGCGGTGTGACAGGTGCAGACAGAAGTCGGTCGTAATGGTTCTCGTATAGTCGCGCGTGACCTCATTGACTTCCGCGGGGTCCAGGTGGCGCCGGTTCTTGCTGACGAATTCGAGCGCCGCCCTGGGGCTTTCGAACGCCGACCCGGTGAGGAGCGATCGCCGTTCGTCCATCAACATGGCGCGAATAGGCAACATGGTGAGGGCAAACTCGAGCCATTTGCCTGAGGCCTCGCTCCGCTTCACAGCCATCGCGATCAGCGCCCGCATCTCCGATGGCGTCAGAGCAGCCTGGAGGGTGTCCTTTGTCATACGCGCATCCGCGAAATCTTCGGGAGTGGCGTCGGAAAGCACTCTTGTCATGAGGCCGTGGCGAAGCTCATTGGAAAAATTAACGTGTGCCAGCGCGGCCAGCGCGTGCGACGCCTTCGCCTTGACAATGCCTTGCACGGCATGGCGTTGCGCCTCAGGGGGAAGACGTTGACCAAACGTCTGCAAGCTCCGCACTGCGAGGCCTGGATCCGCAAGAAAGGCCGATTGCATTCGCGACGCGATTTGGACGATTTCAGCGTCCGAGAGTCGCAGCGCCGACGCGTGCGCTACAATTCGCGAGATGGTCGCTTCGGCAAGCACTTTGGCCCGGAGGGCTTCGCGCTGCACGGCGCTCAGACGGTTCACCGTAGATAGGATGGCAATGGCTTCATCACCACAGCCTGGTGCGGTCAGGATGCGCGCAACCAGCTGGTCGAACTGCGCGTCGCTGAGAAAATGGGGATGCTGAGCCACCTGAGAGAGCGGCTCGGCGACCTCCGCAAGCTCCATGATCAGCGCGAATACTCGATCCTGATCGATGACGGCGGAATCCGGCTGCGTCAGCAGCCGCACCAGCGTCGGCAGGTGCTTCTCCTCGATAGCCTCGCTTTCGGTGTAGAATTTGCTCCAGGTTGCACCGAGGCCTGTCGCCTCGCTTAGTGGCGCGAGCTTCATGCTGAGAGGACATGTGATCTTCTCGCCGACCGTGGCGGCACAAATTCTTTGCAGAGCGCGGTCTTGAACGGGACGGTCTTCCAGCAATGCGATCCTCGATGAGCGCGACTTCTTCGCCTCATTGGCCAGGATCTGACTTGCGGCGCGCTGCAGCGGCGCCAAGAGGTCCTCTGCGTGACGCCGGGTGCCGATATAGGGTCCGGCGTAGCGATACTCGATCTCAAGTGCGCTGGCGGTCAGTTTGCCGGCGACGTTGTGCACGATCCGGAAGTCGGAGCGCTTCGTGAGGAGCCATGCCCTGCCTTCGGGGTGGCGGGCCGCGCGGCTCGCAAGATGGACGTCGCCATGCGCGGTGACGACGGCCGCGGCGTAGGGCACCTCGACGGCAGCAGCCCACAACGGGCAGTAGAACCACGTCCACAGGAGCGTGAGCCAGGCGGCGGTAGCGCTCGTCCGGTCCTCGAAATCGGAAAACGGCAGTCGCACGTATATGGCGGCTGAGATGCTGGTGAGGACGATCGGCCAGAAGCGACCTGCGTCGGTGAGCCAGACGACGTGGCTCCAATTCAAGTACTGAGCGAGACCGAGACCCAGAGCGGCCGGGGAAAGCCAGAGCGCCAAAGTCCCGAGGATTGAATTCCTTCGCTTCTGCGACTGCTTCATTCTCGCCGCCTCCGGAAAGGTCGGAGAACTGCTTCAGGAACCGGCTGGCCGATCGTGCGCATGGTGTTGTCGACGAGCGTTCAGACGTCTATTCGGCGCGAGTAGCGCGGAAGAGCCAAACGCGTCGCCGGTCATTCGACACCTCAAAGCCGTCGTTGCGTGCCATTGACGCTTGCCCTGACGCACCATTGGCCACGCTAGAGAAGCGTAGGGTAGCCCGTCCAGCGGCGGTCAAGTAAGGTATTCGTGAGAGCTTGCCGGGGTGGCCCGGTCCGTACGGCACTCGGTTGGCAGATCCGAATATCTCGTCGGCCGGGAGGCGTGCCGCAGGCGCCTGCGCTACGGGTTGTCAGAGCGGAGCACCACGCTGGGGCATGGAGCGGGTGAGGGGAATCGAACCCCCGTCATCAGCTTGGAAGGCTGTTGCTCTACCATTGAGCTACACCCGCAGATCGGCGTTGCGCCGTTTTAGCGACTTGCCCGCCGTTGGCAAGAGCCGACGTCCGTGCCGGGCGCGGCGATGCCCCGCGCCACGGACGAAAATGCGCGAACTGTGTCATCCTTTTGTGGGGGCCCACAAGGGATGAAATGTCCAGCACATTCGACTTTGATGCGCAGGTCGCCTACGTCCGGGACGCAACGGGCGTGCACAGCCCGGGAGAGTACATCGAGCGATGCCTGGGCCTCGCCAGGGCCGTGCGGCTGGCCATCGAGCGGTACAAGCCGGGCGAGGTGCCGGCGACCATCGGCTCGGGTATCCAGCTCCACGGCATCGACACCATCCGCGCCGTGCGAGCCCTCAAGGATTTTCCAGGGGATTGACCGGGCCGTCAGCCGATGCGGCCGAGGTGGGTGTTCTTGAAGCCGCTGGCATATTTGAGGCCGAAGCCGAGCATCCGGTCGATGCCGATGTGGAAGAGCCAGACCAGCGACACGGCAACCAGCAGGATTGCGTCGGCGAGATAAGCGGAGGTTCCGAGCACTACCGGGCCGATGGTGCTGTGCGCGAGGTTATAGGTGAGCGCGCCGACGCGTGGGCCGGCGAGATAGGCGGCAATGCTGAGGTCGGGGGCCACAACCGCCATGGTGAACAGCCACCACGATGCGCCCAAATGCGTGTAGCCGATGAGCGCGGCGCCGGCGACGACCGCACCTTCCAGTCGAAGAATGTGTCGAACGGCGCCGGTAGGTGTCGCGCTAGGCGGCGCCTTCTCCGTAGTGTGCCCCATCATGCGCGGCTCCCTTTGGTCCTTACCGCATCGCCCGTGGGGCGGGTTTTTTTTGGGCGGCGTCTAGAGCGGAATGTTGTCGTGCTTCTTCCAGGGATTCTGCGCCTGCTTGTTGCGCAGCATGTTGAGGGCGCGGCAGAGCCGTCGGCGGGTGCCGTGCGGCATGATCACCTCGTCGATGTAGCCGCGCTCGGCGGCGACGAACGGGTTGGCGAAGCGCGCCTGGTACTCGTCGATGCGGGCCTTGATCTTCTCGGGGTCTCCGAGTTCGGCGCGATAGAGGATCTCCGCCGCGCCCTTGGCGCCCATGACCGCGATCTCGGCCGAGGGCCAGGCGTAGTTCACGTCGCCGCGGATGTGCTTCGAGCTCATGACGTCATAGGCGCCGCCATACGCCTTGCGGGTGATGACGGTGATCTTCGGCACGGTTGCCTCGGAATAGGCGAAGAGCAGCTTGGCGCCGTGCTTGATGAGACCGCCGTACTCCTGCGCCGTTCCTGGCAGGAAGCCCGGCACATCGACGAACGTGATGATCGGGATCTCGAAGCAGTCGCAGAAGCGCACGAAGCGGGCGGCCTTGCGCGAGGCGTCGCTGTCGAGCACGCCCGCGAGCACCATCGGCTGGTTGGCGACGATGCCGACCGTGCGCCCTTCCATGCGCGCGAAGCCCGTGACGATGTTCTTTGCGAAAGCCTCCTGGATCTCGAAGAAGTCGCCTTCGTCTATGACCTTGAGGATCAGCTCTTTGATGTCGTAGGGCTGGTTGGGGTTGGCGGGAATGAGCGTGTCGAGGCTCATCTCGATGCGGTCGGCCGGATCTTTGGTCGGCAGGACGGGCACGCCGGACTTGTTGTTGCCCGGCAGGAAGTCCATGAGGCGCCGCATCTGCAGCAGCGCCTCAACGTCATGCTCGTAGGCGCGGTCCGCAATCGAGGACTTGGTCGTGTGGACCTTGGCGCCGCCGAGCTCTTCCGCCGTCACCGTCTCGTTGGTCACCGCCTTGACGACATCGGGGCCGGTCACAAACATATAGCTCGTGTCCTTCACCATGAAGATGAAGTCGGTCATGGCCGGCGAATAGACGTCGCCGCCCGCGCACGGCCCCATGATGACCGAGATTTGCGGGATGACGCCGGAGGCGAGCACATTGCGCAGGAAGACCTCGCCATAGCCGCCGAGCGCCGCCACACCCTCCTGGATGCGGGCGCCGCCGGCATCGAAAAGGCCGATGATGGGCGCGCGGTTCTGCAGCGCCATGTCCTGGATCTTGGTGATCTTCCTCGCATGGGCTTCGCTGAGCGACCCGCCGAACACGGTGAAATCCTTGGCGAAAACGTAGACGACGCGGCCATTGATGGTGCCCCAGCCGGTGACGACGCCGTCGCCCGGGATCTTCGTCTTCTCCATGCCGAAATCCGTCGAGCGGTGCTCGACGTACATGTCAAACTCCTCGAACGTGCCCTCGTCCATCAAGAGCTCGATGCGCTCGCGGGCGGTCAGCTTGCCGCGCCTGTGCTGGGCGGCAATGCGCGCTTCGCCGCCGCCAAGCCGTGCCACGGCGCGCCGCCGCTCGAGCTCCTCGAGAACGTTCCTCATGGATGTGTCCTGCCCCTTGTGCACTGCACCGCAAGTTCCCGGCGTGTCTAGCACGCAGGGCCTAAAGGGGCAAAACCGAAGGGTGGTGTCGACAATATTCCCTCCCCTCCATTGTCTTCGAGGGGGAGAGGCGGGGGAGGGGAATCTAGGCGTGTGCCGCCAGGCGCTGGAGCTTCTTCAGCCGCCCGGCAATGTCGGCCGGTGCGAGCTCGATGTTGGCGATCCGCGGCGTGTAGCTCGGCGCGACCGAGCGGCCGATCTCGCCGAGCCAGACGAGCGTGCGATCTATGAACGTGGTAAGCGGGATGTGTGAGATGTCCATGTCCTGCCAGAAGCCGCGCTGGGCGATCTCGGCCTCATCGCGCTGGGTCCACACCGGAAGGACGAGCGCGTGCGGTACGAGCATCGAGGCAGCGAATGTCGGACCCTGATCATCCTCCAGGATATAGACACCGCCGTGCCCCACGGCCTGGCGGACGAACGTCGCGAGCATCTCCTGGCGCAGACGGTCGGCAAGCTCCATTGGCTCGATCTCGGGCTCGCAGGGGGCCGCGAGCCAGTTCGTGCCAACGGCGCGGTCAAGATCGCGGAGCTTGGGCAGCACCTCGTGCAAGAAGTCGGCGAGCGGGATCTGCTTGACGCGGGGCTCCTGCGCCACCATTCCCGAGGCACGCTCGGCATCCTCCTGCTCGGCCCAAAAAAGCGTCGTCTTGCGCGCGCGGCGGGTCGGAGAGGGAAGGCGGGCCAAGCCTTCGGCGCCGGCAACCGCCCACACTGTGCGGGATGCAACCACCCTGCGCACGAAATCGGCCAGGACAGCGGCATGGCGCGGATCGACTTGCCGCAGCAGCATCACTCCCTCCCACGCTACATGTGCCCCGGTCACGCGTGCGTGCGGGCTCAGAAGGGGAACTACAGCGCAGAGGCGTAAAATTCAGGTTACACAGAGTGAATTGCTCTTAACCGCGATCGAGGCCCTTGGCTTCCAGTTCCTTAAGATATTGGGCCCAACGCCTCTCTTTCTCGCGCCCGAGCAAGGCGAGGTAGGACCACGTATAGAGGCCTGTGTCGTGGCCGTCGTCGAAAACGATTTTCACTGCATAGTTGCCGACGGGCACGAGATCGCGGATCTTGACGTTGCGCTTCCTGCTGACCGTGACGCGCTGGTCCGGCGCGTGGCCTTGCACCTCGGCGGACGGGCTCATGACACGCAGCATTTCGGCGGAGAGCTCGTACCGCGCCCCATCGTGGAATGCGATGTCGAGTGCATCAGCGCCGGGCTTCACCTGAAGCGTGGGAGGCGGCACGCGCTGACCGGCCGCGCCGCTGAGTTCGTCCCAGGCCCTGGCGGCGAGATCACGGAAGATCTGCGCGTGCAGGCTCTGTGGCTCGGCGGCGACGATCGGGCGTCCCTCGTCGGAGTGCGCCCGGATGGACATGTGCAGTGGTATCTCGCCGAGGAAGGGAACGCCGAGCCGCAGTGCTTCTTCGGCAGCGCCGCCGTGACCGAAGATGTCAGAGCGCGCGCCACAGCTCGGGCAAAGGAAGTAGCTCATGTTCTCGATGATCCCGAGGACGGGAATGTCGGTCTTGCGGAACATCGCGAGGCCCTTGCGCGCGTCGATGAGCGCCAAGTCCTGCGGCGTCGAGACGATGATGGCGCCGGAAAGCGGTACCTGCTGCGCCATGGTGAGCTGCACGTCGCCTGTGCCCGGCGGCATGTCGATCACGAGCACGTCGAGCTCGCCCCATTCGACCTCGCGCAGCATCTGCGTCAATGCCGACACCACCATTGGGCCGCGCCAGATGATCGGCGTGCCCTCATCGACCATGAAGCCCATCGACATGGCCTTGAGACCGAAGCCTTCCATTGGCTTGAGGCGGCTTGAGCCTTCGATCACGTGGGGACGGCCGGAGAGGCCGAGCAGGCGCGGCTGCGAGGGGCCATAGATGTCGGCATCGAGGATCCCGGTCTTGAGTCCGATCGCCTGGAAGCCGAGCGCGAGATTGACGGCGGTCGTCGACTTGCCAACGCCGCCCTTCCCCGAGGCCACGGCGATCATGTGCCGGATGCCGGGAACGCCGGCCGACTGCCGGGGCCCGGGACCGGCTTGCGCCCGCGCGGCCGTCTCCCGGGCGGCGCTCTGTTGGGCGCGCACCTGCTGCACGCGGGGGCTCTCAGCGCGCGGCGCGGCACCCCCATTGGCGCTGCCGCGCGCCGTCTCGGCTGTGAGAACTGCCGTGACGCCCTGAACACCCGGGATGTCCTTGACGACCTTTTCGGCAGCCTGGCGGAGTGGTTCCAGCGAGGCCGCCTGATCCGGGGGAACGGTGATCGAGAAGTAGACCTTGTCATCACGCAGCAGGATCTCGGACACGAGGCCGAGATCGACGATGTTGCCCTCGAGGTTGGGCCCCTTGATGCGCTTCAGCTGCTCGAGAATCTGGGACTTGGTGACCGCCATCTGCTGTCCTCTCGGGAGATCGGGGACGCGCCGCTAAGATATAGCGAAAGCACGCGCAGGCGCCGCTAGTGGGCGCCAATGGTCGGCGGCTATATGCCAGAACCGACCGGAGCTGTCACCCAATCGCGGGACATGGGCTCATGCCGGTTGCGGCAGACGCATCGAGTATTCCCCTCTGCCTGCGTGCGGAGAAAGGGCCAGTGTGAGGGGCGGCCGCCGGCGCTGACGTCGGGGCGTGCCGCTGCCCCTCATCCCGACCCTCACGCCGCTGAAGACAACGGCGAGAGGGAGAAATTCAAAGCTTGCAGCCCGTGCCGGGATCGGCAAGTGCCGGCGCAGCAATCCCGACGACCTTGTTGAGGCCACCCTCGACACGCCGGAGGTAGATGTTGTGCACGACTTCTTGCGAGGGCGAGAACGAGATCGGCCCGCGCGGACTCTCGATCTTGGCGCTGCGCATGGCCTTGTAGAGATTGGCCTCGTCCTCGATCTTGCCTTTGACAGCTTCGAGGCCGACCGCGAGGAGCTGCGCAGCGTCATAGCCCTGCACGGCATAGACGTCTGCCTCGCGCTGCGTCTTGGCCTGGAAGGCCTTACGGAAGGCGGCGTTCTTTGGATTGTCGAGACCGTCGCCATAGTGGAGTGCCGTTTCTATTCCCTCGGCAGCAGCGCCCTGCGCGCCGAGCACGCCTTCCGTGAGGAAGCCCGAGCCGACGAGCGGCACCTTAATGCCGGCCGCCTTGTACTCCTTCACGAATTGCACCGCCCCGCCGCCGGCGAAGAATACGCCGACGGCTTCGACGCCGAGCCCCGGTACCTGCGCAAGCAGGGGCTGGAAGTTCGTGTCGGGGAACTTGAGCGTCAGCGAGCGCACGACCTCGCCACCATGCTTGGCGAGGCCCTCCTTGAAGCCTTCGCCCGCTTCATGGCCGGCGGCATAGTCCCAGGTGATCCAGGCCGCCTTCTTGACGCCCTTGGCGCCAAGCGCCAAGCCCATGCCGTAGGCCGGCTGCCAGTTGGTGAAGGACGTACGAAAGACGTTCGGCGCGCAGAGCTGGCGCGTTACGGCATTGGCGCCGGCATTGGGCACGATGGTCAGCGTGCCGGTTTCGCGCACGACCTTATGGATGCCCATCTGAACGCCGGAATGTACGGTGCCGATGAGTACATCGACCTGATCGCGCTTCACGAGCCGATCGGTGTTCTGCGGTGCGTTCTCTGGCTTCGATTCGTCATCGAGCTTGATGATCTGGACCTCGCGCCCCCCGAGCTTGCCACCCTTTTCAGCAATCAGCAGCTCAATTGCGAAGGTAATGTTCTCGCCGAGCTTGGCAAAGGTGCCCGAGTAGGGAAGCATCAGCCCGACCTTAAGGGGCTTGGCCTGGGCAATGGCCCAGCCGGTCGGCACGGCGGATGCGGCGGCGGCGGCGAGTGCGCCCTGCATAAGGCCGCGACGACTTGGACGGATGCTCTCGACGGTCATTGGATCTCGTTCCCTCCAGTGAGGCCCGGCGCCATGGCGTGCGGGCAGGTTTATGGCCGGCGCCATTGAACTGCCGCCGTCAGCTTGCGCTCATTTATAGCGCCCCGCGACGGACTTGGAATGCTTCAATCGGTGGAGGACTGGTCGGCGTCAGGCCCTGGAGGCCGGTGCCGAGCGCGGCCGATCGGCGCCAGCGGGAATCTCGTCGAGAGTGGGGGCGTCCGCTTCCCGCGTTCGCGCGATCGGGCTCGAAACCCTGCCGAGGAGCGCGCCGAGGTCGACGGTGCTGCGCCGCCCGATATCCGCACCGTGCCGCTCGAGCCACTTGCCCGCTTCTGAATGGCCAGCGAGGAAAAGGCGGGAGATGATGGTCCGGTCGGGCTGGATCTTGCTGTCGGCGGGCAGGAAGGCCGTATGGTGGCCGGCTTCGACGAGATGGAAGCGGTGTTTGGCGAGGCGCTGCGCGGGCGTGCGCGCACGCCCCCACCAGCCAAGCTCGGAGGTTGCGCGCGCCGCCTCGATCTGTTCGATGTCGCGGCGCAGGGGCTGGTTGAAGGTGATGCGGCTCACCGTTCCGGCGATCTCGCGCGCGGACCGGGGCACGCCAGGCTGATCGAACGCATTGAGGAGGACGAGCAGCGTATCGCCGGTCGGGCTTTCGTCGGCGAGCGTTACGAGATCCGGGTTCGCCGAGAAACCGCCGTCCCAGTAGGCGCGGCCTTCGATCTCGACGGCGTGGTGGATCGTCGGCAGGCAGGCGGAAGCGAGGACGGCCTCGACGCTCAGCTCGGGCCGGCGGAAGAGCCGCTTGGCGCCGGTCGCGACATCGGTCGCGGCAACAAGCAGCTCGAGGTCGGGGTAGGCGCGGATGCCTTGAAAGTCGATGTGCTCGGAGAGGATGCGGCGCAGAGGATCGAAGCCGAGTGGATTGAACTCGTAGGGTGAAAACAGCGCCGCAACCGGCGCCAGCGATGACGGTCGACCAAGACCGCGCAGGAATGGATTGAGCCGGACGAGGTCGGGCACACCCGCTTCCTGCACAGCCTCCCAGACCCTGCGCAGGCTCCGCCGCGCCTCCTCACGCCCGCCATTGGCGAGGCCGCTCGCGAGCGCAGCCGCGTTCACTGCGCCGGCACTGGTCGCGCTGATCCATGAGAAATGGAGCGCCTTGTCGTCCTCGAGCAGGCGATCGAGCACACCCCACGTGAAGGCGCCATGCACGCCGCCACCTTGCAGGGCGAGATTGATTGTGCGTTGCCGCTTGCCGCCAATACCGAGCACGTACCCCTCCGCGCCGCCTTGTTGCACCGCATCATGGCAGAGTGGAGACCGGAGCGACAATCGGCAGGCCGCCGACGCTTGTGCATAGCATGGTGACGCCGAATGCCGGCTCCAGCGTGCCGGGGGTGAGCACCTCCGCAGGCGAGCCAGAGGCTGCGGCGCGCCCATTTGACACGAGAATGATGTGGTCGGCAAAGCGGGCGGCGAGGCTCAGGTCGTGCAGGGCCACCACAATGGTGCGTCCTGCCGCCGCGAGGCTCCGGAAGAGCGCGAACATGGCAAGCGCATGGGCAGGATCGAGGCCGGCCGTGGGCTCGTCGGCAATGAGCAGTGGCGCCTCCTGCGCCAGAGCGCGGGCTACCAGCACGCGTGCGCGCTCGCCACCCGAGAGCTGCGCGATCGGACGATCGGCAAGATGGGCAATGTCCATGGCCGCGAGCGCGCGGGAGATCGCCTCTGGATCGGTATCATCATGCGGGAGGCGGCCGAGGGCCACGACGGCCTTCGCTGCGAGCGGCCAGTGCACGGCGCGCTCCTGCGGAAGATAGGCAATCACGCGGGCGAGCTGCTGCCGCCCAAGCTGGGCTATCGGGCGCCCGCCGAGCGTGATCGCGCCGCGCTGCGCCGGCAGCAGACCCGCGCAGGCGCGCAGCAGCGTCGATTTGCCGGCGCCGTTCGGGCCGACGACCGCCGTGACACGCCCGGACGGAATCGAGAGGTCGACGGCATCCAGCACGATCCGATTGCCGAGTGCGAGGCGGACGTCCCGCAGAAGCACCATCATGGCGTCAGCTCCCGGCGCGTCGCTATGACAAGCCAGACAAAGAAGGGCGTGCCGATGAGCGCGGTAACGACGCCGAGGCGGATGCCGCCGCCCGGCGAGGCCACGCGCAGCGCCAGGTCAGCGGCGAGCACGAGCGCCGCGCCGCCAAGTGCGCTCGCCGGCAGCAGGCGCGAGGGCACATGGCCGACGAGGGGCCGCAGGATGTGCGGCACGATGAGCCCGACAAAGCCGATCGTTCCGGAGACCGCCGTCGCCGCCCCGACCGCGAGCGCCGTACCGGTGACGACCAGCAGGCGCAGGCGCGGCAGAGACGTGCCGAGGTTGGCGGCCACGTCCTCGCCGAGCGTCAGGGCGTCGAGGTCGCGGCCGAGATGCGCCAGCACAGCAAGGCCCATAAGGATCGGCGGTGCGGCGAGCCAGACGTGCGTCATGCTGCGGTCGCTAAGCGACCCCATCAGCCAATAGACGATCTCCACGGCGGCAAAAGGGTTCTGCGATAGCGTAAGCACGAGGGCGATCAGCGCGGTCGTCAGACTCGCGACCGCGACGCCAGCCAGGATCAGTGTGATCGGGCCCCCACTCTCGCCCGCGAGCCAGAGCACGACGGCCATCGCGACGGCCGCGCCGAGAAGCCCGCCGAGCGGCAGGCCGATCATGAGGCTCGCCGCGAGCCCGGTATGTATGGCCAGCGCGGCGCCGAGCGCGGCGCCGCCGGAAATTCCGATGATACCCGGCTCGGCGAGCGGATTGCGCAGGTAGCCCTGCAGCGCAGCGCCGGAAAGGCCGAGCGCCGCGCCGACGAGCAGGCCGAGCACTGTGCGCGGCAGACGGATCTCGCTCAGGATGAGCCATGCGTGCGCGCCGCCGCCAAGGCCGATGCCGGTCGGTCCGATGGCGAGCGAGGCCAGTGTGAGCGCCAGCGCGAGTGCAGTGAGACCGGGGATGACGTACGGCTGCGCAGCGGGCCTCATGCGGGCGGTCTCCGCGGCGTGAGGCGGCGGCGGGCTTCGGCAAGGGCCTCGATGGCGTCGGCGATATAGGGCGTGGCGCAGAGCCAGTGGCGCCATGGGACAACGAGCGTCGCGCGCTCGCGCATCACGGCCTTGAGCGCTGGATGGGTAAGCGAATCCGCGACGACGGTGCGGTACGCGTCGATCGGTCCCGAGAGCACGAGCAGGTCCGGCGGGTTCGCGATGATCGCTTCGAGGGCCACGCGGCCACCGGGGTCGAGGTGCAGCTCGGTAGCTAGATTGCGCAAGCCGGCGCGGCGCAGCGCCTCATCCTCCAGCGTGCCGACGGCGGATGCTATGCTGTTGACCTGATAGATGACGGCCGTGGGGGCCGGGCCTGTCGGCGCCGACGTCGCGAGTGCTGCGAGCCGCTGGTCAAATTTCGCGATCACCGCCTCGCCGGCAGCTGCCTCTCCGACCGCTCCGGCCATGCGCCGCACGACCTCGCGGACCCCGGCGATATCGCTTGCCAAGGGCACTTTGAGCACGCGGCGCCCGAGCCGTTCGAGCATTGAAGCCGTCGTTGGCGTCGAGAGCTCTGTCGTGACCACAAGATCAGGATCGAGCGCCAGGACTTCCTCGGCTTCGCCGCGCACGCGTGTGAGGCTCCGGGCGCGCTCGGCAATGGACGACACAGACGCGTCGGTCGCAACGTGGCTGAGGGCGCGGATTCGCGATGCCGGCACGAGGTCAATGAGAATCTGGTCCGTGCAAAGGTTCAGCGAGACGATCCGCTGCGGCGGCGCTGCATCAGCCGGCAAACTGGTGGCGACGAGCGCCAGCGCGGCGAGGGCGCATGGACGGATCATGGTGCGCCTACCGGTCCCGATCGTGGAAATGGTCATAGATGCGCTGGGCCGTCTCCTGGGAGATGCCGCTGACAGCGGTGAGATCGGCGACGCTGGCTCGGCTCACGGCCTTGGCCGAGCCGAAGTGATGGAGGAGTGCGCGCTTGCGCGTCGGGCCAATGCCCTCGATCTCGTCGAGCGGATTGGCGCCGATAGCCTTCGTGCGGCGCGCGCGGTGGGCGCCAATGGCAAAGCGGTGGGCCTCATCGCGAAGCCGCTGGACGAAGTAGAGCACAGGATCGCGCGGCTCGAGCATGATCGGGCGCTCGCGGCCCGGAATGTGGAAATGCTCGCGGCCGGCGTCCCGGTCAGGCCCCTTGGCAACGCCGATCAGAGCCACGTCGTCGATGCCAAGACCATCGAGCACCTCGCGCGCGACATTGAGCTGGCCCAGGCCGCCGTCGACCAGCACGAGGTCGGGCTTGTCAGGGAATGCGCTCTCATCCGCCTCGCCGAGATGGTTCTGCAGCACCACATCCGCTGCCGTTTCGGGGACCGCGAGAAGCTTGATGGCATTCTCGGCTTCGGCGGATTGCGCGGCGGGGGCAATGCGCTTGAAGCGCCGCGTGAGCACCTCGCGCATCATGGCGTAGTCGTCGCCGGGCGTGAGGTCCGCAGACTTGATGTTGAACTTGCGGTACTGGCCTTTGACCATGCCGTCGACGCCCGCGACGATCATGGCGCCGACGGCATTCGTGCCGGACACATGGCTGTTGTCGAACACCTCGATGCGCCGCGGCACCTGCGCGAGGCCGAAACGGTCGGCGAGCGCTTCAAGCAGGCGGCGCTGCGAGGCTCCCTCCGCGAGGCGGCGGCCGAGGGCTTCCTTGGCATTGGCGAGCGCGTGCTCGACGACGCCGCTCTTGGTGCCGCGCTGGGGCACACGGATCTCGACCCTGCGCTCGGCCTTGAGCGACAGGGCCTCGGCCAGCAACTCGCGGCTCGGCACGTCGTGTGAAAGCAGGATGAGGCGCGGCACGGGCTTGTCGTCGTAGAACTGCGCAATGAAGGAATCGAGCACCTCGCCGGCGTCGAGCGAACGGTCGGCGCGCGGGAAGTAGGCACGATTGCCCCAGTTCTGACCGGAGCGGAAGAAGAAGACCTGCACGCAGGTCTGCCCGCCTTCCTGAAAGGCGCCGAAGACATCGGCTTCCTCGATGCCTTCCGGGTTGATCGTCTGGTCGGCCGTGACATGGCTCAGCGCCGAGAGGCGGTTGCGGATCGCGGCGGCCTGCTCGAACTCGAGGGCGTCGGAGGCGGCCATCATGCGTGCCTTGAGCTGCTCGCGCACATCCTGGCTGCCGCCGCGCAGGAAGCGGCAGGCGTCGTCCACGAGCTTGGCGTACTCCTCGAGGCTGATCTCGCCCGTGCATGGCGCAGAGCAGCGCTTGATCTGGTAGAGCAGGCACGGTCGCGTGCGGCTCTCGTAGACGGAGTCCGAGCACGAGCGCAGCAGGAAGGCGCGCTGTAGCGTGTTGATGGCGCGATTGACGGCACCGGCCGAGGCAAAGGGGCCAAAATAGTCGCCCTTGCGCTTTCGCGCGCCGCGATGCTTGAGAATCTGTGGTGCGGCGTGATCGCGCGCGATGAGGATGTACGGAAAGGATTTGTCGTCGCGCAGGAGGACATTGAAGCGCGGGCGAAAGCGCTTGATGAGGTTCGCCTCGAGCAGCAGCGCCTCGCTTTCCGTGCGCGTCGTGACGAACTCCATGCTCGCCGTGGCCGCGATCATGCGGGCGATGCGGTTCGTGTGTCCGCCGAGCCGGGTATAGTTCGCGACACGTGCCTTGAGGCTGCGGGCCTTGCCGACGTAGATCACATCGCCCTGGGCATCGATCATCCGGTAGACGCCCGGTGCCGCGGGTAGCGTCTTGAGATAGGCATTGATCACGTCAGGGCCCCGCGGCGCAGGCCTCGCGTCCGCGGGCGGGCTCCCGAGCTGGCTATCGTGCTGGATGTCGGTCGGCGCAGTCATGGCGGGACAATTGGGCCCCTCGTGCGCCCTGGTCAAGTCGCGCCACGGACCCGATATAGGGTATATAAGACCAAAGCCGCGAAATGGCTGCCGCCGCGACAACCCGGACCAGAATGGAACATGAGCGCTGAGCCGGATCCTGCCCCTTTCCTGCCATTCGAGAACAGCTATGCCCGGCTGCCGGAGCGCTTTTTCGCGCGCCTTACGCCGACGCAGGTGCGGGCGCCCTGTCTGGTCAAGCTGAACGAGGGTCTGGCGCGGGAGCTGAGGCTCGACCCAGCGTACTTGGCCTCCCCGGAAGGCGTCGAGATCCTGGCCGGCAACCGCGTGCCGTCCGGCTCGGAGCCGATTGCCATGGCCTATGCCGGCCATCAGTTTGGCGGCTTCGTGCCACAGCTCGGCGATGGGCGCGCGATCCTGCTCGGCGAAGTGATCGATCGGCACGGCCGCCGCCACGACATTCAGCTCAAGGGCTCGGGACCGACTCCCTTCTCGCGCCGCGGCGATGGGCGGGCGGCGCTTGGGCCGGTGCTACGCGAGTACATCATCGGCGAGGCCATGCACGCGCTTGGCATCCCGACGACGCGGGCGCTGGCTGCCGTGACCACCGGCGAGGACGTCATGCGCGAGAAGGCATTGCCGGGGGCCGTGCTGACGCGCGTCGCAGCAAGCCACATCCGCGTTGGCACCTTCCAGTTCTTCGCTGTGCGCCGCGATGTGGAGGGGCTGAAAGCGCTGACGGACTACGTCATTCAGCGGCACTACCCCGACCTGGCCGGCAGCGATAACCCTGCGCTGGCGTTGCTCAACCGCGTCATCGACAAGCAGGCAGATCTGATCGCGCGCTGGATGCTGATCGGGTTCATACACGGCGTCATGAACACGGACAACATGGCCATTTCCGGCGAGACGATCGACTACGGCCCGTGTGCGTTCATGGACCACTACCATCCGGCGACCGTCTATAGCTCGATCGACGAGCACGGGCGCTATGCCTACGGCAACCAGCCGGTTATCGGGCAGTGGAACCTCACGCGCCTCGCCGAGGCGCTGCTGCCGTTGATCGCCGACGAGCGCGAGGCAGCCGTCGGCATCGCGCAGGAGGCGATCAACGCATATCCGGCGAAGTTCGAGGCAGCCCTTATCGCCGGATACCGCAAGAAGCTCGGGCTATTCGAGGCGCAGGACGAGGACCCCGCGCTCACGAAGAAGCTCATGGACGTGATGGCTGCGAACAAGGCGGATTTCACGCTGACGTTCCGCGGCCTGTCCGAAGCGGCGGGCGATCCCGCGGCCGATGCGCGCGTACGCGCGCTGTTCGATGACCCGTCGGCTTTCGATGGCTGGGTGGCTGAGTGGCGGGCGCGGCTCAAGCGCGAGGGTGGCGATCCGGCGGCGCGTGCCGCGGCGATGAAGGTGGTGAACCCCGCGTTCATCCCGCGCAATCATCTCGTCGAGGAGGCGCTCGACGCGGCAGTCAACAACCGCGACCTCGCACGCTTCGAGAAGCTGCTCGGTGTGCTGGCGCGGCCGTTCGATGATCAAGCGGATGTGCCCGAGTACGCCTTGCCGCCACGTCCCGAGCAGGTTGTGCGGGCGACCTTCTGCGGCACGTGATCAGCCGTGCTAGCGGCGCCCGCCGGCGAGGCTTGCCGATGCCGGATCGGCACGCAATCGCCCCATGGCCCATATGCCGATGGCCGGGCCAAGCGCGAGGATCATGAACGCGTACGTCCAGCCGAGCCCCGTCACGACGTAGGGCATGACGTGGATCGTGATGAGCGTGAGCAGGAAGCCGATGCACGTCTGCACGGTGAGCATGGTGCCAACGAGCGTGCGGTCGCTGAGCTCCGTCACCGAGGCCGAGAACTGCGCTGAGTCCGAGACCACGGTGATCCCCCAGATGATACCGATCGACAGGACAAGCCACGCCGGTCCGCCGAAGGCAAAACCCATGACGAGTGCGCAGGCGCCGCTCACCGCGAGCGATGTGATCGTGACGGCCGTGCGTCCAATGCGGTCCGCCGCCCAGCCGCCGACGAGGCAGCCGATGGCGCCGCTTGCGATGACGAGGAAGGTGGCGACGCTCGCGCCGATCGGCGGCGCCGCGCCGTAGCGCAGCGCGAGGCTCGCCGCGAGAAACGAGCCGATCCAGGCCCACATGGCATAGAGCTCCCACATGTGCCCGAAGTAGCCGAGGTTGGCGAGGCGTAGCGGCCGGCGGCGGAAGGCTTCTGTCGCATTTGCGAGGCGGAAGGGGGGCGGCGACGCGCGGTTCGGCCCGATGTCCACCCGGCGGATGAGGAGCGCGCCTGCCAGGGCGCAGATCCCCGCGACAATGCACGGCACGCGCCAGTCGAGGCCGAGCGGCACGAAGAGATGCGGCATCGCCGAGCCGAGTGTCACGGCGCCGACGAGCAGCCCGATCAGCAGCCCGAGGTCGCCTTTCGCCCAGGTTGCCGCGATCTTCATGCCGACGGGGTAGACGCCGGCGAGGCAGAAGCCGGTCGCAAAGCGCAACAGCGGGACGACGATATCTGTTGGCTCGAAGAAAACGACAAACAGACACGCGCCGCCGGCGATTGCTGCAGCGGTCATGAAAAGATTGCGCGGGTCGTAGCGGTCGGCGGCGCTGAGGAGCGCGCTCGTCAGCGTGCCGCCGACAAAGCCCGCCTGCACACTGCTGGTCATGAGCCCCTCCAGGAAGGGCGTAAGCGTCCAGCCCTGGCGCATCGCGGCGAGCGATGCCGTCGTCGCGAACCACGTGGTCATGGCCGCGACCTGCGCGAGCAGCAGGAAGATCAGCGAACGCGTGCGGATTGTCGGAACGGCGCTCGCTGTCATGCTCTCAAGCCTTTCGCCGTGGATGGGACTCGGTCGCAAGGATGCCGAAGGCCGCGCCGACAAGGACCAGTCCGGCGGCGCCAGCCAGCAGCGCTGTGACCGGTCCGTAGAGGTCGGCAATGAAGCCAAGGGCCAGCGGACCGACGACATAGCCGATGTCGCCGGTCATGCGGAACATGCTCATGGCCGCAGCGTTCATGCCAGGAGGTGCGGAATCGGCGGCATAGGCAGCAGGCGCCGCGCCACCAGCCGCGATCGCGACACCCCAGACCATGCAGGCGGCGATGAACCAGGCATAGGACGGTGCGAAGCAGAACAGCACCATCGACAGCCCGCTGATCAGCGTCACCGGCACGATGACGGTCTTGCGCCCGTAGCGGTCGGCGAGCCAGCCGGCAGGATAGGAGGCAAAGAGACCGGAGACGCTGCCGAGCATCATCGCAAAGCCGATGGCTGTAACGGAGAGGCCGAGGCGCGCCGTCGCCAGAATCGGGATGATGGCAAAGAGACCGCCTGTCCGCACCACTGCGTTCATGAGCGAAATGAGGCTCACGAGCACATAGCCCACATGACGGGTCAGCGTGCGGATCTGGGCAGCGAACGAGGGGAGCGCGACACCGCTCGTACTTGGGGCTCGCGCCATCTCGCGGGTCTCGCGGACGGCGAACCAGGCGACGACCGTTGCAAGGAAACTACCGAGCCCCGTGAAGACAAAGGGTGCAGCGAGCCCGAAGTGCTCGGCGATCAAGCCGCCCGGAAAAGGGCCGATGCCGACGGAGAAGATGAACGTGCCCTGGTAGATTGCGATCATGCGGCCGCGCACCTCGGGTGTGCTTATGTCGGCGAGCACGACCTGACCGGTCGTCAGCACGAGCCCGGCGCCGAAGCCGGCGACAAAGCGCGCCACGATGAACTCGGGATAGCTCGTCGCCCACGCGCACCACAAATTGCCGAACGCGGAGACGAGCCCGCCGATGGCCAGACTCGGACGCCGGCCAATCCGGTCGGAAATCTGTCCGGCCGGCAGGGCGGAGATGCAGCGGGCGAGCCCGTAGGCGGCAACGGCCATGCCGATTGCCGAGGCCGGCACGCCGAAGGACTGTGCATACAATGCCAGCGACGGCACCATGGCCCCGAAGCCGAGCTGGTTCACGGCCACGAGCACGCACATCCAGACAAGTATGCGGTGTTCGAGCGACATGCGGCGCCGGCTTCCGGTCAGCCGCCATCGCGCAGGATGGTTTCGCCCCTGATGTTGTCCACCGTGACGTAGCTCTCGTAGTAGGTGATCACGGGCTCGGCGCCGAAGCGCGCCTTGGCTTCGGCCCGCCATGCGGGGCTGAACCATGCTTCCGCGGCCTCGCGCGAGGTCCAGTAGTAGACACCGCCGCCGCCAGCCTCGCCATTGAGGAAGTCCTTGCGCAGGAGGCCCTTCTCGCCGAGGGCGCGAAAGGTCGGCGCGGATTTGGTCTGTGCTGCGATGGCGGCCTCGCGGGGACGCTGGGGCATGGGGATCTGGACCACGGCGATAATCATTTGGTGCACTCCTGAGTGCGGTTCGGCGCCATTGCCGAAGCCGCGACGGGCCGACATCATAGGTATTGCCGCAGCCGCCGCACGCGAGCGCGGCTGGACTGGGGGAGGCGAGGTGATCCACTGCATTGACGATCGGCGCGGCGGGCGCAAGGACGTTCGGCCGTTTGCTGGCGCCCGTCCCGCAATCGAGACCGGCGCCGCGCGCATGACGCTGGTATGGGTTGGCCCGTGAAAAGCGTGCTTCTGCCCATTCTGGCTACGCTGTACCTGCTCGGCTTCTCCAACCTCTTCCTGCGGACAAGCTTCGGCGTGATGGCGCCCGAACTCGAACGCGAGATGGGTCTGTCGCCGGCGCTTCTCTCGACGATTGCGAGCGCATTCTTCATCGCCTATGCGCTCATGCAGATTCCGACAGGAATGCTCCTCGATCGGTATGGGCCGCGGCGCGTGCTTTCCGCCATGATGCTCTTTACGGCGGTCGGAACTGCCTGTTTTGCTGCAGGAGAGACGGCGCACACGCTGACGCTTGGCCGCGTCCTGATGGGGATCGGCTGCTCCGGTGCGTTCACCGGCGCCTTCTACATCCTCGCGATGTGGATGGCGCCCGAACGTGTGGTGACGCAGACCGGCGCCCTCAACAGCTTCGCGGCGGTCGGCAATCTCTGCGCAACCGCGCCGTTCGCTGCGCTCATCGCACTGATCGGATGGCGGGAGAGCTACTGGATCTTCACGGCCGGCGTCGTTGTGCTCACTATCGCGCTGGCGGTTTTCGTGCGCGACGCGCCGCCCGGCCATCCGCCACGTCAGGCGAAGAGCGAAAAGCTCGCCGAGGTGCTCGCCGGCGTGCGCGAAGCCGTGCGTCAGCCGGGCATGGGACGCCTGCTGTTCGCCGGCCTGCCGATGTCGGCCGCAAGTGCGCTCTCGGGTGCCTGGGGTGCACCCTATCTCAAACATGTGCATAACCTTGATGACATTGCGCGGGGCGGCGTGCTGCTGCTCATGGCGCTTGGCGGCATTGGCGGGCACTTCTTCTATGGGCGCATTGCACGCCGCATCAACTCGCTGAAGGTGCCGGTGCTGGTCGGCGGTAGTGTGGTGTCGGTGATGGTCGCCGCGTTTGCGCTCCTGCCGACGCCGCCGGTCGCGCTGGTGACGGCTATGTTCGTTGCGATCAGTATCTGCAGCGCCTACCCGACGATCTCACACGCCCACGCGCGCGGGCTCGTGCCTGCGCGACTGATGGGGCGCGGGGTCGCAGCGAGCAATATGGGAATCATGACCGCCATTGCAGGCGCCCAGTTCATGTTCGGGTGGGTCCTTGCAGCCTTCCCGGCAGTCGGCGGGATGCCGCCGGAGGCCGGCTACCGCGCGGCTTTTGGCGTGCAGGCCGCCATCGCGCTCGCAGGCCTTCTCATCGTCGCCCGGGTGCCGGATGTACGGCCACGTGGCTAGCCGGCCTGGCTTATCCACACGGAGTTCTGCCGCTCCGGACGTAGCCCCCGAAGTGAGAGCTTGACCTCGGAATTCGACAATCGTAATGGCCGCGGAAAATTATTCCGTAGGCTTACGAGGACTTGTCCATGCATACCTTAATGGTGGCGGCCGGGGGGATTGCGCTGCTGGGCATGTTTCTCGCGCTTGCGCGCTTCTGGGCGGCCGATCGCGGCATTTTCGCGGTGGCCGCCAAGGCCTTCATTCCCGTATGGCTGGCATTGACGCTCGTGAACCTGTGGATCGGGATCCTGCACGCCGGATATACGTTCCTGCAGGAACTCCCAGTCCTCGCCGTGACCTTCGGTGTTCCGGCCGCGGTCGCGGTCCTCATCATCAGGAGCACCGGGGGGCGCAGGCGGCGCTGAGGCGGCGATCATGACAACAGAGATCCACGGCCCCGACCTCATAACGATCGCTGCGCCGCTTAGGGGGGCGTTGTCGCCGTGCTGATCTTTTCGCCTCTCGCGCTTGGCTCGACGCGCGGCGATTTCGCCGCGGGATCTGCGCCGAGCTCGCGCTTCCGATCGGCAATGCTGCAATCTCTCAGCGCCACGGGAAGGCGGCGAGCCGCGGTGCGGCGACGTCACAGCCCGCCACACAATTGGCAAATCGTTCATCTATCGGCCCTTGAATGCCCGGAACGGGAGGGGCTCGTGTGGCGCGAGCTGAAAAGAAGACGGGGAGGGAGATCAGCTGCATGTATGGCTGGCGATTGCGGGCCTCCCAGGCCTGCGCCGGAGCACTTCTCTGCGTGCTGGCGCTTGCCGGGGCATCACTTGCGGCAGCAGCACAGCGCATTCCCGATGATCTTGCCGCCAGGCTCAACGAGCGCCAGCTCAAGGCCTATCGAGGCTATCTTGCGGCGCGGGCGCCCTTCGACCGGCGGCTCGACATGTATTGGGCAGAGGTGGAGGCGCTCCGTGATGGCCGCCGCCGCAAGCGCGCGGCCGGCATTGCCTTCACCGCAGGGGACTATGTACCGGAGCATCCGCCGCAGTACGAAGGCCCGCCGCTGCCGCCGGACATCGCGAAAATTATCGCTGAGCTGAGACCGCCGAGGCCTGAGGCGGAGATCCCCGGGCTTCACGACTTTCTGGCGGCGGCAAAATCCCAGTACGGCTATGTGCCATCGGCGATCACGGAGCAGGAGTTCAAGCGCCGCTATGCAATTGAAGCGCTGCGCGTTGGCCTGTCGAAGGCGCAGGTGATCGATGTCTATGCCCTCGAGACCGGCGGGCGCGGCGTCTATGACATGCAGGCCGGCATCGATCCCGAGACGCGCAAGGGCCGGCCGATCTCGACAGCACTTGGCTATGCGCAGCTCCTGGCCGGGAACTCGGTCAACGAGGTGGCTAGGCACGGTCCCTCGTTCATCTCCCGTCTCGAGGGCATGGCGCGGGCGCCGGGCGTGTCGCCGCGGCGCGCGGCGTACCTCAAGCGCAAGGCGGCGACCGTCCGCAAGATGGTGCGTGTGGCGAAATCGGTGCCCTATCAGTGGGGACGCCACGTGGCGCTCGGCAATACGCCGCGCGGGCAGGGCATTCATGCGCTCAACCTGGACCCCGATGTCGGCCCGTGGCTTCAGGTCATCAAGCTGCGCGGGGTGCTCGATCATGGCTTGCAGGCGGGCCGCAGGGGACTTTCGGGACCGGAGCTGGAGCTGATGAACCTTGCCGGCCCAGGCACGGGTCTCGAAATGATGACGCCGATCGGGCGACGGATGCCGACGAGCAACTTCTTCTCGCGCGCCGCCTATGGCCGCAACACGATCGTGCGCGAGAAGACGGGCGCGGAACTTCTGGGGGCGCTCGAGCAGCGGATGCGCGTGAACGAGAAGCGGGCGGGCGCGGTCGAGTTCGCGCGGATCTTTGATGAGATTGCGCGCAGCCGCAAATAGACCTGGAGCGGCGGATATCCCATCAGGAGACGGGATTGCACGGGGGCGCAAAGCGGCTATTGTGCAGTGCAGTATCCCCTCTTTGACGTTCCGACGAGGACGCCTCCATGGCCACCGCTCAACGCGCCGCCACATCTGGAACTTCTGCTGCTGATCTGGACGCTTGCGCCCGCGCGCTCGCTGCTGCAGAGCGGCTGCTGCAACGCGCAAAGAGCACAGTCGGCGCGAAATCGGCGGCAGCGGGACGTGGGGAGGGTGCACAGCACGCGCTGCACGGCCTTGCCTGGCTCGCGACCTATGTCGAGGCGCTCCGGCAGATGCTGGGATGGGCGCAACGGCTCGAAGCCGAGGGGCGCGCGGGCGAGATGGAGCGACTCCTGCTCGGCGCGGCCTTTGGCGAGTATCTGGCACAGATCGGCGGCGGCATTCCCATGAGCCAGGGCGAGATCATACGTCCCGCGCAGCTTGGTGTTCCGGCGGCCGAGGTGGCGCACTTCCTGGCCGAGCCCGCCGTGGCGCAGCTCGTGGAGAGCGGCTTCTCCGACGAGGTGAAGGCGCACATGGCGACGCTGATTGCGGACCAGCCGGCGGCAACGACGTTCGGCGATACCGGGCTCGACGAGACGCTCACCGCCATGCGCGAGGAAATGCGCAAGTTTGCGGTCGAGAAGGTCATCCCGCATGCGCACGAGTGGCACCTTAATAATCAGTATATCCCCCTCGACGTCATCGCCGAGATGAGCGCGATGGGGGTCTTCGGCCTGACGATCCCGGAGGCCCACGGCGGACTGGGCCTCGGCAAGGAATCCATGTGCCTTGTCTCGGAGGAGCTCTCGCGCGGCTACATCGGCGTCGGCTCGCTCGGCACCCGCTCGGAAATTGCGGGCGAGCTGATCCTCCAGAATGGTACCGATGAGCAGAAGGCCAAGTATCTCGGCCCCATTGCGGCAGGCGAGATCCTGCCGACGGCGGTGTTTACGGAACCCAACACGGGTTCCGACCTTGCCTCGCTCAAGACCCGCGCCGAGAAGCATGGCGACGTGTACAGGATCTATGGGCAGAAGACCTGGATCACCCACCCCGTGCGCGCCGACCTGATGACGCTGCTCGTGCGCACGAACCCGAATGAGCCCGGCTACAAGGGCCTCTCGATGCTGCTCGCCGAGAAGCCGCGCGGCACGGACGAGGACCCGTTCCCGGCCCGAGGGATAACCGGCGGCGAGATCGAGGTGCTCGGCTATCGCGGCATGAAGGAGTTCGACATTTCGTTCGATGGCTTCGAGGTGCCGGCAAGTCAGCTTCTGGGTGGCGTCGAGGGGCAGGGCTTCAAGCAGCTCATGGCGACATTCGAATCGGCGCGCATCCAGACGGCCGCGCGGGCCGTCGGCGTCGCCCAGTCGGCCATGGATCTTGCGCTCAAGTACGCGCTGGAGCGCGTGCAGTTCGGCAAGCCGATCTTTGCCTTCCCGCGCGTTGCGAACAAGATCGCGATGATGGCCGTTGAGACCATGATCGCGCGCCAGATCACCTATTATGCCGCGCGTGAGAAGGACCAGGGCCGGCGCTGCGATCTCGAGGCCGGTATGGCCAAGCTGCTGGCCGCGCGCATCGCCTGGGCGAACGCTGACAATGCGCTGCAGATCCATGGCGGCAACGGCTTCGCGCTAGAGTATCCCGTATCGCGTGTGCTCTGTGACGCCCGCATCCTCAACATCTTCGAGGGTGCGGCCGAGATCCAGGCTCAAGTCATCGCCCGGCGGTTGCTTGAGGGGGCGAACTGATCAAGCCTTCTGCACGAAGGAGCGCGCGCGCGTGAGCGACTGCGCTGCGGCCAGCCGTCTGCTATCCTCATTCCGGGATGTCACAAGGTGATTGCCATGGCCAGTGCAGACGTCGTTGCCCCCGCCGCCGCCGCCACCGCCGCGCTCTATCCCCCAACCGTCGAACCACCGGACAAACCGATCAAGCTGCAGCGCGCGCTGCTCACTTACGTGCGCAATCCGCTGCGCGTGCTCTCGCGCCCGGTCTACGAGGAGCCGATGGTCGTCTTTGCGCCGGCCAAGGGACGGCTGGTCGTCTGGGTGACGCGGCCCGACCTCGTCGAGCAGGTCCTCATTGCCGGGGCCGACACCTTCAGCAAGACGGAGGTCGAGCGCCGCGTGCTCGGCGGCAGCCTCGGCGACGGCGTATTGACGTCCATCGGCGCGCACTGGCGTTGGCAGCGCCGCACCATGGCGCCGCTCTTTCGCCACCAGGAAATCCTCACCTACGTGCCCGCGATGTCCGCGGCCGGGGCGGCACTGACCGCGAAATGGCGGCAGGATGGCACGCGCGTCCGCGCCGTCGATGCTGATATGGTCGACGTCACGTTCGATGTCATAGCGCGCACGATGCTCGCCGGCGGCGTGCCGGCCGAGGCCGAGCTCATCAAGCGGGAGGGCACCGCCTACCTAGCGAGCAGCTCATGGGAACTCGCCTGGGCCTTGATGAAGCTTCCGACGTGGCTGCCGCATCCCGGTACTTGGCCGCGGCGGCGCGCCGCGCACCGGCTGAGGCAGGCCGTCGGCAATATCGTCGCGCGGCGCCGCGCCGAGGGCACGGAGGGCACTGACCTGCTCGGGCGATTGCTGGCGGCGCGCAACCCGGAGAGCGGCGCGCCGATGGGAGACGCGGATGTGATCAGCAACCTGCTGACGCTGCTCGAGGCCGGACATGAGACGACGGCGCGGGCGCTGACCTGGGCGCTCTATCTGCTGGCGCGGGCGTCCGAATGGCAGGAGCGCGTGCGCGCGGAGGTCGCGGCCGTGGCCGGCGATGCACCGATCGAAGCGGCACATCTGCCGCGTCTCGCCATCACCGATCGCGTCATGAAGGAGGCCATGCGGCTCTATCCGCCGGCGCCGGTCATCGTGCGGATGGCGACACGCGAGATGAGGATCGGCGAGGCGACCATCCGCCCGCATACACAGATCGTGATCCCGATCTATGCCATTCACCGCCATCGCAGGCTGTGGGAGGATCCGGACCGCTTCGATCCCGATCGCTTCCTGCCGGAGCGCGAGAAGGCGCGGCCGCGCACGCAATACATGCCGTTCGGCGCGGGTCCGCGGATCTGTCTCGGGATGTCGTTCGCGCAGGTCGAGGCCGTGGCGCTGCTCGCAACGTTCATCCGGGCCGCGCGATTCGACTGGGATGGCCGCCACCTCCCTGAGCCGGTGAGCCGCGTCACGCTGCGGCCGAAAGGCGGTATGCCCTTGAGCGTCGCGCCGATCAGGTAGGCCGATCGCCCAACGTGCATCAGCCTTCAGGCATGAGATCGGCCGGCGAGATCAACACCGAGAAGGCCTCGCACCAGATGATGACGCTGGCGTACTTGCTGATGTCAACGCCCGTTGGGATCGCATAGCGCTGGCTGCCTTTGAAGGATCTGAGGCGCCCGAGATCGACGAACATCTGGCCCTTGAGGTCGCCCGAGCGGCGGAACTGTGGCTTCGGCACAAGGTAGACGTGATATTTCGGTCCTGGCCCGACCTCGAAGCTCTCCTCGAGGTAGACGCTGCCGCGTCGCACGCTGACCGCGCCCGTGCCCCAGTGCACCGGATCGGACGGATCGGCGTGGATGAACATCCCCCGCGCGACGATCGGCGCCGTCGCATCCGCCTCCGTGAGGGTCTCCGCGGCCGGCGGCGGCGGGAAGAGGTAGGGAAAGAAGAAGATGCCGATTGCGAAGCCGAGGCCGGCACCGAGCGCGCCGCCGAGCAGAAATGCAATGAGCCATCGCTTCATGGCCTGACCTCCTTCGCATTATTTGCGTCAGGAAGGTACGGAGCAAGGGGGGCGCGCGCCACGCGCGCCGATCGGTTACGATGGACAAACTGGATCACATCTCCGCGAGACCGCAATGCCACCGAGCGCGCCCTCTCTGACTGTCGGCATAGAAGAGGAGTACCACCTCGTCGACGTGCGGACCCGAGCGCTGGTGACAGAAGCGCCTGCTGGGTTCATGGCCGAGTGTGAGCAGGTTCTCGGGCCGCAGGTCTCGCCCGAGTTCCTGCGGTCACAGGTCGAGGTTGGCACGCGGCCGTGCCGGACGCTGGCGGAGGCCCGAGCAGATCTGCGCCGCCTGCGCACTGGTGTCATCGCGTGCGCGGAGCGGCACGGCCTCGCGCCAATCGCCGCCTCGACGCATCCCTTCGCCCAGCCCGGTCAGTCGCTGCACACGGATCGCGAGCGCTATCACGCGCTGGCCCGTGATCTTGCCGGTGTTGGCCGCCGTTTGCTCATCAGCGGGATGCACGTCCACATAGGCATCGAGGATGACGAGCAGCGCATCGATCTGATGAACCAGCTCCGCTACTTCCTCCCCCACCTGCTCGTGCTGACGACATCCTCGCCCTTCTGGGCGGGTGAGGACACGGGCCTCAAGAGCTGGCGTCTGGCCATCTTCCGCGAGCTGCCGCGCACGGGCTTGCCTGGCCGCTTCAACAGTTGGGATGAGTACCGACAGACCGTCGATGTTCTGGTGCGCGGCAAGGTGATCGAGGACGCCTCCAAGATCTGGTGGGATCTGCGACCTTCCGCGCGTTTTCAGACGCTCGAGATGCGAATCACCGACATCTGCACCTTGAGCGAGGATGCGGTGACCGTCGCGGCGCTCTTCGTGTGCATCGCGCGAATGCTGCATCGCCTGCGCCGCAATAACCAGAGCTGGCGCACCTATCCGGTGTTCCTGCTCGAGGAGAATCGCTGGCGAGCGCAGCGCTACGGACTTTCCGGCTCGCTCTTCGACTTCGGGCGTGGCGAGCTCGTCCCCTACGCCGATCTGCTCGAGGAGATCCTGGCGCTCATCCACGAGGATGCCGTCGCGCTCGGCTGCCTGGACGATGTGCTTGGGGCTCGCCGCATTCTGGCCGAGGGGACAAGCGCGGACCGCCAGCTTGCCTGCTTCAACGCAGCGCTCACCGCGGGGGCGAGCCGCCAGGAGGCGCTGGAGGCGGTGGTCGATCATCTCGTTGCGGAGACGCGCCGCGGCCTGTGACGGTTTCTTGACGGATTGGCAGGCAAACCATAGCTACTTGGATACGCTGTCCAAGGGGCGATGCTCATGCTTGTGCTCAAGGATGCGGAAGTCGTCGCGTCCGGCAGTTCGCGCAACGTCTACCGCCATCCCCGTGACCCGAGCCTGCTGGTCAAGGTGATCCGACCGGCCGCTATCGAGGAGCGGTTCGGCAGCGGGGCGCCATGGTTCAAGTCCAGGCGCCGGCGCTATCGACACCTAATCTCGTTTCTGCGGGAGCTCCGTGAGCAGATCGCCGTCCACGCCCTCGGTGACGGCCACCCTCCCTTTCTCCAGAAGATTGTGGGGATCGTGGAGACCGACCTGGGCATGGGCGTCGTGGTTGAAGCCGTGCTCGGGCGCGACGGGGATTTCGCTCCATCCGTGGCTGGGCTGATCTACAGAGGCCAGTTCGACCAACCGACCCGGAGCAAGCTCGACCGCTTTCTTGAAGATCTCGTAGCCTCCCCCGTGATCGTCTCGGACCTGCACCCGTCAAATGTCGTCCTCGGCTACACACCCGAGCGCGGCGAGCAGTTTGTACTTATCGACGGAATCGGGTTCAAGAACCTCATTCCGCTCAATCGCATGAGCCCTCACATCAATCGCTGGGGCAAGGCGCGGAAGGCAGGCCAGTTCCGCGCCGCGGTCGAGGCGCTGGCCGCAGAAATGGGCATCCCCCGCCAGGCATCACCGGCGACGGCTTGACTGGTCGCGCGGCACCCACGCTACGGCTGGGAGGTGTTTCTGCTGGCCAAGTCGCGCAATTTGCGCCAGGAATCTGGACCGTCCGCGACCGAAGTTCGGGCGCGCTGGCGCCCGTTCCTCCCGGGAAGTCTGTTTGAGCCGGCGTCCGAGGGGGATACAATTGCCAATTGTTCACCCTTTTGTTGGCCTGCCGTCGGCGCGTCCTGTGCGATAGTTTGACGACACACTGGCGTCCCTGGGCATGGATTGAGAGACGATGCGGAGTTGGTTTCGGCACCGGATGGGTGGGCTCACGCCAGCGGCGCTTGGCGTGCTGCTGCTCGCTGTTGGTCTCGGGGCCTGTGATCGTCCGCAGGCTCAGAACAAGGGCAAGCAGGCGGCGCCCCCGCCGCCTGCCGTGACGACCAGCCAGCCGGTCGTCAGCGAAATCGTCGAGTGGGATGAGTACACGGGCCGCTTCGAGGCCGTGGCGAGCGTCGAGATCCGCGCGCGCGTCTCCGGCTATGTCGACAAGATTGCCTTCGTCGACGGTCAGGCCGTGAAGAAGGGCGATCTTCTCTTCATCATCGATCCGCGTCCTTTCGAGCGCGTGCTTTCGCAGGCGAAGGCCGAACTAGAGCAGGCTCGCACGAAGGCCCAGAACGCGGCCCTGGATGTCGATCGCGGTCGACCGCTGCTCGAGCGCAAGATCATGTCGGAGAAGGTATTCGACGATCGCGCCAACCTGCTCAGGGAAGCCGAGGCCGCCGTGAAAGTGGCCGAAGCCAAGGTCGCAACGGCCGAGTTGGAGCTCGCGTTCACGCGGATCGCGGCGCCGATCGATGGTCGCATCAGCCGCGCCAATGTGAGCCTCGGGAGCTGGATCTCGGCGGGCGGGGCGGCCAATGCAACCCTGCTCACGCTGATCGTGACGCAGGACCCGATCCACATCTACTTCGATATCAGCGAGAATAACTACCTCAAGTACAAGCGAATGGCGGAGAGAGGCGCGCTCGTGGGCAACGGTCGGACCGGTGCCGAGGTCGAGATTGCCCTGCCTGACGAGACGACTTTCAGCCATCGCGGGCGGCTCGACTTCATCGATAACCGTCTCGATCCTGGCACGGCCACCATGCGGGCCCGCGCGATCCTGCCCAATGCCGACCAGATGTTCTCGCCGGGCATGTTCGCGCGTGTCCGGCTCGCCGGCACGCCCCTGCAGTCGACCGTTCTCCTGCCCGACGCCGCCATCGGCACGGATCAGGCGAACAAATTTGTGCTCGTCGTTGCCGAGGATGGGACGGTCTCGCGCCGCAACGTCCACCTCGGCCCGCTCCACCAGGGGCTCCGCGTCATCCGAAGTGGTGTCGGGGCGCAGGACTGGGTGGTGATCAGTGGCCTCCAGCGGGCGCGTCCCGGCCAGAAGGTGACGGCCAATCGCGAGGTCCTGCGCCTCTCGGCGGCGCGCCCGGCTGCAGCGAACGGCGTGCCGGTCAGCCGGTAGGCTCCCTGCGGGTTGCGCTACCGGCCGCGCCCTCCGCAACAGGATGGGCATCACGGCTGCAGGATTCGGCCTTGACAGTGGTGGCCCTGGGGCTCGCTTATTGAACGAGCCAATTGCCACCATACGCCCCGGACCGAACGCCCTCATGACCAAGCCTCGCCTCTTCACGCCGCTCGCGATCCGCGATGTGACGCTCAAGAATCGCGTCGTCATCGCGCCCATGGCGACTTACTCGGCCATCGACGGCATGGCCCAGGACTGGCATTTCGCCCACCTCGGCCGGTTCGCGCTGGGCGGTGCGGGCTGTGTCATCGTTGAGGCGACGGCCGTCACCGATCAGGGCCGCATCACGAACGGTGACCTCGGCATCTGGTCTGCCGAGCACGCCAAGCCATTGAAGCGCATCGCCGCGTTCATGAAGCAGCAGGGCACGGTCCCTGCGATCCAGCTCGCGCACGCCGGCCGCAAGGGCTCCATGCAGCGGCCCTGGCACGGCAATGGTCCGCTGACGGCAGAGGATCTCGCGCGGGGCGACAAGACCTGGCCGATCGTGTCGGCGGTCGCTGAGCCGATGGCGCCAGGCTACATCGTGCCGCAGGCGCTGAGTATCGCCGAAATCTCCAGGCTCGTGCAGGACTGGGCGGCGGCGGCCGAGCGGGCCGTCGAGGCGGGCTTCGAGCTGATCGAGATCCACAACGCGCACGGCTATCTCGCCCATCAGTTCCTCTCGCCGCTCTCAAACAAGCGTAATGACGCCTATGGCGGGGACTTCGAGGGCCGCACGCGCTTCCCGCTCGAGATCGCGGAGGCCATCCGCAAAGTCATTCCCAAGGGCATGCCGCTGTTCGTGCGCGTCTCGGCGGTGGATGGCATGGAAGGCGGTTGGACGATCGACGACACGGTCGCCTATGCCAGGGCCCTCAAGGCGCGCGGCGTCGACCTGATCGACTGCTCGTCCGGCGGCCTTGTCGGTTCGGCGACGGCAGCGCGCGTCAAGCGCACGTGGGGCTTCCAGGTGCCCTACGCCGAGCGCGTGCGCCGCGAGGCGGGCATCAAGACGATGGCCGTCGGCCTGATCGTCGAGCCCGCGCACGCCGAGGACATCCTGCAGAAGGAGCAGGCGGATCTTGTCGCGATCGCGCGCGAGGCATTGGTCAATCCCTGCTGGCCGCAGATGGCCGAGGTGGCGCTCGGCCGGCCGATGATCGAGGCGCTCGATGACTGGACGGTCCAATACGGGTGGTGGCTGAAGCTGCGCGAGCGAGCGATCGCCGACATCCGCGCCGAGGAGCGCGGCGGGGCTGAGCGGTCAGGGTGAGCCAGCAGACGGGAGGCGCGGCGCAATGAAGCTGATGATGTTCAAGAAGGATGCCAGCGACGCGCTCGGCGTCGTCGACGGGGACTGCGTGATCGAGGTCGGGTCAACATACGCGACCCTCGGTGACGTGATTGCTCGTGGCCCCGCCGCGCTCGCTGCGGTCAAGGATGCGGCGGCTAAGGCTCCCGCCAGTGCCAGGCATCCCCTCAGCTCGGTCAGGCCGGCGCTGCCGATCGCGCGGCCGGGGAAGTTCATCTGCGTCGGTCTCAACTACGCTGCGCACGCCGCCGAAGGTGGACACGCGCCGCCGACCTACCCGTCCTTCTTCATCCGCGTGCCATCATCCTTGGTTGCGGCCGGCGAGCCGGTGCTGCGGCCGAAGGAGTCCATTCAGCTTGATTATGAGTGTGAGCTGACGATTGTGATCGGCAAAGGCGGCCGCCATATCCCGGAGGAGAAGGCCCTCGAGCACGTCTTTGGCTATACGCTGTTCAATGACGTTTCGGTGCGCGACTACCAGCGCAAGACCTCGCAGTGGACGGCGGGGAAGAATTTCGACGGGACGGGCCCGCTCGGCCCGGTGGTCGTCACGGCGGACGAGCTGCCGCCCGGCGCTTCGGGCCTCCGGATCTGCACGCGCGTCAACGGCGAGACGATGCAGGACAGCAATACCGCCGACATGATCTTCTCAACGGCGCGGATCATCGCCATCCTCTCCGAGATCATGACGCTTGAACCGGGTGACCTCATCGCCACGGGCACGCCCTCAGGCGTCGCCCATGCGCGCAAGCCGCCGGCCTGGATGAAGGCGGGCGACCGGGTGGAGGTTGAGGTCGAGGGAATCGGCGTCCTGGCGAACCCGGTCGTCGATGCGGCGTAGGCCGCATTTGGCCGGCCGTTGTCAACACTTTTCGGCTATTCGCCGGGAACATGCGGGCTGCGGCAGATCGGGCCTAGCATCATGCAGCGCAGCACGCTAAAGAGTGCGGCGAACGTGTGGCGCACCGCACGGGCCCGCCTGATTCCTCGCGCAGAAACGGGATGCGAATGCCCAAGAAGCTGATCATCGACGGCACCGAGATCGAGGTCGAGGACGGGATCACTCTTCTCCAAGCATGTGAGCAGGCAGGGATCGAGATTCCCCGCTTCTGCTATCACGAGCGTCTCTCGATCGCCGGCAACTGCCGCATGTGCCTCGTCGAGGTCGTGGGCATGCCGAAGCCGCAGGCGTCCTGCGCGCTCGCCGTCAACGATCTGCCGCCCAATCGCGACGGCAGCCCCAAGGTGATCAGCACTCGCTCGCCCATGGTCAAGAAGGCGCGCGAAGGGGTGATGGAGTTTCTGCTGATCAACCACCCCCTGGATTGCCCGATCTGCGACCAGGGCGGCGAGTGCGATCTCCAGGACCAGGCGATGGCCTTCGGCAAGGGCGGCACCCGCTACCATGAGAACAAGCGCGCCGTCGACGAGAAGTACCTGGGGCCGCTGATCAAGACGATGATGACGCGATGTATCCAGTGCACGCGCTGCGTGCGCTTCATGACCGAGGTCGCGGGCGTGGAGGAGCTGGGCGCCATTGGTCGCGGCGAGGATATGGAGATCACGACATACCTCGAGCAGGGGATGATGTCGGAGCTCTCGGCCAACGTCGTCGATCTCTGTCCGGTCGGCGCGCTGACCCATCGGCCCTCGGCCTTCAATGCGCGGCCCTGGGAGATGCGCAAGACCGAGTCGGTCGACGTCATGGACGCGCTCGGCGCGGCCATCCGCGTCGATACCCGCGGGCGCGAGGTCATGCGTATCCTGCCGCGCAACAACGACGCGGTGAACGAGGAGTGGATCACCGACAAGTCCCGCCACGTTGCCGACGGCCTCAGGACGCAGCGGCTGGATCAGCCCTATGTGCGCCGCAATGGCCGTCTCGAGCCGGCAACCTGGGCCGAGGCGCTCGATCTCGTGGCGCAGAAGCTCAAGGGAACCCCGCCGGAGCGGATCGGCGCCATCGCTGGCGATCTCTGCGGCGCGGAGGAAATGTTCGCGCTAAGATCCCTGCTGGGGGCACACGGCGTCACCAATCTCGACTGCCGCCAGGACGGCGCCAAGCTCGATCCGGCGCTGGGGCGCGCGAGCTATCTCTTCAATTCGACCATCGAAGGCATCGAGCAGGCCGATGCGATCCTGCTCGTCGGCACGAATCCCCGGCTCGAGTCAGCGGTCCTCAACAGCCGCATCCGCAAGCGTTGGCGCCAAGGCAACATCAGCATCGGCCTCGTCGGTGCACCCGCCGATCTGACCTACGGCGCTGACCATTTGGGTTTGGGCGCGGCCGCGCTGCTGGAGATTGCCGAGGGCAAGAACGCCTTCTCGGGTGTCCTCCGCCAGGCTCAGCACCCGCTGGTGATCGTCGGCATGGGGGCAGCGGCGCGGCCCGACGGTGCAGCGGTTCTTGCGCTCGCGGCCAAGATCGCGCGTGAGGCCACGGCCGGCAAGGATGCGGGCTGGAATGCCTTCAATGTGCTGCACTTGGCGGCGGCGCGCGTCGGTGGGCTTGACCTCGGCTTCGTGCCGGGGCAGGGCGGGCTCGATGTGGCGGGCATGATGGCCGCAGCCAACGACGGCCGCCTCGACGTGCTCTACCTGCTCGGTGCCGATGAGATCGACATGCATCGCCTCGGCAAGGCGTTTGTGATCTACCAGGGCAGCCACGGCGACGCGGGCGCTCATCGCGCCGATGTGATCTTCCCGGGGGCTGCCTATACCGAGAAGGAAGCCATCTACGTCAATCTTGAGGGGCGCCCGCAGATGACGGCCAAGGCGGCCTTCGCGCCAGGCGAGGCGCGTGAGGACTGGGCCATCCTGCGGCAGCTCTCGGCCGTTATGGAGGCGACGCTTCCCTTTGACGACGTGCACCAGCTGCGCGCGCTCATGTTCAAAGCCGCACCTGTGCTGGCGGCGCTCGACACAGTCTCGCCAGCGGCCGCCGTCGGCGTCGAGCGTCTCGCCGAGCGCACGGGCAAGCTTGAGCAAGCGCCGTTTACGTCGCCGGTGCGCGATTTCTACATGACCAATCCGATCGCCCGCGCATCGGCGGTGATGGCGGAGCTCTCGATCATCAAAGCGGGCAACGGCCGCATACGCGCGGCGGCGGAGTAAGGCGGGCCAGCACGCATGTTTCCTTCAACGTTCGAGACCTGGTGGGACTATGCGCTATGGCTCGCATTGATGGTGGGCGCGAGCGTGCTGCTGCTTGCCTCGCTGCTGATCATCATCGCCTTCCTGCTGCTCATGGACCGCAAGGTCTGGGCGGCCGTGCAGCTCCGTCGCGGCCCCAATGTCGTTGGCCCATTCGGGCTCCTGCAGTCCTTTGCCGATCTCTTGAAGTTCGTCCTCAAGGAGCCCGTGATCCCGGCCGGCGCTGACAAGGGCGTGTTCCTCCTCGCCCCGCTCGTGACCTCGGTGCTGGCGCTCGCGGCCTGGGCCGTCATCCCGGTCGGCAGCGGCATCGTTATCTCGGACCTGAATGTCGGCATCCTCTACCTCTTTGCGATCTCCTCGCTCGGCGTCTACGGCATCATCATGGGCGGCTGGGCCTCGAACTCGAAGTATCCCTTCCTGGGCTCGCTGCGCTCGGCGGCGCAGATGGTGTCCTACGAGGTCTCGATCGGCTTCGTGATCATCACCGTGCTGCTGCTGGTCGGCTCGCTCAACATGAGCGCGATCGTGACCTCGCAGACGACCGGCATCGGCACGAGCCTCGGGCTGCCCAGCTCGTTCCTCGACTGGAACTGGCTGGTGCTCTTTCCGATGTTCGTCGTGTTCTTCATCTCGGCCCTTGCGGAGACCAACCGGCCGCCGTTCGATCTGCCGGAGGCGGAGTCGGAGCTCGTTGCCGGGTTCATGGTGGAGTACTCGTCGACGCCGTACCTGCTGTTCATGCTCGGCGAGTACGTGGCAATCGTGACCATGTGCGCGCTGACGACGATCATGTTCCTCGGCGGCTGGCTGCCGCCCATAGACCACTGGCTGATCAACTGGATCCCGGGGCCAATCTGGTTCCTGCTCAAGGTGACCTTCGTCTTCTTCATGTTCGCGATGGTGAAAGCCATGGTGCCGCGCTATCGCTACGATCAGCTTATGCGGCTCGGCTGGAAGGTCTTTCTGCCGCTCTCGCTTGCCATGGTGGTGGCCGTTGCTGCCGTCCTCCACTTCGGAGGGCTCGCGCCGTGAGCGGCATGATAAGCGCACGTACAACCGCACGAGGCCGCCCATGAGCGTCGCCCAAGGCGTGAAAGCCCTTTTTTTGAAGGAGTTCGTGTCGGCGTTCTTCCTCGCCATGCGCTACTTCTTCAAGCCCAAGGCCACGCTGAACTATCCCTTCGAGAAGGGACCGCTGAGCCCGCGCTTCCGCGGGGAGCACGCGCTGCGCCGCTATCCCAATGGTGAGGAGCGCTGCATCGCCTGCAAGCTCTGCGAGGCCATCTGCCCCGCTCAGGCGATCACCATCGAGGCCGGCCCGCGCCGCAATGACGGTACGCGGCGCACAACGCGCTACGATATCGACATGGTGAAGTGCATTTACTGCGGCCTGTGCCAGGAGGCCTGCCCGGTCGATGCCATCGTCGAGGGACCGAACTTCGAGTTCGCGACCGAGACGCGCGAGGAACTCTACTACGACAAGGCGCGTCTGCTCGCGAACGGGGATCGCTGGGAGCGCGAGATCGCAAAGAACATCGCGCTCGACGCGCGCTATCGCTGACGAACGGCACCGCAGGCCCCGTCCGGGGCGGCGCGGAGAATGGCCCTGAGGAAGATCGAGGGATGAGGATCGGCGGATGGTACTGACGGCGCTCTTCTTCTACCTTTTCGCCGCAGTCACGGTGATGTCCGGGCTCCTGGTCATCGTCGCGCGCAATCCGGTGCACGCGGTGCTGTGGCTGATCGTCGCCTTCTTCAATGCGGCAGGCCTCTTCGTTCTGCTCGGCGCCGAATTCCTGGCGATGATCCTGGTGGTCGTCTACGTCGGTGCCGTTGCGGTGCTCTTCCTCTTCGTCGTGATGATGCTCGACGTCGACTTCGCTTCGCTGCGCGCGGGATTCATCCGGCACGCCTCGATCGGCGCGCTCGTCGGGCTCGTGCTCCTCGCTGAGCTGATCATGGTCGTCGCTTTCCGCGTTATCAACGGCGCGAGCGGCGTGTTGGCGAACGCAACCCGGGCACCCGCGGCCGATCCGGCGATCACCAACACCGAGGCCATCGGGCGGCTGCTCTATACGCAGTACGTCTACTTCTTCCAGGCGGCGGGGCTCATCCTGCTCGTCGCCATGATCGGCGCGATCGTCCTGACGCTACGCCACAAGGAGGGGGTGCGGCGCCAGTCGATCGCCGCCCAGAACGCGCGCACGCCGGCAACGGCCATCGAGGTCGTCAAGCTCGCGCCGGGTCAGGTCATCGTGCCGAGCGGGGAGCGGCGGGGATGAAATACGGGGACGACCAGCAGGATCAAGGCTCGAACGTCATTTCGCTTGCGGGCGTGCGCAAGCAGGCGGCGAAAGATGCGGCGCGGGCCGGCAAGGGTCGCGGCGGCCGTCGCGGGCAGCGGACGACGGCGGGCCAATGGCTGACGAGCGGGCTGCTCGTGGCTCTGGCGGTCGGCGGCGTGCTCGCACTTACGGCGCCGCTACTCCGCGCAGCCGGCATTCTGGGGGGCTAAGGGGGCATCATGGAGATCGGGCTCGGGCATTACCTCTCGGTCGCGGCGTGCCTATTCACGCTCGGCATATTCGGCATCTTCCTCAACCGCAAGAACGTCATTGTTATCCTCATGTCGATTGAGCTGATGCTGCTAGCCGTGAACATCAACTTCGTCGCGTTCTCAAGCTACCTCGGCAACCTCGCCGGTCAGGTGTTCGCGCTGTTCGTGCTGACGGTCGCTGCCGCCGAGGCCGCGATCGGCCTTGCGATCGTGGTCGTCTATTTCCGCAATCGCGGCACCATCGCGGTCGAAGACATCAACATGATGAAGGGGTAGGGCCGCCGGCGCGCTCGCGCGCCGCGCCATCCAGGACCAACTCATGATCTACCAGGCCATCATCTTTCTCCCGATGCTCGGCGCGCTGATTGCCGGCTTCCTCGGCCGTTTGATCGGTCCGCGCCCGTCGGAGCTGATCACCTCTGGGTTCTTGGTCATCTCGGCGATCCTTTCCTGGATTGTCTTCTGGCAGGTCGGCATCGGTCACGCCACCGACAAGGTCACACTGATGCGCTGGGTTTCCTCCGGCGAGCTTGACGTGTCTTGGGCGATCCGCATCGATACGCTGACGGCGGTTATGCTGGTCGTCGTGACGACCGTCTCGGCCCTCGTGCACATTTACTCGATCGGCTACATGCACGAGGATCCGCACCGGCCGCGCTTCTTCGCCTATCTCTCGCTTTTCACGTTCGCCATGCTCATGCTGGTGACGGCGGACAACTTCCTCCAGCTTTTCTTCGGCTGGGAAGGCGTCGGCCTCGCCTCCTATCTTCTGATCGGGTTCTGGTATCTGAAACCCGAAGCGAACGCGGCGGCCATCAAGGCCTTCATCGTCAACCGCGTGGGCGATTTCGGCTTTGCGCTCGGCATCTTCGGCGTGTTCTTCGTCTTCCAGACGATCAGCTTCGACGCCGTCTTCGCTGCCGCACCGCAGCAGGCGGGCAAGACGATGAGCTTCCTCGGGTACGAGGTCGACATCCTGACGACGCTCTGCCTCCTGCTCTTCCTCGGCGCCATGGGCAAGTCGGCGCAGTTCCTGCTGCACACCTGGCTTCCGGATGCCATGGAGGGCCCGACGCCGGTCTCGGCGCTGATTCATGCCGCGACCATGGTGACCGCCGGCGTCTTCATGGTGGCGCGCCTCTCGCCATTGTTCGAGATGGCACCGGTTGCGCTGCAGATCGTGACGCTCGTCGGCGTCGTGACGGCGTTCTTCGCGGCGACGGTCGGCCTCGTGCAGAACGACATCAAGCGGGTTATCGCCTACTCGACGTGCTCGCAGCTCGGCTACATGTTCGCGGCGATCGGTGTCGGCGCCTATTCGGCCGGCATTTTCCACCTTTTCACGCACGCGTTCTTCAAGGCGCTGCTGTTCCTCGGTGCGGGCTCGGTCATCCATGCCATGCATCACGAGCAGGACATGCTCCATATGGGCGGACTCCGCTCCAAGATTCCGATCACATGGGCGATGATGCTGATCGGCACGCTGTCGCTGACCGGCGTCGGCATTCCCTTTGTCGCAGGCTTTGCCGGCTTCCACTCCAAGGACGTGATCGTCGAGGCGGCCTATGCCGGCCACACGCCTTTCAACTATGCCTTCTGGGTGCTCGTCTTCGCCGCCTTCATGACGTCGTTCTACTCATGGCGGCTCATGTTCATGACCTTCTACGGCCGCACGCGCGCCGACCACCACACCTACGAGCACGCGCACGAGAGCCCCTACGTCATGCTGGTGCCGCTCTTCGTTCTGGCCGCAGGCGCGATCTTCGCCGGCTTCGTGTTCAAGGGCCTGTTCGTCGGCGACGGCTACATGGAGTTCTGGGGCAAGTCCATTTTCGAAGGGCCGGGAAACCACATCATGCACGATCTGCACGACGTGCCCGCGTGGGTTGCGGTCGCGCCGTTCTTCGCGATGTTGATCGGTTTCGGTCTCTCCTACCTCTATTACATTCAGGCGCCATGGCTACCCGAGGCGACGGCCAAGGCGTTCCGTCCGCTTTATCTGTTCCTGCTCAACAAGTGGTACTTCGACGAGCTCTATGACCGCCTGCTCGTGCAGCCGGCGATGGCGCTTGGCAAGTTCCTCTGGCGCAAGGGCGACGGCGCGGTGATCGACGGCGCCATCGATGGCACGGCGAACCGCGTGCTGGTGACGGCCAACAACGTGGCCAAGCTTCAGACCGGCTATATTTACCACTACGCCTTTGCCATGCTCATCGGACTCGCGGCGCTGATCACCTGGTTCATGCTCGGGACGGGAGGCGTGCGATGAATCTCGCCGGCAACAGCCTCCTGTCCGTCGTCACCTTCCTGCCAGCCGCGGTCGCGATCTTCATGTGCTTCCTCAATGCGGAGGCCAAGCAGAACGCGCGCTGGATCGCGCTGTGGACGACGCTGTTCACCTTCGCGCTCTCGCTGCTCATCTGGATCAACTTCGATCCCAACAATCCGGACTTCCAGTTCGTCGAGGAGCGCGAGTGGCTCGGCGCCATCAGGTACAAGATGGGCGTCGACGGTATCTCCATGCTGTTCGTCGTGTTGACGGCCTTCCTGATGCCGATCTGCATCCTCGCCAGCTGGGAGGCGATTGAGGAGCGCGTCAAGGAGTACATGATCGCGTTCCTGGTGCTCGAGACGCTCATGATCGGCGTCTTCTGCGCGCTCGACCTCGTGCTTTTCTACATCTTCTTTGAGGCCGGCCTCATTCCGATGTTCATTATCATCGGGGTGTGGGGCGGCGGCCGGCGCGTGTACGCAAGCTTCAAGTTCTTCCTCTATACGCTGCTTGGCTCGGTGCTGATGCTGCTCGCCATGCTGGCCATGTACTGGCACGCCGGCACGACCGATATTCCGGCCCTGCTGAGGATGGACTTCCCGGTCAGCATGCAGTGGTGGCTGTGGCTTGCCTTCTTCGCGTCCTTCTCCGTGAAGATGCCGATGTGGCCGGTCCACACGTGGCTCCCCGACGCGCACGTGGAGGCGCCGACGGCAGGTTCGGTGATCCTGGCCGGCATCCTTTTGAAAATGGGCGGCTACGGCTTCCTGCGCTTCTCGCTGCCGATGTTCCCGGTGGCCTCGGTGGACTTTGCGCCACTGGTCTTCGTGCTCTCCGTGGTGGCGATCATCTACACCTCGCTCGTTGCGCTCGCGCAGGAGGACGTGAAGAAGCTGATCGCCTATTCGTCGGTCGCCCACATGGGCTTCGTGACCATGGGCATCTTCACGTTCTCCCAGCAGGGCCTGGACGGCGCCATCTTCCAGATGCTCTCGCACGGCATTGTCTCAGCGGCGCTCTTTCTGTGCGTTGGCGTGGTCTATGACCGGATGCACACGCGCGAGATCGCGGCCTATGGCGGCCTCGTCAATCGCATGCCGATCTATGCCTTCTGCTTCATGGTCTTCACCATGGCGAACGTCGGGCTGCCGGGCACATCCGGCTTCATCGGCGAGTTCCTGACGCTGCTCGCGGCCTTCAAGGCCAATACCTGGGCCGCCTTGTTCGCCACGACCGGTGTCATTCTTTCGGCCGCGTACGCGCTCTATCTCTACCGCCGCATGATCTTCGGTGCGCTCGAGAAGCCAAAGCTCAAGGCCATCACCGACATGACGCCGCGCGAGATCGCCTTCATGGCGCCGCTGGTGCTGCTGACCATCCTCTTCGGCTTCTATCCGGCGCCGGTCCTCGATGTGACCGCAAAGTCCGTGAACCAGCTCGTCGAGCGGCATAATGCGGCCATCAAGAAGGCGCGCGCGGACGGCGCGATACGTGTGGTCATCAGTCCCGCAGCCGCGCCCACGCGCTGAGCAAGCATTCTGAGAGAGGCTCGTTCTTCTGATGTCCGCCCTCGCCGTCTATGCCCCGCTGCTTCCCGAGCTGATCCTGGCGGTCGGCGCCATGGCCCTGCTCATGCTCGGCGTCTTCAGGCCGGAAACCCAGGGAGAAGCCAGTCGCATCATGGGGCTGGCGGTCGCGGTGCTGCTCGCCGCGGGCTTCGCGGTTCTGCAGGGCATCGGCACGCATCAGCTTTTTGATGGCGCCTTCATTGTCGACTCCTTCGCCCGCTTCATGAAGATTGTCGTGCTGGTTGGGGCGGCCGGCGCGCTCGTCCTCTCGTTCGACGAGATGACCGAGCACAATTCCCTCAAGTTCGAATACCCGGTCCTCGTCCTGCTGGCGGCTGCCGGCATGATGATGATGATCTCGGCCAATGACCTCATCTCGCTCTATCTCGGCCTTGAGCTGCAGAGCCTCGCGCTCTATGTCGTCGCGGCCATCCGGCGCGACTCGATCCGCTCGAGCGAGGCGGGGCTCAAGTATTTCGTCCTCGGCGCGCTCTCCTCGGGAATGCTGCTCTATGGCGCCTCCCTGCTCTATGGCTTTGCCGGCGCGACGAGCTTCCAGGCCATTGCGGCTGCCGCACGTGCGCCGGGTGCGGGTCAGGATCTGCTGCTGATCTTCGGGCTCGTCTTCCTGCTCGTCGGCGTCGCCTTCAAGATCTCCGCTGTGCCCTTCCACATGTGGACGCCTGACGTCTACGAAGGTGCGCCGACGCCGGTGACAGCATTCTTTGCCTCTGCGCCCAAGGTCGCGGCCATGGCGCTCTTCATCCGCGTGGTCGTCTCGATGTTTGCCGGCGTCCAGCCACAGTGGCAGCAGATTGTTGTGTTCCTGGCCATTGCCTCGATGCTGCTTGGCGCGTTTGCCGCCATCCGCCAGACGAACATCAAACGGCTGATGGCCTACTCGTCGATTGCCAACATGGGTTATGCGCTGGTCGGCCTCGCCGCCGGCACCGTGGAGGGCGTGCAGGGCGTGCTCATCTACATGGCGATCTATGTCGTGATGACGCTTGGCGCATTTGCCTGCATCCTGGCTATGCGCCGCGACGGCACGGCCGTCGAGGACATCAGCGAGCTCGCCGGTCTCTCCAGGACCAACCTGCCCATGGCCTTTGCCATGGCGATGTTCATGTTCTCGCTCGCCGGCATTCCGCCGCTCGCGGGCTTCTTCGCCAAGCTCTATGTGTTCATGGCGGCCATCAAGGCAGAGCTTTACGGTCTCGCCGTGATCGGCGTGCTCGCGAGCGTCGTGGGTGCCTACTATTACCTGCGTATCGTGAAGCTCATGTTCTTCGATGAGGCCCGCCAGCCCTTCGAGCCCACGCCTGCCAAGGAGCGGGCCGTGCAGTGGGTGGCGATGGTGCTCGTCATAGGTTTCGTGCTGCCAATCATTTCCGCGCCGCTCGTGGAGGCTGCTGCCGCGGCGGCGCGTACGCTGTTCTAGGAGTTTTCATGCCGGACCGGCCCTTTTCGACAGCGTTGCCTCCGGTCGATTGGCTCGATGAGGTCGGCTCCACGAACGATGAGGCCCATCGGCGCGCTGCTGCCGGCACGCGCGGCCCGCTCTGGATCGCAGCGCGCCGCCAGACAGCGGGCAAGGGGCGCTCGGGGCGGGCCTGGATTGAGGCTGGCGAGGGCAATGTTGCCGCAACGCTCCTGTTCAGGCCGGGCTGCGCACCCGCGCGCTTGCCGGAGTTGTCGCTCCTTGCCGGGGTCGCCACCTACGAAGCCGTTGCCGAGGCCCTTGCCGGCAGAGGTGCCGGGCGTATCGAGCTGAAGTGGCCGAACGATGTCCTGATCGACGGCGCGAAGGTGTCGGGGATTCTCATCGAGTCAGGGACCTATGGTGGAGAGCTCTTGTCTTTGATCGGCATCGGCATCAATGTGGCTTCGGCGCCGGACGTCAGCGACCGGGCGGTGACATGCCTTGCGGCGCTCGGAAGTCCGCTTGCCGCCGATGCCGTCCTCGATCTTCTGGTGGCGCGCATGGCGCAGTGGCTCAGTGTGTGGGAGGCTCCCGACGGCTTTGCCGCGATCCGTGCCGCCTGGGCCGCGCGCGCGATCCCGCTCGGGCGCCCGCTGGAGATCAAGACACACGAGGGGCCGGTCTCCGGCGCCTTCGCCGGGCTCGACCACGACGGGGCACTGCTGATCGATCTCCCGGACACCGGGCGGCGGCGCTTCACGTTCGGCGACGTGACGGCGTTGTCGGCGCGCTCGGCCTGAGGACGCGCCATGGCACGCACCCACGTTGAGTCTCAGGGCAAGAGCGAGCTGATCTTCCTCGCGCTCGGTGGGCTCGGCGAGATCGGCATGAACTGCTACCTCTACGGCCTCGGCCCGGAGCGCGCGCGCAAGTGGCTCATGGTCGATCTCGGTATTACCTTTCCCGAAGGTGAGTTCGATCCCGGCGTCGACGTGATCATGCCGGACCTGCGCTTCATCGAAGCGCGCGCCAAGGATCTTTGCGGCCTCGTGCTCACGCACGCGCACGAGGACCACTTCGGTGCGGTGATCGAGCTCTGGCCGCGGATCAAGGTGCCCGTGTACGCGACACCGTTTACCGCGACGATGCTCAAGACCAAGCTCGCCGAGCAGACGGGCGGCCAACTCAAGATCCCGATCCACGAGGTGGCGCTCGGCGCGAGGTTCGATGTCGGCCCGTTCTCGCTGGAACTGGTGAACCAGGCCCACTCCATCCCGGAGCCGAACGGCCTCGCGATCCGCACGCCCCATGGGCTCGTCTATCATTCCGGCGATTGGAAACTCGATTCTTCGCCGGGCGTCGGGTTGCCGCCGGACGAGAAGCGCATCAAAGAGCTCGGAGATGAGGGCGTGCTGGCGCTCATCTGTGATTCGACGAATGCGATGCGCGATGGGCACTCGCCTTCCGAGGAGGAGGTCGCGGCCTCGCTCGCGCGGATCGTGAAGCGGGCCGAGCAGTGCGTGATCCTGACGACCTTTGCGTCGAACGTCGCGCGTGTGCTCGCTGTCGCGAAGGCGGCGCACGCCTCGGGACGCCGTCTGGTGGTTGCCGGGCGCGCGCTCCATCGCGTGATCCAGGTGGCCATCGAGACCGGCTACCTGCCGCCGGACTTCATGTACGCCGACCAGCAGCGCTTCAGCGACTTCCGTCGCAACGAGGTCGTGGCGCTGGTTACGGGCAGCCAGGGCGAGCCGCGGGCCGCGCTTGCCCGCATAGCCGATAACGCACATCCCGACATATCGATCGCCAAGGGTGATCTCGTCATCTTCTCCTCCCGCACGATCCCTGGGAACGAGCGGGACGTTGGGCGCATTCAGAATGCGCTCGTCCGCCTGGGAGCCGAGATCCTGACCGACAACGAGGCCCTGGTCCACGTCACTGGCCATCCCCGGCGCGATGAGCTGAAGCGGCTCTATGGCTGGATCAAGCCCAGAATTCTCGTGCCCATGCATGGCGAGATGCGGCACCTCAGCGAGCACGCCAAGCTCGCTCGGGCGGCGGGCATCAAGGAAGTCGTGGTCGCGATCAACGGCGAGGCCGTCGTGCTGGCGCCCGGCCGACCGGCTATTGTGGACGAAGTGCCGGTGGGGCGTCTCTACCGTGACGGCAATATGCTCATCAATGCCGAGGACATGTGCATCCGCGAGCGGCGCAAGCTCGCCTTCGTCGGCGTGATCGTGGTTTCGCTCGTTCTCTCGCGGAACGGCAAGATGCTCGACGATCCCGAGGTCGTTATGGAGGGCGTGCCTTCCGAGCGGCCGGGCGGCGGCGCCATGGAGGACATGGTGCTCGACGTGGTCGAGGGCACGATCGAGAGCATTCCGCCCGCGCGCCGGCGCGACACGGAGATGGTGCGGGAGGCTGTGCGCCGGGCCGTGCGCGCGTCGGTTGATCAGGTGTGGGGCAAGAAGTCGGTGGTGCGCGTCATGGTCTCGGTTCTGGATGTGAAGGGGTGATGCAGCTGAGTTCCGTCTTCCCACGCATGGGTAAGGGGAAGAAGCGCCGCTAGCGCACGAAGCCCAGATTGCCGCGCGCGTCGGGCTTGGAGCGGCTGATGTCGCTCATGATCTCGGCAAGACGCGCAGGGCTCTCAAGGACCCCGAGGACCTCAGCCTGTTTGCGCGCCTTGGCGAAATCGCCCGGCGTGAGATTGGCCAGGCCAGCCGCGTCCGCGGGGATGCGGTCCGAGCCGAAGAAGACCTGCCACGCGCGCCGCAGGCCTGGCTTGTCGAGATAGTTCAGCACGATCTGGAAGGTGAAGCGCCTGAGCGAGGCGCTGTCGACGCGCTCCATGAAGTTCGTCGTGAAGCAGACGGGCAGGGGGTGGTCCTCCATCCAGGTCAGCATCTCGTTGACCTGCGTGATCTCCCACGAGCGCGTGGCATCGCGGCGGTCGAGCAGCAGGCTGTCGGCTTCGTCGAAGACGAGCATGGCATTGCCTTCGCGGGCTTCCTCGAAGGCACCGGCGATCTGCTTCTCGGTCTCGCCAAGATAGGGGCCGAGGATGTCGGAGGCGCGCTTATGGATCAGCTCGAGGCCGAGGCGGCGGGAGAGGTAGCGCGCGAAGGCGGATTTCCCCGTGCCGGGCGGGCCGGAGAGGCAGATGGAAAAAGCGCGTGCCTGCGCGGCGACGAGGCGGTCGGCAAGAGTAGAAAGATCCTGATCCGAGCACACGAGCAGCGGATCGAAGTCGGGAATGGTGCCGGCCTTGCGGGCCACGACGCCGGACACGGCGCGCACGATGCCGAGGGCGGCGCGCTCGATGGCCTCGGCGCCGCCACCGGAGAGCTTGGCCGCCTTCAGCGCGGTTTCGTAGATCGCCGGCGTGGCATCGAGGCGGCGGGCAAGGGCCTCGGCCTCGCTCGCGGTGAGGTTGAGCTCCATGCGCGCGGCGAGGCGCTCGAGAATGCGCTGGCGCTGAATGGCGGGCGGCCGCTTCAGCTCGATGGCGAGCGTCATGCGCCTGAGCAGCGCCGGGTCGATGTTCTGGAGCTCATTCGAGGTCCAGATGATCGGGACCGGGTTGGTCTCGAGCAGGCGGTTCAAATAGACCTTCGAGCCGCCACGTTTGATGAGGTGGACGGCCACATCCTCCATCTCGTCAAAGAGGAGTGCCGTGCGCTTGTGGCCCCCGAGCAGGCGCTGCGAGAAGCTGATGTCCGCGAGCCGCTCCGCACGGTCGGCCTCACCGTCGCCGGAAGCGCCCTCGCCGGTCGCAAAGAGGTCGGCGCCGGCTGCCTGTGCCGCGACCTTGGCAAGCTCGGTCTTGCCCGAGCCTGGCGGCCCATAGAGCAGGATGTTGACGCCGCTCGCGCCGCTGTCGACGGCACCGCGCAGCACGCCCGCAATGAGATCGCGATCTGCGGTGACGTGCTCGTAGTCCTCCATGGTCACGGAAGGGAGCAGCGGGTCGCCGAGCAGTGCGTTGCGCATCTCGTCGAACGAGCCGAACGTCCGCTCGAGGCAGGCATTGACCCGCGAGGGGATCGTGAAGCGGGCATCGTAACCCGCGAGCATCACGCTCGTATCGCGCACCTGCAGGAGCCCGGCGGCAACCAGCTCGCCGCCCGGCGCAAGCAGTTCCTCGGTCGCGCGTGGATGCACGTCGCAGAGGAGTGAGACAGCGCGCGTCATCGGTCCGCAGAAGTCGGCCGCGGCGTTGGCCAGGTACTGCACCTGCTCGAAGCGCGTCGAGCAGGCAAAAAGGCCGAGGAGGCGCCAGGCGGCGTGCGGCAGGCCGAGCGCCTCGATAAGGCGCTCGACATTAGTCGCCATGGGCTCGGGACGCGGCGTCTCCTTGGCGGCACGGTCGAGGCTGACGACCACGGCATCCTTGTGCTTGCTCCAGGCCTTCTCGAACTCGGCGGGCTTGTAGGCCATGTAGCCGCCAAGGGCTTCGACGAGGGCCGGCGGCAGCGGCAGGCTCAGCACATCCGAGCGCTCGTTGAGCCACACGAGCAGGTTGCGGGCCGAGCGCAGGGTCAGGTCCTGGCGAATGAGCAGGCGGGTCAGGTAGCGGGCAATGAGGCCGCGCTCGATATCTGTGATCATTGTCATGGCAGCCTGCCGGTTGCTCGGAAGACGTCTTCTGCCCTTGCCCATGCTATGTCGGGGGCCACCAAACTGGAAGGTTGTGATTGGCGAGCGGAGGCAGAGCCACTGCGACGGCCGCCATGGGTGGAGGGCGGTCTTGGACGGTTGCAGCGGCACAAGTTCCTGCTTGCGCTTGCCCGCCGCAGCCGCCATTCCTTCCCGCCACGGGCCGGTATGCCCCCGACACATCCTTAGCGTAAACCGACACTGCGGACGTCGCATGAGCTACTTCCCCGATCACCTCGCCGACCGCTACCGGCGCTTCAAGCTGCGCCATTTCGTCCCCCATCAGAACGAATACGAGCGGCTTGCCAATCAGGGCCAGCATCCAGAGGTCATGGTCGTGAGCTGTTGCGACAGCCGCGTCGAGCCCGAGGCCGTCTCCAGTGCCATGCCGGGCGAGCTGTTCGTTGTGCGCAATGTCGCCAACCTCGTGCCGCCCTACGAGACGGACGGCAAGTATCACGGCGTAAGCGCAGCGCTGGAATTCGCCGCCCTCAATCTGCGGGTGAAGCACATCGTGGTGATCGGTCATTCGGGGTGCGGCGGCGTCCGCGCCTGCATTGATCACGAGGCAGCGCGCCAGACCGAAGCCGAGTTCATCGCCAACTGGATGTCGATGCTCGATGGCGCCCGTGTCCGTCTTGTCGCCGCGAACGCGGGCCGGCCGGCCTCCGAGCTCAGCGCCAGTTTCGAGCGGGAGGGCATCAAGGTCTCCCTCGCCAATCTGCGCACATTCCCATGTGTCCAGGCACTTGAGGGCAGGGGCCGCCTCGCGCTGCACGGCGCCTATTTCGACATTTCCACCGGCCAGCTCTCCGTCCTGAACGAGGCGACCAACAGCTTCGCCCCACTCTGACCCCCACCCCGCCGTCCAATCGTCCGCGCAACGTGCGAGCCTGTGCCCATGACCACTCTGCCTGATCTTCCCAAGACGGAGATCGCGATTGTTCAGATGACCAACGCCTTCCGCCGCGAGCAGAAGCTCGGCACGTTGTCTTCGAACAGGCAGCTCGCAGCCGCCGCACGCGCCTATGCGGCCTATCTCGCGAGGACCGGTACGCTCTCGCATGCCGCGGACGGCCGCAGCATGGACGCGCGGGTCAGGGCGCAGGGCTATCGCTTCTGCTGGCTTGCCGAAAATCTGTCCTGGCGCCGGGACCCGAAGGGCTTCTCGGCGAGTGCTCTGGCGGGGACGGTCGTGGCGGGGTGGAAGAACTCACCCAGTCATCGCGCGAACATGGTTTCGCCAAAGGTGACGCAGATCGGCGTTGGCGTGGTCCGCGCGCCGGGTCCGACCCCGAGCTTCTACGCCGTGCAGATCATGGCGCGGCCGCCGGGGGCCGATTGCCGCGAGGTCCCCCCACGCAGATAGCCGACGTGGCGCCAGGTGCCAGCGGCCTAGGGGTAGGCCATAATCGCGCCTTTCGCGGGGCATGGTGACCGGCGTATAGTCCGCCCGCCCGTTGGAAGGAGCCCCGCTTCATGTCCAAGACCCTTGTCCAGCAGCAGTTCGGCGCAAATGCCGCAGCCTATGCGACGTCGGCCGTGCACGCCAAGGGCGCGAGCCTCGCCCGTCTTGTCGAGCTGGTGAAGCCCGGTGCGGACTGGTCGGCGCTCGATGTGGCAACGGGGGCGGGGCACACGGCCGCGGCTTTCGCGCCGCACGTTCGCGAGGTGATCGCGAGCGATCTGACCCCCGAGATGCTGGACGAGGCGGCGAAGCTTGCGGCCGCCAAGGGCTTGGCCAACATGACCACGGCGGCGGCGGATGCCGAGCGGCTGCCCTTTCCCGACGCGCGCTTCCACCTCGTGACTTGCCGGATCGCACCACATCACTTCCCGGACATCCCCGCATTTCTCCGCGAGAGCCGGCGCGTGCTGAAGCCCGGCGGCACCTTCGCGCTGGTCGATAATGTCTCGCCGGACGAGGCGACGACGCCGGGCTTTCCATTGGCGGAGCTGGCCGCAGCCGCGGACGCCTACAACGCATTTGAAAAGACCCGCGATCCTTCGCATGGGCGCGCCCTGACGACGGCCGAATGGACGCGCGAGATCAGCGCGGCGGGCCTCGAACTCGTTCACATCGAGCACGCGCCGAAGGCCATGGACTTTGCCACCTGGTGCCGGACGATGAATGTGCCGGAGGCAACCGTCGCGGAACTGCGCGCCATGCTCACGGGCGCGAAGGGTGCGTTTGCCGCTTTCCTCAAGCCGACATTCGACGGTGACACGATCGGCTTCACCCTCGACGAGCTGATTGTTATCGCCCGTAAGCCTGCCTGAGAACTGGAGTGCCTTTATGCTGAACTTCTGGGATGCGAGCTGGGGGCTCGACGAGCGCCTCTGCCCCTGTGACGTGCACTTTGCAGAGTACCTGGAGGAAAAGAGCGTCAAGGGTGCCGCCATCTTCCACTTCGGCACAGGCAGCCATCATATTCTGGGCCTCAGGACCGCGGAGAACGGCTCCAATAATGCCGTTCTGGGCATCACCGCATCGCCGGGCGAGTATGATGCCTACGTCAAGCTGCTCATCGAGAAGCCACGCCTTGGGGCCACCTACAAGGCCTATTTCGGTGACATCTACCAGCTCGATCCGCGCCTCTTGCCCGATCTCGACTACGTGACGAACTTCCACGCCTGCGAGTTCCGCACCGAGAAGAACGATGCCTATGGCGCGCTGACCGATCTCGAGATGACGCTCGTGCTCGCGGACAAGATCAAGCCCGGTGGGGAGATGCACTTCTATACCGGTTCGGATGGCTACAAGGCGACGCTGGCCGTCATCGATGGCTTGAAGGACGCGCGTGGCTTCACCGAGGCCGGCGCCTTCAAGACGCTGCGCATCCTCGCCAAGCCGCGCTGATCGCGGAGGAGTTCAGTTTGAGCAAGCGCAAGTGGCAGCCCCGCACGATTGCCGCGCAGGCGGGCGGTCTTGTCGATCCCGTGACGGGCGCGATCGTGCCGCCGATCCAGATTGCCTCGACTTTCGAGCGCGATCCCGACAACGCCTATCGCCGCGGCTATATCTACGCGCGCCCCGATAATCCGAACGTGCGCCAGGCTGAAGGTGTGCTGCAGGCCCTCGAAGGTGCGGCCGCCTGCCTGCTTATGGGGTCGGGGATGGCGGCGGCGACGACGGCCTTCCTGGCCCTTGAGCGGCCGGCGCATGTTGTTGCCCCGCAGGTCATGTACTGGGCGCTCAAGGGCTGGCTCGCGAATGTTGCCCCAACGCTCGGCATTGAGACGACCTTCGTCGATGCGACCGATCCCGATGCGATCCGCGCGGCAATCCGGCCGGGCCAAACACGCATGGTGTGGATCGAGACACCCGCCAATCCGCTCTGGGGGATCAGCGACGTCGCCGCTGCAGCCGAGGCCGCACATCAGGCCGGCGCGCTGCTCGGCGTTGACTCGACGGTTGCAACGCCTGTGCTGACTCAGCCGCTCGCGCTCGGTGCCGATCTCGTCATGCACTCGGCGACCAAGTATCTCAACGGCCACTCGGACATCATCGCCGGTGCGCTGCTCTTCGCACGCGAAGATGCCGTCTTTGAGCGCGCGAAAGCTCTGCGCTCGGGGCTCGGGGCCGTGCTCTCACCCTTTGAGGCCTCGCTGCTGCTGCGCGGGCTGCGCACCCTGCACGTGCGTGTTGCCCACCAGTCGGCGGCGGCGCTGACGATCGCCCGGCACTTCGCCGCCGACCGGCGTGTGGTGGAGGTCCTCTATCCTGGACTGCCCGGGCCGGGGCACAACGTCGCAGCGAAGCAGATGCGCGGCGGCTTCGGCGGGATGCTCTCGATCCGCGTGGCCGGCGGCGAGGCCGCCGCGATCGCGGTGGCAGCGCGCGTTGCGCTGTGGAAGCGCGCGACATCGCTCGGCGGCGTCGAAAGCCTTGTGGAGCACCGCGCCAGCGTCGAGGGCGCCGGCACGCCCTGTCCGGCCGATCTCCTGCGGCTTTCCGTCGGGCTCGAGGATCCAGCCGATCTGATCGCCGATCTCGATCAGGCGCTCGGCTAGAGGTCAACCGCTCTGCGTCGCGAGCGCGGCTTGGGCGTCGGCGCGGATGCGCTCGACCATCGCGTTGAGCCCGTTCGAGCGCTGCGCGGTCAGGTGCTCGGAAAGGCCGAGTTCGCGGAATATGGCGCGGGCGTCGACGCTCAGCACTTCCTCCGCCGTCCGCCCGGCGTAGAGCGCCAGCAGGATCGCGATGAGGCCCCGCACGATGTGCGCATCGCTGTCGCCCTGCATGTCCAGCACCGGTGCGCCGTCGGGTCCGGCAGGCCAACGGGTCGCAAGCCAGACCTGGCTGACGCAGCCCCGCACCTTGTTCTCGGGCGTGCGCTGTGCCTCGTCGAACGCGGGCAGCGTGCGGCCGAGCTCGATGACATAGCGGTACCTGTCTTCCCAGTCATCGAGGAGGGCGAAGTCCGCGCGAATGTCGTCCAGTGTCATGTGTAGCCCGGCCGGTTCTTGGATGTTGCTCTCTTAAACGTGGTGCGTGCCCCGCTCAAGGCAAGCCGCCGCTGCTCGGGGGCCTGGGAACTTTTTGTTCGGGACACGGTTTATTAGCGATGAGACCAATTGTGTTGACTTGGCGGCTGCAATACGGACGCACGCGCACTATTGAACAATTGTGTGCCAAAGCAATGCTCTATGCGCCGATGCCGCAGCCTGCAGATAGCCAGAGGCCATGCATCCGCCGTGTTTCCGTGGGCTGATGGGCCAATCGAGCTCACTCCCGTCCGATGAAGGCGCTTCGACATGCGTAATGAGACTTCTCACGAGCTGGATACGTCCGCGATCCACATGCTCCATCGTGCCAGCCAGGCCGCGGACGAGCTCTTTGCGAACGAGACATCGGGCGCCGATCTGACGCCGCGGCAGTTCGCGGTACTGGCCGCACTCGAGGTGCTTGAGAGCGCGAGCCAGACCCAGATCGTGGAGGCGACCGGCATCGACCGCTCGACGCTCGCGGACATCGTCAAACGGCTCGTCAAGCGCGGGCTGGTGAACCGGCGCCGGTCCCGCTCAGACGCACGCGCCTACGTCGTCCGCCTCACACCGGAAGGGCGATCTGTGCTCCTTGCCATCAAGCCTGCGGCACGGCGGGTCGAGGAGCGCTTGCTACAACAGGTGCCGGGCGTCCGGCGCGACGACCTGCTTGCGGCGCTCGAGGCCATCATCGGCGGTCTTGGCTCTGCCTCGACATCGAAGGCCGCGTAGCGTGCAGCCGCACAGGATCATGAGGGCAAGACGCGGCCGAGAATGCCGCGCACGTCCGATGTCTCCAGCCCCTGCCCATAGAACTGGCGTGCCGGGCCGCCGACACGCGTCGTGATGAAGGCGTCGGCGACGGCTGCCGGAGTGTGCGCATTGAGCAAGGTCGCCGCGGCGAGAACGGCCAGGGCTTCGGCCACTTGGCGCGACCGCGCCTCGATGTGCTGCGGATTGCGGAGCGCGTCCTTGAGGCGGGTGCAGGCGCTCGTCAATACGGCATGGTTTGCGGTGGCCGCTGTGATCTCGTCGAGCACCAGCGCGACCGCGTCCGGCTCGCGCTGAAGGACGCGCAGCATGTCGAGCGCCATGACATTGCCGGAGCCTTCCCAGATCGCGTTGACCGGAACCTCGCGGTAGATGCGGGCCAGAAGGCCCTCCTCGACATAGCCATTGCCGCCGAGGCACTCCATGGCCTCGTAGGCGAGGGCCGGCGCAATCTTGCAGGCCCAGAGCTTCGTCACCGGGGTCATCAGCCTCACCCAGGCACGCTGACGCTCATCGTGTGCCGCCCCATCCACGGCGGCCGCCAGTCTGAAGGAAAGTGCCGTCGCGGCCTCTACGTCGAGGGCCATGTCGGCGAGCACGTGCGCCATCAGTGGCTGATCGACGAGCCGGCGCTGAAAGACCGTGCGGTGGCGCGCATGGTGGAGGGCATTGGCCAGCGCGAGACGCATCAGTCCTGCCGACGACACCGCGCAGTCGAGCCGGGTCGCAGTCACCATCTCGATGATCGCCGGCACGCCGCGGCCTTCCTCGCCGACCAGCCAGCTCTCGGCACCGTGGAATTCCACCTCCGATGAGGCGTTGGAGCGATTGCCGAGCTTGTCCTTAAGGCGCTGGAAATGAAGCGCGTTGATGGTGCCATCGGGAAGGAAGCGCGGCACGAGGAAGCAAGAAAGCCCGCCGGGCGCCTGCGCCAGCACGAGGAAGGCGTCGCTCATCGGCGCCGACATGAACCACTTGTGCCCGATCAGGCGGTGCGTGCCGCCACCGGCCCCCGGGGCTATGGGCTCGGCGGTGGTGGTGTTGGTGCGCACGTCGGTGCCACCCTGTTTTTCGGTCATGCCCATGCCGAACGTGACGGAGGCCTTCTCCCGTGCCGGGCGGAAGGTGGCATCATACGTGCGCGAGAGAATGCGCGGCAGCCATTCGGCGGCAATCTCGGGCGCGAGGCGCAGCGTCGCGACGGCGGCGTGCGTCATGGTCACGGGGCAGCAGTGGCCGGCCTCCATCTGCGCGGCCATGTAGAAGCCGGCAGCACGCGCAGCCTGCGCACCGGGGCGCGGGGCGGCCGCGGGGGTAGTAAGGTGGTCCCAGGTACTGCAATGGAGACCGGCGGCAAAGCTCGCCGCCAGGCATTCATGATAGGCGGGATGAAACTCGACGACGTCGAGGCGCCGGCCTTGACGGTCATAGGTCCTGAGACGCGGCGTGTGCTCATTGGCAAGGCGTCCGCGCTCGAACGCTTCCACGCTGCCGAACGCGGACCCGAGTCTATGGAGCGCGTCTGCAGCATCGGGCGCATAGCGGGCGACCGCGGCGCGCAGCGGCGCGTCATCGGCGAACAGGTTGCGGCCCTCGAAGGGGGGCGACTGGTTAGTGACCTCGTGTGTGGAGTACAGTGCGGGCATGCTGGCCTCCCCGCAAGCAATTGCCGTCCTGGGCGGAACAGTCGCACCGGCTGGCCGCACCCGCAAGCGGGGGATCATCGGCCCAGATGCTAGCGGCGCTTCGTTGCGATGCAGCTCTTGAGGCAGCGCTGAAGTTCCGCGTCGCAGCGCGCGGCGCCCCGTGTCGCGATGCGGCACTGGTTGTGTCGCTGGCGGCAGAGGCTGGCGCAGGAGGCATCGGCCACGACAATCGGCGCAACCTCGGGGGGCATCGCCTGATCTGGCCGCAGCGCTTCCGCCGCTGCCGCAGGCGGCAGGAGGAGGAGCAGGGCAGCAATCAGCGAAGTGCGTCTCATGCGTGAGCCTGTCTCATCCGCGCCGCTCTGTCGGCGCGCCTCTTCTATAAATATGCCAGCAGGAGACAATGTCGGGAGCAAAAGGTCTTGAGCGAATCCTTTGAATCTGCGGCCGCGATGCACGGCCGCACCGTACGGAGGTCGGAAGCGCGACCTGGATGGCCGGTTCTGGGCTCCGCTGAATGTCATGTATGCGGGGCTGGAGCCCGCGGTGCGGCTTCGGATGACCTGGACAAACACCTTTCATCCCGGGTCCCACACTAGGTTCTGTTGACATTTGGGGATTCCCCCTGCCTCGCAATTGTGATTCAAGATCGCAACTGAGGGAGGGCGATCTTGATTCGGCGGGAACTTACGGACGCGCAGTGGGCGCGCA